>NZ_JASBOD010000002.1:0-544188 GCF_047459735.1 Corynebacterium sp. c25Ua_89
GTACATTGGCACACTATTGAGTTCTCAGACATCATTCGCATTAGTTCAACAACATTTAACCTGCTGTTTCTCTAAGCGACTGGAGTTCATACTTTAGCTAACAAGTCGATATCTTGTCAACCAAGAATTAATCTCTCCGCCGACCGCTTGTCGCGGCGACTTCGATAAATATACGCATGCCCCTAAAGGTTGACAAATCGCCAGGTCAAACACGAAAACCGCCCACCTTTGGTGGACGGTTCTCACGACTTGTCGCGCTAGAGGCCTTTAAGCCAGGCGTGCGCCCGCAAAGTTCTTCTTGCCGCGGCGTAGGACGAGCCAGGTGCCATGCAGTAGGTCCTCTGCTGCAGGCTCCCAGTCATCCGATTCAATGCGCTGGTTGTTGACGTAAGCGCCACCTTCCTTAATGGTGCGGCGTGCAGCGCCCTTGGAGTCAGCCAGACCACAAGCCACCAGAAGGTCAACGATGGTCCGCGGCTCGCCTTCCGTAATCTCAGCGACTGTGGTTTCAGACAACGCACCCGCCAGGGTCTTTTCATCCAGTTCTTTAAGCTCCGCCTTACCGAAGAGTGCCTGGGCAGCAAGCTCGACTGCCTTGGTTGCCTCTTCACCATGAACCATGTTGGTCATCTCCTGAGCCAGGCGACGCTGCGCAGCGCGCTTGTATGGCTCTTCCGCCACGGCCTTCTCGTACTCCGCGATTTCTTCCTGAGTCAGGAAGGTGAACCAACGCAGGTAGTCAATGACGACAGAGTCGCCAGCGTTAAGGAAGTACTGGTACCAGGAGTAAGCAGAGGTCTTTTCAGGATCCAGCCACAACTTGCCGCCGCCGGTGGACTTACCGAACTTCTGGCCTTGGGCGTCGGTAACGAGCGGAACGGTGAGCGCATGGACCTTAGCGTTATCCATGCGACGGTTCAGATCGACACCAGAGACAATGTTGCCCCACTGATCGCCGCCGCCGATCTGCAGCACGCAGTCGTATTCACGGTGCAGGTGTACGTAGTCGTTGGACTGCAAAAGCATGTAGGAGAACTCGGTGTAGGAAATTCCGTCGGATTCCAAGCGGCGCTTGACGGTATCGCGGTCAAGCATCGTGTTCAGCGAAAAGTTCTTTCCGATATCACGCAGGAAGTCGATAACGGAAAGGTTCATGGTCCAATCAGCGTTGTTAACCATGATGGCGGCGTTCTCGCCTTCGAAGTCCACAAAACGACGCAGCTGCTTCTGGATTGCCTGCAGGTTCTGCTCAATGACGTCCATGCTGAGCATGGAACGCTCGCCGACGTCGCGTGGGTCACCAATAGTGCCGGTCGCACCACCAGCAACGGTGATCGGACGGTGGCCAAATTCCTGGAAGCGGCGCAGCATAATCATCGGCACTAGGTGCCCTGCGTGAAGGGAATCCCCCGTCGGGTCGAAACCGCAGTACAGGGTAATCGGCTTTTCGCACTCTTCGCGCAGTGCGTCGAGGTCGGTGGACTGGTTGATGAGGCCGCGCCAAGACAGCTCGTCAATAATGTTCATAAAGGTCTTCCTAATTTCTTCCTAGATTCGAGGTGCAGAAAAGTTTGTTAGGGCTCTGCTTGTGCAGGCCATGCTTTTGCGTGATCAGCTAGCATCACTGGGATGTCGTCCTCGATGGGATAGGCAATGCCGAGACGCTCATTGACCAGAACCTGTGCATCCTCGTTATAGGTCAGCGGCCCTTTATCTTGGGGGCAGACCAAAATCTCTAGAAGTTGTGGATCAAGACTCATGGCGTTAATCCTACACTCGGCGCTTCGGCCGGCGGCTCCAACCCAGCGATGCGAAATGCACAAGCGAAAAGCCGGCCGTCTTCACTCCCTGAAGATGACCGGCTCCACTGGCTTAAGCTTCTGGGATCACCGAAGCCTGTGCCCATTTCTTAAATTCCGCGGCAATCTCGTCAACGCGTTCACGCTGTTCAGCGACCCGCATACCTGCGGTTCCACCCTTGGTAGAACGCGAGGCCACCGCACCATCGATGGTGAGTACGTCACGCACTGCAGGGAGCAAGCGCTTATCGACGCCGGCGAGCTCCTCATCGCTGAGGTCCACCAGGTCCACTCCCCTTGCCTCGGCAATCTGAACGCACGCGCCCGAAGCCTCATGTGCCTCGCGGAACGGAACGCCTTGGCGAACCATCCACTCGGCGAGGTCCGTTGCCAGAGTGAATCCACGTGGGGCAAGCTCACGCATGCGGTCTTCGTGGAATTCCAAAGTGGAAACCAGGCCGGTCATGGCTGGCAGCAGCAGATTGAGCTGCGCCACCGAGTCAACGATCGGCTCTTTATCCTCCTGCAAGTCACGGTTATAGGCCAAAGGCTGCGCCTTCAGCGTGGCCAGCAATCCGGAAAGATTGCCAATGAGGCGGCCCGTCTTGCCGCGGGTTAGCTCCGCAACATCGGGATTCTTCTTCTGCGGCATGATGGAAGAACCGGTCGACCAAGCATCATCCAGGGTGACGTAACCGTATTCCGGAGTGCACCAATAGATGATTTCTTCCGCCAAGCGAGACATATCGACCGCGATTTGCGCCAAGACGAAAGCTGCCTCCGAGGCAAAGTCACGCGATGAGGTTCCATCCAGAGAGTTCTCCGCAGCTGAATCGAAGCCCAATTCCTGTGCAATGGCCTCCGGATCAAGGTGCAGCGAAGAACCCGCCAGCGCGCCAGAGCCATAAGGTGATACGGCTAGGCGCTTGTCCAGATCCTTCAAGCGATCGACGTCGCGAAGCAAAGGTTGCGCGTGCGCCAACAGCTGGTGTGCCAACAAGATCGGCTGTGCTGCCTGCGAGTGAGTCTTACCCGGCATGATTGCCTCCGGGTGCGCCGCTGCCTGCTGAGACAAAGCATCCACCAAGTCAGTGACCTGCAGAGCAATATCGCGAATGGCATCGCGGACCCACATGCGAAACAGGGTTGCTACCTGGTCATTGCGGGAACGACCCGCGCGCAGGCGGCCGCCGACCTCAGGCCCGACGATGTCGATAAGCCCGCGCTCCATCGCGCCGTGTACATCCTCATCGGTGGGCAGCGGACGGAACTCGCCGGAGGCTACCTTCTCCCCCAGCTGCGTCAGACCATCGAGCATGGTCTGCAGGTCGGCGTCGGAAAGCAGGCCTGCCTTGTGTAGGACCTTCGCATGTGCCTTGGAAGCCAAGACGTCATATGGCGCCAGGACCCAGTCGAAGTGAGTGGATACGGACAGGGCGAACATTGCCTCAGACGGGCCGCCGGTGAAGCGCCCGCCCCACAGTGCGCCCTCGTTTGTCTTATGCATTATTTCTTTCCGGTTGGGAAACCGCCATCGCGGTCACGCTGGTTGGAGATCTGGGTGGACAGGCCATGCAGCTGGACAAAGCCCTTGGCCGCGGACTGATCGAAGGCGTCGCCAGTGTCATAGGTGGCCAGGTCGAAGGAGTACAGAGACTCACCCGAGCGGCGACCATTGACAGTTGCGGTGCCGGCGTGGAGAACCATGCGGATATCGCCGGTGACGTTCTCCTGGGAGGACTCGATGAAGGCATCCAGGGAACGCTTCAGCGGCGAGTACCAGAGGCCGTCGTAGACCTCTTCGCTCCAGCGAGCGTCGGTCAGGCGCTTATAACGTGCGAGCTCACGCTCGACGGTGACATCCTCCAGCGCCTCGTGAGCCTTGATAAGCACCATGGCACCCGGAGCCTCGTAGACCTCGCGGGACTTGATGCCTACAAGCCGGTCCTCAACCATGTCGAGACGGCCGACGCCTTGTGCACCCGCGCGGCGATTGAGCTCTTCGATTGCTTCCAGAACGGTCACCGGCTTGCCGTCGATGGCAACGGGCTTGCCCTTTTCAAAGGAAATGATGACCTCATCGGGGGCGTTACCCAATGCCGGATCCTCGGTGTAGGCGTAAAGATCCTTTGTTGGCGGATTCCACAGATCCTCCAAAAAGCCGGTTTCTACCGCCCGGCCCCACACGTTTTGGTCAATAGAAAATGGCGAGGATGCGGACTGCTCAATCGGGAGGTTGATCTCCTCTGCGAAGGCGATTGCCTTGTCACGAGTCCAGGCGTAGTCACGCGCTGGCGCGATGATCTCTAGCGAAGGATCGAGTGCGCGGAAGGAAACCTCGAAGCGGACCTGATCGTTACCTTTACCAGTGCAACCGTGGGAAACGTGTGTTCCACCGTGCTCCTGCGCAGCTTTCACGAGGTGCTTGGTGATAAGCGGGCGGGAAATCGCAGAAACGAGCGGGTACTGCTTCATGTACATGCCGTTAGCCTTGATGGTAGGCAGGCAGTACTCTTCTGCGAATTCATCCTTCGCGTCAATAACGATGGACTCGACCGCGCCGCAATCGAGGGCGCGTTGGCGTACCGACTCCATATTCTCGCCACCCTGGCCAAGGTCAAGAGAAACAGCAACAACGTCACCGCCGGTCATCTTAGCCAGGTAAGGGATCGCCACGGACGTATCCAGCCCGCCGGAATAAGCCAGTACAACACGTGCGCTCATAATCATTCTCCTTAGGTTATCTTCGAGCTACCGTTAATATTATACGATAGAACGTATAAAACCTAAACGTCGCGTGATGTGAGCTTCTTCGCAAGTTCCTCGCCGGTGGTCGACTCGCGGGCGAGGACGAAAATAGTGTCGTCACCAGCAATACAGCCGGCTACATCGCTCAAACCAACGCGGTCAATAAAGGAAGCCAAATACTGCGCAGCGCCGGCTGGAGTGCGCAGCATGGCGATGTTTCCTGAATGATCATGCGAGACAACAAGTTCGTCGAGCATGCGGCGCAGCTTCTCGCGGGGTCCGTTAAGCTGGTCTTCGAATTGCTCCAGCTCGCCGCCGACCATATAGAAGGAACGCCCGCCACCGCGCTTTACTTTCTTCGCACCAAGCTCGTCAAGATCGCGCGAAAGGGTTGCCTGGGTAATGTCGATTCCTTCATCAAGCAGCAGCTCAGAAAGCTGCACCTGGCTGGTGACGCGGGTGCGATCCAGAATTTCCAGGATCTTGGCTTGGCGCGCATTGCGCGTGGTCGGCGTCGTTGTCATCGCTAAAGAATTCTCCTTAAAACTCATGCCGGCAATCCGATATCCTCAAATGCACTAAGTCTTAGTGCATTAAATTCGCTTTCAAGCATAAACCTTCAGCGTGAAGGATTCCGGAATTGTCCCGGCGGGCGCCATTAACCTTGCGCACGCTCGAAAGTTGCGCGGATATAGCTTGCGGACTCAGCCAACTTCTGGGTCTCCCATTCATTGAGCTTGGGGGCCAAGCGCTTTTCGACTCCACCGCGGCCGACAACCGATGGCATGGAAAGCGCAACATCGTCGATGCCGTATTCCCCCTCCAACATGGAGCAGACCGGATGAACCGCCTTCTCATCCAGCATGATCGATCGCGCAATCGCTACCGCGGAACGTGCCACACCAGCGTCGGTCCAGCCCTTTGCATTGAAGACGTCGTAGGCCGCGCCGACGACGGTTTCTTTGAGCTCTTCCTTACCTGGTAGCGAGCCGTGATGGAGCTCTTCAAGTTCTTCCCAGCCCAAGCCTTGGACGTTCAGTTTCGACAGCACTGGGAAGGCAGTCATGCCGTGTTCACCCATCATGTAACCGGTGACAGACTTGGGATCGATACCGAGCTCGCGCCCTACAGCCCAGCGCAGACGCGCTGAATCGAGCATGGTGCCGGTACCAAAGAGTAGCTCGCGCGGGTAGTCGAACTCGCGGTGTGCAAGGGTAACCATTGCGTCCAGAGGATTGGTGATAAACAGGATGACCGCTTCACGCGTATGGGCAGTGATGCCTTCCATGACGTTGCGAATAACGTGGCCGGAAGAAACTGCCAACTCGGCACGGTCAGGAGCAGAACCCGGATTGTCCGGGTCCGGCTGCATGGACGCACCGGCAGATACGATGATGAGATCAGCATCGGCGCAGTCCTCATAGGTACCGGCGTGGACGTGGATATGGTCAACGCCAGGCACGCCGGTGGATTGATCATGGTCCAGCGCCTCACCGTGTGCCACCTTATCGTTGACATCGATTGCGGCGATATCCGCGAAAAGGCCGGACTCCATGGCATAAGCAAGGACCGAGGATCCAACGTGACCCAGGCCAATACAAACAAGCTTTGTGGTGTTTAGGTTCTTCATGTACCCGAGCATAAACCTCACGCCGGACACGTGGCGCTTTAACTGGCGGTGGCGTCGGAAAGCGCCAGCGCAAAGCGGTTAACCGCCACGTCCAGCTCTGCCTCTTCAATCACCAGCGGCGGCGTCAACCGCACGACGGAATCACTCGGCGCATTCACAATTACGCCGTGCTTGAAGCCGGCGCTGACCACCTGTTTGGCCACAGGGCGTTCCAGCACCACGCCCAGCATCAGGCCGCGACCGCGCACTTCTACTACGCCAGGCAACGCAGCTACGCGTTCTGCGAGCCGCTCTCCCTTGTTGCGTACCTCAGAAATGAACGCGGCGTCGATGGTGTCCAGTACCGCATTTGCCGCCGCACACGCAACGGGATTGCCGCCAAAGGTCGTGCCGTGGCTCCCCGGAGTAAGCAAATCCTTCGCCGCGCCCCGTACGATGGTCGCGCCGATGGGCAGGCCTGCCCCCAAGCCTTTGGCCATGGTGATCACATCGGGCAAAATTCCCGCGGACTGGAAAGCGAAAAAGTCACCGGTACGCCCGACGCCAGTCTGAACCTCATCAACAATCAAGAGGAGCCCGTATTCATCGCATAACTGGCGCACCTTAACCAGAAATCCAGACGGCGCGGGAATCACTCCGGTTTCGCCTTGGATAGGCTCCAGAATGATTGCTGCTGTATTGGCTGGGTCCTGTTCCACCAATGTGCGCAGATATTCAATGTCGCCATAGGGATAAAATTCCACGCCAGCTGGCAGCGGCTCGAAAGGCGCTCGTTTGCCCGGCTGCCCCGTCATCACGAGCGCGCCCATCGTACGCCCGTGGAACCCGTGGTGCGCCGCCAGCACCCGCTTCTTTCCAGTCAAGCGCGCTACCTTGAATGCGGCCTCGTTGGCCTCGGTACCGGAGTTGCAGAAGAATATCCGGGCATCGCTATCGCCCACCCGAGCCTTGAGCTTCTGCGCAACCTCAACCACAGGCTCGCTAGCAAAAAGGTTGGATACGTGCGCCAACTTAGCCACCTGCTGGCTTACCGCCTGAACTACGGCAGGATGCCCGTAGCCTAGTGAATTGACCGCAATGCCGGCCAGCATGTCGATGTAGGACTTTCCCTCTTCATCAACCACGGTAGATCCTGCACCTGAGACCAATCCGAGCGGCGGAGCGCCGTAGGTATTCGTGATCGCCTCGTTCCACTGCATTATAAGCGAAGTCATGCGTTATCGTCCTTTCTAAAGACCGTTCCTTCCGGATAATCAGCGCGGTCATAGTTATCAGGCAGAATCATCGTTCCGATGCCGCCGGAGGTCAGCAGCTCTAGGACCACCGCATGCTCGGTGCGGCCATCGATAACGTGTGCCGCATTTACCCCTGCCTCCACTGCTTTAAGACAGGCCTCCATCTTGGGGATCATCCCGCTGCCTAAGGTGGGCAAGAGCTGCGAAAGCTTGCTGCACTCAATCTTGGAGACCAAAGAATCGGAATCTGGCCAGTCGGTATAAAGGCCCTCCACGTTGGTTAGGACCACGAGCCTTTCCGCGTCCACAGCGCTAGCGAGCGCACCCGCCGCGGTATCTGCATTAACGTTATAAACCTCGCCATCCCTACCGGGCGCAATGGTTGACACAACGGGAATCCTTCCTGCATCCACGATGTCCATCAAGGCTTCGGGGTTGACATCAGTAATATCGCCGACCAAACCGATGTTTGTCAGCTGCCCATCGATGTTGACAAGGCGCTTTTGGGCGCGAAATAGTCCTGCGTCCTCGCCCGAGGTGCCCACCGCGTAGGGCCCGTGGGAGTTGATAAGGTTGACCAATCCCCTGCCCACCTGTCCAAACAAGACCATCCGTACGACCTCCATAACCTCCGGGGTGGTTACCCGAAAGCCACCTTTGAATTCCCCCTCGATGCCGAGCCTGCCCAGCATCTGGTTGATCTGCGGGCCGCCGCCGTGGACGACAATCGGCTTCGCGCCCACCGCGCGCAGAAACACCATGTCTGCCGCGAACGCCGCCTTGAGCCGCTCATCCACCATGGCGTTGCCGCCATATTTCACCACGACTATTTTGTCGCGATAATGCTGGAGCCACGGCAGTGCCTCCGCCAAGACCGTGGCCCGCTCCACGTTCGTTAAAGTCTGCATAGTCTCCTCGCCTTGCCTATTCCCCGAAGCTAAGAGCTATAGGCCGAGTTGATTTCGACGTACTGATGAGACAGATCCGTAGTCCGTACAAATGCTCGGCCTGGCCCGTTAAGGCCTAAGTGAACGTGGACGTCAATATCGATTCCTGAAAGGTCCACCTCGCGCGCGCCGGGCGCGCCCGTGGAGTTGATACAGACAGGCTGATTGTTGAAGGCAACAGAAATGTTTTCCGGATCCATATCTGCGTCCGCCATGCCTACTGCCGCCAGGACGCGGCCCCAATTGGGATCGGAGCCAAACATCGCACACTTGAAAAGGTTATCCCGGCCCAGCGTCCGCGCAGCGGCAAGCGCCTGTGCATCGTCAGTGGTGCCCTCGACGGTGATTTTGACGCGCTTGGTCACCCCTTCCGCGTCGGCCTGCAGCTGGTCCACAATGTCGGCGCAGGCTTTAAGAACAGCATCGTCGAGCTCTTCCTGCGAAGGCTCGATGCCCGATGCACCATTTGCCAAGATGATGACGGTGTCATTAGTCGAGGTCGAGCCATCAATATCTAAGGTATTGAAGGTCGCATCGCATGCACTGTGCAGCGCTTGCTGCAGCGCGGCAGGCGTGGCCGCGGCGTCGGTTGTCAGGCACACGAGCATCGTTGCAAGCGAGGGCGCCATCATGCCCACGCCCTTGCCCATCGCACCCAAAGTCCATCCACCACCGTGCACCACAGCTTCCTTCGCCACGGTATCGGTGGTCATTATCGCCTCGGCGGCAGCGTGACCTCCTTCTGAGCTGAGTTGCCCCACGACGCCGCGAACGCCGCCCAATGTTTTATTCATCGGCAAAGGCTCGCCAATCAGCCCTGTGGAGCATACAGCGATATCTTGCCCGACAATTCCAGTTAGAGCAGCAAGTTCATCCACCATGGCTTGGGCATCTTTGTCGCCTTGCTTCCCGTTACAGGCGTTGGCGTTGCCCGAGTTATACAACACGGCCCTTACCTGCCCGTCTGCGACGGCGGCCTTGGAAAGTTTTACCGGTGAGGCAACGACCCGGTTGCGGGTAAATACCGCCGCTGCATTAAAATGTGGGCCTTGATTTACAACGAGCGCCATATCTGATTTTCCAGATGGCTTAATCCCAGCAGTGGTTGCTCCCGCCACAAAACCTTTCGGCGCGGTAACGCCAGTTGGTTTGGTCACGGGCACTCCTGGCGTGGTGGGTGATAGTGACATGATCTTCTCCTAATTAAAAAGGTGGCTATTAATAACCGCCTAGGGCGCGACGGCCGCTTGTGGCAGGCCGGCGGCTTCTTCAAGCCCTAGCGCGAGATTCATACATTGAACGGCGGCACCGGCGGTGCCCTTGGTCAGATTGTCGAGCGCAACAGTGATGAGCAATCGTCGGGCACGACCGTCCACATGAGCGTGGATATGCACCATGTTGGAGCCCACTACGTTCTGCGTTTCTGGCTGGATTCCTTCTGGCAAAACCAAGCAAAAAGGCTCGTCCTTGTAGAAGTCCGCGAAGGCTTTGTGCACCTGGGAGGCATCCACTCCTCCGGCAAGAGGAGCGCTGATAGTGGCCAAAATCCCCCGCACCAGCGGGGCCAAGACCGGAGTAAAGCTGAGGTTGAGCTCAGCGTCACCGTGCACGAAAGGCGCCAGGTTCTGCACCATCTCCGGGGTATGGCGGTGCGTGCCGCCCGGCGAATAGGCGCGCAAACTGCCCATGGTCTCAGTACCAAGCAACCCCACTGCGGCCTTCTTGCCTGCGCCGGAAACGCCAGTAACCGCAACCACGTTGAGCTCAGGTTCGATGAGCTCCTGCGCCAAGGCCGGCACAGCACCCAAAGTCACGGCGGTGGGAAAGCATCCCGGCACCGCTACCTGCGATGCCCCCTGCAGCTGTGCGCGATTTCCAGGCAGCTCTGGGATGCCATAGGGCCATGCGCCCGCGTAATCCCCACCATAGAACTCCCGCCAGTCCTCTTCGCTCCGGAGGCGGAAATCGGCCGCGCAATCAATCAACACCGGCACGGCGACGCCGGTGCTTTGCGACGCCGCCTCAATCTCCCGCGCCAACTTCGCCGAGTGTCCGTGCGGCAGCGCCAGGAAGACCACCGAATGCCCAAGCAGGTTTTCCGCCGCAATGTCTTGAATAGTATTCCCCCACACCTGCGGCGCATTTGGCACGACCTGCGCCACCGGTTGCCCGGCTGTGGAGTGCCCACAGAGGGCGCCAATCCGCAGCTTACCGGACAAATATGCTGGATGGGACAAGAGCAGGCGCAGAATCTCGCCGCCTGCATATCCGGAAACGCCCGCGATGGCTACTGAAATACTCATGCGGGAAACAATAACAAGTTATGCAAGGCGCTGCAATATATACGAGGAGTCTTTTATATCGCTCCAAAACGCAAAGTGCCTCCCGCGGCCCTCCTCTAACAATTGAGTGGAGAAGAAAGCCAAGCGGGAGGCACTAAACACTGAGCCTGAGGGCCTCCACCCTCGAGCCACAGCTTAGGAGTAAATCAGCACCTGAGTTACCAGCATGATGCCGCCGAAGACCAGAAGGAAGACCATCATCGGCCAGACGAAGCGCAGCCAGTGCGTGTACTTCATCTTCAGCATCTGCAGCGTTGCCATGACCAGGCCGGTCGGGCAGATGAACAGCATTGCATACTGTCCCCACTGATAAGCACAGACCACAATCCAACGGTCGATGCCCACCGTATCTGCCAGCGGCGCCATAATCGGCATGGACAGCACAGCTAGGCCGGAGGAGGAAGGAACAACGAAGCCCAGCAGGAAGAAGATGATCATCAGCATGATGATGAAGACTGGACCATGCATTCCCTCAACCAGGTTGGTTGCAGAGTTCAGCAGTGTATCGGAGATATGACCATCATTGAGCACCAGGTTGATGCCGCGGGCCAGACCGATAATCAGGGAAACGCCGACCAGGCTGGAAGCACCCTCAGTGAAGGCGTCGCAAAGCTCAGCTTCGCCCAAGCGATTCTCACCGGTTGCCGCAATGAACATGATGGCCAGGGCCACCGTGAGGAATGCGGCCGCCATCGTTGGGAACCACCAGCCCTGGGACATAACACCCCAGACCATCAACGGGAACGCGATAGCGAAGAGGATGAGGATGACCTTCTGACGAAGGTCGAACTTCTTAACGTCACCGGTGGCGTCCATGGACCACTGGCCCTCAAAGACTTCCTTATCCTCCAGAACGTAGGAGAAGTTCGGGTCTGCCTTGAGGCGACGCGCATACCAAGCCATGTAGCTAATTACCACGATGCCGCCGACGACACAGCCGACCAGACGCCATACGATGCCATCCGTGAAGTTGATACCCGCCGCGTTCGACGCGATAACAACCGAGAACGGGTTAATCGTAGAGAACGCCGTACCCATGGAACCTGCCAGGAAGATGGCGCCCACCACGACGATGGCGTCATAGCCTAGCGAGATAAAGATTGGGGCGAGGATTGGGTAAAAAGCAACAGCTTCCTCCTCCAGGCCACAGGCGGAACCGCCCATGACCATCAGCACGGAGACCACGACGACGAGCAGGAACTCGTGCCCCTTCGTCTTCTTGGTCAGTGCGACCAGGCCCGACTCGAAAGCGCCCGTTGCGCGGACCACGCCAATGAGGCCGCCCAGCACGAGGATGAACACGATGATGTCAACAGCCTCAATGGTGCCATGCACCATGCTGACCGGGATATCCCACAGACCAGCCGGGTTCTGCGTGACATGCTCATAAGTGCCCGGGACGGAAACTGCCTGCGTCAGTGCACCAGAGGTGAACTGATCGATGTTGATCTGCACGCCCAAGCTATCGAGAGTCTTTTGCGTAGCGTCCAGAACGTCGACCGAACCATCAGGATTGGTCACGTTCAGCTTGCCCGAGTCAGGGTCATACATCAGCTTCGAATACGAGCCTGCCGGAACCAGCCAGGTGGCGATTGCGGAAATAACCGTCAGGGCAAACAGAATCGTAAAAGCAGACGGAACTGAGAAGTGGAACCTCCGCCTCTTCTTGCGGTCTGTATCCTTCTCTTTCATTGGCGCGGTCATGGCGCCTTCCTTTCATGTCATAAAAGGCCGGGGAAGCCAGCACATACTGTCTTACCCGGCCAATAAACTTCTCCTAAGAGGTTATAACGGTTCCGACGGAACCAGTCATGGCTTCACCGGCATGTTCGAGCGAGGTGATGATTGCTCGACGGCCGGCGCCCGAACGGGCGAACTCCAAGCATGCTTCCACCTTCGGCAGCATTGAGCCTGGTGCAAAGGCTGCATCATCAATCAGCTTCTCTACCTCGTCAACGGTGACCTTCTCCAGAGCCTTTTGTTCTGGGGTGTTAAAGCCGGCGTAGGCGTAGTCAACTGCGGTGAGAATCAACAGGGTGTCTGCCTCAATCTGCTGAGCGATAAGAGCCGCGGTGCGGTCCTTATCGATGACTGCGGTGACACCGCTGAGCTGGCCTTCCTTGCGGACGACTGGGATGCCGCCGCCACCGGCTGCGATGGCAATGCCACCGGAGCCCAGGATGTTGGCGATGCTCCTTGCCTCTACAACCTCGATAGGAAGTGGCGAGGCAATGACCCAACGCCAGCCGCGGCCGGAATCCTCGACGTAGGTGTTGCCGGTTTCCTTAGCCAACCGCTTTGCCTCTTCCTCGCTGTAGTACACACCGATGGGCTTGGTTGGGTTATCAAAAGCCGGGTCCTTTTCGTCGACAACCGTCTGCGTGATGAGGGAATAGCAGTCGCGCTCTAGGTTCCGCATGCGCAGCACATTCTCAATGGCCTGCTGGAGGTGGTATCCGATGTAGCCTTCGGACATTGCACCGCACTCGGCGAAAGGAATCTCTGGCGTGGTTCCCTGCTGGTGTGAGAAGTCGGAGGAAACCTTGATCATGCCAACCTGTGGACCGTTGCCGTGGGTAACCACGACCTCGTGGCCGGCCTCGATGAGGTCAACGATTGAGTCGGCGGTCTGGCGGATTGCTTCCAGCTGCTCGGTTGGGGTGTTTCCAAGGGCGTTGCCACCTAGGGCAACGACAACACGTCGCTTATCCATTGCACTTTCTCCTGATGAAAAGACCTTGATTTTCTAGGACAAGGTGGCGTACATGACCGCCTTGATGGTGTGCAGACGATTCTCTGCCTCATCGAAGACCTTGGAGTAAGCGGACTCGAAGACCTCGTCGGAGACCTCCATCTCGCTAACTCCGAGCTTCTCGGAGATTTCCTTGCCAATAACGGTCTTGACGTCGTGGAAGGAAGGCAGGCAGTGCATGAAGATGGCGTCGTCGGCAGCCATTGCCATGACATCCTTGGTGACACGGTATGGCTCGAGCAGCTTGACGCGCTCCTCCCAGAGCTCAGCTGGCTCACCCATGGACAGCCAGATGTCGGTGTAGATGACGTGAGCGTCGGTGCAGGCTTCCTTGACGTCTTCGGTCAGGGTGACGGAGCCGCCGGTCTCGGCTGCAATCTTGGTGCACTCCTCGACCAGGCCATCTTCTGGCATCTGTGCCTTCGGGCCACAAGCGACGAAGTGCATGCCGAGCTTTGCACAGACAACCATGAGGGAGTTTGCAACGTTGTTGCCTGCATCGCCCATGAAGACCAGCTTCAGACCCTTCAGGCCCTGTGGGAAGTTCTCCTCTACAGTGAGCATGTCTGCAATCATCTGGGTTGGGTGGAACTCGGTGGTCAGGCCGTTCCAAACTGGAACGCCTGCGTTTGCGCCCAAGTCCTCAACAATTTCCTGAGCGAAGCCGCGGTACTCGATGCCGTCATACATGCGGCCTAGCACGCGAGCGGTGTCCTCGATGGACTCCTTCTTGCCCATCTGCGAGCTATCCGGTGCCAAGTAGGTAACGCCCATGCCGAGGTCGGAGCCGGCAACCTCGAATGCACAGCGGGTACGGGTCGAGGTCTTCTCGAAGAGGAGGGCGATGTTCTTGCCCTCGAGGTAGCGGTGCGGCACACCGGCCATCTTCATTTCTTTGAATTGCTTGGAGAGGCGGATAAGGTAGCGAATCTCGTCTGGGGTGTAGTCCAAAAGCTTGAGGAAGTTACGTCCGCTGAGGCTTACTGGCATTGTTGCCAACTCCTTTCTTTAATAGGGCCTTTTACCCTATTTTCACTCCGGCTACTCCCCTTCAATTCACGCTCATGGGGTGCGCCGGCCGAACCCGGAAGCCTTGTGCTTCTCATCTGAAGTTCTGGCTTTATCGTGACTCGATTTCCCCACCCGAGCAAGCGCTAATCGAGTTAATTTTTCATTAAATCCGGCGTTGGCCGCCACTAAACCCGATTTAAACCGCCTTTGAAGTGCAGGTTTACACGCAAGGTTTAGATTGTGACATCCATCTCTTTTCCTAGAGACGGTAGCACAACGTACAAATTCACCCGGTTTAAACCGCTACCCAAACGCGAACAAAAGCCGGTTACATTACCCCTGACCAGTACCCCTCAACCAATAGGTCACGAGACTCGTAGGATGACTTTTTTAAAATATTGTGAACGTGGACCTTTACGGTAGAAAGCGAGATGCCGAGTTCGTCCGCGATTTCGCGATTGCTCTTGCGGGCAAGCACCAGGCCGGCCACTTCATGCTCGCGCTTCGAAAGGCCATGGGCCTCCGAAAAGCGCTCAAGGCTGCGCTCATGAAAGTCATCCGTTGCCGCATCTGCGATTGGCTTAACCGCCGCATCCGCACCAACGTGGCGCAGAACCACTCGCGCATGAGAGATGACCGCCCAGCCGATGGCAACGATCAGAACGTTTTCCATAAAATTGCGCTCCGGCAAGAATGAGAGCACATCGGGCCCGGCAGCCTCCCAGTCAAAGATGAGCTGATAGTAAACGTTCTCTGCCACCACCAGCACGGCACAGATAGCGACCTGGAAGAAGAGATGGCGGTAGGAATAAAGGCGTGCGCGCTCCGCGGGATCATTCGCGCGCAAGTAGCAGCCAAAGCCATAGCAAAGCAGAAATGCCAGCGTGATAGGCCGCATGTTGAAGAAAAAGAACTGGCGTAGTGCCGGGTCCTCTACTGCCCACAAGGCCGCGACGCTGCCTATCAGGAACAGCCCGACGCAGGCATGCGGCAGAAAGCGCCAGCCATTTAAGTAGCGCTGCACCACGATGGCCATCACAGCCATCATCACGCCACCCAGCAATATCGACTCGAAAGGCGCCGTAATTGCGTAAACAGAAACCTCACGGTTAGCCATTCCGCCGTGGATGAACTGCGTTCGAAAGACAAGCGCTATATCGAAGGCATAGACACCGAAGAATACCGCCAACAGTTTAAAAACCTGGGAGCGGGTGGCCACCAGGCATCCCACGCAGACGCCGGCGACCAGGACGCTGGCTAGCAGCATGCAGATAGTGAAATAGAAGACGGCATACTCTAGCACCAGCACCTACTTTCCCAGCAGCGAGAGAGAAACTGCCGGCCTTAAGTCACGTTCAATAGCGGGAGTAAGTTTAGCTCACAAGGTTAAGGATTCATTAAAAAAGGGCCGCGCAGCCACCCCATAGAAAAGGTGATCTGCGCGGCCCTTTTACGACGAGCTAGAGTTCGGCAGCTGAACCGAGCTTAAGCGCGCATCTGAGCGCCCAATCGCTGCTCGGCGAGCTGTGCGGCAGCCAGGCGGTGCTCGTTTGCTTCCTCGTCGGTCAGCGTGCGGTCGGAGGCACGGAAGATCAGCTGGAAGGCGAGTGACTTTTTGGCCTCACCGAGCTGCTCGCCGCGGAAGACGTCGAAAAGCTCAACGCCCTCGAGAAGTTCGCCGGCGCCTTCCTCCACGACCTTACGCACCGACTCAGCAGGAGTGTCTTCGTCGACTACCAACGCGATGTCTTGGTGAAGTGCCGGGAATGCAGACAGAACCGGAGCTGGGAACATCTCCTCAGTAGGCAGCGCGTTTACATCCATCTCCATCGCGCAAGTCCGCGCCGGCAGGTTCAGTGCCTCGAGGACCTCTGGATGTAGCTCGCCTGCATGGCCCACGACGATGCTCTCGCCGCCCACAACAGCCTTAATCGCTGCGCAACGGCCCGGGTGCCACGGCAGCTCGGAGGCAGCCTCTACCTCGATCTCTACGCCGGCCGCGCGAGCGACCAGGCGCGCAGACTCAATGGCATCGGCGTAGGTGTAGACGCGGCCCTTGCCCCATGGGCCCTCGTGCTCGACGTTGCCGGTAGCAACGGTAGCCACGTGCAGCGGCTGATGCGGAAGGGAGTCGCGCAGCTCCTGAACGACGGCGTCGCTTGGACGCTCCTCAACGGAAGGCATTGCGGAAGCATCCGCACGCTTGAAGGAAACCTGCTGCAGGCCGTACAGCGCGAGGTCATTACGGCCACGAGCAACGTTGCGTGCAACTGCTTCGAGCATGTTCGGCAGCAAGGTGGTGCTCAGAATTGCCTTATCTGACTCGAGCGGGTTCTGCACGGAAACGGTCTTGCGGCGCTCGTCATCGCCTTCCAGGCCCCAGACATCGAATGTGTTGTTGGCGATGAACGGCGAAGGCAGCACCTCAGCGTAGCCTGCATATGCCAGGCCGTGACCGATAGCGCGGCGACGCTTCTGAGCCGGGGTCAGACCACGGCCACCAACTGGGGTCGGCAGGATGGTCGGGATATCTTCCAAGCCCTCCAGACGCAGAACCTCTTCGATGAGGTCAACGTCCATGGTGATGTCGGTGCGCCAGGTAGCCGGAGTAACCAGCAGGTTGTCACCAGACTCCTCAACCTCGCAGCCCACCTCTTGCAGACGGCTCACGATGGTCTCGCGGGAGTAGTCAACACCGGCGTACTCGCTCGGCTTGGTAGCGCGCATGGTGATCTGCTGCGGACGAGCGACCTCGCCGACCAGGGTGCGGCCGGCCTCGATGGTGCCGCCAGCGATCTGCACGAGCAGTGCACAGGCGACGTCGAGTGCGACCTCAACGATGGCCGGATCTACGCCTCGCTCGAAGCGACGGGATGCCTCAGAAGACAGTTTGTGGCGGCGCGAGGTGCGAGCCACGGTGATGGAATCCCAGTTTGCGGCCTCGAAGTAGACGTTGGTGGTGCCGTTTTCGCCCTCGGTAATCTCCGAGCTCGTTCCGCCCATCACGCCGGCCAGGGACTGGATGCCGTTGTCGTCGCAGATGACTACATCCTCGGCGTCGAGGGTGCGCTCAACGTGGTCAAGGGTCTCGAACTTCTCCCCTGCCTGCGCGTTACGTACAACAAGGTCGCCAGAAATCTGATCGGCGTCGAAAGCGTGCATCGGCTGGCCGAGCAGCAGCATGACGTAGTTGGTTACGTCGGTTGCTGGGTTAACAGGGCGTTGGCCTGCCAGCATGAGCTCGCGCTCCATCCAGAACGGAGTGCGCGCGGTCGGGTCAATGCCAGTGACCTTCCGCAGGCCAAAGCGCTGTGTCTTGGTCTCCTCGCGCAGCTCAACATTGATGAGTGAGCCACTAGCCTCCGGCACGGCGCTGACATCGATGCCAGCAACGGAAGGGTCCTGCGCCGGGCACGCGTAATCGAGGCCGAAGGCCGAAGCAACCTCGCTGCCGAGGCCGCGCAGGGAAAGCGCGTAGCCACGGTCCGGAGTGATGTTGACGTCGAAGACAGTATCGTCCAGCCCCAAGAACGGACGGGCATCCTGGCCGACTTTGTCCGCGAACTCCTCGCCCAAGGTGATGATTCCATCGGACTTCTCAGCGATGCCCAACTCGGCCGCGGAGCACATCATGCCCGCAGAGATCTTGCCGTAGGTCTCACGTGCGGAGATCTTGAAGCCGCCTGGCAGCTCAGCACCTGGCAGGGAGACTACGACGTAGTCCCCCAAGCGGAAGTTGCGCGCACCACAAATAATGCCTTGGAGCTCGCCGGTGCCGTTAGCGTCGCCGACATTGATCTGGCAATAACGGATTGGCTTCTTGAAGCCCTCGAGCTCCTCGAAGGAGTCAACGTGGCCGATAACGAGCGGGCCGGTGATTTCTGGCAGGCCCTCGTAGCCCTCGGTCTCAAAGCCGACGCGAACGAAACCAGCGTCAAGTTCTTCCGGGGTGGCTGACCAGCCGGGATTTTTCGCGCCAAGCAACCTGGTTACCCAGCTCTGGGAAATAAGCATTGTGTCTAGATTCCTTCCTAATTGCGGGGTAAACGGTTATGCCTGGACGCCGAACGGCAGGGTGAAACGAACGTCGCCCTCGACCATGTCGCGCATATCGGTCAGGCCGTTGCGGAACTGCAGGGTGCGCTCTAGGCCCATGCCGAAAGCGAATCCGGTGTATTCCTCCGGGTCAACGCCTACTGCGCGCAGGACGTTCGGGTTGACCATGCCGCAGCCGCCCCACTCGATCCAACCGGCGCCGCCCTTCTTGTTCGGGAACCAGACGTCAACCTCAGCGGAAGGCTCGGTGAATGGGAAGTAGTTGGTGCGCATGCGCGTCTTGGTCTCTGGACCAAACAGCACCTTCGCCAGGTGATCCAGAGTGCCGCGCAGGTGTGCCATAGTAAGCCCCTTGTCCACTGCCAGGCCTTCGACCTGGTGAAAGACTGGAGTGTGGGTGGCATCGAGCTCGTCGGTACGGAAGACACGGCCCGGGCAAGCAATGTAGAGCGGAACATCGCGGTCCAACATGGTGCGTACCTGCACCGGCGAGGTGTGCGTACGCAGAACCTGACGGGAGTCTTCCTTACCCACGTGGAAGGTATCCTGCAGGGTACGTGCCGGGTGGTCAGGCTTGAAGTTCAGTGCGTCGAAGTTAAAGTACTCAGCCTCAACCTCAGGCCCCTCGGCGATCTCCCAGCCCATGCCAACAAAGATGTCGGCAATGCGCTCCGAAAGCGCGGTGATTGGGTGAAGCGCACCGGTCTGGTTGCGGGTGGTCGGGATGGTCACGTCAACGGTTTCTGCCGCCAGCTGTGCCTTCCGGGCCTCTGCTTCCAGCTGCTGCTGGACCTGGGCAAAGCGCTTTTCGACGCGCCCGCGCGCCATGTTGACGTTCTTGCCTGCGTCTTTGCGCTGGTCCTTTGGCAGGCTGCCAAGCATGGTGCGTGCCTGTGGGATATAGCCCTGCTCGCCCAAGTGCTCGCGGCGAGCGGCAGCCAGCTCATCGAGGCTTGTAGCAGCGTCAAATGCGGCTATGGCGGAATCGGCAGCCGCGCCCAGCGCGGCTTCGGTCAATTCGATCTGAGATGTGTCGGACACGTGCCTTGAAACCTTCTTCTTGCGCGAAAACTAACGGCGCTAATCATACCGTAGTGACCGTCACAAGAAGCCAGCAGGGGCACCAGCTAGCGGCTATGAGACTTCGCAGATTCGTAAAGACAGATAGAAGCGGCGGTGGCGAGATTCAGCGACTCCGCGCGGCCCAAGATCGGGATGCGCACGCGCATGTCTGCCTCGTCGAGCAGCTCCCCCAGCCCGTGTGCCTCGTTGCCGAATAGCCACGCGGTGGGCTGGCTGAGATCTGCCTCCGCAAGGTCGACCTCGCCGTCGGCTGCGGTGGCAAGAATCTGCATACCAGACTTGCGCAACTGGCCTAGGACGTCCTTGATGTTAGGGTCGCGCGCAACGGGAACGTGGAAGAGCGAACCTGCTGAGGAACGCGCCACCTTGCAGCCTAGGGGATCAACAGTCTCGCCGGCGAAGATGACGCCATCGGCGCCCATGGCGTCAGAAGTCCTGATCAAGGTACCCGCGTTGCCTGGCTCCGAGGTCAAGACCGGAACCGAGACCAGACGTGGTTTGGCGTTGAGAATCTTGCCCACTGACCACAGCACCGGCTTGCAGAGGGCAAATAGCCCGGTGGTGCTTGCGGTATCAGACATGTGGCGCGCTGCTTTATCCGTGATGGGATGGACGTAGACATCCATGTAGCCGGCAGCGGTGACGATGTCTGCGAAACGCTCGGCTGCCTTCTCGGTGACGAAGACATCGGTTGCGGCACCGGTGGACACTGCCGCGTCCACCGCATTTTCGCCCTCAATGATGAACTGCTTGGCCTTGCGCCTATTAGCCGCGCGGTGCAGCTTGACCGCATTAACGATGCGCGGGGTTCTCTCAGTAAAAGCAGATTCAAAGTCCAATTCCATAGCCCCAAATCTAGCAGCGCATACGCCCCACACACCAAAAGGATTAAGCCACACCCCAAAAGCACCAAAAGCCCCAGAAAACCACCAAACCCACCACAGCAAAAGCCGTAGTGGGCAAGTATTAGAGCGCGGGCTTAAGTGAGCAAATGCTTAGCGACGCAGCGGGATACCGCGGCCATCGCGGTCGTAGCCGCCGGCACCAGCGATGATCATGATGAACTCGACGAACGCCCAGATCTCGAGGGCGCCACCGATAAAAAAGCCGATGAACACGACGAGGGTCACAGCGGAAACCGCGAACGTAATCAGCTGTGCGATACCGCGGTTGGTCTTGCCCAAGTAGAAGTTGTGCGCGCCCAAGTAGCCGAAGAAGAAAGCCAGCAGCATCGCTGCAACCCAGGACTTCTGCTCGACGCCTGCTGGGTACTGCTGAACTGGGTAGGCCTGGCCGTACTGTGGCTGACCGCCCTGGTATGGAGCAGGCGCAGGAGCGTTGTTGTTGAACTGCTGCGGCTGTTGGCCAAACGGGTTCTGCGGCTGGTTGCCGTAACCTTGAGGGTTTCCGTTGTTTGGATAGGTCATAGAAGGCTCCTGAGAAATGGGCAAAAGATGAAAAAGGAATACACACCGGAAAAGTCCGCGCCGTGTGTCACAGACAAATTAGCACGAGCTAACTGCGATTTCCTAGATGGGTATAGATAGCTGGGGAAAAATCCCCAAATACATAAAAGCTCCCCCTACCCTTTCACGTCAAAATTGACGGAAAGTAGTAGCGGGAGCTTTAAAAGCAATACGCTTTGCGCGTACCTATTTAATTAGGCAGCTTTCGGAGCGTTGATGTCCTCCGGCAGAGCAGCCTTGGCTGCCTCGCACAGTGCGGAGAACGCCTCGAAGTCGTTGACTGCAAGCTCAGCGAGGATCTTGCGGTCAACCTCGATCTCAGCCAGGCGCAGGCCGTGGATGAGGCGGTTGTAGGTGATGTCGTTCATGCGGGCAGCGGCGTTGATGCGCTGGATCCACAGCTTACGGAACTCAGACTTACGAGCGCGACGATCGCGGTAAGCGTAAGTCATGGAGTGCAGCCACTGCTCCTTAGCCTTACGGTAGAGGCGGGAACGCTGGCCGCGGTAGCCCTTAGCGGACTTCAGAATCGCGCGACGCTTCTTCTTGGCGTTAACTGAGCGCTTTACTCGTGCCACAGTATTACTTCCTTATCTTGTGTGGGTCTAGTAAGTGGGTTGATTCGGCGCTAATTAGGAGCGGCCGAGCAGGCGCTTTACGCGCTTGACGTCGGAAGGTGCAACGTCCTTGGTGCCCTTGAGACGACGGGTCTGCTTGGATGGCTTGCCCTCCAGCAGGTGGCGGCGGCCAGCCTGCTCACGGCGCAGCTTGCCGGAACCGGTCACCTTGATGCGCTTGGCGGTGCCCTTGTGGGTCTTCTGCTTCATGAGAATTAAGTCCTTAAATCCTAAGTGGAGTTTGGTCTACTTCTTGCCCTTGCGGACGGGTCCCAGAACCATGGTCATGTTGCGACCATCCTGCTTGGGGCGGGACTCGACGGAGCCGTACTCAGCGACATCCTCGGCGAGGCGCTCCAACAGGCGGAAACCAAGCTCCGGACGCGACTGCTCGCGGCCACGGAACATGATGGTTACCTTGACCTTGGAACCCTTCTCCAGGAAGCGCACCACGTTGCCCTTCTTGGTCTCATAATCGTGATCATCGATCTTCGGACGGAACTTCTGTTCCTTGACCACAGTCTGCTGTTGGTTCTTGCGGGCTTCGCGAGCCTTCTGAGCCTGCTCGTACTTAAACTTTCCGTAGTCCATGATCTTGGCTACGGGCGGCTTTGCATTAGGTGCGACCTCAACAAGATCAAGGTCTGCTTCGTATGCAAGCTTGCGAGCATCATCAGTACGGACGATGCCCACCTGTTCACCACCGGGGCCAACTAGACGGACCTCGGGTACTCGGATGCGCTCATTGATGCGAGCTTCAGCGCTGATTGTGGTTCTCCTCGATTAAGGGGGTGGGTTAGTGATGTGCCTACCGAGACCACAAACGAAAAACCCGGTCTGCCATAAGGCAGCCGGGAGTTCTCACAAAAATGCCGAGGTATTAACCTCAACCCTTTTACCTTTATCCTTCGAACCGAATAGATTCGCGGCTTCAGGTGGGAGAAACTCCGCTTGTGACCCGTGACCTCCTGGAGAAGGCCCTACGGGCGGTAGTGCTGATTAGTATAACCCCCACTTCCCGCAGAGCCAAATCGCCACGCGCAACTAATTGCGCGCTCACTGCCAGAGGTGACTACAGGAGCTCCTTCAGGAACTGGCCTGTATAGGAGCCTTCCACCTTTGCGACATCTTCTGGTGTGCCCTCGGCTACGACGCGACCGCCGCCATTTCCGCCTTCGGGGCCCATGTCCACGATCCAGTCAGCGGCCTTAATCACGTCAAGGTTGTGCTCGATGATAAGAACCGAATTACCCTTGTCCACCAGCCCTTGGATAACCAGCATGAGCTTGCGAATGTCTTCGAAGTGCAGGCCCGTGGTTGGCTCGTCCAGAATGTAGACGGTGCGCCCCTTGGTGCGTTTTTGCAGCTCAGCAGCAAGCTTTACGCGCTGCGCCTCGCCGCCAGACAGCGTGGTGGCCGCTTGACCCAGGCGAACATAACCCAGTCCGACGTCGACAAGCGTGGCGAGGTAACGGTGAATCGAGGTGATCGGCTCGAAGAACTCGGCGGCCTCGGAGATAGGCATATTGAGGACCTCAGCGATGTTCTTGCCCTTGTAGAGGACCTCCAGGGTTTCCCGGTTATAGCGCGCACCCTCACAGACCTCACACGGGACATAAACGTCCGGCAGGAAGTTCATCTCGATCTTCAACGTGCCGTCACCCTGGCAGGCCTCGCAGCGGCCACCCTTTACGTTAAAGGAGAAACGGCCTGGCTTGTATCCGCGCACCTTTGCCTCTTGGGTCTCCGCAAAGAGGTTGCGAATCTTGTCGAATACACCGGTGTAGGTAGCCGGGTTGGAACGCGGGGTACGGCCGATCGGGCTCTGGTCCACCTGCACCAGCTTGTCGAGGTGCTCGACGCCCTCGACGCGCTTGGCGCGGCCTGGCACCTGGCGCGCACGGTTGAGCTTGTTGGACAGAGTCTTGGCCAGAATCTGGTTGACCACCGTGGACTTGCCGGAACCCGATACACCGGTGATGCAGCAAAGCACGCCGAGCGGAATCTCAACGTCGATGCCCTTCAAGTTGTTTTCCCGAGCGCCGACTACCTTGAGCTTGCGTTCAGGGTCAATCTCACGACGCTTATCCGGCACCGCCAGCACACGCTTGCCAGACAGATACTGACCCGTAAGCGATTCTTCCTTATCCATGATGCCGGCGGGCTCACCTTGATAGACAACCTCGCCGCCGTATTCGCCGGCGCGCGGGCCAACATCAACAAGCCAGTCGGCCTCGCGGATGGTGTCTTCATCGTGCTCAACCACAATCAACGTATTGCCGATGTCGCGGAGGCGCTTCAAAGTAGCGATGAGGCGCTGATTGTCACGCTGGTGCAGACCAATGGAAGGCTCATCCAGCACATACAGCACGCCAGCCAGACCCGAACCAATCTGGGTTGCCAGGCGGATGCGCTGCGCCTCACCACCAGAAAGCGTGGAAGCTCCACGATCCAAGGTGAGGTAATTCAGACCCACGTCGAGCAGGAATCGCAGGCGGGCCTGAATCTCCTTCAATACTGCGCCAGCGATGATTTCCTCGCGGTGCCCCAGTACCAGCGAGTCAAGGAACTCCGCGGCCTCTTCGATAGACAGCGCGGACAGCCCCGCGATGGACTTCTCGCCGTGCGCGGTGGAGGCAAGCCGCACAGCCAAGATCTCCGGGCGCAGGCGCGTGCCATTACAGGTATTGCAAGCCACCCGGCGGGTGTACCGCAGCAAACGGTCCTTCTGCGACTCGGAATCGGCCTGCTCGAGCTTGCGCTCCAAGAAGCCGATCGCACCCTCAAAGGGAGCGGTCCAGTTGCGCTGCCTGCCGTAGCGGTTCTTATAGCGCACATTTACTTCCACGTCGGTGCCGTAAATCAGGGCATCGCGCTGCTGCTTTGTCAGCTGTGAAACCGGAGTCTGCGGATCAAAGCCCAACGTCTTACCAAGACCCTCGACGAGCTTGACGAAGTAGCGCGAATTCGGGCTGGAATGCCACGGCTGGATAGCGTCGACTGCTGGGGCGTCAGGATCCGGAATCAGCAGATCTACGTCGACCTCAAGGCGGGTACCTAGACCGTCACATTCTGGACAGGAGCCGAAAGGCGCATTGAATGAAAACGCACGCGGCTCGTATTCCTCGATGGTTAGGGTGTGACCATTGGGGCAGGCGGCCTTCTCCGAGTAGGTATGCGTGAGCTCGGGGCGATCGATGAAGTCTAGGGTAACGAGACCGTCTGCCAGGCGGAGCGCAGTTTCGACAGAATCGGTCAGACGCTGCTTTTGTGAAGCCTTGACCTGCAAACGGTCCACCACCACGTCAATATCGTGCTTGATCTGCTTCTTCAGCGTCGGCGGCTCAGTTAATTGATAAACCTCGCCATCAACCCGCACGCGGGAGAAACCCTGAGATGCAAGATCGGCAAAGAGATCCACAAACTCGCCCTTGCGGTGTCGCACCACGGGAGCCAGGACCTGGAACTTTAGCTTTTCCTCGAGTTCAAGCACTGTGTCCACGATTTGCTGCGGGGTCTGACGCTCAATCACGGCGTCGCACTTCGGGCAATGCGGCGTGCCCGCGCGGGAGAATAAAAGGCGCAGATAGTCGTAGATCTCCGTGATGGTGCCCACCGTAGAACGCGGGTTGTGGTTGGTGGACTTTTGGTCAATCGAGACCGCGGGAGAAAGGCCGTCAATGAATTCGACGTCAGGCTTGTCCATCTGACCTAGGAACATGCGGGCGTAGGAGCTCAGCGATTCAACATAACGCCGCTGGCCTTCCGCGAAGATAGTGTCAAAAGCCAACGATGATTTACCGGAACCGGAAAGGCCGGTAAAGACCACCATCTTGTCGCGCGGCAGGTCGATATCGACGCCCTTGAGATTGTGCTCGCGAGCACCGCGTACGACCAAACGATCAGCCACTTATTGCCTCCTTTGTCAGCCTAGCTTCGCGCCCATCCTAGGTTCTGTTGGGGATAAGCAGCCAGACCAGTGAAAAATGTCTATCTCGAAATCTACCCGTAGGGTTGGACACATGAATAACGCACTAAAGCTCAAAAGTATTTCCGTGTCCGAGATGGACAACAACTGCTACCTCATCTGTGCCGGGGAAGAAGCACTGCTTGTCGACGCCGCGGATGACGCTCCCGCACTCCTCAACTTGGCCAAGGAAAACGGCGTCCGCATTAGCGCCGTGCTTACTACCCACCGCCACTGGGACCATGTCCGCGCCACTAAGGAAGTAATCAAAGCTACCGGCGCTACCCACTACGCCTCCTTCCTCGACTCCCCTGCGATGCCGGCGCCTGTCGACGTCGAGTTGAAGCAGGGAGACACACTGACTTTCGCAGGCCACGAATTCCCGGCGATTATTTTGCGCGGCCATACCCCAGGCGGCGTCGCCATCGCCGTCGATATCGATGGGACCACGAATCTCTTCGTGGGCGACAGCCTCTTCCCCGGCGGTGTGGGCCGCACCGATTCGGAAGGTGACTTTGTACGCCTTTATAAAGACGTCAACGAGCGCATCTTCGATGTCTACCCAGATTCCGCCATCGTGCGACCCGGCCACGGCAAATCCACCACTTTGGGTGAGGAGCGTCCAAAACTTGCTGAATGGTGGCAGCGCCGCTGGTAGATGCGACCTTTGCACACCAGGTGGTGGGTGGATAAGCACGGTTTCCACCCACAGCGGTCGGCGTTTTCCGTACACTGGTGAGAAGTTCATTACTTTACTCAATGAATCTCAACGAATGGAGTAACAAGTGATTCGTAAGTTTGCTCGCCCTATGCTGGCTTCTGTTTTTGTCTGGGACGGCGTCGATACCCTGCGTAACGCCTCCGACCACGTAGCCGAGACCGAGTCCGTTCTGCAGCGTCTGCGCAAGGTTGTCCCGGCACAGTACGCCGGTTACATCCCGAACGACCCAGAGCTGGCTGCCCGCGCAGTCGGCGGCCTGAAGGTCGGCGCCGGCTCCACCTTGGCGCTGGGCAAGGCACCGCGCACCTCCGCAGCAGTGTTGGCGCTTTCTACCCTGCCTAATCTCCTCGGCCGCAACGCCTTCTGGGAGGCAGAGGATTCTGAGGAGAAGAACAATCGCCGCAACGGTTTCATTACCAACACCGCTCTGCTTGGCGCACTGTTCATCGCTACCCAGGACACCGAGGGTAAGCCGTCCCTGGCATGGCGCGCATCCAAGTCCGCCGAGCGCACCAACAAGAAGATCCAAAAGGCTCTGCCGACCAAGTCCGAGCAGCAGAAGTTCGCTGATAACCTCTCCGACCGTGCCGACGAGTTCTCCACCAAGGCCAGCGATTGGTTCGAGGGCGCTAAGGAATACGTCGATGACAATAAGGATGACTGGCAGGCAACCGGCAAGGACCTGGTGGATTCCGCTCGCTCCTTCATCGAGGACAGCGCCGAGCAGGCAAAGAGCTTCATCGATGACAACAAGGATGACTGGCTATCCACCGCCCAGGAAAACGCTGAGCTGGCTCGCAAGAACGCTGTGAAGGCAGCTTCCAAGGCACAGGAGCGCGCTGACTTCGCTCGCGCACAGGTTGATACCAAGGCCAACAAGCGTGCTGCCAAGAAGGCTTCCAAGCGCGCTGAGAAGCTGCAGAAGCAAGCTTCCAAGAAGCTCGACAAGGCAATCAACAAGTTCGGTGACCGCCTGAACTAAGCCTTTAACCTCCAACGGCCCAGCAAGGTATGCTGGGCCGTTGTCGTTTTATCAATCTCTTCGCGTATTGAGGTGTATTAACCGTCGTGGCCTCCCCAGAAAATAGCCCAAATCACCCGCAGAACGAGCAGGTAGCACAGGAGATTGCCGCTGAGCAGGCCTACGTTGACAGCCTCTTCTCAAGGCTCGACCACGAGGTCGCCCAAGCCAACGAACGCCTCAACGAGGTGCAGGCCGCAGTGGACCCGCACACGCCTGATGCGGATGCCCTCGTCCGCCGTGAAACGGAGTACCACGGCCTGCAGGCCAAGCTGGACCGCCTCAATCTCGCGCAGCTAGGCCTCGTCTTCGGCCGCATCGATATCGATGCCCCAGGCGATAATCCCACCGCAGAAGGCCTAGACCGCCGCTACATCGGCAGGATGGGCTTGGATGCCCGCGAAGAGGATTACCGCACTCTCCTGCTGGACTGGCGCGCGCCGATGGCACGACCTTTCTACCTGGCCACCACAGCGCAGCCAGAGGGCGTTACGGTCCGCCGCCACATCCGTACCAAGGGCCGAACCGTAACTGATATCAACGATGAAGTCCTCTCCGGTGCTGGCGCGGCGGAAGAAACCGCGGGCGTCGCCAGCGAGTCCGCGCTCTATCACGCACTGCAGCGTGCTCGCACCGGCCACATGGAATCCATCGTGGAGACCATTCAGCGCGAGCAAGACGAGATCATCCGCGATAACACCCGGGGCGTACTCGTGGTCGAAGGTGGTCCCGGCACGGGCAAGACCGCAGTAGCTTTGCACCGCGTGGCTTATCTCCTCTACACCCATCGCGAGCAGCTGGCGGCCACGGGCGTGCTCATCGTAGGGCCTAATTCCACCTTCCTTGACTACATCTCGCGCGTCCTTCCAGAACTGGGTGAAACCGGCGTGGTTCTTTCCACCATCGGTGAACTCTTCCCCGGCGTTCGCCCCACCCACCATGAGTCTTTGGCCGCGCGCGAAATCAAAGGTTCGGAGGCGATGGTGGAAATTCTCGCAGCCGCGGTGAAAAACTACCAGACGCTTCCAGCAGGCCCGCGCCGCATTCGCGCGGAGCACTTGGAGCTGACCGTCGACACCGCGATGATTAAGGCGGCCCGCACCCGCGCGCGGCGTTCGCGCAAGCCGCACAATGACGCGCAGGCGGCCTTCGCCGAACATCTCACGGAGTCACTCGCTCAGCAGATGGCAGAAAAAATTGGTGCCGACCCACTAGGTGGCAAGAACCTGCTTTCGCGTGCGGACATCGACCAGCTCCACGATGACCTGGCGGAGGAGCCACAAGTGCGCGAGCTCATCGACGAGTTCTGGCCTACCTTGGACCCGCGCGCAGTGCTGGCGGATTTGCTATCTTCGCATGCGCTTATCGACGCCGCGGCACCGGACTACGACGCCGAAACCCGCGACGGCCTGTACCGCGCGCAGGGCGACGCCTGGGCGCCATCCGACGCCGCGCTCCTCGACGAGCTCGCGGTACTCATCGGCATGCCGAACCCAGAGGAGGAAAAGGCTGCCGCGGATCAGGCCTGGCGCGAGCAAGTTGCCGACGCCGAAGACGCGCTCGACATCTTGTCCTCCTCCGATTCCACGGACAACGACGATGACATGTTCGACGCCGAAATCCTGTCTGCACACGACGTCATCGACGCTGAGACCCTTGCCCGCCGCCAAGAGGTGCGCGATAACCGCACCACCGCGCAACGTGCCCAGGAAGACTACACGTGGGCCTACGGCCATATCATCGTCGACGAGGCCCAGGAATTAAGCCCGATGGAATGGCGCATGCTCTTTCGCCGCAGCCCGTCGCGCTGGATGACACTCGTGGGCGATACCGCGCAAACCGGAGCGCCCGCTGGCGTAGACGATTGGGCCGAAGCGCTTGAACCCTTCGTGGCCCAGCGCTTCCGCCACCACAAGCTGACCGTGAACTACCGCACGCCGCAGCCGATTACCGAGCTGGCCAATTCCCTCCTCGAGCTCATTAACCCCGAGGCAGCTCCGGCTGTGGCAGTCCGCGACGGCGCGGAAGTCGTCTTCACCGCGCAGCCAGCAACGCACACACCGGGGACTTTCACCGATGCCGACGGGCGCTTGAACGCCGTCATCACGCGCGAGAACGTCGAGGAGATCAAGGGGCTCGAATTCGACCACGTGGTGGTCGTTGACCCTGATGCCATCGTGGCCGCCTCGCCTCAGGGCCTGCAAAATCTCTACGTTGCACTCACGCGTGCGACGCAGACGCTGACCTTGGCCGGCCGTTTCCAAGAGACTTTCCACTAGTCTGGTGGGCATGGCTCTATCTGACATCGCACGCAAAATTGAACGCTCCACAAATAAGGTGGCGCTAGAGCGCACCACCCGCAAAGGCTGGACGCCGGAACTTACGGGTTATGCCGGATACGGCAACACGGAATTCGTCCACGTCTTGGGCCGCGTGCTCATGCACGATCCAGCGGCCGAGGCCACCGAGACGTGGGCGCAGCGCGGTTACCGTCAGTTTTTCACGATTCAGGTAAACAACCTCGACGTCCGTGTCACGGTCAATGGCAAGACCGTCCACGGCCGGACCAATTACAACGGCTATCTCGATATCTTGGTCCACGAGCATGGGCTAGGTGCCGGCTGGCACGAGGTAGTCATCGAGGCAGACGGCGCCGAGCCCATTACCTCCGAGGTGCTCATCGTGTCTGAGGACTCCCCGCTGGGCGTCGTCAGCGATATCGATGACACCGTCATGGTGACGTGGCTGCCGCGTGCGATGACTGCGGCCTGGAACTCTTGGGTCAAGCGCACCAACTCCCGCCAGCCGGTTGAAGGCATGGCGCGCTTCTATCAGCAGTTGCAGGAACAGCACCCAGAGATGCCTTTCATCTATCTGTCCACCGGCGCGTGGAATACCTACGACACCTTGGTCAGCTTCATGGAGCACAACGGCTTCCCGCGTGGTCCACTCCTGCTGACTGACTGGGGCCCTACCCCCACCGGGCTTTTCCGCAACGGCCAGGAGCACAAGCGCGTGCAGCTGCGTAACCTCTTTATCGCTTTCCCATGGATGAAATGGCTGCTCATCGGTGACGATGGCCAGCACGATCCGCTCACCTACGGTGATGCCGCGAACGAGCACCCAGACCGCGTGGCCGCGGTGGCCATCCGCAACCTTTCGCCGCAGGAGCAATTGCTTTCCCACGGTTCACTGGGCCCGCTTGCCGACGCCAACGAGGAAGGCTCGTTTAGCATCCCCCTCATCCAGGGCGGTTCCGGCTCGGAGCTCGCCGCACAGATGCACAAGATTTCGGCGGAGCTTGAGGCTGAGGCGTTTGCAAAGGACGCAGCGGAGACCGACGACGTCGAGTAGCGCAAGCGAAAAGCCCAGTCAGATTCCCCGCGAGGGAATCTGACTGGGCTTTCTTAAAGCAAGATATTAGCTCACGGTGTGAACAATCATAACGTCGCAGTCAGACTGACGAGCAACGTCAGCCGGCACGGAACCCAGCAGGCGGCCGGTCAGGGAGTTGATGCCGCGGTTACCAACGACGAGCAGCTCGGCCTGATTGTCATTAACGATGGACATCAGGGCCTGGACCGGGGTGCCCGGGCGGACGGCGGTCTCTACCTTGGTGGCACCGAACTTCTCAGCGTGCTCCTTGCCGGTGGTGAGGTTAGCCTCTGCCTTCTGGTCACCCAAAATGGTCACGGAATCCTGGCGCAGGGTCTTGGAAGCCTGCTCCTGGTTCTCGTAATAAGCGCAACCGATGATAAGAGTTGCATCGAATGCGGCGGCGATCTTAGCGGCGCGCTCCACTGCAAGGAGGGAGGACTTGGAACCGTCAGTGCCGACCACGATCTTCTTGTAATCGCTCATGATGACCTTTCTTCAGGGGCCTTATACCCCAAATGATGATGCAGAATGTGCAAATTGCTAATCCTTATAAAGGCGCAAACGTAAGTTTAACAACTTTGTGACCTGTCCGTTGCGCAACGTGGCATTTTATACCCCGAATGGAAAGTGCTGTTTTTCTCACTTTTGGTGCCGTTTGTCGTCACCGCAGCACACTAGATTCCCGCCTCTTTCAGGCCACGCAATTCCTTCTTCAAATCGGCAATTTCGTCACGCAAACGACCCGCCAATTCGAACTTCAACTCGCGGGCCGCAGCCCCCATTTGGGCGGTGAGGTCGTCGATAAGCTTTTGCACTTCGTCGGCAGCCATGCTCGAAACGTCGGGTTTGTCCACCATCGCTGCTGGGTCGGCGGAGTCCTGCTCTTCCCCATCGGATTCGTAGACCTGGTCCAAGATGTCCGCAATCTTCTTGCGCAGCGGCTGCGGGTCGATGCCGTGTTCCTTGTTATAGGCAATCTGCTTTTCACGGCGGCGCTCGGTCTCATCAATGGCCTCTTGCATGGACTCGGTGATTTTGTCCGCGTACATGATGACCTCGCCCGAGACATTTCGAGCCGCACGGCCGATAGTCTGGATGAGCGAGGTGGTCGAGCGCAGGAAACCCTCCTTGTCCGCGTCCAGGATGGCCACCAGAGAGACCTCCGGAAGGTCAAGGCCCTCGCGCAAGAGGTTGATGCCCACGAGGACGTCGTATTCACCAAGGCGCAACTGACGCAGCAGCTCCACGCGCTGTAGGGTGTCGATGTCCGAATGCAAGTAACGAACCTTGACGCCGTGTTCCAAGAGATAGTCGGTGAGGTCCTCGGCCATGCGCTTGGTCAAGGTGGTAACGAGCACGCGTTCCTGCTTTGCGGTACGGGTGCGGATCTCGTCGATGAGATCGTCGATCTGCCCCTTGGTGGGCTTGACCGTCACCTTTGGGTCGATCAGGCCGGTTGGGCGAATGACCTGCTCGACATACTCGCCCTGAGAGGCAGTCAGCTCGTAGTTGCCCGGAGTAGCAGACATATAGACGGTCTGGCCCACGCGCTCTTCGAACTCGTCAAAGGTCAGCGGGCGGTTATCCGTGGCCGAAGGAAGGCGGAAGCCAAACTCCACGAGGTTGCGCTTGCGCGACATATCGCCTTCAAACATGCCGCCGATCTGCGGAACCGTCACGTGGGACTCGTCGATGATGGTCAGGAAGTCCTGCGGGAAGTAATCCAGCAGCGTGGCCGGCGCAGAACCTGCCGGGCGGCCGTCGATATGGCGGGAGTAATTCTCGATGCCTGAGCAAAAGCCCACCTGCTCGATCATCTCGAGGTCATACTCGGTGCGCATGCGCAGGCGCTGGGCTTCGAGCAGCTTGCCGCGGTTTTCTAGATCCTCCAGGCGCTCAGCCAGTTCCGCCTTGATGTCTTCCACGGCCTTGGCCATGCGCTCCGGCCCCGCCACGTAGTGCGTCGCCGGGAAGATGCGCACCTCGTCGACGCGTTCTAAGACGTCACCGGTCAGCGGGTGGATGTAGTAAAGCTCATCGACATCGTCGCCGAAGAACTCAATGCGCACCGCACGCTCCTCATATGCCGGAATAATATCCACGGTATCGCCCTTGACACGGAAGGTACCGCGGGTAAAGCCGACGTCGTTGCGCTCGTATTGGATATCTACCAAAAGGCGCAGGAAGCGATCGCGGTCGATCTCCTCGCCTTCCTCAATGACCACCGAGCGGTCCAGGTAGGACTGCGGGGTACCCAAACCGTAAATGCACGAAACGGAGGAAACTACGACGACGTCGCGGCGGGACAGCAGCGACGAAGTGGCAGAGTGACGCAGCCGCTCGACGTCCTCATTGATGGAGGAATCCTTCTCGATGTAGGTATCGGTCTGCGCGATATAGGCCTCGGGCTGGTAGTAGTCGTAGTAAGAGACGAAGTACTCCACGGCGTTATGCGGCAGGAGCTGGCGCAGCTCGTTCGCAAGCTGTGCCGCCAGGGTCTTGTTCGGCGCCATAACCAGCGTGGGGCGCTGCTGCTGCTCAATCAGCCAGGCCGCCGTTGCCGACTTGCCGGTACCGGTAGCGCCCATGAGCACAACGTCGCTTTCGCCACGACGCAGGCGCGCGTCTAGCTCCGCGATGGCGGAGGGCTGGTCTCCGGAGGGCTCAAACTCTGATTCCACCTTGAATTCGGCGGAGCGACGCTCCACCTCGCCCACTGGGCGATGCTCAGAGACCGGCAAAATTGGATGTTCCGCTGCAAATGCCATGCCCGCAAGTCTAGCGTTTTAGGGCAAGGCAGCGCGCACAGCCATAATCCACGTCTCTAGCTCACCGGTGGGTTCCCACAGTGCGTACACGGAAGAGGAATCCGGGTCGAGGGTGGCGTTTATCTGCTTGCGTAACCACGCCCGCGACTGCGGCTTGTAGAGCGCGTTGATGCTTTCTGTGCTAACACCCTGGGGCAAATGTTCAGGTGAGGTCTTGGCCAACATGCCAAGGGCAATGACCATCTCGGCCTCGTCGACGTCGAGTTGCGGGGCGGCGCACATGCGCTTGAAACGTTCGAAATCGAAGGAGCCATCACGAATAGCGGTGAGCAGGTCGCACGCCGCGTGATTGTCGAAAGGTCCTACATCCCACGTTCCCATAGATTGAGACAATAGGAAAGGAAAGTGAACGCAGCTAAAGCGCAGCGTTAACATTCATCGCAACAAAATTTAAATTTTCGCGTCGAGGGCCGCCACTAGTCGCTCTACTTGCGGCACCAACGCCTCGCGCGCACCGTTGTTGTCGATGACGAGATCCGCTGCGGCCAGGCGCTCCTCATCCGGGATCTGTGCCGCTATCCGACGCCGCGCGTCTTCCTCGTCCAAACCTCGGAACTCGACGAGGCGGCGCACGCGCTCCTCAACAGCGACGTCGACCACGACCGTATAGTCCATGCCGTGGTGCAGACCTTTGTCCACCAATAAGGGCATGTCATAGACGGTAAAAACTTCACCGCGTTTGCGGGCCTGCGCGAAACGGGATTCGGTCTCAGCCGCAATGCGCGGGTGGGTGATTTCGTTGAGGCGCGCGGTAGAAGCGACGTCGCCAAAAGCGCGCTGTGCCAACAAGCCTCGATTCAAGCTGCCATCCGCTTGGAGGATGTCGGAACCGAAAGATTCTGCCAGCTCCGCTAGGGCGGGCTGGCCCGGCTCGACGATGTCGCGCGCAATCTGATCTGCGTCGACCACGTTCCAGCCGCGTTCTGCCAGAAGCTCGGCCACGGTGGACTTTCCGCTTCCTATGCCACCGGTCAAACCAATCAGTTTCATAATTGGCCAGGGTACGCGAAAAGGCCGCACCCCGCGCTTGGAAGCAAACGGAGGATGCGGCCTTTATGAGCTAGCTGGGATTAGTTGCCAGCGAGCTTGTCGCGCAGAGCAGCAAGCTGCTCGTCGGAAGCCAGGGAGCCGCCAACCTCAGCCGAAGCCTCGGATACCGGAGCTGCATCGTTGGACTCGGAGGAGTAGTTGGAGGACTCGTTAGCCTCTGCAGCCTCAGCGGCTGCGGCACGGTTGCGCTCGATCTGAGCGGTGTGCAGGTTGAAGCGACGCTCGGACTCCGCGTAGCGTGCCTCCCAAGCCTGACGCTGCTCGTCGTAGCCCTCGAGCCACTCGTTGGTCTCTGGGTCGAAGCCCTCTGGGAAGACGTAGTTGCCCTGCTCGTCGTAGGAGTCAGCCATGCCGTACTTGGACGGATCGAACTCTTCGGTGTAGTCCTCGTCTGCCTGCTTAACGGACAGGGAGATACGACGACGCTCGAGATCGATATCGATGACCTTGACCATGACTTCCTGGCCAACGGTGACAACCTGGTCCGGAACCTCGACGTGGCGCTGAGCCAGCTCGGAGATGTGAACCAGGCCCTCGATGCCCTCTTCGACGCGAACGAATGCGCCGAACGGAACGAGCTTGGTGACCTTGCCCGGGACGATCTGGCCCACAGCGTGGGTGCGGGCGAATACGCGCCATGGATCTTCCTGGGTAGCCTTCAGGGACAGGGAGACGCGCTCGCGGTCGAGATCAACGTCGAGAACCTCAACGGTGACCTCGTCACCGACGGTGACGACCTCAGATGGGTGATCGATGTGCTTCCAAGACAGCTCGGAAACGTGAACCAGGCCGTCGACACCGCCGAGGTCGACGAATGCGCCGAAGTTGACGATGGAGGAAACAACGCCCTTGCGGACCTGGCCCTTCTGCAGCTGGTGCAGGAACTCGGAGCGAACCTCAGACTGGGTCTGCTCGAGGAATGCACGGCGGGACAGAACAACGTTGTTACGCTGCTTGTCCAGCTCGATGATCTTTGCTTCCAGCTCCTGGCCGATGTACGGCTCCAGGTCGCGGACGCGACGCATCTCGACGAGGGAAGCAGGCAGGAAGCCACGCAGGCCGATGTCCAGGATGAGGCCACCCTTGACAACCTCGATAACGGTACCGGTAACTGGCTCTTCCTTGGCGTGCAGCTCCTCGACTGCGCCCCAAGCGCGCTCGTACTGTGCGCGCTTCTTGGACAGGATCAGACGGCCTTCCTTGTCCTCCTTGGTGAGAACGAGTGCGTCGATCTGATCGCCGACCTCGACGACCTCATCTGGGTCGACGTCGTGCTTGATGGACAGCTCGCGGGATGGGATGACGCCTTCGGTCTTGTATCCGATGTCGAGCAGGACCTCGTCGTGGTCAACCTTGACCACGGTGCCCTCGACGATGTCACCATCGTTGAAGTACTTGATGGTGGCGTCAACGGCAGCGAGGAAGTCCTCAGCGGTTCCGATGTCGTTGATCGCAACCTGAGGGGTGTTAGAAGTTGGCATATGTAGAAATGCTCCGAATTGATGTAGGAGATCGTAAATGGACAGTTACGCGTCTCTCGAAAAGCGTCTCTAAACAGGCAAAATAGCGATAGTTTAGGATGGATTCCGATCCCGCCGTGACGATGTATAAAGCCCTCCTACGGAAGCCTTAGACAACCCACGGCATAGACACGCCCGTGCAATACTACATCCGCGCAGCTAAAACGGCAAATACTTCAATTTTTCACAAGGACTTCATCCATGCAGACTCCCTCCCGCGCGAACCAATCCTTTTGGGACAACGATGCCGCGGCCTATCATGCCGCGCATCCGGAATATCTTTCCTCCTTTTATTGGTGCCCGGAGATGCTGCACGAGGCTGACGCACACCTGCTTGGCGACGCCGCCTTCCTCGCCGCCGCGCGCGTGCTCGAGATTGGCTGTGGTTCAGCACCTTGTACCGCGTGGTTGCAGGATAAGGCGGGCTTTGCCACCGGCTTCGATATCTCACGCGGCATGCTCTCCCACGCGCCGAGCGGCCTGCCGCTAGTACAGGCAGATGCCCTAGCGCTGCCCTATGCCGACGAGTCCTTCGACATCGCCTTTTCTGCTTTCGGCGCTTTCCCTTTTATTGCTGACTTGGACGCGGCACTGACCGAGGTCCACCGCGTGTTGCGCCCGGGCGGGCGCTTGGTCATCTCCGCTACTCACCCGATGCGCTGGTTTTTCCCCGATGACCCGCTAAACCTCACCGCTGAGCTCTCCTATTTTGACCGCGCCTACTTAGAGCACGACGCTGATGGCAACTTGAGCTACGCGGAGTTCCACCGCACACTCGGCGACTGGGTGCGTGCGCTACAAACCCGCGGCGGTTTTCTCATCGAGGACGTCCTCGAGCCGGAGTGGCCGCAAGACCTCGACATCACCTGGGGCCAGTGGTCGCGCGAGCGCGGCGAAATCTTCCCCGGCAGCATCATTTTTATCTGCACCGCCGTTTAGCAGCAATCGACTATGAGTAATCTATAGCGCATGGATTTTTTGGTTAAAGAGCGCTTGGGCATCACCCTCCGCCGCGTCGTGGCGTGGTGGATTGATGCCTTCCTCGCCGCCGCCATCATCATGGTGGTGCGGTGGACCATCAACGCGCTTTTCGACGCCCCCATCACAGGCCACGCCGCCGCCATCTACGACATCGCGGCCCTTGCCAGCGTGTTCTACCTCTACCGCGTTATCTGTGAGGCACGCAAACGCACCTCGCTGGGCAAATGGTCGCTGCAGTTGCGCGTCATCACTGACAAGCCCGGCTGGTGGTCGGCCGCGCTGCGCAATAGCTGGATTCTTCTCACGCTCATCTCTTTGACCGGCGTGCCACACGTGGAGGCAATAGTTCTCGGCGTGCTAGGAATATCAGTTTTGGCAACGGGCCAAACGCCCTTCGACATGCTGGCTAATTGCCTAGTCGAGCGCCGCCCGCTGCCTTTCTAACTTCGCCTTCGCGTAGGCCGGGATACCGTGGTCCTCGATGCCCTGGGCTACCAGGCGTGCGCGGGCCTTAGTGCGCTGCGGCATCCCAATCCTTACCGGCACCGGCGGAGACCTCGAGCGGGACGTTGAGCTCGATGGCCGAATCCATCTCGCGTTCTAGAATCTCGCGGACCGCATCAGCCTCGCCTGGGGCGACTTCCACCACAAGTTCGTCGTGGACCTGCAGCAGCACGCGGGAGCGCATGCCCTCGAGCGCCCTATCCACGCGAATCATGGCGACCTTGATGATGTCCGCAGCCGTGCCCTGAATCGGAGCGTTCAGCGCTGCACGTTCGGCATTCTCACGCGCGAGGCGATTATCGGAGTTCAGCTCCGGCAGGTAGCGACGGCGCCCGAAGACGGTCGCGGTGTAGCCATCCTTGCGGGCTTGCTCAACGACGTTGTCGAGGTAGCGTTTCACGCCCCCGAAACGCTCGAAATAGCTTTCCATGATCTCCTTGGCCTCGCGGGCCGGGATGCCCAGCTGCTGGGACAAGCCAAACGCGGAAAGGCCATAGACTAGACCATAAGACATCGCCTTGACACGGCGGCGTAGCTCCGAGGTCACCTCATCGACCGGCACGTCGAAGACCTTCGAGCCGACGTAGTTGTGCAGATCCTCGCCCTCGCGATAGGCCTCGATAAGCCCTGGATCCTCAGACAGGTGCGCCATCACGCGCATCTCAATCTGGGAATAATCGGCCGTCATCAAGGTCTCGAACTCCGCGCCCACGATGAACGCAGAGCGAATCTGGCGCCCTGCCTCCGTGCGCACTGGGATGTTCTGCAGGTTCGGCTCGGTGGAGGAAAGTCGACCCGTGGAAGCCACCGTCTGGTTGAAGGTGGTGTGGATGCGACCGTCCGGCTGCACGGTCTTAATGAGTCCTTCCAGGGTGGTCTTCATCTTCTGGTACTCGCGGTGGGCAAGCAGATGATCGAGGAACGGGTGCGGGTGGTTGACCGCCAACTGCTCAATCTCCTTGGCCGCGGTGGAATAGCCCGTCTTAGTCTTCTTCGTCTTCGGCATCTCGAAGGTCTCGAAGAGCACGGTCTGCAGCTGCTTTGGCGAGTTCAAGTTCAGCGTCTCGTCGCCAGCCAGCTCGCGGGCAGCGCGCTCCTGCTCGGCAACCTGCTCGATGAAGGCATCACGCTGGGTTTCTAGAATCTCCACGTCCACGGCGATACCGGTGGCTTCCATGCGCGCGAGAATGCCCACGAGCGGCAGCTCCAAGTCGGTATAAAGCTCGAAGGAATCGATATCCTGCAGCTGCTTGGTAAGCGCCGCGGCCAGCTCCATGATGGCACCCGCCTGGTCCACCAGGGAAGAATCATCCAGCAGCGAGAGCTGGTCGCTGGCCTGGGCGAGAGTCTTCTTCAGGTGGCGTTGATAGACATCCGGCAGGTCATAGGTGCGCTGGCCTGGGCGCAGCAGGTAGGCAGCGATCGCGGTATCGTGCGCGATGCCACGCAGCTCGATGCCGCGGCCTGCCAGCATATGGAAAGCGGCCTTGGCCTCGTGAAAATACTTCGGCGCAGAAGAAGAAAGCCAGGCGGCAAGCGCGGCGTCATCCTCCGCGCTCAATTCGCCGAGTTCGACCTGCATGCCTTCAAAGTCGGCGTCGACAAGCGCGAGCGCGCTGGCATCGCCCTGACCCGGACGGGGGTCCCCCGTGACGAAGACCGCGACGTGCTCCTTGCCTTCCAACCACTGGGCCAAAGGCTTGTCGACGACCTTAATCTCCTGCGTCGGTGCCTCCTCCACGGCCGGCGCCCCACCGCCGTCGTTCGGAATGGCCTCCAGCACGCGCTCGCGGAGATTGGTGCCGAACTCGAGCTCGTCGAACTTCTCGGCCACCTCGCTAACGGTTGCACCCTGGAAAGCCAGGTCGTCGGGGCCAACCTCTAAATCCATGTCCGTGATCATCTGCGTGAGTTTGCGGTTCATGCGCACCTGCTCGATGCGATCGCGGAAGTTCTGACCGGCCACGCCCTTGATTTCCGCGGCGTGCTCGATAAGACCCTCGAGGGTGCCGTATTGGAGGATCCACTTGGTGGCCGTCTTCTCGCCCACCTTGGGAACGCTCGGCAGGTTATCGGAAGGATCACCGCGCAGGGCCGCAAAATCCGGATACTGCTGCGGAGTCAGACCGTACTTCTCCTCCACCGCGGCCGGGGTAAAGCGATGCAGAGTGGAAACGCCACGCATGGGGTACAACACGGTGGTGTCCTCGTTGACCAGCTGCAGGTAGTCGCGGTCGCCGGTAACGATGAGGGTTTCATAATTATCGGCCTGGGTAGCCAGCGTGGCCACGATGTCATCGGCCTCGAAGTTCTCGCGGGATAGCGTGGTGATGCCCAGGGTGCCGAGCACCTCGCGGATGAGCTCTACCTGGCCGCGAAACTCCTCGGGCGCAGCCTCGCGCTGGGCCTTGTACTCCGGGAACATCTCGGTACGGAAGGTCTTGCGCCCGACGTCGAAAGCCACGCCCACGAACTCCGGCTTCTCCTCGGCGATGATGTTGGAGAGCATGGACAAAAATCCATACACCGCATTCGTGTGCTGGCCGCCGGAGGTGGCGAAGTTTTCTGCCGGCAGCGCATAAAAAGCGCGGAAGGCCATGGAGTGGCCGTCGATAAGCAAAAGGCGCGGTTTGGTGGTCTTATTATGTGTTGTCGAAGAAGTCACTCGCCCCATCATAGAGCCTTTACCCCCACCTAATTAGTAATTGCTCGCCCGGCTGCGCTAAACTGCTTTCCAGTCAACAAGACGCGCCCCTGTAGCCCAATTGGCAGAGGCAATGGATTCAAAACCCATTCAGTGTGAGTTCGAGTCTCACCAGGGGCACTACCTTCATCCCCTCGCTTGGCAACTTTGCCTGGCGAGGGGATTTTTGCGTTCGGGACCCAAAATTTTGGGGCTAAGTAGCAGAAAGTGTGTCTGATTCCAAGCATTGGTGCTGGCCAGAATATATAAATGCTTGGTTTGTTTCATCGAATACGAAATAAGCCAGGTTAGATAGCGAAATACCGCTTTCGATGTGAGTCTGTGGTAGTCCACAGCATCCGACTCTTAGAAGCCGTGAATACAACTTCATTGTCGCGGGGTTCATCAGAGCGGAATGCAACGGTTTAGATTAGCTACCTGCGGCGCATTGCAGGTAGAACGCTTAAAGGCTTCATACCGGCCCTCTACGACGCCTCAAACGAGGCGCACACAAACCGGTATGTGCGATGTCCGAGGCGCACACCTTGTGCTCACAATGATGGAAGCCACGTAGCCCCTAGGAGGCTTTATACCTAGAGATACGTACCCACGACACGCCGTAGCGGACACACATTTTGCTACTTAGCCCAAAATTTTGCCACGTTGAGTGAATAATATGCCGCGAGTGGTATTTATTGTGATAGATTTATACCTCGGGCGGCACGGCATTTCTCCGGCTGCTTAAAAATCTCGGCCGTGTTGCGGCACGTCACGCCCCAGAACCCGATCATTCAAGGTTAGTTTCGAAAGTATGCAATATATTCTCAACGCCATTCGCGGCGCACTCATAGGCTCGGCAGAGCTCGTCCCCGGAATCTCCGGTGGCACTGTCGCGCTTATCGTGGGCATTTACGAACGCGCGCTGCACAATGCAAACTTTCTTATCTCAGGCCGGTTCAAAAAGGTGGAATGGGGCTTTCTCGCCTCCGTCGCTGTAGGCATGTTCGCGGCCGTATTTGGACTGTCGACGCTGTTGCACAACTTCGTCGAGAGCCAAGTATCGATATCAAGCGCCCTGTTTTTAGGAATGGTGGCGGTATCCATCTTCGTGCCGATCTCCATGATGACTCGGGCTGAGCGCTTCAAGGCCTCCTCCATCGCCACCTTCGCAGTGGCGGCCGGACTTATTTTCTTTGTCACGGGATTTACCTCGGAGCCGGTGGACAATCCCTCACTCATCGTGGTCTTCTTGGCCGCCATGGTAGCGGTCTGCGCGCTCGTGCTCCCCGGTGTCTCGGGCTCGCTGATTCTGCTGACGATGGGCCTTTACCAGCCGGTCATCGGCGCCGTTTCCGACCGCGAGCTGGGCACCATTGCCGTATTCGCCTTGGGTGCCCTGTGCGGCCTCGCGGCGTTTGTAAAGCTGCTCAACTACCTATTGGATAATCACCGCTCGCTGACCCTGGCAGCCATGGCCGGCTTCATGTTCGGCTCCCTGCGCGCTTTGTGGCCGTGGGGCGCGGACCAGGACGCGTCGAGCGGGACAATCATCGCGATGATGGTGCTCGGCGGCATCATCGTATCCGTATTCATCTTCATCGACGCACGCAAGGCCAAGGCCTACAACGAGCCGGAAAAGCAAAGTTAGAACACCCCAATGAAAAGAAAAATCGCCACCACAGCCGTGGTACTAAGTTGCACCGTCCTAGCGACGGGATGCGTCACCAACGAGGAATCCTCCATGCCTAAGGGCTGGCAAGCACCTGACATCGAGATGGTTCCGGAGATCGCGGCGATGTACCACGACAACGATGGCGTGCTCACGGCGGGCACCAACCCGCCGTTTGCGCCCTTCGAGTTCAAGGACTCCGATGGCGCGCTCGTCGGCGTTGAGATGGACATCACCAACGCTATTGCCGACGTCCTAGGGCTCGAGTTCCAACCCGTCGAACAGGATTTCTCGCTCATCCTGCCCGCGGTGCAATCCGGGCAAATCGACATCGGCGCCACCGGATTTACCGATAACGAGGAACGCCGCAAAAACTTCGACTTCGTCGACCACCTCTACGCCGGCATCCAATGGGCCGAGCGCACCGAGGGCATCAAAGACGTAAACCCGGAAAACCCGTGTGGGCTTACCGTCGCGGTCCAGCGCACCACGGTCTCAGAAACCGACGACCTTAATCCGAAACGCGATGCCTGCGGCGGCGACCTGCGCATCCTGGCCTATGACACCAGCGACAACGCGGCACTTGCCGTGTTGATGGGCCGCGCGGACGCAATGTCCGCCGACTCGCCTGTCTCCTCCTGGGCAGTCAACCGCTCAGAGGGCAAGATGCGCATGGTCGGTGACATGTTTGACGCCGCACCTTATGGGTTGGCGGTGCCGAAAGACTCCGAGCTCGGTCCTGCTGCCGCTGCGGCACTGGACTACCTCATCGAAACAGGCGAATACAAAAAGATTTTGAGCCGCTGGGGCATCTCTGAGGGCCTCGTGGACCAGGCAATGATTAACGAAAGGCCAGTCAATGATTAAGGCAACCCCGGCCGCGCAGCCGCAAGAAATTCAGGCTCGTCCCCTGCGTCACCCATGGCGCTGGGTCTTTGCCACCATCCTCGTCCTTCTAGGCCTCTGGTTTGTCATCGCCTCCGCGCGCAACGAGGCATTTGGCTGGGATACCTACTTCCAGTACCTCTTTGACAAGCGCATCGGGGCTGCGTCCCTGCATACCCTGGCCATTACCATCCTCGCGATGCTCATCGGCGTCGTCGGTGGCGCGGTGCTCGCGGTGATGCGCATGTCCCCCAACCCGGTTTTGCGCGGCGTCGCCTGGCTATTTTTGTGGATCTTCCGCGGCACCCCGGTCTACGTGCAGCTGGTGTTCTGGGGCCTTTTATCCGCGCTCTATCAATCCGTCAACCTCGGATTCACCGAGATTTCACTCTCGGGAGTGTTGACCAACGCCTTCCTGCTGTCCGTGCTGGGGCTTGGCCTGAACGAGGCGGCCTACATGGCAGAAATCGTCCGCTCCGGCATTTCTGCAGTGCCGGAAGGCCAGAAAGAAGCCTCCAAGGCTCTGGGCATGGGCTGGTGGATGACCATGCGCCGCACTGTGCTTCCGCAGGCAATGCGCATTATCATCCCGCCGACGGGCAACGAGTTCATCTCCTTGCTCAAGACCTCCTCGCTCGTGGTTGCGGTGCCCTATACCTACGAGATTTTCGGCCGCGCCACCGATATCTCCGCCGCTCTCTTCGAACCCATCCCGCTGCTTATGGTCGCGGCCACGTGGTACCTGGTGATCACCTCCTTACTGATGGTGGCCCAGTACTTCTTGGAGCGCCGCTTCGAACGCGGTGCCACGCGTGAGCTCACCGGGCGTCAGCTAGCAGCGCTTGCCGACGCCGAGGGCACCATCCCCCGTAACGTTTCCGTCATCCCGGAGGTAAATAACTAATGGCTACGCCAATGATTTCCGCACAAAGCGTGCACAAGTCCTTCGGCAGTTTGGACGTGTTGAAAGGCGTCACTCTCGACGTCATGCCGGGCGAGGTCGCCTGCCTGCTGGGGCCTTCGGGCTCGGGCAAGTCTACGTTTTTGCGCTGCTGCAATCACCTAGAAAAGGTCACGGCGGGCCGACTATACGTCGACGGGGACCTGATTGGTTACCGCGAGCGCGACGGAGTGCTCTACGAGATCACGGAAAAGCAGGCCGCCGCCCAGCGCGCCGATATCGGCATGGTCTTCCAGCAATTTAACCTTTTCGCCCACCGGACGGTGCTCGAAAACATCATTGAGGCGCCGGTGAACGTGAAAAAGCAGCCGGTGGAAAAGGCAAAGAAACGCGCGATGGAGCTGCTCGAGCAGGTAGGCCTTGCGCACAAGGCGGATGCCTATCCGGTGCAGCTTTCGGGCGGCCAGCAACAGCGAGTGGCCATCGCGCGGGCGGTGGCGATGGAGCCGAAGCTGATGCTTTTCGACGAGCCGACCTCTGCACTCGATCCCGAACTCGTCGGCGAGGTATTGCGCGTGATGAAGGATCTCGCCGCGGGTGGAATGACCATGCTGGTGGTCACCCACGAGATGGGATTTGCCCGAGAAGTCGCCGACAAGATTTTCTTCATGGATGGCGGCCAAGTCATCGAATCTGGCACTCCGCAGCAGGTCATCGACGATCCGCAGCACCCGCGAACTAAGGAATTCCTCTCCTCGCTGCTATAGCGAGCTTACGATGAGTTATCCACAGATTTAGCCCGAAAAAGAAATTGGGGCTAGCAATCGGTTGACTAACGCTCCTAGCGTTTAAGGCATGACTCTTCAGGCATACCTTGACGCACTGCGCCCCGGCATGGACATCATCGCCGGGGCCCAAGGCATGTCTGCCACGCAACTAGAAGCCCTCGGCGCCCCGGATACCGAGGCCCGCATGCTCGCCCGCCTGGCGCATACCTACTTCGGCCCCACCAAATTTAGCGCCAAACAGCGCACGGCCCGCGAGTCCACGCACAGTCTGCCGGTGTTAAAAATCATCGAACGCTACGCCGCCAAGGCGGCCAACCAGGCCGAAGCGTGGCGGCTGCGCGAGAAGCTCTGCGCGCTGCAGGCGCCCGCCAGCGACATCGAAAAGCAGGCGCGCCGGCTGACCCGCAGGCCGGCACGGGGGCCGCGTGCTGGGGCGCGGTTGTATCGACGTCGCAAAGCGTGGACGCTCGCCATCACCGGCCCCAGCGACATGATCGCGGACTTGTGGGCGCGCTTGGATAAGACCAAGCCTGTGGAGCAACTGACCGGCCTTCTCTACGGCGGCGTGAAGGCTGCACAGCGCCCGACGCCGCGCACTAACGTCATCGTGCGCCTGCCGGAGTTTATCGACGTCCTGCACGGCACGGGCGACGAGATCACCCTGCGGCTGACCAACGGCGCCACCATGACTGGAAAAGATTACTTGGAGCGCGTGCTTGCCGACGCCGGCCTCGGCGAGCTGTTTACGCTCATCCACCCGGTGGAAGGCCCGGTGAACCTATACCGCGCACAAAGGCATGCCAGCTCGAAGCAGCGACTTATGGCGGCCGCGGAAAATCCGACGTGCCCGTGGCCGGAATGCAACATCGGCGCCGATGAAGCCCAAGTCCACCACATACACCCCTGGCGCTTGGGCGGCGAGACCAACATGGCGAATCTGACCACCTGCTGTGGCTACCACAACGGGGTCAATCAAGACGACCCGAACGCCCCGCCAGGCCGCGGGAGGCTGGACCGCATCGATGGTGTGCTCACTTGGCACCGCGGGCGGTGATAAAAACGCGCAAAAGCGCTGCTCCTTAAGGGGAACAGCGCTTGTTGGCGTGCCTAAATTTCCTCTGACATGGGGTTGTCTGCGGACTGGGCTTGGATGACGTCGTCAAGCACGGCGTGAATATACGGCGGTGCCTGATGATTGGAATACTCGGAAGCTAGCTCCACGCCCTCCACGAGTGCGGTTGCGTTCGGGACATCCTCGTTGAAAAGAATCTCCCACACGGCCACGCGCATAATTGCGCGGTCGACGGCCGGGATACGGTGCAGCTCCCACTCAGAAGAAAGGTAACGCTCGATGGTCTCGTCGATGGCGTCGAGTTCTTCGGCCGCGCCCTTGACGATGACCTGGGTGTACTCGGCAACCGGGGCGACGCCGTTGGCATCCTCGCGGGCCAGCTGGACGCGGTCCTCGATGATGCTTACGGGATCGACGTCGCGGTTTTCTGCCTCGTACAGAATGTCCGCGGCGCGGCGGCGCGCGCGGTAGCGCGCCGTGTGGCGCTTGTAGTTGATGTCTTTTTGCTCAGACACGTTGCGCCCTAGTTGTTGACGCGGGAGAGGTACTCGCCGGTGCGGGTATCGATCTTGAGGACGTTGCCGATCTCGATAAACAGCGGTACCTGGATCTCGGCGCCGGTCTCGAGGGTAGCTGGCTTGGTGCCGCCGTTGGAGCGGTCGCCCTGCAGGCCTGGCTCGGTGTGCTCGACCTTCAGGTCAACGGAGATCGGCAGCTCGCCGAAGAGAGCCTCGCCGTCGTGGAAGGAGACCTGCACCCGCATGTTCTCCTGCAGGAACTTGCCGGCCTCACCGAACTTGTCGAAAGGCAGCTCGAACTGCTCGAAGGTCTTATCGTCCATGACAACGAAGTTCTGGCCATCGTTGTACAGGTAGGTCATATCGCGACGATCTACCGTTGCGGTCTCCACCTTGACGCCAGCGTTGAAGGTCTTATCGGTGACCTTGCCGGAGACGACGTCCTTGAGCTTGGTACGCACGAATGCAGGGCCCTTGCCCGGCTTAACGTGCTGGAACTCGACGATCTGCTGCAGCTTGTTGTCAATCTTGAGAACGAGTCCGTTCTTGAAATCGGTGGTATCAGCCATGGATCAAACTCCCAGTAAAAATAGTGGTGAAAACAGTGTTCCAGCATACCTTATGCAGGTTTGCCAGCATAACAGGGCCAAATTATAGAACCTGCAAGTCCTTCGGGAATGCAGTGATGATCTTCGGCGCGCCGGAGGTGATGATAAGCGTATCCTCGATGCGCACTCCGCACTTGCCCGGTACGTAGATGCCCGGCTCGATGGTAAGGGTCATGCCCTCGGCAAGCTCGCCCTTACCCGTTTGCGCAGCAGCCGGGCCCTCGTGCACGTCGAGGCCGATGCCGTGGCCGGTAGAGTGCACGAAGTACTCGCCGTAGCCGGCCTCGGTGATGATGTCGCGGCAGGCGGCGTCGACGTCGACAAGCTTGGCCCCTGGCACCGCCGCCTTGACGCCAGCCTCTTGGGCGCGCAGGACGATATCGTATATCTCGCGGGAGAGCTCGTTCGGCTCCCCAACCGCGAAGGTACGGGTGCAATCGGAGTTAAAGCCACGCAGGTGCGCGCCGAAGTCGATGGTTACGAGGTCGCCGGAGACCAGTACGCGATCGTCGGCGCCGTGGTGTGGCTTTGCGGAATTCGGGCCGGAGGCGACGATGGTATCAAAGCTCACGCGCTCAGAGCCCAGCTTGCGCATGCGGTATTCCAGGTCCGCCGCGATCTGGCGCTCAGTGCGCCCCACCGCTACCTCGCCGGCAGCAACCAAGCCCTCCAGCGCTTCGTTGGCCAGCGCCGCGATGTGTTCAAGGCGCTCCAGCTCCTGTGGGTCCTTTACCAGGCGGATGTCTTCGATGACTCCGCTCATCGGAACCAGCTCCACTCCCTCGGGCGCTGCCTCTTCTAAGGCCTTGAGCTCAGATACGGAGACATAATCGGCCTCAAAAGCCACGCGCAGTGGCCCCTCGAGGCGCCTGAGCAACGCCGGGCCCACCGGGCGGCCCAAGACTGCTTCGAGGTCTGGGACTTCTTCTGCAATCTGAGTGGTATAACGGCCATCGGTTGCCATCAGCGCCGAGAGATCCTTGCGCAGTAGCAGGCCACCGTTGGAGCCGGAGAAGCCGGAAAGATAGCGCACATGCACCAGGTGGGTTACCAAGACGGCGTCGATGCGCATGCCGGCTACCTCTACGGCGAGCTTGCGGCGGCGGTCACTAAAGCGGGTATCAGCGAGTTTCATGCGTTAATCCTTTTCTTCTTGACGGTCAACCCATGATAACGCCCACCACCCGCGGGTTTGGGGCTAATCGTTGAGAAAATAACCGAGTGCGGCCTCGTAGCCGTAGATACCCAATCCGGCGATAACCCCGCGCGCGATCGGGCTTAAATAGGAATGCTGGCGGAACGGCTCGCGCGCGTGCACGTTGGAGATATGTACCTCGACGAAGCCGGCGCCGTCGGCAACCTCGGCTAGGGCGTCGCGCAGCGCGACTGAAGTATGCGTAAAGCCGCCAGGGTTGATGATGACGGGCCAGCCGGCGTCGGCAGCCTCGTGGACCTTATCGATGAGCTCGCCCTCGTAATTGGACTGGTAGAACTCCAGCTCTGCCTCACCTGCGGCCGCACGCATGCGCTTTTCGACGTCCGCGAGACTCGTCGTTCCATACACTTCCGGCTGCCGCTTGCCCAGGCGGTTTAGGTTGGGGCCGTTGAGAACCAAAATCTTCATGTCTGCTCCGAACTAGTGGGAAATTGCTGCATAGGCCGCGCGCAATTCGGCCTCAGTAGCATCTTCGATGCGGGTGGTCTCGCCGATGCCGGTAAGGGCTACGAAACGAATAGCACCCCCGCGGTTTTTCTTATCCCTCGTCATGGCCTGATAAAGCTCGTCGAAGTGGCCTGCTTCGTAGGTGGTGGGCAGGCCGAGCGAGCGCAGGATCTGGGTGTGGGTGTCCAAAAGGGTGGCGTCGATAAGCCCGCGGGCGTGGGCTAGGTTGGCGACGAACATCATGCCCACGGCCACGGCGCGGCCATGACGCCAGGTGTAGTCCTCGCGCAGCTCGATGGCGTGGCCGAACGTGTGTCCATAGTTGAGGGTCTCGCGCAGGCCGGCCTCTTTGAGGTCCTCGCCCACCACGCGGGCCTTGACCGCGATGGAGCGCTCGATAAGCTCGGGCAGACCGCGCAGCGGGTCGAGGCAGGCGGCGGGATCTGCGAGGTAACGCGAGATGATGACTGGATCGTGGATGAAACCGGATTTGACGATCTCCGCCGACCCGGCGACGATTTCATCCTCTGGCAGAGTGTGCAGGCGGTCCGAGTCCACGAAGACGGATTCGGGTTCGTGGAATGCCCCGACCAAGTTCTTGCCGGCTGCGGTGTTAATGCCTGTTTTGCCGCCGACGGCGGCGTCGACCATCGCCAGCAACGTGGTGGGCACTTGGATGACCTTAATGCCGCGCATCCACGTCGCGGCAAGGAACCCCGCGAGATCGGTGGCCGCTCCCCCTCCGAGTCCCACGATGGCGTCGCGGCGGCTGAAGTTTGCCTCGCCAAGGCTGTCCCACAGCCCACCTACGACGTCGAGGCGCTTGGCGGCCTCGGCATCGGGAATGGGCAGCAGGGTAACCACGACGTTGCGCGCGGCAGCCTCCGCGGCAAGCTGGCGAGCGACGGCCGCGACGGCAGGCTGGAACACGATCCCCACCTGGCCCGCGCCGGTTGCGCTGAGCCGGTCTGCGATGGCTTCGGTCAAACCCGCGCCGATGGTGACCTCATAAGGGCTAGGGCCTGAAACTGGAATCGTGGTCATGATTACTCTTTTCTTAAAGCGTGTCGATAAAGCCCAAAATGGCGCCGACTACCTGCTGTGGGCTGCGCTTATCGGTGCGGACCTTCAAGTTGGCGACCTGCTCGTAGTACGGCCTGCGCAACTCCAGCAGCTCAGCGTAGTGCGCCAGGGGGTCGGCGGCGGCGAGGACGGGGCGGTTGGCATCGCCAAGCGTGCGCGCAACGCCCTCCTCCGGGGAAACGTCAAGGAAAATGACGGTGTGGCGGTCCAGGAGGTCGCGGGTGCCTTCATCGAGCACGGCCCCGCCGCCCAGGCTGACGACGCCGCGCGAACACAGCGCTTGCTTTACCACTTCCGCCTCCAGCTCGCGGAAGGCCGGCTCACCCAGCGAGGAAAAGACCTCTCCACAGGCCGCGCCCTCGCGCTGTTCAATCATCTGGTCGGAGTCGACGAGTTCGCAGTTGAGGGAATGAGCTAAACGGCGCCCGATGGAAGACTTACCCGCCCCAGGTGGCCCAATGAGAACAACGCGGGGACGTGGACTACCAGTCACGGAAACCGGTGTGGTCATTACTTACTCCTGTTCAAAAGCAAGACGCTGGGAAACATACTCATTGTAGGCGGCGATATTGCGCTTGGTCTCCATGACGCTATCGCCGCCAAATTTTTCTAGCACCGCGCGCGCGAGAACGAGGGCGACCATGGCTTCGGCGACCACGCCCGCGGCGGGCACCGCGCACACGTCGGAACGCTGGTGGATGCCGGTGGCTGCCTTGCCGGTTGCCATATCCACGCTCTGTAGGGCGCGCGGGACGGTGGAGATCGGCTTCATGGCAGCGCGCAGGCGAAGTGTCTCGCCGTTGGTCATGCCGCCTTCGAGGCCGCCGGCGCGGTTGCTCAGGCGAGTAACGCCCGCGCCTTCGCGCACCATTTCGTCGTGAGCCTCGGAGCCGCGGCGGCGGGCCTCCTCGAAGCCGTCGCCTACTTCAACGCCCTTGATGGCCTGGATGCCCATGAGCGCAGCGGCGAGCTGGGCATCGAGGCGGTCCTCGCCGGAGATGTGCGAGCCCAGGCCAATGGGCAGGCCTTCGACAACCACCTCGATGATGCCGCCTAAGGTATCTCCCTGCTTTTTGGCGGCCTCAATTTCCGAAATCATCGACGCTTGCGCATCCTCGCTGAAGGCGCGCACGGGTGAAGCATCGATGGCGTCGAGATCCGCGTGCGTCGGTGTGGGGCCCGCATAAGGCTCCGAGGCTCCGATGGAGATGACGTGGGAGATAACCTCCACGCCGAGGGTCTCGCGCAGAAAGTTACGCGCGATGGTGGCGGCGGCCACGCGCGCGGCGGTCTCACGAGCTGAGGATCGCTCCAGGATCGGACGCGCCTCGTCGTGGCCGTATTTGACCATACCTGCAAAATCCGCGTGGCCCGGCCGCGGGCGGGTCAGCGGGGCGCCACGGCCGGACGCCATGGCCTTGGCGGTCTCCTCGTCGGACATGTCCAGCGCGTGTGGTGACATGATGGTGGTCCACTTAGGCCACTCGGTGTTGCCGATCATGATCGCAATCGGGCTGCCCAGAGTCTTACCGTGGCGGATGCCAGAAAGGAGAGTTAGTTCATCGGCTTCGAACTTCATGCGGGCGCCCCGGCCGTAGCCTAAGCGGCGGCGTGAGAGCTGGGCGGCGATGTCATCCTGCGATACTGGTACTCCGGCCGGCATGTGCTCAAGCATGGCGATGAGCGCCTGGCCGTGGGATTCACCTGCGGTAGTCCAACGAAGCATGCGGGTTATTATCGCACGCCGCGCACACGCGGGCTAACACTAGGGTCGAACTTAGAGCGCAATCACACACGCTGCCGCAGCCAGCAGCATTCCGGGCCCGTGCGGGGGTGCGGCATCGCGGCGGGCAAGGCCCCATAACGCAGTGCTTAGCGACGCCCCCATCATCGCCAGCAACTGCCCCATCACCCCTGCTTCGTGGACGGTCCACATCCCCAGCGGGAAGGCGAGTTTGATGTCGCCGCCACCGACGCCGCCGCGCCAGAGCGCAAGGGCGAGATAGAGGCCGGGCCAGATGAGTCCCGCGGGCGAAAAGATGCACAGTGCGATAAGGCAGGCGGGCAGGGTAAGCCAATTGGGCAGGCGTTTATAGCGGATATCGTATATACACAGCATGACTATCCACGCGGCGATGCAGGCGTGGATATAAAAATTTCCCCCCATGGGGCCACAGCCTAGCTCAAGGCTGCATCGAGGGCAGCGCGCATGGCGGCTTGTGGCGCGGGATGGCCGGTAAATTGCTCAAACTGGCTGTAGGCCTGGTTGGCGAGCATGACGTGGCCGCCCACCGTGGCGTAGCCGTTGGCGGCCGCATGCGAGACGAGCGGGGTGGGCCAGGGATCGTAGATGACGTCGAGGACTGGCGCGTGGGCTAGATCAAAGAGGTGACCGTCGAGGGCCGCGGAGGGAACAGTGGAGACGATGAGCTCTGCCTCGCGCGCGAGGGCGGCGATGTCATCGTCGAAGGTGGCGCGATAAAGCTTGAGGCCGAGGGCGTCGGCAAGCGGGGCGAGCTCGGCGAGCCGGTCAGAACGGTTCAGCACGGTGACGTCGGTAATACCGCGCTGCGCCAGGCCCCAGAGTGCAGGGCGGGCGGTGCCGCCAGAGCCGATGAGAAGCGCGTGACGGGCGGTCTTTTCCCCCATTAGGGCCGCCAACGCACCGGAGACGCCCTCAGTGTCGGTGTTGTCGGCGCGCCAGCCCTGCTCGGTGCGTACAAGGGTATTAGCAGAGCCAATGAGTTCGGCACGTTCAGTGCGCTCCGCGGCGCAAGAAAGGGCGGCGAACTTGCCCGGCATAGTCACCGAGAAACCGCGGAAATCAGCAGGCGCCTCCTCGAGAAAGCGCGGCAGCGACGCCGCCGTGACCTCAAAGCGGGTGTAGTCCCAATCCTCTAGCCCCAGGGCTGCATAACCGGCGTTATGCAGCACCGGAGACAAAGAATGGTCGATGGGTTGGCCCAGAACCGCCGCGCGTGGCATTACTCGGCTGGCTTTGCTTCAGGATCCTCGCCACCCTGCACGCCGTCGCGCTGGGACTCGAGAATGCCGGAGTTGATGGCCTTATCGACGTTGGCCAAGTGCTCGTCGTAGTTATCGGTGAACACGGTGGTGCCATCGGCGTCGATTGTGGCGAAGAACAGCCAGTTGCCCTCCTCCGGGTGCTCCATCGCGTCGATTGCCTCAACGGAAGGAGAAGCAATCGGGGTATCCGGCAGGCCCTCCTTGGCGTAAGTATTCCATGGGGTGACCTCGGCGCGAGCTTCGTCGGAAGTCGCCAGCTCCACGTCCGGCAGGCCGTAGTTAACGGTGGAATCCAGCTCCAAGCGCATCGGCTCTTCCAAGCGGTTCAGGATGACGCGGGCCACTTTGCCGAACTCGCCGGCCGGGGACTCGCGCTCGACCAAGGAGGCTGCAACCAGCAGCTCGTATGGGGTCTTGCCCATAGCCTGCGCGCGGTCGACGATGCCCGTCTCGTTGTAGCGCTCGGTGGAACGAGTAATCAAGTCCTTCAAGATGGCCTGCGCGTCCATGTTCGGATCGACCACATACTGGCCCGGAGCAATAAGGCCCTCAAGGCGCTTCGGATCCTCGCCACGGGAGCGAATCTTCTCCAGCGCCCACTCTGGCGCGCCAAGCTCGGCCGGATCGACGGTCGCCGCGACCTTCTCCAGTTCTTCCTTGGTCACGGAGCCACCCTCTTGCTCAGAGACTTGCGCGATCAGCGAGTAGACGCCGTAGCGAACATCGCCGCCGACAACCTTGACGTCGGAAAGCGTGGCTCCGCCCTGCACGTCCAAAGGATCGACCTTGTTTTTGTCATCGAGCAGCGCAGAAACCGCCGCCTTTGCGTTCATCTCCTCCTGCAGGCGGTAGAAGCCCGGTTGAATGCTGCCGGCGCGAGGGTTGGAGTTGGCCGCCGAGGAGAAAGCATCCGCGGTCTTGACCACGTTCTTTTCAACGAGCGACGGGCCGAGCTCGCTCATCGACGAGCCTTCTGGGACCTCGACCAGCTGCACGGTGCCGTTGCCGGTTCCCTCATAGTCCATGCTGCTGCCTCCTCCAAGCAAGCGGAAGCCGATGTATCCCAGGGCGCCGATAATAAGCACCACGGAGGCCACCACCACGGCAAGGCCGCGCTGGCGGCGCTTGACGTGCTTCGGCTCCATGGAGCGCCCGATTCGTTCTTGGTTTCGGCTCACGTAACTAGTCTCCTGCTGTTGAAGGCTCGTGGGTGGTTGCATCTGCTTGAAGCGCGTTGTTACGTGCGTCCAACCAGGATTGCAAGATTTCTACTGCGGCTGCTTGGTCGATGACTTTGCGGCCCTTTTTCTCGGATACCCCCGACGCCCGCAGCGCTGTCGTGGCGGCAACTGTGGTCAGCCGCTCGTCAGCCATGCGGACAGGTGGTTGTCCTATCGTTACATCTTTTCCCAGCCTGCGGCGGATGCGAAACGCGATTTCCTTGGCGTGTTTGACACTTTTCGAGCCGTTGCCCTGCAGATCGCGGGGCAGGCCTACTACTACCTCTACCGCTTGGTACTCGTGAATGAGCTCCAAAATGCGGTCGATATCGCCTTTATCGCGGTCTTTGAAACCGGTTTCGCGAGCGACGGTCTCGACAGGAAGCGCCAGCTTGGCGTTGTTGTCAGAGACCGCGACACCGATACGTACGGTGCCTACATCTAGCGCTAGTCGACGCCCATTTCCCGGATCGTCCACCCCGGGAGTATCGGGTTGTACGGCCATGCTCTATGAATGTCCCTTCGCGGTTGGTTGCGACGCAAAAGTCGCAAAACGGTAACGATGACATGTAGATTCTAGTCATATTATTTGCGGCTATGGTGTGCAGGGGGCATAAGTTTTAGGTTATTGGCTGTTTAAAGGCCTAATACCTACCCCTATCGCGCAAAAATCCCCGCCCTTTTGGCCTAAAGATGCGGGGAGTTAAGCGGTTAAAAAATTTAAGCCTTTTCGAGTTCGTCGCGCAGGGCGTTGAACGCGGCCGAAAGGCCTTCGGCGTTAGCGCCGGAGCCTTGCGCCATGTCTGGCTTGCCGCCACCCTTGCCGTCGATGTAGCCGGCGAACAGCTTAACCAAGTCGCCAGCCTTGATGCCGCGCTCAATGGCGGCCTTGGTGACGCCGGCGATAAACGGCAGCTTGCCGCCCTCATTCTCGGAGGCGAGGACAACCACGCCTGGCTTGTCGCCGAGGCGGTTCTTCAGGTCGGTGGCCACAGTGCGCAGGTCGCCTCCGCTGACGTTGTTCGGCAGGCGGGTTGCCACGACGCTAAAGCCGTTGACTTCGACGGCGGAGTTGACCATCTCAGCGGTCTGGGACATCAGCTGGGCCTTGTGCAGGTCCTCGATCTGCTTCTCAGCAGCCTTGAGGCGCTCGGTCAGCTGCGCGATGCGCTCTGGAAGGTCCTCGGACTGGATCTTCAACTCGCGGGAAACGCCCTCCACGAGTGCGGTTTCCTTTGAGTAGTAGCGGAACGCGTCCAGGCCAGAGTAGGCCTCGATGCGGCGCGCGCCGGAGCCCACGGAGGACTCGCCCAGCACGGAAACCGGGCCAATCTCCGCCGTGTTGGTGACGTGGGTGCCACCGCACAGCTCGATCGAGAACGGGCCGCCCATCTCGACGACGCGAACCTCAGAGCCGTAGTTCTCACCGAACAGCGCCATGGCGCCCATCTGCTTCGCCTTTTCCAGCGAGGTCTCGATGGTGTTGACGGAAAAGTGGGCGTCGACAGCCTGATTGGTGATGAGAGCAATCTCCTCCAGCTGGGCTGGGGTCAGCTGCTCGGTGTAGTTGAAGTCGAAGCGCAGGTAGCCCGGGCGGTTCAAGGAACCTGCCTGAACTGCAGTTGGGCCCAGCACCTTGCGCAACGCCGCGTGGATAAGGTGGGTTGCCGAGTGCGCCTGGACTGCGCCGTGACGCCACTTCTTATCAACCTCAGCGGTCACGGAAGCACCCAGGTCGATGCCGCCGGCAGTAACGGTGGCCTTATGGACCCACAGCTTCTTGCCGATCTTCTGGACATCGCCCACCTCAAGCAGGCTCTCGCCCGCGTACAGGCGGCCGCGGTCCGCGGTCTGTCCACCGGCCTCGGCGTACAGCGGCGACTGGTCGAGGATGACCTCCACCTGCTCGCCCTCGTGGACCTCGTTGACCTTCTCGCCATCGCGAACCAGACCGATGATCTTGGCGTCGGAAGTTAGCGTCTCGTAACCGGTGAAGACGGTCGGGTTGTTATCGACCCACTCACGGTAGAGAGAAAGGTCGGCGTGGCCGTGCTTCTTTGCCTGGTTATCGGCCTTGGCGCGGCGGCGCTGCTCTCCCATCGCGTCGTTGAAGCCATCCATGTCGACCTCGAGGCCGGCCTCTTGGGCCATCTCTAGGGTGAGGTCAATTGGGAAGCCATAGGTGTCGTGCAGCTCGAATGCCTTCTCGCCGGAGAGCACCTTGGTGGTTGCAGCACGCGAGGTGGACTTGAGCTCTGCAACGGCTTCGTCGAAAAGCTTAGTGCCCGACTCCAAGGTCTTGAGGAAGGCCTTCTCCTCCGCGATGGCAACGCGCAGGATGCGCTCGCGGTGCTCCGCAATTTCCGGGTAGGACGGAGTCATGGTGTCCATGATGGTGTTCATGAAGCGCTCCATGCTCGGCGCGGTAGCCCCCAGCAGGCGTGCGGATCGGATGATGCGACGCAGCAGGCGGCGCAGGATGTAGCCGCGACCTTCGTTGCCCGGGGTAACGCCGTCCAAGATGAGCATCATGCCGGTACGGGAGTGGTCCGCGATGACGCGGAATCGGATGTTGTCCTGATCGCTTGCGCTCTCGCCGTACTTGGAACCAGAAAGCTCCTCCGCGGCGTCGATAACCGGGCGCAAAAGGTCGGTCTCGTAGACGTTATCTACGCCCTGCAGGATGCAGGCTACGCGCTCGATGCCCAGGCCGGTATCGATGTTCTTCTTCGGCAGCGGGCCCAGGATTTCGAAGTTACCCTTGCCGATGCCCTCGCCGCGCTCGTTCTGCATGAAGACCAGGTTCCAGATCTCCATGTAACGGTTGTCGTCGGCCACTGGGCCGCCCTCGGCGCCGTATTCCGGGCCGCGGTCATAGTAAATCTCGGAGCACGGGCCGCACGGGCCAGGAATGCCCATGGACCAGTAGTTATCCTCCATGCCCAGGCGTTGGATGCGCTCCTTCGGCACGCCTACTTCGTTGTGCCAGATATCGGCAGCCTCATCGTCGTCCAGGTAGACGGTAACCCACAGACGCTCCGGGTCGAGCCCGAAGCCGCCTTCTTCGACGGAGCCGGTGAGAAGGCCCCAGGCGTTTTTGATTGCGCCTTCCTTGAAATACTGGCCGAAGGAGAAGTTGCCGGCCATCTGGAAGAAGGTGTTGTGGCGGGTGGTAATACCTACTTCTTCGATGTCCAGGGTGCGCACGCACTTCTGGATGGAGGTCGCCAGGCCGTTGGGAAACGGCGGGTTCTGCTGGCCGAGAAAGTACGGCTTGAACGGAACCATGCCGGCGTTGACGAAGAGCAGGTTCGGGTCGTCCAAAATGAGCGACGCGCTGGGAACCGCCTCGTGTCCGGTTTTCACGAAGTGCTGGGTAAAGCGTTCCCGGATCTCATGAGTCTTCACGAGCTAAAAGTCCTTCACTGTTTAAGCGGTACGTAACAGCGCTCAACTTTACCCGTATCGCTTCCTAGCACGGGTATCGGGGGAGAAAATTTTAGCGCCGCTTGCCGCGGATGATGTTGCGCAGCCGCCCCAGGTAGTCATGGATGCGCTTTTCGGCACCATGTTCGGTGGGTTCGTAGTACAGCGCGCCTTCCAATTCATCTGGTAGGTACTGCTGCTTAACGACGCCGCGCGGGTCATCATGCGGGTAAACATACCCCACGGCATTGCCGAGCTTTTCCGCTCCTTCGTAATGGCCGTCGCGCAGGTGGGCCGGGACGTGACCGATTCGCCCAGCTTGCACGTCGGATTGCGCGGCGCTGATTGCTTGGATCACTGCGTTCGACTTCGGTGCGGTGGCCAGGTGGATGGTGGCTTGGGCCAACGGAATTCGCGCCTCCGGCATGCCGATCAATTGCGCGGCCTCGGCTGCTGCCACGGCGATTTGCAACGCGGAAGGGTCGGCCATGCCGATGTCTTCGGAGGCATGCACGATAAGACGGCGTGCGATAAAGCGCGGGTCCTCGCCTGCCTCAATCATGCGCGCCAGGTAGTGCAGCGCGGCATCGACATCCGAGCCACGGATCGACTTAATGAACGCAGAGACGACATCGTAGTGCTGGTCACCATCGCGGTCATAGCGCACGACGGCGCGGTTGACGTTGTCACGGATGACTTGGGCGGTCAATTCCCCACCGTCGGCCACGGCCTCGGCTGCGGCTTCCAGGTAGGTCAGCGTGCGACGGGCGTCACCGCCGGCGAGCAGCACGAGCTGGTCGAGCGCTTCGTTGTTTGCGCTAATGCGCCCACCCAGGCCACGTTCGCTGGTGAGGGCGCGTTCGGCGAGTACTTTCAGGGAGGCGTCGTCTAGCGGCTGCAACTGCAGCAACAACGAGCGCGAGAGCAACGGCGCCACCACGGAAAAGGAGGGGTTTTCCGTGGTCGCAGCGACGAGCAACACGGTGCGATTTTCCACTGCCGCGAGCAACGCGTCCTGCTGGGTCTTGGAAAAGCGATGCACCTCGTCGATAAACAGCACCGTGCGCCGGCCATGGATGAGTTCTTGGCGCGCCCGGGTGATGACCTCGCGCACCTGCTTGACTCCCGAATCCAAGGCGGATAAGCCCACGAAGTTTTGGCCAATCGATTTTGCGATCAGCGAGGCAATGGTGGTCTTGCCAGTACCGGGAGGACCATACAAGATGACAGAAGCCTCGCCGGAGCCTTCGATGAGCCGGCGCAGGGGCTTCCCTTCTTCAAGTAGGTGGCCTTGACCCACCACCTCATCGAGGCTCTGCGGGCGCATCCGGGCCGCCAATGGCGAGCCGGAATGGGTGGCAAAGATTTCTTGGCCAGGCAGCGGCGCGGATGCCTCTGTCCCGCCGGGTGCTGGGCCAAACAGAAAATCTTGGCTCATGGCCTAGCCCTCACGCAGACGGCTGGCTACGGTCTGGCCAAACTGCGCAACCGGTTCGCATGCGGCGGAATCGCACTTGGCGGAATACCGCGCCAACGCCTCGAAGGTTTCGTACAAGTCGCGGCGGATGAGAATTTCCTCTTCGCTAAATGGACCCTGGTCTGCAGGACGCAGCAAGGAATGGCGTGCGTCGTGCTCGATGTCTGCGGAGCCTTCCGAAAGAGCCACAACGCCCTCAATACCGCCGGCGTACATCGTGGTCACGCTGGACAAAGCCCAGCCGATGAGCGAGGCGACGATGAGCTCGTGAAGCTCGATATCGTCAGCGAGACGCGGCCACACATGCACCACGCGGCGTTGCCAGGCGGAGATGAAAATCTCGGCCTCTTCATCCGAGATCGGACGCGCGAAAAGGAACTGCGGGAAGCCGGCGATGACACAGGCGACGTCGAAGCCGACGTTGCGATAACCCGCCCACTCATAATCCAAAAAGGCTAGGTTTTGGGAAACGATGACGTTATCGGGCGACAAATCAAAAGGCGTAAATGCGCGCTCGCGACCGATGGACAGCGCGCTTGCCGCCTGTTGCGCCAGCTCCACAAAGTCTGCGGGCGCTGGCAGGCCAGCATCAGCCAGGATGTCTGCGCCAATCAAAATCGAGCGCTGCAGGGATTCATCGCGCAGCGACTGATGCTCGGCGTATTCCGGGTGCTGGCGCAGCATGCGGTTAAGCAGCGTCTCGTAGTCTTGCTCGCGGTCTGCGGTACCCGCATGCATCTGGCCCAAAGAACGCCCCAGAGAACGCAGGATCTCCTTGCGGTCCTCGCCCTGTGCCTGGATGAGAACGTCGGCCAAGGTGTCGCCCTCACCGACGTCGGAAAGCACCAAAATGCGACGATCCAGATCATGGGCAAAAAGCACCGGGCCCGGGCGCACGTCCTCGCCCAAAGCGGTGGTGAACTGGTAGGCCACGACCTCGCGGAGAAGCGCGGCGTCATCAATCGCATGCCCGGTAGAAGGGTTGTATTTGATGACCACGGAGCGGTGCGGCAAAAATGCCGTCGGAGTCATCCGCGCGCGCAAGACGGTGGCGTTGCCCGAACCGCCTAGGTCAGTTACCTGCGTGAACTCGGCAACCCCGCCGTAACGGCGCGAAAGCAACTCGGCGGCCATCTCGACGACCTCGTCTTGGGTATAGGCCGTGTCAGTAACGCCCGTATTCTCCGTGGTCACTTCATCTTCCTTTACTTGATCGCTGAGCTCTATGTCAGCCGCGCTCGCAGCAAAAGCGGGGCACCGCCTCATGCGGTGTGGTGAAACACTTTCCCGCAGCTTCGGCCCTGCCCCGCTTTAAAAGCAAGCTTTAGCGCTTACTTCGCTGCAGCCTTTTCTTCTGACTTCTTTTCCGGCTTGAAGTCGACGCCAGTCTCCTTGCGCTGTGCGGCAGGGATCGGTGCCGGGGCGTCGGTTAGCGGATCGACGCCGCCGCCGGACTTCGGGAAAGCAATGACGTCGCGGATGGAGTCAAAGCCGCCGAGCAGGGACACGATGCGGTCCCAGCCGAATGCGATGCCGCCGTGTGGCGGTGCGCCGTACTGGAATGCGTCGAGCAGGAAGCCGAACTTCTCCTGTGCTTCTTCCTCGCCGATGCCCATGACGTCGAAGACACGCTTTTGCACATCCTGCTGGTGGATACGGATGGAACCGCCGCCGATCTCGTTGCCGTTGCAGACGATGTCATAAGCGTAAGCGGTTGCCTCGCCCGGGTTCTGGTCGAAGGTGTCGAGGTACTCCGGCTTCGGGGAGGTAAAGGCGTGGTGCACGGCCGTCCACTTGGAGTGGCCCAAGGCAACGTCACCGGATGCGGTGGCGTCGGCAGCTGGCTCGAACAGTGGTGCGTCGACGACCCAGGTAAAGGCCCAGTCGCCTTCCTTGATGAGGTCGAGCTTGCGCGCGATCTCGCCACGGGCTGCGCCGAGCAGAGCGCGGGAAGACTTGGTGTCGCCTGCGGCAAAGAAGATAGCGTCGCCAGGCTTTGCGCCCACGTGAGCGGCGATGCCCTCGCGCTCGGCGTCGGTGATGTTCTTGGCCACTGGGCCGCCCAAGGTGCCATCCTCAGCAATGGTGATGTAGGCAAGGCCCTTAGCGCCGCGCTGCTTTGCCCACTCCTGCCAAGCGTCGAACTGGCGGCGCGGCTGAGATGCGCCGCCTTCCATGACGACGGCACCGACGTACTCGTTCTGGAATACGCGGAAGGTGGTGTCCTTGAAGAACTCGGTGCACTCGACGATCTTGATGTCAAAGCGCAGGTCCGGCTTATCGGAGCCGTAGTACTTCATGGCATCGGCGTAGGTCATACGCGGGATTGGAGTGGTGATTTCGTAGCCGATGAGCTTCCACAGTTCGGAGACGATCTCCTCCGCCAGTGCGATGACGTCGTCCTGGTCCACGAAGGACATCTCGACGTCGAGCTGGGTGAACTCCGGCTGGCGGTCAGCGCGGAAATCCTCGTCGCGGTAGCAGCGCGCGATCTGGTAGTAGCGCTCCATGCCGGCAACCATAAGAAGCTGCTTGAACAGCTGCGGCGACTGCGGCAGGGCGTACCAGGAGCCTGGCTTCAGGCGTGCTGGGACCAGGAAGTCACGGGCGCCTTCTGGGGTGGAGCGGGTCAGGGTTGGGGTCTCGATCTCGGTGAAATCGTGAGCGTCGAGCACCTTGCGGGCTGCACGGTTTGCCGCAGAGCGCAGACGCAGCGCGTCGCCCTGGGTCTTGCGGCGCAGATCCAGGTAGCGGTACTTCAGGCGCGCTTCCTCGCCGACCTCTCCAGAGGTGGATGGGTCATCGATCTGGAAAGGCAGTGCTGCGGACTTGTTGAGGACCTCCAGCTCGGTGACGTTGACCTCGATCTCGCCGGAAGGCAGGTTCGGGTTCTCGGAGCCTTCTGGACGCGGCTCGACGACGCCGGTTACCTTCACGCAGTACTCAGAGCGCAGGTCGTGTGCGTGCTCTGCAACTTCGGATTCGCGGAAGACAACCTGGGCGATGCCGGATCGGTCACGCAGGTCAATGAAGATAACTCCACCGTGGTCGCGACGGCGGGAAACCCAACCGGTGAGAGTAACGGTCTCGCCTGCGATGTCCTTGCGGAGCTCGCCGGCCAAATGAGTGCGCAGCACTAGCGTTCAGTCCCTTCTATTTCGATTTTTTACCCTCTCCCGCCACGCGTAGACAGCACGCGCCGGAGAATGGCAAAACTTGAACGCGCCCAAGTCTACAACCCCGCCTAGTATTTCGTTTCGATGAGGCAGTTACAGAAAGTATCTATATTTTCTGGCGGCACAATGCGCTGGACATATGGCATTATCAATGGCATGACATTTCGTTCGGATGCAGAATTCAACAACACCCGCGCCCGCTCTGGTGGCGGCGGGCGCCGCGGCGGCACCATTGCGGCAGGGGGCGGCCTGGGCACTCTCGTCCTCATCGGTTTGTTCCTGATCATGGGCGGAAACCCATCCGATCTTGATCAGTACTTCGGCACCGAGAATGACCAGGGCCAAATAGCGCAGGAAGAAAACGGCACAGACGCAAACGGCAACCCCACCGGAGAGCTTGCCCACTGCCAGACCGCTGAGGACGGCAACAAATACGACGACTGCCGCATCATGTACGCCGCCCAGTCCATCGACCGCGTTTGGGCGGACCAACTTCCAAAGCAGGCCGGGCTGGAATACACCGAACCCGGAATGGTCATCTTTCACGGCGCCACCACGTCCGGCTGCGGCCAAGCATCGGCCGCCACCGGCCCGTTCTACTGCCCGAGTGATCAGACGGCCTATTTCGATACCGCCTTTTTCGATCAACTCACCCAATTCGGCGCCGAGAACGCACCCCTGACGCAAATGTATATCGTGGCCCACGAGTTTGGTCACCACATTCAAAACCTCGAGGGAACGCTGGGTCTTTCCAATTACAACCAGCCGGGCGAGGATTCCAACGCCGTCAAGATTGAGCTGCAGGCAGACTGCTACGCAGGCATCTGGGCAAACTATGCCGATGACAATACGAACATGGGCTTGCAAGAGATTTCGCAGCAGCAGCTCGAGAACGCAGTGACCGCCGCTGCCGCTGTTGGCGATGACAACATCCAGCAGCGCTCCGGCGGCCAGGTCCGCCCCGATCAGTGGACACACGGTTCTTCCGAAATGCGCTCCAAAGCCTTCTTAGCCGGCTACCAATCAGGCGAGATGGCGCGGTGCGACTACCTCGAGCGCAATGCTTATAACGGCTAAACACTTATAGCGCCTAAAGTCTAGGTCCCGCCTAAAAATGACAGGGGTGCGTGGGAATTTCCCACGCACCCCTGTTGTTGACATGTCATATACACTAAAGTTCTAAGCCACGCTCAAGGGAGCAGCATGCAATTCGGAATCTTTAGCATCGGCGATGTCACCGCGGACCCAACCAACGGCATCAGCCCCAGCGAGGCCGAGCGCATCCGCAATATGACCGAGATTGCGCTGAAGGCCGAGGAGGTTGGCCTCGACGTCTTTGCGACCGGCGAGCACCACAACCCACCCTTCGTGCCCTCCTCACCGACTACCCACCTGGCATATATCGCCGCACAGACAAAGAACCTGCAGCTATCCACCTCCACGACGCTTATCACCACCAATGACCCGGTAAAGATCGCCGAGGACTATGCCTTCCTGCAGCACCTTTCCGGCGGCCGCGTAGATCTCATGATGGGCCGCGGCAACACGGGCCCGGTTTATCCGTGGTTTGGCAAGGATATCCGCGAAGGCATCCCACTGGCGGTGGAGAACTATCACTTGCTGCGCCGACTGTGGCGCGAGCCGGTGGTTAATTGGACGGGCAAGTACCGCACGCCTCTACAGAGTTATACGTCTACCCCGGCGCCCCTTGACGGCGTGCCGCCTTTTGTCTGGCACGGCTCCATCCGCTCAGTGCAGATTGCCGAGCAGGCCGCCTTCTACGGCGATGGGTTCTTTCACAACAACATCTTCTGGAACAAGGAGCACACCGCGAAGATGGTAGGCATCTACCGCCGCCGCTTCGAGTCCTACGGGCACGGCCGCGCGGATCAGGCCATCGTGGGCTTGGGCGGCCAGGTCTTCATCGGCGAGACCGAAGCCGAGGCGAAGAAGTTCTTCCGCCCCTACTTCGATAACGCACCGGTCTACGGCCACGGCCCTTCCCTGGAGGAGTTCACCGCGCAGACGCCGCTGACTGTAGGCACGGTGGAGCAGGTCATCGAGCGCACCATGCAGTTTGCCGATTGGGTGGGCGATTACCAGCGCCAGCTTTTCCTCATCGATCACGCGGGCCTGCCGCAGGAGGTAGTACTGAAACAGATTGAAATCTTGGGCACCCAGGTGGTTCCGGAGCTGCGCCGCCGCATGGAGGCCCGCCGCCCGGAGCATGTGCCTTCGAATCCGCCTACCCACGCAAGCCTGAAGGCCAACCCCGCCGCACCCCATTTCAAGGTCAACCCCGGAGAGGAGAACTAGATGCGTTCACTGGTCGTTGTTACTGCAGGGCTATCCACGCCGTCATCAACGCGCGCGCTTGCCGACGCCCTCTCCCAGGCCGTGTGCTCCCAGGTCAGCGCCCGAGGCGAAGGCGCGGAGACCACCATGATTGAGCTCCGTGAGCTTGCCGCCGAGCTCGCCGAGACCATGACGAACTGGGGCGCCACCACTCCCCGCCTAGATGAGGCAAAGCGCGCACTATCGACGGCGAGCGCACTGATTGCGGTGACCCCGATTTTCCAGGGCAGCTACTCGGGCCTTTTCAAGCTCTTCTTCGACACACTCGATCCGCACGCCTTGGAGCACCTGCCCACAGCGATTGCAGCCACGGGCGGGTCTTCGCGGCATGCGTTGGTGCTCGACTATGCGTTGCGTCCGCTGTTTAACTACCTGCATGCCACAGTGATCCCCACCGGCGTCTTCCAAGCCACCGAAGACTTCGGCACCGCAGAAGGTACACGCAATGCCCAGCGCATCGAGCGCGCAGCCAAAGAGCTTGCCGATCTCATCGTGGCTCCCACCGACCGCGTCGCAGGACTTGCCGCCCCGAACTTGGCAGAGCCTTCCCCACGTCCCACCGGATTGGACGTGGAAGAAGAGTTCACGCCGTTTAGCGCGCTGCTGAAAGGCCACGACGGCACCGCCTAGCCACAGCGTCATCTAGCAGCACCGCGCACCGGGGTTGGCATCCTGCTCGGCGTAGCGGGCACGCCAATATTCACGCTCGGTTGGCCCGCAGGGCTGCTGAGGCTACCTCCACGTAGTGAACTACTGACAAAGCGGTAACATGGAGAAACTGTATGCGCGGCCTACTTAAAATACTCCTCGTCACCGAGAATTTTGGCCGCAGCAAGATCGCAATTAACACGGGTTTAGCCACAGCCTGCCCCCTAGAAATACTCCCCCCCACCTACCCCCAATTTAATTTCCAAACTCACAAAGGAGGCACCGCCCAGCATGGCAATCAGCGTCACCGACATTTTCTCCATCGGCATTGGCCCATCTTCCTCGCACACCGTCGGTCCAATGCGCGCGGCCCTTGCGTTCCTGAAAACGCTGCCGGAGCATCCAGCCAAGGTGCACACCGAGCTGCGCGGCTCGCTCTCGCTGACTGGCCGCGGCCACGGCACCGACCGCGCGGTGATTCTGGGTTTGGCCGGCTGGGATCCGCTTACCGTCCCGGTTGACGCTGAACCGCGATCCGATCAGCCCATTCCGAGCAACGGCATGACCGAAGGTCCACTGGGCGCGATGGAGTACTCCATCGAGTTCAACAACGAGCCTGTCCGCGAGCACCCGAACTGCCTCATCTTCGATGCCTGGGATGCAGAGGGCAACCTGCTGGCCGAGCACGCCGAGTACTTCTCCGTCGGCGGTGGATTCATTCTCTCCCGCGCGGAACTCGACGCTGAGGTCGCAGCCTCCGCCGAGGTACCTGCCGGCATGGCAGCAGCCGAATCCACCGACGATGTTCCTTACCCATTCACCACGGGCGAGCAATTGCTGGCGCTGTGCGAGAAGCACGATTTGAAGATCTGGGAGATTGTCGCCGCCAACCAGGAAGCGCTCCATAAAGAGGACGGCGGCCTCGAGTATGTCTACGCGCACCTGGATTTGGTGTGGGACATCATGCGCGAGTGCGTCACCGACGGCATCTCCACCTCCGGCATCCTGCCGGGCGGCCTGCAGGTCCCACGCCGCGCGCCGGGCATGTACAAGCAGCTGATGGAAGGCCACGACGATAAGACCTGCGGCTTTTCCGCTATGGAGTGGGTCAACCTGTTTGCGCTCGCCGTCAACGAGCAAAATGCCGCCGGCGGCCGCGTCATCACGGCCCCAACGAACGGCGCCTGCGGCATCATCCCAGCGGTGTTGCACTATGCCCGCGACTTCAAGCCGAACTTCACCCGCGATTCCGCCCGCCGCTACTTGCTTACCGCGGGTGCCATCGGCATGATCATCAAGCACAACGCCTCGATTTCGGGCGCCGAGGTGGGCTGTCAGGGCGAGGTAGGCTCCGCGTCGTCAATGGCGGCGGCCGGCATGGCTGAACTGCTAGGCGCAACGCCGGCGCAGATCGAAAATGCCGCCGAGATTGCGCTGGAGCACAACCTCGGCCTTACCTGCGACCCAGTCGGCGGCCTCGTGCAGATTCCGTGCATCGAGCGCAACGCCATCGGCGCGGTCAAGTCCATCAACGCCGCGCGCCTGGCGCGCATGGGCCAAGGCACGCACCACGTTTCTCTCGACGCCGCCGTGCAGACGATGGCCGATACCGGCCGCGACATGCTGGCGAAGTACAAGGAGACCTCCATTGGTGGCCTCGCAAAGACCCTAGGCTTCGCCGTCACGCAGGTGGAGTGCTAATGCAAAAAGGCTTGCGTGGCAAAAGGTAGTCTTATCGCTAACGCACAGACTCTAACCTAGAAAGCGATATCTACCTCCATGCGAGCCGATGCATTACGCCGCCGAATAGCCATCATCGAGGCGGCATGCGCCATGTTTAAACGCCATGGCAACTCGGTCTCCCTTGAAAAGATCGCCCAGGAAGCAGGCGTGGGCGTCGCCACGCTCTACCGCAACTTCCCGGACCGTGAAGGGTTGATTCACGCGTGCGCGGAACACATGAGCGACGATTTTCTAGTCTTCCAAAATCGCTTGATTAAAGGCTTCGAATCCGATCCTTCGGACGCGAAAAGCTTCGTCCTAGACTATGCTCTCAAGCTCACGGAAATGGGTTTGACCAGCCTCATCCCTTCCTTCGTGCCGGAGGACTTAGATACCCTGCCGGAAGATTTGAAGTTGAAGCGCGACGCGTTACAGGAAGACGGCGAAAGGTTCATCGAGCTCGGAAAACAGCACGGAGTAATTGGCCCCGGCGTGGGGCACCTCGACTTCGTGGTGGGAATCTTGACGCTGGTGCGCCCCAGGAAAGTGCACGTGGAGAACTACGTGCCCGATATCCAAAAGCGTATGCTGCACATCTACCTGGCGGGCATCAAAAGCGGCATCGCGAACGCATAGTAGCAAAACAAAAGGCGCCTTCACTCCCCAACCGATATGTGGGAACGAAGGCGCCTTTGGCATCTCAGCGAGATGCCCTTTGACGTCGTTGGCTTAATTCAGCTGGCCGCGCAGGTGCTCTACGAGCACGTCAATGGCGACGTCGCTTTGCTCATGCGCGGCAAGGTCCTTGACGGCCACAACGCCGTTTTCAAGCTCCTGCTCGCCCAGGACAAGCGCGAAGCGAGCGCCGGCACGGTCCGCGCCCTTCATAGCACCCTTGAGGCCGCGGTCACCAAAGGACATGTCAGCAGAGATGCCGGCGTTGCGCAGGTCGTTGACGATGCCTGTCATGCGGCGCTTAGCATCGGCGCCCAGTGCCACGCCAAAGACCTCAACGCGCTGGTCGACGCCGTCGAGCTGGATGCCCTCGGCCTCCAGAGCCAAGATGGTGCGGTCAACGCCGAGGCCGTAGCCGATGCCAGAGAGCTCCTGGCCTCCCAGCTGAGACATCAGGCCGTCGTAGCGGCCGCCGCCACCGATGCCGGACTGCGCGCCGAGCAGCGGGTGCACGAACTCGAAACAGGTCTTGGTGTAGTAATCCAAACCACGGACCATGCGCGGATTGATGGTGTACTCGATGCCCATGTCATCGAGCAGGCCGGTGACCGTCTCGAAGTGCTCACGGCACTCGTCGTTTAGGTGATCGAGCATCAGCGGGGCGTCGACAAGCTGCTCCTGGACCTCAGGACGCTTGTCATCGAGGACACGCAGCGGGTTGATCTCCGCACGCTTGCGGGTTTCCTCATCCAAGTCGAGCTTGAACAGGAACTCCTGCAGCTTCTCGCGGTAAGCCGGGCGGCAGTTCTGGTCACCCAAGCTGGTCAGCTCGAGACGGAATTGGCTCAGCCCGAGGGAACGGAAGGAGCGATCTGCCAGGGCGATGACCTCGGCGTCGAGCGCAGGATCGTCAACGCCGATGGCCTCGACACCGACCTGCTGAAGCTGGCGGTAGCGGCCAGCCTGCGGGCGCTCGTAACGGAAGAAAGGTCCGAAGTAGTTGAGCTTGACCGGCAGCTGGCCGCGGTCAAGGTTGTGCTCAATGACAGAACGCATAACGCCTGCGGTGCCTTCTGGGCGCAGGGTTACCGAGCGGTCGCCGCGGTCTGCGAAGGTGTACATCTCCTTGGAGACCACATCGGTGGATTCACCAACACCACGCGCGAAAAGCGTGGTGTCTTCGAAGATCGGAAGCTCGATGTGCTGGAAGCCGGAGAGATGAGCCTGATGGACCAGGTTCTCACGCACCTTGTAGAAGGTCGCCGATTGCGGCGGAATGTAGTCCGGGACTCCCTTGGGAGCGGACAGGGCCTTAAACTGCTTCTTATCATTCACGCGTATCAGAGTACATCCCGTAGCGTGGCCAAGAATGGATTAGTTGCCCTTTCGGCGCCCATCGTGGTGGTTGCGCCGTGTCCGGGCAGGACAGCGAGCTTGTCATCGAGCCTCCAGACAGGCCCGGCAAGCGAGAGCTGCATCGCGCTTGGGGCAGAGTGCTCCAAGTCGGTGCGCCCGATGGAGCCTTTAAAGAGGACGTCGCCGGAAAGCACGAATTCCTCGGCAATAACAAGGACAGAGCCCGGCGAATGGCCCGGGGCGTGCTCGATGCGGAACTCGTAGCCGATGAGTTCCAAGGTCTTGCCGCCGTGGAGCTCGCGAAGATCGTCGATGGCGAGCATATTCGCGGCGTCGAAAAGCAGCTGCGATTCCGGTGAGACCCCGGAACCGTCAACAAGCATGAACGCGTCCTTGGGGTGGATGTACACCGGAAGGTTGAGCTGCTTGGCAAGGTCACCTGCCTCGCGGGTGTGGTCGAGGTGGCCATGGGTCAAGACGATAGCTTCGAAGTTAAGGCCATGCTCTTTACCCAAGTCGAGAACACGCTGCATCGCATGCATGCCTGGGTCAACCACGAAAGCGCGGGAGCCATTGGCTACCACATAGGTATTGGTCTTATAGGGCCCAGCTGCAAAACCTAAAACGCTCAAAGTCATAAAACGCAGTCTAGCGCCCGCCCCAATGCAGTGGGGCCAAGCGCTAGATGAGAATTAGTGAGCTTTTACTCGCCGAATTACTTGCTCAATGCCTCGATCGCAGCGTCGTAGTTCGGCTCAGTAGTTACCTCATCAACGAGCTCGGTGTAGATGACCTTGTGCTCTTCATCGGTGACAACAACGGAGCGAGCCAGCAGGCCCTTCAGCGGGGAGCCCTGCAGAGTAATGCCCAGCTTCTCACCGAAGTCAGAGCGGAAGTCGGAAGCGCTAACGACGTTCTCGATGCCCTCTGCTGCACAGAAGCGCTCCTGCGCGAATGGCAGGTCACGGGACACGGACAACACGACGGTGTTGTCTAGGCCGGCAGCCTTCTCGTTGAAGGAACGCAGCTGCGCTGCACACACGCCGGTGTCTACGGACGGGAACAAGGAGATAACCAGGCGCTTGCCCTCGAAGTCCTTGTTGGTTACCTCGGAAAGATCGGTGCCGACGAGCGTGAACTCTGGCAGCTTCTGCCCTACCTCAGGTAGGTTTCCGGCGATTTCGGTTTCGTTTCCATTGAATTTAACGTGAGCCATGACGCCCCACCCTACTGAAGGATTACCTGGCGTGCCACGACGGGCAAATACTATCCGATCGCTCCGACGGGCTAGACTCTGTCAGGTATAGCTCGAGCCCACTGGCTTAGAAGCTAGCGTTTAACTCGAAATCCATCGCCAAAGGACCATTAAATGCCCAACAACAAACAGCGTGGCGAAGAAGCGCTAAACCAACTCGACCGTGAGCTTAAGGCCCGTGACCGCAAGGAAAAGACCCGCCCTCTGGGCGTTGTCGCGGCCTCGCTCGTAGTTATCCTCGCCTTGGTCGGCGGCATCTACTACTTCGCCACCCGCGATAATTCCGATGAAAAAGTCGTGGCCGAAGAGTCCAGCGCCGCAGAGACCACTGATCAAGACACCCCGGATACCAAGCCACTGTCCGGCAAGCGTGCGAAGGCACTGCCTGCGAGCGTGCAGTGCACCTATGAAAAGGACGGCCGGGATGCCAACGGAGCGAAGATTCCGGACGGCAAGGATGTCTCCACCAAGGGAAAGGTGAAGGTTAACTTTGCTACCAACAAGGGCGACATCGAAATGGAGCTCGACCGTGCTAAAGCTCCGTGTGCCGTCAACGCAATTTCGGACCTGGCGGATCAGGGCTACTACGACGACACCATCTGCCACCGCATGACCTCCGGCGGCTTGAGCGTCCTGCAGTGCGGTGACCCAACCGGCACCGGCTCCGGCGGCCCTGGCTTTAGCTTCGCCAACGAGTACCCAACCGACGAGACTGATGAAGCTGACACCAAGACTCCGGTGACCTACCCGAAAGGCTCCATCGCCCTGGCCAACTCCGGCGTTGACACCAACGGCTCCCAGTTCTTCGTCAACTACGCCGACTCCATGCTCACGCCTGAGTACACCTACTTCGGCGACCTGACAGATAAGGGCCAGAAGACCATGGACAAGATCGCCAAGATCGGCGTCGAAGGCGGTGCCTCTGACGGTAAGCCGGCCGAGGAAATCAAGATCAAGAAGGCGTCTGTCGAAGCCTAAGCGCCGACAAATAAATGTCCTTTCGTCTCCCCCTGGGCACCCCTGATGGGTATGCCCAGGGGCTTCGTCTTACATGCACCATTTTCAGAGTTAGCTGAGATTTTCTTATGCGTGCGCAGGCCTTTTCACAAAATAGGCTCAATCATCTAGTGCATTTTTCCTATTTCTCCTGCACACAACAATCCTCCAGATACTTCACAGGATGAACTTTTTCGCTTTATCGGTTGCATATCTTCAGGGCCGGAACTAACATTCGTGGGGTCTTTGAAATTCCCAAACTCCTAAGGATTGAACACATGAAGTTCTTCTCCCGCAAGGCACTGGTTGCAGCAGCTGCAGCCGCTACCATCTCCTTCGGCGGCGCTGGCGCTGCTATGGCCGCTGAAACCCCAGCCGCAGCTACTTCCGCTACCGCAACGGCTACTCCTACTACCACTAAAGCTCAGACCCCTGAAAAGGGAGGTTCCTCTTCCTTCGACGATGTCGACGTAAAGGAAGTCAAGGAGTGGATCGGCGTTGCTACCGCAATCATCACCGCCCTCGGCGCACTGTTCGGCTTCGTCAACAAGTACCTCAAGATCTTCTAAACTCGATCCGAAGATCTAGAACAACCGCTCACCTTCTGGTGGGCGGTTTTCTTATGCCTGACCAGCTGAAGTTTCAGTCATGCACCGGACGGTTTCAGCCAAGCACCGATGCCAGAGAACGCATCACGCGCAAAACTATTCCCTCGATGCCAACAACGGCATCGAGGGAATTCTTATTTGAGTGCTCCTCAATAAAGCTCTGCTAGCGCACAATTCGTCGAATACCGAACACGCCTAGGACTTTCTCCCACCAGGGAAGGTTACGTGGTTCATTCATACGCTGCATGTATTCCTTCATGAAGAAATGTGCCTCTTCCAGCGCTTCAAACTCTTCGTCAGAAATCGCCTGAGAATTCTGAGCAGACCTATCTGCAATCGTCATGGCACGTCCCTCCTCTTTCAGTGCCCTTAACCTTACATCGCTGATACAGCGTAATCCACCCTTTTTCCTGGGTAAAGTTTGAGGCGTTTACGCTTCCTCACTAGATTCCGTCGTCGGGTGCTCACGCTCTACACCATTCTCATAATTCTCCTCGATGTATACCGATATTGCTTGGACAAACGTCTCGTCTTCATCGGAGCGATCAGACATTGTCACGAGCGTTGGCAACAACTGCCATCCTGCTCGACGTTTTCTTTCGTCGCTATCAAGAGTTAGATTCATTGCCCACTCGATTCTGTTGTAGTAGGCATCGCGCCTATCTGAACTTTGTTTTTGCTTGAACGAACGCCAGGCGATTACGAGACCTACGACAGCAACAATTGCGTTCGGAATCGCCCCACGGTAATTCACGAGCTTTAAAATGGCATCTTTCCACTCGGCACCCGTAAGCCACCGAATCAGAAAGAGTGCTGCAGTAACTCCGATGACACCAATGACGAGGAAAATCCAAAGTGCGCCGCGCAAGGAAACAGACCACCCTATAAGCCTGTCACGAGTCTTCAGCGATCGAGCCTGACTCTTCGGTGTCATTGACTCCGCCATCTGCGTGTTAGGGGATTCTTCCTCATTAGTATCGCTCATCAGAAGAAAGAATATTCGAAAAAGATTAAGTTGTCAGAAGTCTGGACCTTTTATCAGAGCTTCCCAGGTAGTTTGGCATTACGAACAGCCCAAAGCCCAGCTACTTCTCCCCTTTTTTCTCGTCCATGCCCTCGATGAGCTCAGCGCCGAGGATGTCGCGGAAGAGGTCCGGGTCGACGAATTGGCCGATTTTGATGACGGAGATTTGGCCGGTGGGTTCGAGGATCATCATCTGAATGTCGCCGCGGCGGCCGAGTCCGGCTTTGCGGGTTGCAGAATTTACGTCGCTGACGGTGATGTGGGCAAAGTGCATGTTGTCTTCGAGCAGCTCGCCGTTATAGACCAACAGCACGGGACGGCGGTCTAGGTAGCGGGACCAGCCGATGTAGCGGCGGATGGTGCCGAAGGCAGCCTCTAAAACCATGAGCGTTAGAAGGCCGATGACGCCGGCGGCAAGGGTAGGTGGATTACCCACGATGACACGGCCGGCCACGGCACCGAACATAATGATGATGACCGCATCGGAGGCAGTCATCGACGTCAGCACGCGGGTGCCAAAGAGCTTGACCAGAATCATAAAGGCCAAGTAGATACCGATGGTGGCAAGAAGGACCACGGGAATGCGGTGTGGCTCAATACCTAATTGATAAGCCGACTCACGCCCGATTAAATCCACAATATCCACGTCAAACTACTCTACTATCACGCATTTCCTTCACGGAGCTTGGATAGACAAAGGCACCGTGGAGAAGATTCCACGGTGCCTTGCTTTAGACTGCAGTGCTTAGATGTTGAACTGCTTGCGCAGGTTCTCAATGAAAGCACGCACCGGCGCCGGCAGCATGTGCATGTTCATGCCCACCACGCCGATGATTCCCACGATGGCAGCGATGACGCCCGCGGCAATGCCCAGGCCCTTGGACGAACCGGAGTTCAGGGAGGAAAGGGAGCTCAGCGAGGAGCTGTCGGCAGTATCGCCCTTGCCAGGCTCGTCGCTGCAGGTGGCGTCGTCAAGCGGCAGCGTTGCCTTAGTACCAGCGTCGGTGGTGATTTCGAGCGGGGTATCGCAGGTGAAGTCCGCCGGCACGTTAAGCTTCAGCGTCGCGCGGCCACGCTCACCGAACTGGTCGTCACCGTCCTGCTTCGCGTTGTCGATATCCGCAGTGGCGGTCTCATCCCCCAACTTGACCGTTGCGGTCTTTGCCATCGGCTCGCCCTCAGAGGTGTAGTTGAGAGAGGACAGCTCCACGGTGATCTCATTGCCCGGCTTAACCTCGCCGGTGATGTGAGCGCCAATCTGGCCCTGGCCCTCACGAGCGGCTGGCTTACCAGCCTTGATGTAATCAATCATGGCCTGAGTGTCCATGTAGCCCAAGTCCACAACATCCTTGATGGCGCCCTCAGCGAAGTAGCCGTCGCCGCCGCCGATGAGGAAGGTGGACAGCGCGATGGTGTAGTCCTTGCTCGGGTCGACCTGCTCACCGTCGATGGTCACGGACTTAATGCGGCTACCGTGCTCACCGGTCTGGTCATAAACCACCTGCACGTTATCGGAAAGGCCCATGGCTAGGCGCGGACGAGATGAGCCTTCCTGCCACTGGTTCTCCAGAGCGTTGATGAGGTCAGCGCCGGAAACCTTGCCGTAAGCCACGGAGTTACCGAATGGCTGCACCGTGAAGACATCCTTGTAGGTGACCTCGCCTGCAGGCAGGTCCGCGCGGACACCGCCGGCATTCATGACGCCCAAGTCGATCTCCTTGCCCACGGCCTCCGCCACAGATTTGCGCTGTGCCTGCGCGATGAAGTTGTTCAGGGTGGATTCCACGCCGCGGTTGGAGCCCGAACCCTTGCCCTCATCGGAGCCACGGAAGAGTGCCTTCGGCATGGTGCCCACGACGTCAGCACCGAGCTCCTCCGCCTTGGCCGCAGCTTCATCGACGATCGCGGCGATTTCAGCATCCTCGCTAAGCGACGCCGCGTCCGTCGCGTCATACTGCTTCATCTTGATGTCGGTGACCTTCTTCGCCTTGGTGTCGAAGGTGATATCCAGGTCATTGAGCAGCTTGCCGTACTCATGCCCCTCCGCCCACTGCAGCGGCAGGGCGCCCTCGCGGGCGACCTCGCCCTGGGTCTTCACGTGGGTATCGCCGCCGAAGAGCGCGTCAACGTCGGTGCTGAATCCGTCGGCGAACTGCTGGGCATCCTCGTGGAAGAGCGCGATGACGACGTCAGCCTCGCCGGACTCCTTCAGGCGCTTTGCCTCTTTATTGGTGGCCTTAACTGGGTCGGTGAAGGTCACGCCTGGAATCATTGCCGGGGCAACCTTGAACTCGGTGTTCTGGGTAACGGTGCCAACAAAACCAACCTTGACGCCGCCGATTTCCTGGACGGTGGAAGCATCGAGAATCGGCTTGCCATTCTGCAGCACGTTTGCGCCCAGGATCGGGAAATCGGAGTGCGGCTCGATACGATCCCGCAGGTCATCGACGCCCTTATCAAACTCGTGGTTGCCCACTGCGGTAGCATCGAGGCCCATCGCGTTGAGAACGTCCATGGTGTACTCGTCCTCGGAGATGGCGGAGATATATGCAGAACCGCCCACGTTATCGCCGGAGGAAGTCAGCGCGTATTCCTGGCCTTCGTTGACTTTCTTAATCAGCGACTGCAGCAGAGCCGCGCCCATCTCATCGCCGGGCTTTACGGTCTTGTCCTTGGGCAGGCCATTTTCCAAATGACCGTGGATGTCAGTGATGTTGCTGACGGAGATAGTCACGGTGTTGTCCTGCGCGAAGGCAGGGGCTCCGCTGAGAGCGACGGCAGTAACGGTAGAGGCAGCGAGCAGCTGGCCAAAGCGACGAAATTTCACGAGTTCTCCTGTTTCATGAGAGAGGTACGAACGTCTTGTTTATAGTCGCTTTGAGGCACCTTTGCAGTCCACATGAATGCCATTACCTGGCGTTTTACCGGGCATGCCCGGAAAGTTCACCTGCCCGCAAACCGCCAGCTATATGGCATTAAGAAACCCTCACCCCAGGTTGGGTGAGGGCGACAGTGTTAAGCCGTCACGCGGTAGACGTCGAAGACGCCCTCGGTGTTGCGCAGCGTGGTCATAAGCTGGCCCAGCTGCTTGGTATCCGAAATGGAGAAGGTAAAGCGCATCGTGGCGATGTGGTCATCACCGCGATTGGAGCTCATGGACAACACGTTGAGCTTCTGCTCGCTGAACACGCCGGTCAGCTCAGCCAGCAGGCCCTGGCGGTCGATGGCCTCGAGCTGGACGCTCGCAGCAAACTCGCCGGCGGCGCCCTTGCCGGAGGACCACTCCACCTTCATCATGCGCTCTGGTTCCTGCTTGAGCTTTTCGGCATTGGTGCAATCTGCACGGTGAACCGAAACGCCGCCGCCACGGGTGACGAATCCGAAGATGGCGTCGCCAGGCACGGGCTGGCAGCAGCGCGCCAGCTTAGCCATGACGTCGGGGCTACCCTCCACTAGGATGCCGGTTCCCTTCTCGGAATCGGCAGTATGCTGCGTGCGGGAGTTCTCCAACTCCGTGAGTGAAGTACGTGACGCCAGTGCCTCAGCGGCATCGTCTTGGTCGCCGAAGAGCGACATCAACTGGTTAGCCACGTGCTGGGCCGAGACGTGGCCCGCGCCGATTGCCGTGTAGAGCGAATCGACGTCTTCAAAGTGCAACTGCTCTGCCACTTGGCGCATCGAGGATGCGGTGAACAGGCGGTGCATCGGCAAGCCGCCACGCTGGATTTCTGTGGCCAGGGCGTCGCGGCCAGCCTCTAGGTGCTCCTCGCGGCGCTCCTTGGCAAACCACTGGCGCACCTTCGCCTTCGCGCGCGGCGATACCAGGAACTCCTGCCAGTCGCGCGAAGGACCGGCATTCTGATCCTTCGAGGTAAAGATCTCTACCTTGTCGCCGGACTTGAGCTGAGACTCCAACGCCACCAGCTTGCCGTTAACCTTCGCACCGATGCAGCGGTGGCCCACCTCAGTGTGAACGGCATAGGCAAAGTCCACCGGCGTGGAACCCGCTGGCAGCGTCACCACATCGCCCTTAGGCGTGAATGCGAAGATCTGCTTGGCGGTCAGGTCATAGCGCAGAGAGTCTAGGAACTCGTTCGGGTCCGCGGCTTCCTTCTGCCAATCCAGCAGCTGGCGCATCCACGCCATCTGGTCGACTTCGGCATCGCCAGCGCCGTTCTTGCCCTTCTTCTCCTTGTAACGCCAGTGCGCGGCCACACCGAACTCGGCGTTGTAGTGCATCTCGTGCGTGCGCACCTGAACTTCCAGGGTGGAGCCACCTTCTGCAATAACCGTGGTGTGCAGCGACTGGTAAACGCCGAAGCGCGGGGAGGAAATATAATCCTTAAACCGGCCCGGCAGCGCCTGGTAGAGCGCGTGGACCACGCCGATGGCGGCGTAGCAGGAGTTGACGTCATCGACCAAGATGCGGATGCCCACGAGGTCGAAGATCTCCGCGAAGTCGCGGCCACGGACCATCATCTTCTGATAAATGGACCAGTAGTGCTTCGGGCGGCCCATGACCTCGGCCTGAATTCCGTTTTCACGCAGCGCCGCACCAACCTGTTTCTGGATCTCCTTAAGGGCGCGATCGCGCGAAGGCGCGCGATCTGCCACCATGCGCACAATCTCGTCGTACTTCTTCGGGTACAAGATGGCAAAGGAAAGGTCTTCCAGCTCCCATTTCACGTTCGCCATGCCGAGGCGGTGCGCCAGCGGCGCGATGACGTCAAGGGTCTGGCGCGCCTTCTTTGCTTGCTTCTCTGGCGGCAAAAAGCGCATGGTGCGCATATTATGCAGGCGGTCGGCGACCTTGATAACCAGCACGCGCGGGTCCGTAGCCATGGCCACGATCATCTTGCGGATCGTCTCCGCCTCCGCGGCGGCGCCCAAGGCGACCTTGTCCAGCTTCGTCACGCCGTCGACAAGCCGGGCAACCTCCGGGCCGAAGTCGCGCGTGAGGTCATCCAACGAGTAGTCGGTATCTTCCACCGTGTCATGCAGCAGCGCCGCAACGATGGTGGTGGTGTCCATGCCGATCTCCGCGGCAATCGTGGCGACCGCCAGCGGGTGCGTAATGTACGGATCCCCCGACTTGCGGAATACCCCCTCATGGAGGCGCTCAGCAGTGTCATAAGCCTTGTTGAGCACTTCGGCATCGGCCTTGGGGTGAAACTGCCGGTGAATGGACATAAGCGGGTCCAAAACCGGGTTGATCCTTACCCTGCCGCCGGTCAAAGACCGCGCTAAACGGGCAGACATGCTGCGCATGCCGCCATTGGGGCGCTTTGTCGACTTCTCAGTGGTCACGGCGTCGCCCTCCTCATAGGTCATGGGGGTGATGTGTTTGGCCTAGTATGGCCCTAGTATGGCCCTAGTATGGCCTTAGCCACATCATTCTAGCCGGTCGCGCCCGCCTGATTGAGCACTACCAGCGGAACATCTGCCAATCGCTCGCGGCCGGCTAGGCCATTGACCTCTAGCACCACGACGTTTCCGGCAACTTCCGCACCCGCAGACTCCAAAAGCAACTTCGCACCGTAGAGGGTGCCGCCGGTTGCCAGCACGTCGTCGACAAGCACGACACGCTTACCCTTGATGTCCACGCCATCGGCCGGAATCTCCAGCGCCGCGGAGCCGTACTCTAGGGTGTATTCCTGGGTCAGTACTGGTGGCGGCAGCTTGCCCTTCTTGCGGATGGCCAGAATTCCCAGGCCCAGCTTATAGGCCACGGCTGACCCCAGCAGGAATCCGCGGGCGTCCAGGCCGCCGATCATGTCGGCGCCAAGGTCCTTACAAGCCTGCGCAAGGCCATCGACGACGGCTTGGAAGGCATCGGCGTCGGCTAGCACGGGCGTGAGATCCTCAAAGAGGATGCCCTCCTCCGGGAAGTCCTTCACTAGGCGGACTTTTTCCGCCAGCGCACGTGCAGCATCTGAATAAACTTCACTCACGGTCTAAAAATCCTCATTAAAATCAGTGTTACGTAGAAAAGGTCTGCGCACTAGCCCGCGGAAGCGCTCACGGAAGCGCTCACGGAAGCGCTCACGGCCCAGCGGTCCATGTTCCAGCCAATGCCCGCGCTGCCAGTGTAAGGCACCACTCCCTTGACGTTGCGATCCACGATGAACACGCGCGGCTGCGCTGCCACCGGAATGGAAGGCACATCCTCCCAGAGCTTTTCCTCCGCGCCTCGAATCTCCTTCAGATTCGAGATATCGGCATCGGGCGTGGCGTACTCGCTCATTGGATCGACAGGACCCAAGAAGGCGTCGATGGTAGGCGTCCATGTAGCCGGATCCATCTCGAGGTAATACTGGGACATGTATTCGGAGGACTGGTCCTCGACGGTGATGCCGGCCGGCTCGCACATGGCCTTAATCTCCTCCACCATCGCGGCATAGCGCTCATCGGGGCCTAAGTAGCCAATCTTGATGGTATTGCCCGAAAGCTCCGAGGCCTTGGTCATGTCCGGCTTCTTGTGCGCATCTGCGATATCGCCAAGGTGCGTGCCCACCGGGTCGGAGTGACGCAGGGTGCGCGCGTAGACCGGCGGCACGTCCACGCCGGAGATGTCCGAGCTGACCTTGGCCAGTCGGGACTGGTCGATGCAGGCCGCGAAGGCTTGACGCGCCCACGGCTCCTGAAACACGCCAGCCTGCGACAGCGTCAACGTATCGGTCAACCCGCCGACGGTGGGCTCAACCTCATAGGGGCTTGCCTCGTCGGCGGCCGGCAGCCACTTCGGCTTAGCGAAGCCTGCGTCGACAACGCGCAGGTTACCAGACTCCCGCAGCGCCTTGGCATCTGCGGTATTTGGCCACACCACAACCTTGTCAGTAGCGGGGTGATCACCAAAGTACTCCTCGTTCGCGCGCAGGATGACCTCGCCGGACTCGCCGACCTTATCCACGACGAAGGGACCAAAGGAAACCTGCAGCGCGGGATCAAAGTCCTCGGCTGCTGTGGAGAAACCGTAGCGCCAGGTCTCGGCGACCTGTTGCAAGGACGCAGGATCCTGCGTGGACAGCGCCGCGTTGAGCTCTTCTAGGTTCATCCCGGCCTTCTTAGCAACGGCATGCGCCGGCATTACGGTGCCCGGGCCAAAAAGGTAACGCCACCTATCGCCTTGGTCCTTGTTGAAGGTGATGGTGAACTTCTTCGCGTTGGGCGCGCAATCAAATTGCGCGATCTCGCTATTAAGCGGCATATGCGAGCCAAACTCGGCCGGCATGACGCCAGCGGTATATGCCAGCAGGTAGTCATCGCAGGTCACCGGAACGCCGTCGGAGAAGGTTGCCTGCTCCGACAAGGTGAAATTGACCTGCTTATATGGGTTCTCCGGGCTGGCCGGTATCTCCTCGGTCTGCACCAAGTCCGAGTTTGGAATCATCTGCCCCGATGGGCCCGGCATGTAGATGCCTGGGTATAGGCGGCTCGCCAGCTGGGCCGCATTCGTAGCGTTGCCAAAGGACGTTCCCGCATTGGTGGTGGCCAGGCGGGTATTGACCATGTAGCCGAAGTAATCGGTGGATTTGGGTCCGGCGTTCTTTGCATCCTCCGCGGAATCCTCGCCCGGTCCATTCGAACACGCCGTTGCGCTTAGCCCGACAATGGCGAGGAGCGCCATCGCAGCTCGCTTGCTCCAATGACGCTCGTTCTGTGGTGTGTTTACCACGGTAGTACTCGCTCCTTTTCGCCCCGTTGTACTTAACGGCCCGGGCGCCAGCTTGCGCCAGCGCTGCCCGGCGTATCCAGGTTACGCGGGGTGCCATTCTCGCCAGTGCTTGGCGACGCCGCCTTCTCGCCTGTTGCCGCACGCTGCGGCGAAGCCACGGTTCGCGAACCCTTGGCCGCCTCTGTTGTGTCTTCTTCGGTGGCATCCTCGCCGTGCTCGGCTCGGAAGGCCTTGACCGCAGCATTGTGCTTCTTTACTGCCTTGCGGCGGTTAGCCAAGGTAACCAGCAATGGAGTAGCAAGGAAGAGCGAGGAGAAAATGCCCTCGATAACGCCGATCAGCTGGATAAGCGCGAGATCGCGCAGGGTGCCGATGCCCATGAGCCAGACCGCGATAACAAACAGCGCGATGATTGGCAGCACGGAGATGATCGAGGTGGAAATCGAACGCATGACGGTCTGGTTCGTAGCCAAGTTGGCCAGCTCGCCGTAGGTGCGCTTGCGCTGCCCCTCGAAGCCTTCGGTGTTCTCGTTGACCTTGTCGAAGACGATGACAGAGTCATAGATGGAGAAGGTCAGAACGGTCAGCAGACCAATGATGACGGCCGGGGAAACCTCCAAGCCGAACAAGGCGTAGATGCCGGCAATGATCACGCCGTCGAGAATCAGCGCCAAAATGGCGGCGAAAGCCATGTCGCGCTGCAAGCGCACTGCCACGTAGATGGTGGCGACGACCAAGAATACGAGCATGGCCAGCAACATGCGCTCGGTGATGGAAGAACCCCAGGACTCAGAAACCGTGGAGGAGCCAATCGCATCCGGAGTCGCCTCGCCGGATTCGTCCTTCGGCTCATACTTTTCAAAGATCGCCTGGCGGGCAGTGTCGACCTGCTCCTGGGAAAGGCGCTCGGTGGTGATCTCCAAGGTGCGGGAATCGCCGGCGCCGACAATCTGCACCATCTCCGGCTCGATGCCGGTTGCTTCCTCGAAGGTGTCTCCTACCTGCTCGGCCACGAGGTTGCCTGCAGGCATGTTGAGCTTGGTGCCGCCCTCGAAGTCGAGGGAGAGGCTGAAGCCGCGAATGGCGATGGCCAAGACGGCGGCAACCACGAGGGCTGCGGTGATGGCGTACCAGGTCTTGGAACGGCCAATGAAATCGAATCCGCCCTCGTCCTCGTAGAGGCGGTCCAGCTTGGAAATTTTGTGGGACTTAACGCTAGAGGTCATGCTTACTTCTCCTCCTCGGACAGGCGGGACACATCAGATTTTCCTGCTGCCGGGGTCTTTGCGTAGTAGCCGCGGGCGCGGCGCTCCTCGACGAGCGCGTAGATGCCGCCGAGACCATTCATTGCGGGCTTCGCAGCCGCAGGCTTGCCGCCGATGAGCTGCATGAGCGGCGCCATGACGAGGAAGGAAACAACCAAGTCAAAGGCAGTGGTAAGGCCCATCGTGAAGGCGAAGCCCTTAACCTCACCGATGGAGAGGAAGTAGACGATGACGGCGCCGATGAGCGTCACGGCGTTACCTGTGACGATGGTGGCACGCGAGCGCTCCCAGGCCTTGGTGGCTGCGGAGCGGAAGGAGCGGCCCTCGAGCAGCTCATCCTTGATGCGTTCGTAGTAGACGACGAAGGAGTCAGCCGTGGCACCCACACCGATGACCAGACCAGCGACGCCGGAAAGATCCAGGGAGTAACCAATCCAGCGGCCCAGCAGAACCAGGGCGCCATAGGTCAGGATGCCGGAGGCAACCAGGGTGATAAGAGAAATGCCGGCGAGTGCGCGGAAATAGTACAGGGAGTATGCAGCCACGAGGAGGAAGCCGACGATGCCGGCGATAAGGCCCGCCTTCAAAGCTGCCTTGCCCAGTGATGGCGGAACAGTCTCGACGGTGCCGCCAGGCTCGCCGTTGGAACCGGTAAAGGAAAGCGGCAGTGCGCCGTACTTCAGGTTATTAGCCAGGCTAGTTGCTTCTTCCTGGGAGAAGTCACCGGTGATGGAGGTAGCAGAACCAACCGGGGTTGCGCCCTGGATGACAGGTGCGGAGATAACCGCGGAGTCAAGGGTGATGGCAACCTGCTTCTTCAGGTTCTCCTGGGTCAGCTTGGACCACGTCTCAGAGCCGTTCGGGCCATCGCCGTCCTTGAACGCGAAGCTGATTTCCATCTGGCCAGTCTGTGGGTTCAGCCCACCATTGATCGGCTTGTTGGTGTCGATCTCGTTACCGGTCAGGCGGGTGCCGTTTGGATCCTTGATGCCCTCGAGAAGCGGGGACGGCGCCAGAATATACGGCGTCTTATTAGCAAAGTCACAAGCCACGAACTGCTTAGCTGGATCGTCGGTGCCGGCGAGCGGATCGGTATCGGCGTCGCAACGCATCAGTGCGGAAGCCGCGGAGATGGTCGTGGCGTCTTCAGACTGGCGGTCCTTCAGCAGCATCTTGGTCATCTCATCACGGAAGTCTGCCTTCTCAAGCGAGTTGGAAGGCTCTTCCTTTGGCTTAGCGGTGACCTTCGGTGCCTCGGACTTCTTAGCGTCCTTTTTGCTAGCCTGCTCTGCGCTCTGCTGGATTGCGTCGTTGACGTTCTTCAGGGATTCATTAGCCTGCTCAGGGGTGATAACTCGGTATTCCACCCAGCGGTTAGCCATATCCTGCAAGGTGTCTTCCAGCTTGGACATATCCGGCATCGGCTGCTGCGCAACAGGGCGGAACAGAAGCTGGGAGGTCTGGCCCACTGCCTGTGCCTGCGAGGCGTCCTCGCCAGGGACGGTGATAACGAGGGTGGATCCGTTAATAACCACCTCGGAGCCAGAAACGCCCATACCGTTGACGCGCTGTTCAAGGATGTCGCGTGCCTGCTTGAGCTGATCCTGCGTCGGTTCCTCTCCCTGCGGCACGAGGGTCACGCGGGTACCGCCCTGCAAGTCGATGCCGAGCTTCGTCGAAGCCTCGCGCGGGCCGGTTAGGAAAATAAGGGCATAAATAGCAACGACGATTAGCGCAAACAAGGCCATGGCGCGCTTGGGCCATTGCCTGTTTTTGTTGCGCAATGCGCCACGATTTTTTGCGGACAAGAAGTTCTCCTGTGCAACTAGAAACAGGGTTTTACAAAATAAAAGTGAATAATTCGTGCGGCCAATGTTTTACTGCCCCACGAGCACGATCCCTCATGCTACGTCATGGACGGGCCATTAACTCAACGGGGTCTCAGCTTTTAGCACTGAGTGTGACCAGTGCTACAACATCAGCTAACGCTGCGAATCCTCAGCAGACTCAACTGACTCAACAGGCTCAGCGGTCCCATCCGCATCGCGTGCATTGTCGACGTCGGGGACCTCGCCAGGCTGCTCGGTTTCAACGGTGCGCACGATGGCCATCTTGTCGAAGGTTGCGACAACGCCTTGGGCAATCTGTAGCTGCACGTCGCGTCCGGTGGTGGCAACCACGGTGCCGTGCATGCCGCCCGCAGTAATAACTTCCTGCCCCGGGGCCAGGTTTTCCTGGAGGTTGCGCAGCTTGTTCTGGTGCTCCTTCTGCTTCCGCATAGTCATGAAGCTAGGCAGGATAATAAGGAGGGCGATAACGAGTAGAAATGCGTATTCCATAACAGGATAGTGTGCCAGAAACCCACATCTAGCGGCTGCCAAAACGCCGCGACGCGGCTTCTAAAACAGCGCCTCGCCCAACGTACCCTCGGGCGGTTCCAATCCAATATGGTGCCAGGCGGCCGCGGTAGCCACGCGGCCCCGGCCAGTGCGGGCAACCATGCCGGCGCGCACGAGGTACGGCTCGCAGACTTCCTCCACTGTGGAAGGCTCCTCACCCACCGCTACTGCGAGTGTGTTCACACCAACTGGGCCGCCGCCGTGGCCCTTGATGAGCGCTTCCAGTACCGCGCGGTCGAGGCGGTCCAGGCCCTTTTCATCGACGTCGAAGACGGCCAGCGCGCCCTGCGCTGCGGCGAGATCAATGTGACCGTCACCGTTGACCTCAGCAAAGTCACGCACGCGGCGCAGCAGCCGGTTCGCAATACGCGGCGTACCGCGCGAGCGAGAACCGATTTCTACGGCAGCATCTTCATCGATGGAGACGTCCAGAATCTTTGCCGCACGGGTGATTACTCGTTTCAGGTCAGCAGTGTCGTAGTACTCCATCTGCGCAGTGAAACCAAAGCGGTCACGCAGCGGGCCGGTCAGCATGCCGGCGCGGGTGGTAGCGCCCACCAAGGTAAAAGGCGGAATCTCCAACGGGATGGAAGTAGCGCCAGGGCCTTTGCCCACGATGACATCGATGCGGAAATCCTCCATCGCCATGTACAGCATTTCTTCTGCCGGACGTGCGATGCGGTGGATCTCATCGATGAATAGGACGTCACCCTCCATCAGGTTAGACAGCATGGCAGCCAGGTCACCGGCACGCTCCAGCGCTGGGCCGGAGGTCATGCGCAATGACGTGCCGAGTTCCTGCGCAATGATCATCGCCATGGTGGTCTTACCCAGGCCAGGCGGGCCCGAGAGCAACACGTGGTCTGGAGTTACCCCACGGTTCTTAGCACCCTTCAACACCAGTGAGAGCTGTTCGCGCACTTTGGGCTGGCCGATGAATTCCTCAATGGACTTCGGACGCAAGGAACGCTCAATGTCGTGCTCGCCCACCTGCTCGCTCGCATCAACGTCGAGGTTGCGCTGCGGCGCGCTCGGGTCAGCTAGCCCCTCAGGGAGCTGAAATTCAGTGCGTTCTACATCGGACATGCATTCTCACTTAATTTAGATAGTCGGGCGGGGGTTAAGACTCAAAGCGAATATGAACTGCGAAAGTTACTTCTTGCGTCCCAATTGTGCCAGTGCACCGCGCAAGACGGTGGAAGTCTCGGCTGCCGGATCTGCCTCCACAATAGATTCCACGACGGGCCGCGCCGCCTTATCGCTAAAGCCCAGTCCAACGAGCGCTTCCACGACCTGCTCGACTACCGGTGCATGGGCCACAGCGGAAGTACCCGTTGTAACTTCGCCGGCTCCTGCTTGGGGGGCAAAGACGCTGACCTTGTCCTTTAGCTCTAGCGCTAGGCGTTCTGCCATGCGCTTGCCCACTCCAGGAATAGACTGCAGTGTCTTTGCGTCACCGCTAGAGATTGCCGCTGCCAACTGCCCCGCTCCCATCACGGACAGCGCCGCTACTGCCAGCTTTGGCCCCAAGCCGGAGACGGACTGCAGCATGTGAAACATCTCGCGGTCTTCATCGTTGCCGAAACCATACAAAGTCATGGAGTCTTCCTTGACCACCATGGAGGTAAGCACGGTAGCTTCCTCCCCGCGACGCAGGGTTCCGAGAGTTACTGGGGTGGCGAGAAACTTATACCCCACGCCCGCACATTCGATGACAGCGTGGTCAAGGCCGATGGTCAACACGGTTCCGCGTAGCGAGGCAATCATGTGGGTGGGGCTCCTTTATTTGACGGGATGAAATCTAAAGCGATGAAACAGTAAGTAAAGCAGTGCGAGTCTGGATAGCGTCATGCTGGTCGGCACCCCGGCTACGTACCAGACGATGTCCGCGGCTTATTGGCCCGGCCCTTCACGCCGCTGGTCTTAGGCCAAGAGCCGGTGCTCTCCCCCACGCGGGCCAAAGCGGGTGCGCGCCAACAGTGGCATACGGCAAGCGCTAGGGCATCGGCGGCGTCGGCAGGCTTGGGTGCTTCACTCAAGCCAAGGATACGGGTAATCATTACCGTCATCTGCTTCTTATCGGCGCGGCCATTGCCGGAGATGGCTTTCTTTACCTCAGACGGGGTGTACATGTGCACTGGGATGTTGCGCTCAGCAGCAGCAAGCACCACTACCCCAACCACATGGGCGGTCTGCATGACGGTGGAGACCTCGCCGCGTTCGAAGACGCGCTCGATAGCGACCACATCGGGACGGTAATCATCCATCCACTCTTTAACTGCCACCGAAAGACGCAGCAGACGCTCGGTTAGCTCTTTATCGCTCGGCGTACGCGCCACGCCGACTGCCACGGGAATCACCGCGCGACCGCGCCCAGCCTGGACCACCGAAAGGCCACAGCGGGTTAGACCTGGGTCAATGCCCATGACGCGCAAGCCTTCAAGGTTCACGGCAAGCCTTTCTGTGGGTAGTTGGATTTGGAATCCGAGCGAAGTTCAGGAAAAAGATCCTCCCACATCATACACACACATGTTCTAAAAATGGAGCGGGGTTAAAACGAGCAACCGCGCCTTTTCTCCTTATCGCCTACGCGAGGCGGAGAATAAGGCGCGGTGCGAAGTGGCAGAGCCTGGCTAAATGCTAGTCCTGCTCGAGCTCGGCCAGAACCTCTTCAGAAAGATCCATGTTGGTGTAGACGTTCTGCACGTCATCGGATTCTTCCAGCGCGTCGATGAGGCGGAAGATCTTACGAGCATCAGCGGCACCCAGCGGAACCTCAACGGATGCGCGGAAGTCGGTCTCATTGTCGTCGACCTCGATGCCAGCCTCAACCAGGGCTTCCTTAACTGCCGGGATATCGCCCGGCTGGCAGACAACTTCGAACTTCTCGCCCAGGTCGTTAACCTCTTCAGCGCCTGCTTCCAGAACTGCCATCAGGACGTCATCCTCGGTCAGCTCGCCCTTGTTGACCAAAACAATGCCGGTGCGGGAGAACATGTAGGCAACGGAACCGGACTCGCCGAGGTTGCCGCCGTTCTTGGACATTGCGGTGCGAACATCGGTGGCTGCACGGTTGCGGTTATCGGTAAGGCACTCGATGAGCATTGCCACACCGTTCGGGCCGTAGCCCTCGTACATGATGGTTTCCCAGTCGGCACCGCCGGCCTCTTCGCCGGAGCCGCGCTTGCGGGCGCGCTCGATGTTGTCGTTCGGCACGGAGGCCTTCTTGGCCTTCTTGATCATGTCATCGAGCGTCGGGTTAGCAGCCGGATCGCCACCACCGGTGCGGGCCGCGACCTCGATGTTCTTAATCAGCTTGGCAAATTCCTTGCCACGCTTGGCATCGTTAGCAGCCTTCTTGTGCTTGGTAGTAGCCCATTTGGAGTGTCCGGACATTTCATCCCTTTCATTGTGGCTCTATGAAACTGCCTGCAATTATACGGACGGGCGTAGAGTAGCTGAAAACAGCCCCCACCGTTTTCCGGCGTTTGAGTGAATATTTTTCTAGACGTTTTGCCAATTGCCGTTGTGCGAGCCTATCTGCATGCCCTCGCGCACGGTTCGGGTAAGCCCTTCCTGGACCACCACGGCAACCAAATCCCCGCCTTGGTTAAAGATCTTTCCGGTGGCCAGACCGGTCGCATTCTGCGCGGATGGTGATTCCTGCACATACAGCAACCACTCATTAACACGCACTGGACGCAGGAACCAGATCGAGTGATCCAGGCTGGCAAGCTGTACTTGCTCGCCTTGGTGTGGCAGCAGAGAAGCACGGATTAAGGTCATGTCAGACATGTAGGCAAGTGCCGCACGGTGGGCATCCTGGCTGCTTTCTGACGCCGCAAATTCTTGCGAGGTGTTGCGGAACCACACGTAGCGGAACCCAGCGCCTGTGGCTTCGGCAAGTTCAGGGTCACGGCTTTCCTGCGGGACCAAACGGATATCCCAGTCTTCCCACTCGCGCAGGATGATGCGGGTGGAATAAGGAGCACCACCGCCAGCCGCGGCAGCCTCCTCCGGGCCCATGACCTCCGGCATGGCGTCCTGGTGCTCAGGACCAAAGTCATCGGCGATGTGGAAACCCGCGTTGAGCATGAAAATCAGGCGTTCGTCTTGGAAGATGCGAACCTGACGAGTAGCAAAGGAACGGCCGTCCCGCACGCGCTCTACCTCGGCACGCGCAGGCGCGGCGGCATCACCCGGGCCCACGAAGTAGCCATGCAAGGAATGCACGAGCTTTCCTTCAACGGTGTGCTGGGCTGCAGCGAGCGCCTGGGCCACCACCTGCCCGCCAAAGGTGCGCGCAATCTGGGACGGAACCATGGGCACGGAAAAGACATCACCCTGAGCCTTTTCATTCAGCGGCGCTAAATCAATAACCTCGCGCACCTTAGCCATTACCTACGCGGGACTCCCCTCGTTGCTCAACGACATTCTTTAGAAACTTCCGAGTGCTGCAGGTTGCTCAACGCGCAAACTTTACGTGCGTTCTTCACATGCAACCCTGTCAACTTTACCTGTGCGCCGGGCTAGCGCGTAGGATATGCCGCATGTCTTTTTTACGCCCTGCTCGCCTGCACCGCGTCGTTGCCTACCTAGAGATGTTCACGTGGGCATTTCTTATTTTTTCTATGATCCTGAAGTACTCCGGCGTGACGGAGGCTCTAACTCCTATCGCTGGCGGTATCCACGGTTTTGGTTTCCTCTGCTTCATCGTCGTGGGCGTCATGGTGTGGATCAATAACAAGTGGTCCTTTGGCCTGGGCATGTTGGGGCTTATCGTTTCGGTCATACCTTTTGCCGCACTCCCGTTTGCGCTATGGGCGGACAAGCACGATAAGTTCCTGCCGCATTGGCGCTTTAGCGATTCTGAGCAGCCACACGGTCTTGCCGAGCAGCTTTTGGCCCAGGTAGTGCGCTTCCCGGTGCGCACTCTGAGCATATTCGTGGTAGTCATTGCGCTGGTCTTTGGCGTTCTGCTAATGCTCGGGCCACCCGTCGATGTCGAATCCACTATCGAGTCGAACATCTAATAGCATTACCTAGGTGAAAATTTTTCGTTCCGTTCCAGCAGTATGGACTGGCTGGATTTGTTTCCGGCTTATCCTCATTGGACTGCTGCAATGGAACAACGTCCCGCTAGGAGATATCTCCTATTACTTCTCCGGGCGTTTTGGGACGAACTCCTCGGATATGACCGAGTACCCGCACCCTGGCACGTGGCCTTCGATTCTCGTCGGCTGGTTGAGCGGCCCGAATCAGACCAGCTTTACCGTTATTTTTACAGGGCTGTGCCTGCTTGTCGACGCCGCTTTCCTCATGGTCTTGCTTCACGGCTGGCGCCGCAAGCCGCAGGCCTTCGTCGCCGCATGGTTTTGGGTTATCTTTGGAACCGCAGTGGGTCAGGTCTTTGTCTGGCGCCTCGATATTTTTCCGGCTCTGGCAGTTGCTGCCGCAGGAATGCTTCTTGGCCGCAACTCGCGGCTTGCGGCGGCGTTGCTTGGCCTTGCCACCACGATGAAGCTGTGGCCGGGCGTGCTCGCCGCAGGCCTGGTTGGCCGCTTCGATGCCCGTGCGACTTGGCAGCGCCTTAGCGCGTTCTTCGCTTCCATCGTGGGCATCTGCCTGCTCGTCATCGCCTTCAATGACGTCGAGCGCCTCGTCTCCCCGCTGCGCTACCAAGGGGTACGAGGACTACAGGTGGAATCGATACCCGCAACACTTCCGGTATTTGCCTCGCATCTTTTCCCGGGCACTTGGTCCATCGGCTACGCTGCCTCCAAAAGTTTTGAAATCACCGGCCCTTGGGTGAGCGCGCTCTTAGTTCTTAGCAACGTCTTAACCTTGGCGATGCTGTTTTTCGCCATCGGCTTCGCACTCATGCGCTTCCGCAACGGCAACTGGGGTGCGCGCAGCACGCTGGCCTTTTTCATCACGATGATCTGCCTGCTATATATCAGCAACAAGGTCTTTTCCACCCAGTACATCACCTGGCTCGGCCCGATCTTGGCGATAGCACTCAAGGATGCCTGGCCGCGTGCCACATCGGTTGCGCATCAACATATCGACGAAAAAGTAGGCAAAGTGCTGCGCAACCTCGCACTGTGCACGCTTGCTGCGGCGGCACTGGGCACACTGGTCTACCCGTTCAACTATGACGCGGTACTCTACGCGGGCCGCGACGGCCTCTTCCCTGCCTTCTTGTTGCTGGCGCGCAACGTGCTCATCCTCGTGATGACAGGCCTTGCTTTGTCTTGGCTGCGCTTGGAGCTCAAGCGCGAAAACACTAGCTCTACCAAGCAAGCAGCCAAGTAAACAGCTCAGTAGCAGGAACTACTCAGTAATCCGCAGCTGGCTGAGCTCGAAGAACTCCGGCAGCGGTGCCGTACCGCCCAAGCGGAACATGCGCACGAGGGGGCGTAGGCGTAGCGAGCGGGTATCGCTGACCGCTTCGTTGTAGAAGCGATGAGCAAGGTGGATGCGCCCCTCGGCGTCGGCAAGCAATGCGGGGCGCTCGGCAAAGCGCTCGTTGACCGCGATAGACAGCTCCCGCTCGTGGGCCGAACGCGTCTCAAAATGGCCCTGGGTAAGCTCGCTCGACTCCGCGCGGGAGGCAACCTCCTCCAGCTCTGGCGCTAGCGCTGCGACGACTGCGGCGCGGCGGTCAAGGGTGGCCTCCAGCTGCGCCAAAGCCGCATCCGTGCGGATGTGCAGGGAGTTCAACCGCTGCGCGGTGAAATAGGCCCACATCAAGATGAGCACGAGCGCGACGATCACGATAACCAGTTCTACTGCCATAGTCTTTTCCTGCTCTTAAATCTGCTGTGGGTAAAGGGCGGCAACGCCCGCTTCTACTTGGTGCGGACCTTAGTTCCGTCCTGCACGGTCTCATAAACCTGCATCACGGCAGCGGCCACATGGTCCCAATCGTAGGTGCGAGCGCGCTCGGTACCGGCTTCAACTAAAGCATTACGCTTATCTTCGTCCTGCAGGACAAGGTTGAGCACCCGCGCGAGATCACGGGCATCCTCGTTGCGGAACAACGCACCGGCTGGGTTCTCAGAATCGGCGTCGCATACGGCGGCAAAGGCTTCAAGATCGGAAGCTACCACCGCACAGCCTGCAGCCATCGCCTCTACCAGGACGATGCCGAAGCTTTCGCCGCCGGTGTTAGGAGCGACATAGATATCAGCGCGGCCGAGGATCTCCGCCTTTTCCACATCGCTTACGCGGCCAACGAAGTCCACGCCCTCAACCTCACGCGGGCGGCCGCCGCCCATGACGGTGACCTTGACGTCCGTGTCCACCATCGTGAGGGCCTCCAGCAAAATATCCAGGCCTTTTCGTGGCTCGTCGAGACGTCCCAAGAACACGATCTCAGGCACCTTCTGCCCGGATTGCCCTGGCTGTCCGAGTTGATCTTGTTGCGCGGCGACCCGCTTGCGTGCTGCCGCGTACACGGAGGTATCCACGCCATTCGGAATAAGAATTGGGTCGCCGCCGAGTTGTTCCACCTGCCAGCGGCGGGCCATCTCTGAGACGGCAATGCCGCCGCGCACCTTCTCCAGGATTGGTGTGAGGAAAGGCTTGGCCAGCTTCAGCACGAGCGAGCTAGAAGCCGAGGCGTGGTAGGTCGCGACGATGGGGCCTTTGGCTTGTGCCAGCGCAACCATAGAGTAGCTTGGCGAGTTCGGCTCATGGATGTGCAGCACGTCGAAATTGCCGCGTTCAATGAACTTCTTGACGTTGCGCTTTACCTGCGGGCCTACGGACAAGCGGGCCACGGACCCGTTGTAGGTAATCGGAATGGCGCGCCCGCCTTTCATGACGAAGCTCGGCAGCTGTGTCTCCGGGGCTGCTGGGCCAAGGACCTCCACGTGATGGCCTTGCTCGATAAAGACGGTGGCCAAATCCAGGATGTGGGCCTGCACGCCGCCTGGCTCATCAAAGGAATACGGGCATACGATTCCGATACGCACTACTGCCTACTTCCCTACTTTTTACCGTTATCTTCGAGCTTTTCTTGGGACGTACGCTTGTCCTTGGTTGCGCGGCGTGCCGCGCGATCGGCCGCGCGGCGTTCAACGTCTACATTCCACTGCGGCTGCAGCATATGCCAGTCCGCCGGGTGGGCCTTGATGTTCGCGGCGAAGCCATCGGCCAGGCGTTGGGTGGTCTCCTGCACATTGGTGACTTCTACCTGCGGGCTGACGGAAAGGCCCCAGCCTTCATCCTCAAACCAGGAGTGGACCACGTGCAATGCCGCCCCGGTTTCCATGGCCAAGCGGGCCGGGCCGGCAGCCATGTTGGCTTCCTCGCCCATGAAGTCGACCGTGACGCCAGTGCGAGTCAGGTCGCGCTCGGCCAACAGGCAGACCACGCCACCTGCTTCCAAGACTTCCTTGAGGCGACCAAAAGGTGAGGTCTTCTCTCCTGTCAGAGCGATAACCTCAAAGCCTAGGGACTCGCGGAAGTCCACGAAGGCGTCGAAAAGCACCTCCGGCTTGAGCCTTTCTGCAACCGTTGTGAATTGGCCATAGTGGCCCACCAGAAACACCCCGGCCATGTCCCAGTTGCCAGTGTGCGGAAGCGCCAAAATGACGCCTTTGCCGCGGGCCATGGACTCGTCGAAGTTCTCTAAGCCCTGCAAACCGGAAAGCAGCTTGGCGTGCAGATCCGGGTCCTGATGGATCGACGGCAGGCAGAATGCCTCCCGCCAGTAACGCATATAGGAACGCATCGAATTGCGCACCAACTCGCGCGTGACGTTTTCTGGGCCCACCACGCGCGCTAAGTTTTGGCGCAGTTGCTCCATGCCGCGGCCATCATCGCTGGCGCGGTCTGCGCCCCAGTCAAAAAGGCGCTTGGCCCACTTCTCCGGCAACAAACGCACCAGCCGCCAACCGGCTAAGTAGCCGGCGGCAGACAGCTGCTCACGGTCTAATCCAGGAAGAAGGGCCATAGGCATTAATCCTTAAAGGTCTGGGGTGAAACGGGCCTTCGTGTCCTGGCGGGCAGCCTGGACCATGCGCTGAATGACGGTAAAGATGGAACCGAATACAAGGATCCACAGGGCGATCTCGATGGCGTCGGGAACACCCAAGCCCTCCAAGCCGATGCCGCCGAGGCCGATGATGAGGCGCTCTGGGCGCTCGATCAGGCCGCCGACCATCTTGAAGCCAGAAGCCTCGCCGCGGGCCTTGATATAGGAAATGACCTGCGAAGAAACCAGCACGATGAGGCAGGCCACCACGTGGATGGGGCGAGCGTTATCGACGTAAACCAGCCAGTACAAGATGGCAGAAAACAGGGCGCCGTCGGTGATGCGATCACAGGAGGCGTCGAGAGTCGCGCCGAACTTGGACCCGCCCGTGGTCATGCGGGCCATCGTGCCGTCGAGCATGTCAAAGGCTGCAAAGAGACCAGAGAGCACTGCTGCCGCGAACAGGTGATCCAGAGGAATACAGACGACTGCGATAGCAATGGTGACAAGAGTGCCGACGATGGTGACCACGTTGGGGGTCAGCCCCATCTTCAGAAACAGCTTTGCCACGGGTTCCACGACGACTGCCGCTGGCTTTCGCCCGTGAACGCTAAGCATGCGAATCCTCCTCATCGATCTCCCGCCAGCCTTGGGCCAAAAGGGCGCGAGTCTCTTGTAATAACTGAGGCAACACTTTAGTGCCCTCCAAGACAGTCATAAAGTTGCTGTCACCGGCCCACCGGGGAACCACATGCAAATGTAAGTGATCTCCCACGGAACCGCCAGACGCCTTGCCCAGGTTGAAGCCCACGTTGATTGCTTCCGGCTTGGACACGCGCTTTAAAACACGTACCGCCTTCTGGGCGAAGGCCATCAGCTCGTGGGATTCCTCTAGAGTCAAGTTCTCCAGCTGGGATTCCTTGCGATAAGGCACCACCATTAAATGTCCCGAGTTATAGGGAAATAGGTTCAGCAAAGCGTAGACATACTCGCCGCGGGCAATGATTAGCCCGTCCTCATCGCTGCCCTTGGGAGCCTCCACGAAGGGGTCCTTCGAACGCTTCGAGATATACGCCATCCGGTAGGGAGCCCATAGCCGCTCAAGGCGGTCTGGTTCCCCGGCCCCGGAATCGACGTATTGCTCGTTAGCGTCGTGCACTGATCAACTCTTCGTTCGGCTGCTCGTTGATGCGCTCAGCAACCCATGCGGCGATGAGCTCGATAGCCTCATCCACCGGCACGCCGTTGACTTGCGAACCGTCCAGGAAGCGGAAAGAGACGGCATTTGCGTCGACGTCGCGCTCGCCGGCGAGCAACATGAAAGGCACCTTGCCGGTGGTGTGATTGCGGATCTTCTTCTGCATGCGGTCGTCAGAGGTATCCACGTCAGCACGGATGCCGCGCTTGCGCAGCTTCGCAGCGATCTCCTCCAAGTGCGGGGAGAACTCATCTGCAACCGGGATGCCAACTACCTGGTGCGGAGCCAGCCATGCCGGGAATGCGCCGACGTAGTGCTCCAGCAGCACGCCGAAGAAGCGCTCGATGGAGCCGAACAGCGCGCGGTGGATCATAATCGGACGCTGCTTGGTGCCGTCGGACGCGGTGTACTCGAGCTCGAAGCGCTCCGGCAGGTTGAAGTCCAGCTGCACGGTAGACATCTGCCAGGTACGGCCGATGGCATCGCGTGCCTGCACGGAGATCTTCGGGCCGTAGAAGGCAGCACCTGCAGGATCCGGAACCAGGTCCAGGCCGGACTTTTCAGCCACCGATTGCAGGATGGAAGTAGAACGCTCCCAGATCTCGTCGGTACCGACATACTTGTTGGGATCCTTGGTGGAAAGCTCCAGGTAGAAGTCATCCAGGCCGTAGTCCTTCAACAAGGAAATGATGAAGTCCAAAACCTTGGTCAACTCTTCTTCCAGCTGCTCCGGGGTGCAGTAGATGTGGGAGTCATCCTGGGTAAAGCCGCGAGCACGGGTCAGGCCGTGGATAACGCCGGACTTCTCGTAGCGGTAGACAGTACCGAACTCGAACAGACGCAGCGGCAGCTCGCGGTAAGAACGGCCACGGGAAGCAAAGATGAGGTTGTGCATCGGGCAGTTCATCGGCTTCGCGTAGTAATCCTGCGGCTGCTTGGTGCAGTTACCGTCCTCGTCATACTCGCCGTCCAAAGCCATGGCCGGGAACATGCCGTCCGCGTAGAAGTCCAGGTGGCCAGACTTCTTGAACAAGTCACCCTTTGTCAGGTGCGGGGTGGATACGAAGGAGTATCCATCCTCAATGTGACGGCGGCGGGAGTGCTCTTCCATCTCCATACGCACGATGGCGCCGTTCGGGTGGAAGACTGGGAAGCCGGAGCCAATCTCGTCCGGGAAGGAGAAAAGGTCAAGCTCCTGGCCCAGACGGCGGTGGTCACGCTTTTCTGCCTCCGCAATCATGTGCTGGTAGGCCTCGAGGGCCTCCTTGGACTCGAAAGCGGTGCCGTAGATGCGCTGCAGACCAGCCTTGGACTGGTCACCGCGCCAATAAGCAGCCGAGGAACGGGTCAAAGTAAACGCCGGAATGTACTTGGTGGTCGGCAGGTGCGGACCACGGCAGAGGTCGAACCACTCCACCTCGCCCGTGCGCGGGTTGATGTTGTCGTAGTGCGTCAGATCGCCTGCGCCAACCTCTGCTGCCTCATCGGAGTCTGGGTCAACGTTGCCCTTGTCCTGGATGAGCTCCAGCTTGAATGGCTCTTCAGCAAGCGCTGCCTCTGCTTCCTCGTTGGAGGAATACACGCGGCGTTCAAAGCGCTGACCAGTCTTGATGATCTTCTTCATGCGCTTTTCGATCTTCTTCAGATCCTCCGGCGTGAAAGGCTCGGCGGTCTGGAAGTCGAAGTAGAAGCCGTTTTCAATGGCCGGACCGATACCCAGCTTGGTACCCGGGAACTCAGCCTGAACTGCCTGTGCCATCACGTGTGCAGTGGAGTGACGGATGACAGCGCGGCCGTCCTCCTCGCTTGCTGCAACTGGGGTGAATTCGGCGTCGGCAGTCGGCGTATGCGAGAGATCGTAGAGAGCTCCATCGGCGCCGCGTACGACGACGACTGCCTCTGGGCCCTTGTTTGGAAGCTCGAGCTCCCGCATTGCTGCGCCTACGGCAGTGCCTGCTGGCACCTTAAAAGGCTCGTAGTTCACCGGTACAGCTGGAATCATTTCCGCCATTTAGACTTGCGCTCCTTATGCGCTCACGCTTCGATCGACATACCTGGCCGACCAAAGCTAATCGTAGAGTTACAGCGAAAGATTCTACCCCGCTTAACCCTCAAGAAGCGACTCGCCCCAGTAGGAGTTAGAGGTGGTACCGGCCGGTACAAAGTACATGGCTGAGCCGATGTGGGTAATCCACGTATTGAGCAAATCTTGCTCATCAAGGCGGGCTTGAATGGGCTCAAATTGCTTACTCGGATCCTTTTGATAACAGATGAAAATCTGCCCTGCATTAGACAGCTCACCTGGGTTTTCCGCGCTCGGTGGGAGGTTGTAGTTGAACGGCCGGCGCAGAATCTTCTGCTCCGGATGGTCCTTCGGCGGATGGGCGCGCGCCACGTGGGATGCCGGGTCAATTGCCTTCAATCCGAACTTATCGCGCGCGTTGAGGTCCACGGCATCGAATTCCTCGGTGCCGTGCATCGGCGCACCGGAGTCCAGCTTGCGGCCAGTGGAGTTTTCCCTGGAAGCGCGGTCAAGCTCTTCCCACGCGTCCAGATTCATGTGGATTCGGCGCACGACCATGGCGCTGCCGCCGGCGAATTTTCCTTTATCGATCCAGACCTGCTCCCGGAATTCCTCTGGAGTGTGCGGATTGACAGTGCCATCCTTTTGCCCGAAGAGATTGCGCGCGGTCTCCCCCTTCTTGGCGGCGCCGTTGGCATGACCAAAGCCCTGCTGCACCCACTTGGTGTCCACGTAGCTCGCACCCGCACGGGTCATGTGCCGCATCACGTGCGCCGCCGTTAGCGGATCATCGCTGCAAATCTGCAACACCACATCGCTTTGGCCCCATTCCGGGCGCAACTTATCGCGCTTGTACGCGCGCACATCCCGGAGCCACTCCGGCTTGGCGACGCCCGTCCGGGCAAAGAAGCCTTCTCCCCAACCGCAGGTCACGGTAAGGCTAGCCGGGGTTTGCGCCAGCTCCGGCTCCAGGCTACCCAAGGGGTTTTCTGCGGTGCACAGCCGGCGTGCGTCCTCAGTCCACAACCGCATCAGTGCCTTGGCGCCGCGCTTGGTGGTGGAATCTTTTAAGTCAAAACCCACGAGCGCCACGTGTGCCTGCGGCGGGGTCTCGATTCCGGCCTGATGCTCGCCATCGAATGCGACGATATTATCGCCCATGATCTCGGCTGCTTCATCCTGCGCTGGCTGCCCAGCAGCAGCTGCCGCACCAGACCCAGAGTCAGAATCGTCGCGAGAAGGTGAAGCGCAGCTGGCCACCGCCACCGCGCTGGCCGCGACGGCGCCGCCAACCAGCAGGCCGCGTCGACTCAAAAACTCCGTGGTCTCACGCTCGGAGGAAGATGCAGATTTTAAGGACTCATCCATGTTCTTTTCCCTACTACTCATTCCAATGCTGGCGCGTGAGTAATCCACCCGCGCGTCGGCTTTAGCCTTTAGTGGTGCGAGTGCTCGCCGTGCTCCATCGAACCGTGATCCATAGAGCCGTGCTCCATCGAACCATGGTCCATAGAGCCGTGATCCATGCCAGACATGTCGCCGTAGTTCTCATCGCCGGCGCCGATTTCGCGCACCGGCACCTCACCGGCCTCGACCTTGGAACCGTCCTCAAGCAAGAGGGTAACCTTGACCGTCTCGCCCGCCATGACTGGTTCCTTCACGCCCATCAGCATGAAGTGCTCGCCGCCTGGCTTGAGTTCTGCGGTGCCACCGGCCGGAATCTTCAGGCCGCCCTTCTTTTCCTGCATTACACCGTCAACAACCTCGTGCACCTGGTTCATCTCGGCGTCGATGGAGGAGCTAAAGCCAGTGACGGTGATGTCTTTGTCGGAATCATTATGAATGGTGCCGAAGATGGCAGTCATCTCCGCATCCTCAGCCATGGCGCGAACCACGCCGTCCTCGATGGTGACATCGCCTGTCTGCCTATCGGAGGCGCTTGCGCTTGCCGGAGTCGCGCTGGTTGCAGCTTCCTTTTCGGCACCGGAATCCTGCTCGCTGTTGGAGCAGCCAGCCAGCCAGAGTGCGCTGACGGCAACGGCAGAAACAACGATATTACGCATCTTCATCATTAGATGTCTTTCTTGTCCAAGCTTTAAGGCGCGAAGGCACTTCCTTTTATTTGTGCCTTGCCTGCGTCTTAAAAGGGGTGGGTTTTAAGAGTCCAGGTCATTTGCGCGGCGCATCTTTGCACCGGCCATGATGACCACGGCGACGATAGCCAGAACGCCGACGATGCCCAGCGCCCACAGTGCGGCAGGCGGCAGGCCCTCGGAGTTGGTTTCATCTTGTTTAGCAGCATCGTCATTCGCGTCATCGCCGTCTGCGGCATCGCCCGCTGCGCCGTCGGAAGAGCCGGCAACGCTAAACGGAACAGAACCACGGGTGGCATGCCCGTCCGAGGAGGTAATCTGGAAGCCCACCTGGTACTCGCCAGGTCCCGGCTTTACATCGTCCGGAACCTCGATGGTGAGCTCACGCTGTTCGATTTCGGGCTCGGCGTCGAAAAGCACCTCGCCCGTCTTAGTGTCGGTGACGGCGAAGGTGTTGAAGTCATCCCTGGGTACTGCAGAAAACTCCAGAGTGATCTCCTCCGGAAACTCCTGCAGCGGAGAATCACTGACCACATTGCCGCCGATCACGGAGTCGTGTGCCAGGGCTGCAGGCGCGGACATGGCAAGCATGGACGCGGCAGCACCGAGCGCAAACAAGCTGGTGGAGCGACGAAAGTGCATAGTTTTCTCCTCGAATTGCATGGCTTGCGAATGGGTAAATACATGCTATAACCGCACCCGAAACAATGGCCAATAACCTAAGCCTTGCTTAAAGCAAGTCAGGATATCAACCAACTGAACGAGCAGCGGTTGCCTTATTAGTCGCTGCCCCATTCAACCTAGTTCCCAGTATCATAGGAAATGTGTTAATGCACACCATTTTTGGTAAATGGTTAACGCCTCCATGCGGAAAGTGACGCACCCGCCAATCGACGCCACGCCTGGTGGGTATGGCCGCCTGTACGAGATAGGACCTTTTAAATCAATTCAACGCAATCATCATTAATCAGCAGTGCCTGCCCATCACGCAAAAGCACCAGGTTCCAGTCTTTTCCGTACTTTTGAACCGTTTCACTAATAACCGAAATTGTGTATGGGCCAGTAGTTCCCTGTGCGTGAGGAACTACAGCGTAGGGAGTAAGTGATAGAGCCGTACGATCTTGCAATTCGGGAACAGCACCTGGTTCATCCATAACGGAAATCGGTTCGACCGATGGCCCGGCAAGGACCGCACCCGCCGAGCTGCCGGCATATGGCAAACCGCCGCGAACCGCTTCAGAAAGCAGTTCGAAGGCACCAGACTTCTTTAACTCATACAGTACGCGGTAAGCATTACCGCTTGCGACGTAGACACAATCCGCCTTCTTTACTTGAGTCTCAAACTCTTCAAGCGTGGTATTCGCAACGGTCAGTGAAACAAAGTCGGATGCAATAGAAGCCACTTCTTCCCGCTCCTTCTGTGCAAACGGCACTTCTTCCATCCCGACAGCAGCGTCATCGATGTACAAGATTCTGCCGTGCAAGAATTCGCGCAGCTGCGGATGAAGGTAGGACGCAAGAAACAGTTTCATGGTGCCAGTATGCATGAGCGCTCCAAGCGACGCAGCAATAGGCTCTGCAGGAGCAGTATTCTTCGCCACTGGAATACAGCTCATCCGCATCAAGGTAATGCCAAAAGGGCTAAAGAGTCATAAGTGCTCTTGAAACTTTCAAAGTGCACGACAAAAACGCTCCTGACCGGAATCCCGAACAGGAGCGTTCTTATTTGAGCGGATGACGAGACTCGAACTCGCGACCCTCACCTTGGCAAGGTGATGCGCTACCAACTGCGCTACATCCGCATTCGAAAACCAGGCCCGGTTTTCTAGGCTTAAAGCCTTGTGCGCGATACTGGGATTGAACCAGTGACCTCTTCCGTGTCAGGGAAGCGCTCTCCCACTGAGCTAATCGCGCTCGACACGCCAAAGCGCGTCAAAGTTGAGGTGGAAACGGGAATCGAACCCGTGTGCACGGTTTTGCAGACCGTTGCCTCACCACTCGGCCATTCCACCGTGGCGATACCGCCTCACACACAAGTGTGCTGGAGCGGATGACGAGACTCGAACTCGCGACCCTCACCTTGGCAAGGTGATGCGCTACCAACTGCGCTACATCCGCATTTGAGATTCTTATCGAACCCCACTAGGCGCTTTAAGCACCTAGTGCGCGATACTGGGATTGAACCAGTGACCTCTTCCGTGTCAGGGAAGCGCTCTCCCACTGAGCTAATCGCGCCGATATTTTATTGTCAACACGCTAACCAGAATAGCTACCGATCAACGTCTTGGAGCGGATGACGAGACTCGAACTCGCGACCCTCACCTTGGCAAGGTGATGCGCTACCAACTGCGCTACATCCGCATTGCATCATACAAACTGTTGTGTGTAACAACCGTCTGCCGTGGTGCGAGTAGAAACATTATCGCGCACTTTCGAAGTTTCCAAATCCGCAGGATAATTAGCTGTTTTTACAGCGCTGTTTGATAGCGATTTTCACCGAGCGAATTACGTCGATGTCATTTTAGAATTCTCTTCAATAGACCGATTAGGAGTTGCCACCGCCCTAGGTGTAAATTCAACACCGCACCGCGGTCCTATAGCTCAGTGGGAGAGCGTTCCGTTCACACCGGAAAGGTCGCTGGTTCAATCCCAGCTAGGACCACCACTTTCTTAAAGCCGGCATCTTTTATTCAAGGATGCCGGCTTTGTTGTATCTCGTTGTAACTCCTCCGCTATTTCTCCACTAGGCTGGCCGGCATGAGCGAAAGCATTGATATATCCACGCTGGTCGGCCCTGACGAGCCGGGCATCCGCCTGATTGAGGTCTCTACCCTTTCTGGTTCGGCCACTATAGATGGCACCTCGGATGCCATGGGCAACGATAACGACGCCGCGTTGTTTGCAGCACTGCGCGAGTGGGCCGACGTTGCAGTAGTGGGTTCAGGCACGGTCAAGGCCGAGGATTATGAGGGCTCCTCCCCTGGCAAGGCACGCATTGCGGTGATGAGTAACTCGCTTGACTTGGACGTGGAGTCGAAGCTTTTTAATGTTGGCACTCCGCCCATCATTTTGACCCCAGACGAGAACCTGGGCACCACCGCGTCGAAGCGCTTGGAGGAAGCCGGCGCCACGTTGCTAGGCACTGGTGACGGCACGATCCCTTCCGTCGTGGAGGCACTTCGCGCGAAAGGCTGGTCCCGCATTAGCTGCGAGGGCGGCCCAGGCATCTATTCCCTTTTCATTGCCGCAGGCATGGTGGACAAGCTCTATTTGACCCTGGACCCGCATCTTTCGCCCACGGTTTCCCAGCCGCTGGTCCACGCGCCGGATGAGGCAACGGCTAATGCACAACCGTTGAGCCTGTCGCTTGAAAGCGTAGTCCCAGACGCTGACGGCACGGTGTTTCTGCGCTACGCCGTAGTAGGTGCCCCGTAAACTGCACATCGTGAAATCCCCGAGTCTCTCTCCAGCTGCTGACGCGTTGCCATTGGACACAAAGTCTTCGTATGGCTCGCGAAGCATCAAGGTTTTTAAAACCGCGGCTTGGCCGATTGCACTGTTGTTGGTGTTCCATCGCGTTGTCATCGTCGCGTTAAACGGCACCACCACCGACGACTTTACTACCGTGCATTCGGCCATGCGCCGCTTCCTGCAAGGCATTCCCGTCTACGAGCAGGACTACACGCATGTCGATCCGCTTTATCTCTACAATCCAGGCGCCACGCTTTTACTTTCGCCCTTAGGGTGGATGGATCTCACGGTGGCGCGCTGCGGCTTCATTGTGGTCAATGCATTGGCCATCATCGGCGCCCTCGCTGTCCTCATAAAACTCGTCGGACGCAACCTGCGCAGCCCGGAATTTCCGGCCTCCATTATCTTGGCTTTTGCCACTGAGTCAGTGACCAATACCCTTGCCTTCACCAACATCAACGGCATTCTCTTCTTGGCCATGGCGATATTCCTCTGGGGCATTTTGGACACGCGCCGCCGCAGCCACATCATCGCGGGGCTGGTGTTGGGCTTGGCCATTCTCATCAAACCCCAGTTTGGGCCGTTACTATTCCTTACGCTGGTGAAGAAACGGTGGCTAAGTGCCGCCTTAAGTATCGCGGTGCCGGTCATCTTCAACGCCGTCGCTTGGCCACTTACCCCGGGCGCCAGCGGCTACCTGGACAAGCTTGTGCCTTATCTCGGGCAAACGCGCGACTTCGCCAACAGCTCGTGGCCGGGCGTGCAGGCTTATTTTGGGCTTGGCGACGCCCCGTTCTACGCGGTCTGGCTCGCCGCCGCCGCGGCGTGCGCGTTTAGCATCCTGGGCCTACTCAAATGGCGCGACACGGAGCCGGTGTTCTGGGCTTTGACCACCTCAGGCGCAATTATGGCGGGAATCTTCTTCCTGTCCTCGTTGGGCCAGCAGTACTACTCCATGTGGCTTATCCCGCTGGTCTTTACCGTTTTTCTGCCGCGTTCGGTATTCCATACCGTCCCGGCGTGGTGCGTGGCATTTTTATTCCTCGCGCCAGTCAAGTGGACTTCGGTGCCCTGGCCCACCGCGGGATACTGGATGGCCGTGTTCAGCGCAACAATTGGCTGGGGCCTGCTGATTGTCTTGATCGCCGCATCGGTTGCCGGATGGTGGCGGCAGGACGAGACCAAGGTCTAGACTTCCCGGCATGACTGATTTCAAGCTCATTGCCGATACTGAATGGCGCAACCGGCTAAGCGCCGAGGAATACCGTGTGCTGCGTCAAGCTGGCACTGAGGCGCCTCACGTTGGTGAGTACACCAACACCACCACCGAGGGCGTGTACTCCTGCAAGGCCTGCGGAGCCGAACTTTTCCGCTCTACGGAAAAGTTCGAGTCCCACTGTGGCTGGCCTTCCTTCTTTTCCCCATTGGCTGGAGAGGCCGTCATCGAAAGAGTTGATACCTCACACGGCATGACCCGCACCGAGGTGTTGTGCGCCAACTGTGAGTCCCACTTGGGCCACGTATTTACTGGCGAGGGTTATAACACCCCGACGGATCAGCGCTACTGCATCAACTCGATCTGCCTCAACCTCGAGGAAAAACCCATCGAGGATTAGGCCGCGTTTGCCAAATACCTAAGTAGGTTGCTTTAGGCAGCAACCTAAGGCAGCCTTCTTAAGGCAGCACCGCGATGAGCTCGGCGACGTCCTTGACACGACGGCCGGTGTGGAAAGGAATCTCCTCGCGCACGTAGTGGCGGGCCTCGGTGTAGCGCATCAGGTACATCAGGTCGACGATGCGGTGTAGCTCTGGAGCCTCGAAGGCGAGGATCCACTCGTAGTCGCCGAGCGCGAAGGATGGCACGGTGTTCGCACGCACGTCTGGGTAGTCGCGGGCCTGCATGCCGTGCTCCATCAGGATGCGGCGGCGCTTTTCCTCATCCATGGTGTACCAGTCGTAGGAACGCACGAACGGGTAGACCGCAATCCAATCCCCTGGTTCCTCACCCATGATGAAGGAAGGCAGGTGGGATTTGTTGAACTCTGCCGGACGGTGCAGGGCGTTGCCTACCCAGGTCACCTCGGAGACCTGGCCGAGAACGGTCTCGCGGCGGAAGTCCGCAAATGCCTTCTGGATATCCGCAAACTGCTCGGCGTGCCACCAGATCATGAAATCGGCAGAATCGCGCATGCCCGAAAGATCATAGATTCCGCGGACGGTTACCTTCCCTGCAGCTTCGAGAGCCTTGAAGAACTCCTGCGCCTGGGTCACGATGTCCTCCCGCTCGGTTCCCAGGGCACCCGGAATGACCTTGAACACCGCGTGTTGGGAATACTGCTGTACTGCGTTGAGCTCCTGGAAGTTAACCTTCGCCATATTGGACCGTCTCCTTGAAAAGCGGATTCATGTTGAAATACCTATCCATCATAAGTTGGATAGGCGGCCATTTCCATTTCCCCTGCCACCACCCTGCCCCATTTGTCGGGCAGCTCACCGAGTTCCGGCGCGCCTTCGCCCTATTCCGAGCCGAAAACTATAGCTTGAACCTCGTGAGCAATTCCGACGCAACTTCGAGCACCCCGGCAGGCGCCGCAACGAGCCTGCACGAGCACGCCGCAGCCAAGGCCACTTCCGTACCGGAAGAGGCAACGACGCCCACCGTCTTCAACGCCGCTGTCGATTCCATGCACGCGGCACAGCTGCGCCCCGAAATCACTTTGGGCACCATTCGCCCGCCGCAGCGCCTGGCGCCGTATAGCCACGCTGTTGGCCTGGAAATTGGCGACCCTGCGGAAGGCACCGACGTGGTTCCAACGGACGCCGAGGGCGATGCCTTCGGCCGCCTTATCCTCCTGCACGATCCCGGCGCCGAAGAGGCATGGGAAGGCGCCATGCGTTTGGTGGCCTATATCCAGGCAGATATGGACGATGCGGTCGCGGGTGACCCGCTGCTTCCCGACGTCGCTTGGCAGTGGCTCAACGAGGCCATGGAGGCCAACGGCGCAACGCACACCAACTTGGGTGGCACGGTTACCTCGACCGCCTCTGTCCGTTACGGCGAGATCGGCGGCCCGCCGCGCGCCTACCAACTGGAGATGCGCGCCTCCTGGACTGCTGCGGATCTGAACCTAACCCCGCACGTTGAGGCCTTTGCCCAGGTTCTCGCGAACGTCGCCGGCCTGCCTCCGGAGGGCGTTATAGAGCTCGGACGTTAACTACGGCTCCGTGTCACACCAGACTTGTAGGCTGGCTACTATGACTGAATTGCGGACCAGACCGGCGGAAGGCACTCCAGAGGTTTTGCGCACCGCGGCGGAGTTTAAAGCCGCGGCTAGTGCGCTGGCAGCTGGCGAGGGCCCTTTCGCTATCGATACTGAGCGTGCGTCCTCGTATCGATATGATGACCGCGCATTTTTGGTTCAGGTGCGCCGCAAAGGCGCCGGAACCTTCCTCTTTGCACCGGAGGGTAAACGCAAACAGCTCACGGCAGCGCTTGCGCCGGTGCTTAATGATTCCGCGTGGGTAGTCCACGCCGCGCCCTCAGATTTGCCGTGCCTGGCCTGGTTGGGGCTATATCCAGGCACTCTTTTTGATACTGAACTCGCCGCCCGCATGGCAGGGTTTGAGCATGCGAATTTAGGCTCCATGGTTGCAGAGCTTTTCGACGTCGAGCTAGAAAAAGGCTACGGCGATGCTGACTGGTCTGAGCCGAACTTGAGCCTGGACTTGCGTGCCTATGCAGCCCTCGACGTCGAGTTGCTCTTAGAGCTCGCGGAGGCCTTGCGCGATATCTTGGCTGAGCAAGACAAACTCGACTGGGCCTATGAAGAATTCGCGGCAATCGTGGCCGAGCATGCCGGCATCAAGGAGCCGGCGCCACGTACCTGGCGCGGGCTCAAGGGGCTCAAGGCCCTTCACAAGTCGGAACAGCTCATCGTGGCGAAGCTGCTGTGGACCAAGCGGGAGAAGATTGCCCGTGAGACTGACACCGCACCAAACCGCGTCTTGCCGCACCGCGTGCTCGTGGACATCGCACGCCAGCTGCCCGATTCTCCCCGCGATTTTGCCCGCATCAAGGGCGTGCCGCGCAAGCGCCACGGGGCGGGCCTGCAGTGGCTGGCGGTAGTCCAACAGGCGCGCGAGATAGATCGGCGCGAGTGGCCGAGCAAGAAGCGGGAGCCTTCCCGCGTTCCTTCCAAGACGGTGTGGAACAAGGACCACCCGCATCTGTGGCGAGTGTTCCAGGACCTGCGCACCGATTGCGAAGAGCTCGGTGAGGAATTGGGCATGCCGTGGGAAATCATCATCAAGCCCGCCACGTTGCGTGCGGTGGTGTGGGCCGCTGGCTGCCCGCCGCAGGCACGACGCGAGGGTTCCGTGGGCGGACTCGTCACAGACGAAAGCGATATCGCGCCTTTCCTACGGGATGAAGGAGCCAGAGAATGGCAAATCGAGCTCCTTCAACCGATTCTGGAAGAAGGGCTCGATTATTCCGGCAGCTAGGCCCTAGCCTTCGGTGATGGTACCCAGCCAGTCCTCGACGGCTGCGGCGATTTCCTCCGGGGTGAGGCTGTTTTCCTCCAGCACTTCGCCGCGGCTTGCGTGGCGTGGGAAGTAGTTGGCCACGCCCATGCGGCGCAGCGGCGTATCCACCTCAGCGGCATTCAGCGCCTCTGCGATCATGGAGCCGATGCCGCCACGGATGATGCCGTCCTCGACGGTGACCACGAGGTCGTGGTCTGCCGCGAGGCCAACCAGGGACTGCGGTACCGGAACCACCCAGCGCGGGTCGGCGACGGTGACGTTGTAGCCGCGCTCTTCGAGCAGCTTCGCGGCGTTGCGGGAACGGGTGCTCATCGCGCCGATGGCAACGAGCAGGATGTCTGGGACATCGGAGGCAGCTTCCTCAGCATCGTTGTAGTAGATGATGTCCACACCGTCGGAAAGCTGGTCCACTGCTTCGATGTCATCAAGCAGGTTGCCCTTGGGGAAACGCACGACGGTTGGTCCGTCGTTGACCTCGAGGGCCTCGTTGAACAGCTCGCGCAGGCGGGCGCCGTCGCGAGGAGCGGCGATGCGCATGCCTGGGACGATGCTCATCAGGGCCATGTCCCACACACCGTTGTGGGAAGGGCCGTCGGAGCCGGTGACGCCAGCGCGGTCCAAGACAATGGTCACCGGCAGCTTCAGCAGCGCGATGTCCATGATGACCTGGTCCACGGCACGGTTCAGGAAGGTCGAGTAGATGGCAACCACCGGGTGCATGCCGGCTAGCGCCAAGCCAGAGGCAGAAGCCATCGCGTGCTGCTCTGCGATGCCGACGTCGAAGAAGCGCTCTGGGAAGCGCTCCTCAAAAGGCGCCAGGCCGGTAGGACCTGCCATGGCAGCGGTAATCGCCACGATGTCCTCACGGTTTTCTGCCGCCTTAATGAGTTCCTCGGAAAAAGCTGCGGTCCAACCCGGCTGCTTCTGGCCCTTTGCCACGCCGGTGACTGGGTCGATGGCACCGGTGGAGTGCATCTGATCCTTCGGCTCGTTGACGGCTGGGGCAAAGCCGTGGCCCTTTTCCGTTACGGTGTGGACGATGATTGGGCCGTCGTAGTCGCGGGCGTAGGAAAGCGCGCGCACCACGGCGTCGATGTCGTGGCCATTAATGGGGCCAACATACTTAATGCCAAGCTCTGGGAACATCTCGGTAGGCATGACGGTGGACTTCACGCCGTCCTTGATGGCATGCAGCGCATCGAAGGTGCGCTCGCCGACCCAGCCCATGGACTTCAGGCGCTTTTTGCCCTGTTCCATGATCTCGTCGTAGCCATGCTGGGCACGGATACGGCCCAGGTTCTCGGATAGACCGCCGATGGTCGGCGAATAGGAACGGCCGTTGTCGTTGACGATGATGACGGCGTTGCGTTCTTTATCGGCTGAGATGTTGTTGAGCGCTTCCCAGCACATGCCGCCGGTCAACGCGCCATCGCCCACGACGGCCACGGCGTTGCGGTGGTTCTCGCCCTTGATCTTGAAGGCCTTGGACAAGCCATCGACGGTAGAAAGCGCGGCAGAAGCGTGGGAGGACTCGGTCCAGTCATGCTCAGACTCGCCGCGGTCGGTGTAGCCGGAAAGGCCGTCCTTCTGGCGCAGAGTATCGAACTGATCGGTGCGCCCCGTTAACATCTTGTGCACGTAGGACTGGTGGGAGGTATCGAAAACGATGGCATCCCGCGGGGAGTCAAACACGCGGTGGATGGCCACGGTCAGCTCCACGACGCCCAGGTTTGGCCCCAGGTGGCCGCCGGTGACGGAGACCTTCTCAATCAGACGTTGACGAATTTCATCAGCCAACTGGCGCAGTTGTGCTGGGGAGAGAGCCTTCAAATCGCGAGGCGACGCAATGGTATCCAGAATGGTCATGGAGCGGCCTTCTTCTCCTTCTTGTCAGTTCTTTTTCTTTTCTACCGTACCCGTTCCTGCGCTAAGGGCGGCAATCCTCGAGTTAGCTTGGGTGGTTAGCCGCGGCGGCGGGGACAGGGCTATTTATGCGGCTGCAGCAACGCCATTGTCTCGAAATGATGCGTTCCTGGGAAGGCGTTGAGCATGGTCAAGCGTTTGAGTTCATAACCGGCCTGCTTCCACGCCTTGATGTCGCGAGCGAAGGTTGCTGGATCGCAGCCCACATGGACGACGCTGCGTGGTGCGGCGGTGGCTACGGAACGGACGACGTCGTCGCCAGCGCCGGTGCGCGGTGGGTCAAGGACCACGAAGCGCGGTGCGGGCAGCTGCGCCGCAGATGATTCCACCTTGGCGCTGCGGAACTCCACGTTGTAAGGCGCCAGGCAATCCTGCTTAGTGGCAGCTGCTGCCGGCGAGTAGTCCACGGAGTAAATTTGCGGGGAGGCAAAGTCTGCAGGTTTCTCGGCCGCTCCGCTGCTTACCAGGGCGTCGTGCAGCGCGGGCACGAAAAGGCCCACGCCTCCATAGAGGTCCCAGGCCACAGCGGATTCTCCAGAAGAATCAGCCGGTGCTGACGAAGCAGAGAGCCACTCGCGCACGAGCGCGGTATAGGCCTCCGGGGCGGCGCGGTGAGCCTGCCAAAATGCGGTAGCCGGGAAGGTAAAGGCGTGCTCGCCTACCTTTTCGACCACGGTGCCGGAGCCTTCAATGACTTCACGGACGGTTTCGACGCGGCGCCCGCGCGGGGCACGGCGGGATTCCACGACGTGGCGGTTTCCCTCGCTGTCCATCACGGCGATGACTTCAGCACCCGGGGTGAAACGGCGGGCGTCCTCCCCCACGATTCCGTCGACGAGGCCCGGCACCAGCTGGGTGCAGGCGACGTCGGTGACGAGCTCGGTAGAGCCACGCTTGCGCAGACCGGCACGGCCCTCCTGGTCCACGCCGAGGCGCACGCGCGTGCGCCAGCCACGCTGTGGGGCAAGCTCGCGGGTCTCAATGTTGAGGCGCTCGAGCTCATCTGCTTCCAGCTTGGCCACGCGGCGCAGCTGCTCAGTCAAGACGTCTGTCTTGATATCGGATTCCTTATTCGGATCCAGCTCGTGGAAGTCGCAGCAGCCAGTGCCCTGTGCAGCCGCCGGGCAGGCGGACTCCACGCGCAAGGAGCCAGCGGTATTCACGGCCACGAGGTCAGCCTCAATGAAGGACTTCTTGACCTTACGGGCGATAACGCTCACGGCGTCGCCGGGGAATGCGCCGTGGACGAAGACGATGCGGCCATCGGCAGCATGCGCGATGCCCACGCCGCCGTGTGCCATGCGCTCAACGGTGACGTCGAAAGTCTCGCCCTTAGTAATCGATACCTCCGGGCTAGTCACGAATAGCCTCCTCAGCGGACGCGGCCGGAGAGGATGCAGCGGATGCTTCTGCTTCCTCTGCTGGCATGGCTTCCTCGACAGCGGCGTTGGCACGGCGGACCATCCAGATGGTCAGCAGGGTGACCACGCCTGTCAGAGGCCAGCCCATCAGGATGCGCACGACGCCGAGCGCGGTGGTGTTGTCGGCGTTGTAAATGGCGTTTTGCACGATGAAACGCGCCAGGAAGATCACTGCCCAGCCGGCAGTTGCGATGGCGTAGGCGCGGCGGGCTGGCGCCACGGTGCGCCAACGCATGTCCTCGCCGTTGATGCCTTTCCAGATGACGCCGACCAGCGGCCAGCGCACCACGATCGAGATGGCAGCCACGATGAAAAACAGCAGCGACATCCAGATGCCGTAAAGGAAGTAGCCCTTTGCATCGCCCGTGAACCACGCGATGGCGGCGCAAATACCGACACCCACCAGGCCGGAGATAGCAGGCTGCAGGGTTTCCTTGCGGGCAATGCGCCAGACGGCGATAAGGAGGGCAACACCAAGCGCGGCCAACAAGGCAGGGCCCAAGCCCCACACGTTGTTGACCGGAATGAGAACCACCACGGGCAGCGTCGCAGATACCAGGCCGGAAAGCCCGCCCATCTGCTCCAGAAGGGTGGGCTCTTGCTCCGTGGTTACGGTTGCGTCGTTGGACGCGGATGCGCCGTTAGAACTATCGGGTTTCGTCACGTTAGCTTTCTTCTTTGTTCAATTCATCCAGCTGTGCCTTGGCCTCTGCCTCCGCTTCAGCTGCTGCAGAATCAGTGCGCTGGGCGTCAGCGCCATCGGCGCTGTTGCCCTCGGCACGCTGCTTAATTGCCTGCTGCACCTGCTCGGCCAGCTGCTGCGGCAGGGTCACCGGCAGTGAGTTGCCGGCCAGGATCGGATCCTCGCCGCGATAGATAAAGGTACGGGCGAAAACCTCACGGCCAAGCTCTGCGAGTTGTTCCTGCTTGCCCGCCGGTGCGGCAAGGGTCAGGCGGTACATCCAGCGCGGGCCGTCGACGCCGATGATGCGGATTTCACCGTTCGGGTTGGTGCCGACGATCTCGGTGCCCCATGGGCCATCCTCGCCGTGGGCTTCAAAGCCGTCACGGATAAGACCATTAATGATGTCGGTCGCGGACTCAGCCCACTGGCCCGGCTTGCGCGGCGCGGCGAAGGCAACCGGCGTCATGCGGCCGTGCTGGCTAACGATGTGGAGCATCTTCGGGCCCTGCTCGCCCATCTCCACCTGCACCTGGGTGCCCTTTGGCAGCGGGATGCGCATGGAGCCCAAATCCAAAAGGCCTACCGAGAAGTCCTCGAAGTCGAAGTCCTGGATATTTACTTGGTCACCATCGAATGGACCCATCTCGCCACCCACGGCGTCGTGCTCGACACTGTAGGCTTTGAAGCCCTCTGGGCCGGACGGGGCGTCGCTTAGCGCAGCTGAAGCGTCACTTTGCGCAGCATCATCTGCCGCCGAAGTTCCATCGGCCGCGCTGCGTTCCTCGGCCTCATTACGGGTTTCAAGGTCCTGGGCTTCATCGCTTTGGGAGTCAGATTTCTTCTTAGAAAAAGGCCACATAGGCATAATTGTTCTCCAAACTTTTCTCGCGCGCTACCTAAACACCGGTAGAGCCATAGCCACCGGTGCCGCGCACGGTCTCGTCGAGTTCTTCAACTTCCTCGAAATCGACCAGCTCCACGCGTTGGATGAGCAGCTGCGCGATGCGCATGCCGCGCTCCACGTGGAAAGTCTCGTGCAGGTCGTGGTTAATCAAGCAGACCTTAATCTCGCCGCGGTAGTCGGCGTCGATGGTGCCCGGCGTGTTGACCACCGAAACACCGTGCTTGGCGCCCAGGCCGGAGCGCGGGTGGACAAGGCCAACGGTGCCCAGCGGTAGTGCGACCGCGATGCCGGTTCCCACGAGGACGCGCTCGCCCGGGGCGATGTCGACCGATTCTGCCGCGCAGAGGTCAGCGCCAGCATCGCCACGGTGTGCGCGTTGCGGCAGCGGCAGCTCCTTATCCAGACGGCGTACCTTGACAGGGCCGAATGGGCTTGCAGGATCGATTAATGGGTTCGTCTCATTCACCCGCACTAGCCTACCGTGGTGCCACAACGGCTTCGCTAAAGCAGGGCCTAAGTGACTACACTTACTTCCCGTGTCTAAGAATTCTGCTTCCGCTTCCCAAACCGCAGCCGGCGCAACAGGCAGCCCCGCGCCGGAGGTCCTCTACAGCGAGCGCCAATGGGTGCCGTGGTATTTCTGGTTCATGGCGGCCTTCGTCGTGGCGATTACCACCGCAACGGTTAGCCTGAACCGCACTATTTGGTGGGTCATCATCCCGGCCGTGGTTTTAAGCGCCATCGCAATTTGGGTCATGGTTTCTTGGTCCGGCACCGTCCTGCGCGTGGAAAAGGATGCTGATGGCACCCGCTGGCTCATGGTCAAAGACGCGCAGCTTCCCCACGATGTGGTGCAGCGCTCCATGGTGGTGCCAAAGTCGGCGCGCCGCAACGCCCTTGGACCACAGTTCGACCCAGCCGCCTTCCTGGTCACGCATGGCTGGATCGATGAGCATGTGATGCTGGTTCTGGATGATCCAGATGATCCAACTCCGTACTGGCTCATTGCCGCCAAGAAACCACAGCAAGTGCTAGATGCCTTCTTGGGTCCGGCAGGTCGCCAGAACACCTAAAAGCCGCAAGCTCCCTCAAAGCAGCAAGACATAAAAATTCCCCTCTGCGCCGCTTACCCAAGTTATTGCTCCGAAAGGAGCTATTGCTCCAAAGGGTAAGTCGCCCGCAGAGGGGAATTTGATTTCTCGCCTATGCGCAGTCGAGGCAGATCGGCTGACCGTCTTCCTCGTGGGACAAGCGCTTGTTGGATTGCACCAAGAAGCAGGAAGAGCAGGTGAACTCGTCTTCCTGACGCGGGATGACGGTGACGTTGAGTTCCTCACCGGTGAGATCCACTGTCGGTGGCTGGAAAGCCTCGACGATTTCTCCATCGTCGTCCATGCCGTTGTTGTCGGTTTCGGCAGCCTTCAGACCTTCGAGAGAGTCGGCTTCCAGCTCGTCTTCTACACGGCGACGCGGTGCGTCATAATCGGTGGCCATAGTGTACGCCCCTATTAGTCATGTGGTTGGGATAGGTATTTATCGTGCGCATCCTAAAACACATTTGCTGCGATGTCATACTCGCCCCGCCGCAGGCGCGTCAGATTCCTACCCCCGCAGTGACTCTAGGGCACTATTTTCTTCGAGAAGCTGGGAAAATGCCGAGGCCAGGCTACCCCCGCAGGCCCAGGTTAATTCGCCATCTTTTGCGCCTTTATTCAATCCTGGGCGATTAACCACGGCTCCTGCCTCAGCTGCGATGATGGCACCGGCGGCGCAGTCCCAGGCGTTAATTCCGTGCTCATAGTAGGCGTCGACGCTTCCCTCCGCCACGCGGCACAGGTCGAGCGCGGCCGCGCCCATGCGACGAATATCACGTACCTGCGGAAGCAGTCGGCAAAGCAATTCCGCCTGCGCTTGGCGACGCCCCGCTGCGTACCCAAAGCCCGTTGCCACCAGGGCTAGCGCAGGATCGGTTTCGGTGCGGCAATGAAGCTTTCGTACAGTGCCATCGGACGTTTCTAGCGTGGCGCCGTGGCCCAGGGCCGCCGAGTAGAGGTCGCCGCGGACCACGTTGATGACGGCGCCGGCGACGATCTCGCCATCCACGGCGGCGCCGATGGACACCGCGTACTCGGCAATGCCGTAGAGGAAGTTCACAGTGCCATCGATGGAATCGACAATCCAGGTAATGCCGGTGCTACTTAAAACGTCTGTGCCTTCCTCGCCCAAGATGCCGTCGCCAGGACGCGCGGAGACGATCTGCTCAGTGATGAAATGCTCCGTTGCTTGGTCTACCTCGGTGACAGGATCCACCGCACTCGACTTCGTCTGCGTGTGCGCAGCGAGACCGTCGGCGTCGATAAGCGCCGCTCTTTGCGTGCGAATACGTGCGGCGGCGGCACGGGCAGTAGCCGCGGCGAAATCGCGCAGCTCTTCGACGTTAATTACATCCCTATCAAAGCTAGCCATGCCAACAATTATGCATTTGCCTAGACTTGATGCCTATGACTGGCACTACAGCTGAAACCAGCACCGCAAACCACGCCGCCCCAGCCCAGGCGGAGCACTCTTTTGGCATCGACATCGGAGGTTCCGGCATCAAGGGCGCGGAAGTAGACCTAGCAAACGGCGAGTTCGTGGGCGAGCGTCTAAAGATTGCTACCCCGGAAAAGTCCACCCCGGAGGCCGTGGCGAAGATCGTCGCGCAGATCGTGGCGGAGAAGAACTGGGAGAGCCCAGTGGGCATCACTCTGCCTTCCGTGGTCAAGGACCAGAAGGTGCTCAGTGCCGCCAACATCGACAAGTCCTGGATTGGCGTGGATGCGCAGGAGCTTTTCGCCCAGTACCTGGATCAGCCTTTCGTGGTGCTTAACGACGCCGACGCTGCCGGCCTCGCCGAGGTTGCCTACGGCGACGAGGTGGCGCGCACGGGCTCGGTCATCTTCCTGACCCTCGGCACTGGTATCGGCTCCGCGTTCCTGCTGGACGGCCAACTTTTCCCTAATACGGAGTTGGGCCACATGATGGTCGGCGATGCCGAGGCTGAGCACCAGGCATCCTCTGCTGTAAAAGAGCGCGAGGATCTCAAGTACAAGGAATGGGTCAAGCGCCTTGACCGAGTATTGGAAGAATATGAAAAGCTTTTCAACCCCCACGCCTTCATCATTGGCGGCGGCATTTCCCGGAAGTGGGAAAAGTGGGGCGATAAGCTCACTACTTCTACTCCCGTTGCCCCAGCGCAGTTGCGCAATCGTGCCGGCATCGTGGGTGCGGCTATGGCAGCCCAGCAGGGCCTTAAGCCGTAACAGTAATCACATAGCTAATCGACCCCAGTTCACCGCCTTAGAGCCAAGATCATCTATACTGGGCCGTCGATCCTTAATCTAAACAGCACGCGGCGTGCCTAACCCGCCCTAATCAGGCGAGCTCATAGCATGGCCCCAAAGGTTGGATCTTGTCTAACCTTGCTGTTTTCAATCACAAGCAAGTCGAAAGGGCGTACGTGGCAGCCACTGATTCTTCAGACCAGGTTCTCGGCGAGGGCGCTGATGCCGCCGAGGCATCTGCCCCTGTCAAGAAGACCGCCAAAAAGACGGCCAAGAAAACCGCAAAGAAGACCGCGAAGAAGACCGCCAAAAAGACCGCGAAGAAGACGGCCAAAAAGACTGCTAAGAAGACGGCCAAGAAGACGACTCGCAAAACTGCGAAGAAATCTGCCAAGAAGACCGTCCGCAAGTCTGCGCAGAAGGCCGCGACCGCTCCTGAAGAAAAGCAGGAGAACCTCGAGACCGCTTCTGACGAGCTCGAGGACGAGCTGGTAGATGACGCCGACCAGGATGACGCGGACTTCGATCCGGATAGCGCGGACATGGACGATGACGAGTTCGGCGATGCTGAGGACGAGCTCGATGCGGATGAGGACGAAGAAGACGACGATGAGGACTCGTCCTCCGTCTGGGACGAGGAAGAGTCTGCTGCCCTGCGCCAGGCGCGCAAGGATGCACAGCTGACCGCTTCTGCTGACTCCGTCCGCGCTTATCTCAAGCAGATCGGTAAGGTCGCCCTCCTTAACGCTGAGCAGGAGGTCTCCCTGGCAAAGCGCATTGAGGCTGGCCTCTACGCGCAGTACCGCATGGATGAGATGGAAAAGGCTCGCGCTGAGGGCGATAAGGCCGCCAAGCTCTCTCCTATGGAAAAGCGCGACCTGCGTTCCATCGCCCGTGATGGCCGCAAGGCAAAGAACCACCTGCTGGAGGCGAACCTCCGTCTGGTGGTCTCGCTGGCAAAACGCTACACCGGCCGCGGCATGGCTTTCTTGGATCTCATTCAGGAAGGCAACCTAGGCCTTATCCGTGCGGTTGAGAAGTTCGACTACACCAAGGGCTACAAGTTCTCCACCTACGCCACGTGGTGGATCCGCCAGGCCATTACCCGCGCCATGGCAGACCAGGCCCGCACCATTCGTATCCCGGTCCACATGGTTGAGGTCATCAACAAGCTGGGCCGCATCCAGCGTGAGCTGCTGCAGGATCTGGGCCGCGAGCCCACCCCGCAGGAGCTGGCGAAGGAAATGGACATCACCGAGGAAAAGGTGCTGGAGATCCAGCAGTATGCTCGTGAGCCTATTTCCCTGGACCAGACCATTGGTGATGAGGGCGATTCCCAGCTGGGTGACTTCATTGAGGATTCCGAGGCAGTCATCGCTGTCGACGCCGTATCCTTTACCCTCCTGCAGGATCAGCTCCAAGACGTGCTCACCACCCTGTCTGAGCGCGAAGCCGGCGTCGTTCGCCTGCGCTTCGGCCTGACCGACGGCATGCCGCGCACTTTAGACGAAATCGGTCAAGTCTACGGCGTCACCCGCGAGCGCATCCGCCAGATCGAGTCCAAGACCATGTCCAAGCTGCGCCACCCATCGCGCTCTCAGGTTCTGCGCGACTACCTCGACTAAGAGGCCACGCTAGCCAAGGGCAAGCGAAAAGACGCACACGCTTGCCGACGCCGCCCTCGCCTCCCCCCGTTAGCACTAAGCTGCGGAGGGACGCGAGGGCATTTTTCATCTGTGGCACAAGCAAGAGTCCCAAGGATGAGGCCTAAGCCTCAACGTCATGGGTTCGCAGCCAGGCAACAGATGCAATCCAAGCTGCGATGACGAAACAGATAGAAACAGCCATCCTGAACGCGATACCGCACACATCAGGAGTGTCATCTGCGCCGAAGGCGGTACTGCCGAGCGAAATCGTCGACGTAACCATAGCCGGTGGCAGCAGCATCGGGATGAGCCGAATACCGCTGTAGAGAATTCCAACTGAGGCAATCGCGCCCACAAGTGAAATCGCCACGGGCGTGGCAAAGCTGCGAAAGATCATCGAGAAGAAGGATTGCCAGGCCCCGACTGCGAACGCCGGGATGATTGCTAGGAACAGCGCGCTCAAGTTGAGAGGCGAAATCTCTCCCTGTATACCTAAGCCGCGTCCAATGCCTAATGCCAGCGCAATGAACACCGCCTGCATTAGCGCGATGAGGACCATGATGGAGAAAAACTTAGCCGCGACTACTTCTCCCGCCGAGCGCGGTGAGGTCAAAATAGTGTTCCAATTGTGGTTGCGGTGTTCTAGACGCCAGGCAGCTGCAGCGATGATGGCCACTCCCACAGTCATAAAGATAAGGCCGTAGAACAGCGTTGCTTGGGAAAGATAGCTTGCCCATCCGGCATTAAGTACCGCCAAGTTGGCGTGATAATTCGCGGCACCAATGCCGACTGCTATAGACGGCACGAGGAAGATGACAGCCCATATGTAGGAGCGTCGAAATTTCAGCAGGTCGATAGCAAACATGAACTTATTCCTCCTGGGAATCAAGCGTGCGACAAAGCACGGTGAAGATGACGGTTACAACGGCGATGAACAGTGCCCATGGAATCCACAGTGGTTCGATGCTCACTAGGCCTTCGGGGCGGAAGGTAAATGGGGATAAGACTGCGTAGTAACCGAAGGGATTAATGAGCGTGACCGCGGTTGGGGAAAGCATTCCTGCCACACCGAGGAAGCCGCCTACTACCCCAGTGCTGAGCACCACGAGCTGGGATTCCACGCGTGCTGCCTGCCACAAGAAAATCGCCATCAGTGCGCACGAGGTCCCATATAGACCAGCTGCTGTGAGAACCCATGTGCCGGGTGAATCAATCGACTGTGCGCCAAAAAGGAATGGAGTGGTCAAGACCGCGAGCAACTCAACTACCTTTACTGCGGCTAGGACAAGGGCTAAAGCTGCGAACTTCGCGCGGAGCAGACCACCGCGGCGGTACCCGGCGATGGAATTAAGCCGCCAGCCGCCGTGGAGATGCTCTACATCGGCTGCGCGGCTGGATAACAATGCCACCTGCACCGGAGTGAGGAAGGCCGTCACCATGATGTAGCCAAGGAGATGTCCGCCCCATTGACTATGTGGATCTTGCTGAAATTGTTCGGCGGTGTGCTCACCCACCAGATTCATACTGGAAAAGGCAACGATGGCGAGCGTGACAGCAAGGGCAAGCGGCAGCATCCGGGTATGCCGCATCTTGGCATATTCATTCTGCAGCATCATTGCAAGCCACCTCGTCCCGTAATCGAAATGAAGATCTCTTCGAGACTGCGGTGCGTTCTTAGCACTTGGTAGATGGGCACGCCATGGTTGACGAGCTGCGCGCATGCCCCCGCGACGTCGCGCTCGCTTAAGTTCGGAACCCGAATACCACCTTCTACAAAGCGCACTGAGATACCCGCGAGTGCTTGCGCCGCTTCCTTGGGGTTCGGGGTTTCGATGAAGACTTCAGGCGGTTGGGAATGGAAAAGCTCCTGCTTTGTACCTTGGAAGAGCAACTGCCCGCGATTAATAATGGTCAGCTCACTAGCCATCTTTTCGATTTCCGAGAGAAGGTGGCTCGAAACCAATACCGTTCGCCCCTCATCGGCAGCGAGGCTGACGATGAGATTGCGAATCTCTTCAATACCGGCAGGGTCAAGGCCGTTCGTTGGTTCATCAAGGATCAGAAGCTGCGGGTTACGAATCATAGCCATTGCGATACCGAGGCGCTGCTTCATGCCTAAGGAATAGTTCGCTACTTGCTTGTCCAGCTGCTTTTCCAGCCGCACGAGGTGCACTGCACGATCGACGTCTTCTGCCTCAGCGCGTAGAAGCCGCGCAGCGATGCGCAGGTTTTCTCGCCCGGTGAGGTGCAAATAGGCCGAAGGCTGCTCGATGAGCGAGCCGGTGCGGGCCAAGGCCCGGCTGCGCGTCTTGGGCCCGAAAGGCTCGCCGAACAAGCTGATGCTTCCCTCGGTCGGCTTTGCAAGGCCCAAAAGCATTTTCATGGTCGTGGACTTGCCTGAACCATTCGGCCCCAACAATCCGTGAACGACACCGTGGCCGATTGCCATATCAAGGCCGTCGACGGCCTTGAATCCCTTATATTCCTTGGTCAAACCCTGAGTTTCGACAACATATTCTGTGCTCATAACTCAATCGTTGCCCGGCGCGCCTACGCCGCACATCGCCGCGAGGCACGATTTTGCAAGTCATACCGGGGTATTAGGAGCTAAGCAGGTCAGCACGGGAGACAACTCCTGTGCGATAGGCAAAAAGGGCTGCGTGTACACGGTCCCTAGAACTCGTCTTGGCGAGCACTCGTCCAACGTGCGTCTTGACGGTCGGCATAGAGATGAACATCCGCTCACATATCTCTGTGTTTGACCATCCCATCCCGATTGCTTCAAGGATTTCTTGCTCACGGGCAGTCAGCGATTCAAGTACCCGACGGTCTGCGCCGCTAATACTCAGCGTGTCCGTGGAATCATCCCTCATACTGTGGACAAGGCGCTTAGTGGCGCGGGGTGAGATTACCGCGTCTCCGCGATAGACAGTGCGCAGCGCGCTTAGTAGCTCCTCTGGCTCTGCGTCCTTGAGCACGAAGCCACTCGCTCCTGCTCGCAGCCCGGCTACTACATAGTCTTCGTCATCGAATGTTGTCAGAATGATGACCTTCGTTTCCGGAAGAGTGGATGCGATCTCAGCAGTGGCGCTAATTCCATCGCGGACAGGCATCTGTACATCCATGAGCACCACATCAGCAGGCGTGGCCGCGCATTGGGTCAGCGCATCTTCGCCATCGTTTGCTTGCCAGATAACATCCATGTCTGGCTGCGAGCCAATGATCTGGGCAATCCCGTGCAGGAAGAGAATCTGGTCATCTACCAATCCGACTTTCATTGCTTACTTCCTCCTACGGTGGGCAACTCTGTTTCTACTATCCATGTGCCAGCGTCACTGCGCTGTTGGAAGGTGCCTCCAACCAATTCCGCTCGTTCCTTCATGCCAGCAATGCCATGTCCCTCGCCTCGGGCATCACCCATATATCCATTGCGCACCTCAAGGTGGACGATACCTTCAAGCCATTCGACTAGTACGTCTGCTTGCCCGCCACCATGTTTGTTCGCATTGGTCAAAGCCTCTTGGACAATTCGGTACAGACTTAGCGACGTCGCGGCGGAAAGCTCTTCAGGTGGCGTTCCTGTGCAGCGATATCCCACAGCAATGCCAGCGCTTCTAACGCTGTTAATGAGTTCTGAAAGATCACCGAATCCCGCCATCGGTTGAGTGCCGCGCTTTTCCCCTGTGCGCAGCAAGCCCACGACTCCCCGCATCTCCCGCAAAGAGGTCCTTCCCACGCGGGAAATAGACTTCAAAGCTTCTTCTTGCGCTTCCGTGTCTTTGGTGTAGAGCGCCCCATCGGCCTGGGCAACTATGACCGATAGCGAGTGCGTGACGACGTCATGGATCTCACGTGCGATGAACGCCCGTTGTTCCGTCGAGCTTTTCTCGAATTCCAGGCGTTGTTTCTCTAGAGCACGCGAAATCTCCCGTGTGCGTTCTTCCTCTGCTCTCCTACGCAGTTCACCCACAAGCATGCATACCGCAAGGACCAGTAGGCTCCAGCCCACGACGAAAAGGCGCCGCGCAATATCCTGTGCTGCTTCCTGTACCGTTTGGCTCACCCAAAATACGCCCATAAAGTCCGCAGCAAGCATCCCAATAGTCATTATTCGACGTAGGGGCTCTTCCAGCCTGCGGCGAATAATGTAGGCGACCTGCCCCGCAAGGATTATGATGCCTACGGTGAGTTCCACTTGGAACAGGCTGGCGAAGAGCACCACTGATGCAACGAAGACCACTAGGCGCGGCCACCGCCTGCCAATAATTGGCACTATCACGACCAAGGCGATAATCAGGTAGTCAAAGAGCGGCCGGGACATCAGGTCCCTACCGATGAGAGACGCCGCTCCACACAAAAGCGACACCGCAAGGTCACGAATCATTCGCCTATCAGAAAAGACTTCCACGCCTCTACGCTATCCGGTTAGACGAGTTAAGTAGTCATGCCTGAGTACGATTTCGTCAGCCATTTCTTTCCCAGGCCGGGTCTAAATAGACCTCCTTCCCCACAATTTCAGGCAGCCGAAGATTGGAAATCTGCGCCCCAAACTAATGTCTTGGGATACCGTGACGAGAGCAACATTGCAGAACAGCCTGATTCGAAATCCTCGCCGCCCGCCCCGCCGCGGTGACACACACCATAGAAGTCACCGGACCCGTCGGACAACAGGTCACCGCCCAGTGGGTCGAGTTCCCCGCGCGACGCCTCGCCGTCATCGAGATGGCCTCCTGCGCAGGCCTCTCCCTCGTGCCGCAGGACCTGCGCGACCCCGGCGCGACCACCATCCTCCTAGCCGCGCACATTCGCTTGCGCGGCTTCCGCGTTCCTATCCCTCAATGCCTGCGACCCCGTCGCTCCCCGCGGCGGGGTCGGAGCTGTTTCCACCCCCGCCAGAGTGCCCCCTTGCTGGAACCGGTGGTGAGGAAATAGGGTGGATTTAACAAATTGCAAACGTTTACATCAATCGTTTGCACACCACAGGGCGAAGCGGGGTGACCATCATGGCAGCAGAACACAGCCGTCCCACCCTCAAGGACGTGGCCCAGCGCGCCGGTGTCTCCATCGCCACCGCCTCCCGCGCCATGGCGGACAACCCCGCGGTGGCCACCACCACCCGCACGCGCATCCAGGCCCTAGCCGCGGAGATGGGATATCTCCCCAACGCCCAGGCCCGGGCCCTGCAGAGCTCACGCAGCAACACCATCGGGATAGTGGTGCCCAGCCTGATCAACCCCTATTTCGCCACCATGGTCTCCGCCGTGCAGAACGCAGCCGAGGGTGCCGGTCTGGCCACCATCATCACCAACACCGATGAGCGCCCGGAGACCATGGCCGCCTCCCTGGCCTTCCTTGCCAGCCACGGGGTGGACGGCATCATCTGCGTGCCCGATGAAGCCTGCGCGGACCAACTGAACAACCTGCACGCCCAGGGCATGCCCTTGGTCCTCATCGACCGAGAACTCACCGGATCCCCCATCCCCACCGTCATCTCCGATCCGCAACCCGGCATGGACGCCGCGGTATCGCTGCTGGTGGAGCACCATGCCCTGCCGATCGGTTACCTCTCCGGGCCGCTGAGCACCTCCTCGGGACGTGCCCGCCTGGAAGCCTTCCAGCAGGCCTGCCGGAACAACGAACGGGAACCGCAGCTGGTCTTCCGTGGTGGGTTCGAACAGGAGCAGGGCTATCAGGGTGCCACCCACCTACTCAACCACGGGGCCCGTGCACTGGTCGCCGGGGACACCATGATGACCATCGGGGTGCTCCAGGCCTGCCACCGGGCGGGCCTGAGTATCGGCGAGGACATCAGCGTGATCGGTTTCGACAACCAACCCATCTTCGCCCTGCAACCACGGCCCCTGACGGTCATCGACCAGCAGGTGGACGTCATGGCCCGGCAGGCCTTCACCGTCCTGCACGGGCTGCTGACAGGCTCCAAAACTACCGAATCCACCCAGACGCACCTTGTCACACCCACTATCCTGATCCAGGGTGATTCCCTCATGAAAGGCCCACAACCATGACTGACATACCCGGTTCACCCGGTTCCATTGTTGTTGTCGGATCCATCAACGCGGATCTGACCACCACGGTCCACCGCCACCCCCACCCCGGTGAGACCCTCCTCGGCGGCGGTGGTGAGATCAGTGCCGGCGGCAAGGGCGCCAATCAGGCCGTGGCCGCCGCCCAGCTCGGTGCGGAGGTCCACATGGTCGGTGCGGTGGGTTCCGATACCATGGCCGACTCCGCCCTGGTGCACATGCGTGCCTCCGGCGCTGACATGTCCGCAGTCCACACCGTCGACGGCCCCACCGGTCTGGCCGTGATCACGGTGGCCGATGACGGTGAGAACACCATCATCGTCGTGCCCGGCGCGAATGCCAGCATGGACGCCGACTATGTGGACCGGCATGCCCGGCTCATTGAACAGGCCGGCATCGTCCTGCTGCAGGGTGAGATCCCCGCCGATGGTTTCAACCGCGCGGTGGACCTGGCGCAGGGTCGGGTGGTGATCAACCTCGCGCCTGTGGTCCCGGTCGGTCATGAGCAGCTGCGTCAGGCGGATCCCCTCCTGGTCAATGAGCACGAGGGTGCCCTCGTGTTGGAAATGCTCGGTGCACCCACCCCCGAAACCGATCCGTCCACCCTGGTGGCAGCCCTGCTGGGTCAGGGTTTCCCCACCGTGGTCATGACCCTCGGTGCCGATGGCGCCCTGGTCGGTGACGCCGAGGGCCTCACCGCGATCCCGACCCCCACCGTTGAGGCGGTGGACACCACCGGCAGTGGCGATGCGTTCGCGGGTGCGCTCGTCGCAAAGCTCGCCGACGGCCACTCCCTGGTGGAGGCCGCACGCTTCGCCGCCCGCGTCGGTGCGTTCGCCGCCACCCGCCGCGGCGCGCAGGCCTCCTACCCCACGCTTGTCGACGACCTACCCACAGTCACCGCTTAACTCCCCCACCGAAACGAGAGTAACCATGTCAACCACCATCGAACCGAAGAAAGCCCCGGCCGCTGCGATCATCCCGCTGATGATCGCCCTGCTGGTGGCGGTGTTCGCTTTCCAGCTCAATGCCTCCATGCTCGCTCCGGCCCTGGCCACCATGGAGGTCGAACTGAATGCGACCCCCGCCCAGATCGGTATGACCCAAACCGCGTTCTTCACCGCGGCCGCCCTGTTCTCCCTCTTCCTGCCGCGCTGGGGTGACCTCATCGGCCGCCGCAAGGTGCTGATCGGCATGATGATCGTCACCGGCACCGGCTGTTTCGTCGCGGCACTCGCCCCCAACGTCACCGTGTTGTTCCTGGGACGTCTGATCCAGGGTGTGGCCGGCCCCACCGTGCCACTGTGTCTAATCATCCTGCGCCAGCATGTGCCCAATGAGAAGCAGTACGCACTACTGCTGGGTGTAATCACCTCCATCAACGGTGGTATCGGTGGCGTCGACGCGATCGCCGGTGGCTGGCTGGCGGAACACTTCGGCTTCCGGTCCATCTTCTGGGTCATGGCCGTGTTCTGCGTGGCGGCCGCCCTGGCCCTGTCCTTCAGTGTGAAGGATTCCACCGCCGAGACCACCCCGAAGATGGACTGGCTCGGTGTGCTGCCGCTCGCCGTGTCCATCGGTGCCCTGCTGACCGCCTTCAACGAGGCCGGCAAGCTTGCCGACGCCAACTGGTTCCTCGTCATCGCCCTGTTCGCCATCGGCATCATCGGCATCGTCGCCTTCTACATCATTGAAAAGCGTGTGAAGAACCCCCTGGTCAGCATCGAGTACCTCGGCCAGCGCCGCACCTGGGCGCTGCTGCTGACCACCCTGTTGACCATGACCGGTGTGTTCGCCATCATGAACGGTCTGCTGCCCAACCTCGCGCAGGACGCCACCCATGGTGCGGGCATGTCCGCCGGTGTGGTCTCCTGGTGGACCCTGACCCCGTATGCCCTGGCCGGCCTGGTCTTCGGGCCCGTCGCCGGTATTCTCGCCGGCAAATTCGGCTACAAGATCGTCCTGCAGATCGGTATCGCCGCCACCATCATCGGTGTCGCCGGTGCCACCTTCCTCGTGGGCAGCACCTCCAACCTGGCGTACCTGGGGATCTCCACCTTCGTGGGTATCACCTACGCCGGTATCGCCAACATCATGCTCAACGGACTCGGTGTGGTACTCTCCCCCGCTGACAACCAGGGGTACCTGCCGGGTATGAACGCCGGCGCCTTCAACCTCGGTGCGGGTATCTCCTTTGCCATCCTCTTCGCAGTGGCCACCAGCTTCGGGGACAGCAACGGTGGGTACGCCGCCGGTATGTGGGCCGGTGTGATCATCCTGGCGCTGGCGTTCCTGTGCTCCCTGCTCATCCCACGCCCGGAATCCATCACCGATACCGTGGCGGCCAGAAACCTGGCTGCCAATGCCACCGACACCACCGATACCGCCCCCGTGGGCAACTAACCCCGCACTTTGAGAATTAGGAGTTTCACCATGACCACCAAGATCATCCTTGACTGCGATCCCGGACACGATGACGCCGTCGCCATGCTGCTCGCCCACGGCAACCCGGACATCGAGCTGCTCGGCATCACCACCGTCGGCGGCAACCAGACCCTGGCCAAGGTCACCCACAACGCCCGTGTCGTGGCCACCATCGCCGGCATGGACACCCCGATCTACCCGGGCGTGACCCGCCCGCTGGTCCGCCCCATCGAGGTCGCCGAGGACATCCACGGCGACACCGGCATGGAGATCAACAACTATGACCTCCCCGAGCCGACCGTGGGCGTTGAGGACACCCACGCGGTGGACTTCATCATCGACACGGTGATGAACAACGAACCGGGCACCGTCGCCCTGGTTCCCACCGGCCCGCTGACCAACATCGCGCTGGCGGTGCGCAAGGAACCCCGCATCGCCGAACGCGTCAAGGAGGTCGTCCTTATGGGTGGCGGCTACCACGTCGGCAACTGGACCGCCGTCGCGGAATTCAACATCAAGATCGACCCGGAGGCCGCCCACATCGTCTTCAACGAGTCCTGGCCCCTGACCATGGTCGGTCTGGATCTCACCCACCAGGCGCTGGCCACCCCGGAGGTGGAGGAAAAACTCGCCGCACTGGGCACCGCGACGGGCGACTTCGTCGTCGCACTTTTCGACGCCTTCCGCAAGAACTACCAGGACGCCCAGGGATTCGACAACCCACCCGTCCACGACCCCTGCGCCGTGGCCTACCTCATCGACCCCACCGTGTTCACCACCCGCAAGGCACCACTGGATGTGGAACTGTCCGGCGCGCTGACCACCGGCATGACCGTCGCCGATTTCCGCGCCCCCGCCCCGGAGGACTGCACCACCCAGGTGGCGGTGGAACTGGACTTCGATAAGTTCTGGACCATGGTCGTCGATGCGGTGAAGCGCATCGGTTAGGAACTCAACGCACTAGGGGGACGTGAATGTCCCATTACGTTGTTAGCAGTTCCACCCAGGGCACCGAAGATTCAAAGCCCGTCCATCCGAATGGGCGGGCTATGTTTATGTCCGTTCCCGCCGTCTGAAAGGAAAGTGGAACTAGTCGCTGGCTTCGGTATGGCTTATTCCTGTCCCTGTCTCTGAAAATGATCCGGGGGTGATGCCGCCGAAGACAATGACATACTCAAACAGCTCAATAGGAACCTGGCCCGGCCCGGGTGGCATGAGGTTTCACAGTAATGTGGATGCCAGCGCAAGTATGTCCGACCACCCCAGCGATGAAGCTCATCTATTCAACTCCCTACTCATCGCTAGGAAGCACAGACTCATGGCCTATGACTTCGTCATTGGCATGGACGTCAGCGAATTCCTGGCCAGCGACGCCGACGCCTCAACGTCCTGTTCGCAATGATGCGCAGCGGAGAGCTCTACAGAGACATCCCCACAGCCCGGGAGGCCGCAGCGGCCTAGCCCCTACAAGCCCCGAAGCCGATTGTGCAGGAAGCCCTGCTCTGGAGCGTCATCGCGTACTGCTCGAGCAACGCGCTGTTCACCGTGGTCATGGGCAACGCCTTCGCCGCGTTCCCCATCATGACCGCTGCCATCGGCTGGCCAGTTCTCGTTGAGAACTTCGACGGAAACCCCACCGCCATCATCATGCTGGTGGCCATCACAATCATGATGCGCGTATTCGCCTTCTAGCGAGCCAAAGCCACAAAAGAAAACAAAGACATCGGCCTATAAAACTCTTTCCTGTGACCTAGGAAACAGTTAGCATTGCAGGATGAAGTCGATTTTTATCTCCGGCGGCTGCGGCGGCTTCGGTCTCGCCGTAGCCCGTATTTTCAGCAATGAAGGCTACATCGTCGGATTGGGCGATCTCCGCCCAGCAGCTGACGATTCCATCCTCAGCGACGGCATCACCTTCTACGAGCTCGATGTCACCAAACCAGAGTCCTGGGACGCTGCCCTATCCGAGTTCACCAAACTCACCGGCGGCAGGCTCGACATCCTCGACAACAACGCCGGCATCATCGACTCCGCCACCATCGCGGAAAGCGACCCCGCGCGCATCCGCGCCGTCATCGACGTCAACGCACTAGGCGTCACCCTCGGCGCACGCGCTGCTTACCCCTATCTGAAGAAGACTCCCGGCTCGCAGCTAATCAACATCGCCTCCATCGCCGGCTGCTACGGCATCCCCGACGTCGGCGTCTACGCCGCCACCAAGGCCTACGTCCAGTCCATGACTGAAACCCTCGACCTCGAGTGGCGCCACGACAAGATCCGCGTCCTCGACATCAATCCGCTGTGGGCAAAGACGCCCATCTCCGACGTCAAGTCCAAAACCGTCGCACGCCTCGGCGTAAACCTCACGCCAGACGACGTCGCGCAAGCCATCTGGCGCGCCGCCAACCCCAAGAACCGCTGGGACAAAGGCCGCCTCCACTGGGGCGTCGGCGCCCAAGACAAAGCAGCCCGCGTAGCCCGCAACATGGTGCCCGACCGCGTAGCCAAGCTCATCTACCAGGTGCTGTCGACCTAGCCGTCGAGTCCTTCCGCGATGGCATCAGCGATTTTGTCGACAATCGGCTTATCCACTGAATCGCCAATGATCGTCACGGTGTCGCCTTGCGCGGCGCCCAAGGACATCAGCATCATGGCGGAATCGGCATCAGCCTTCTCACCGTCAAAAGCGATGAGGAGGTCTTCTTCTGCTTCGGCAGCCATCTCAGCAATCTTGGCAGCCGGTCGCGCGTGCAAACCAGAAGCATCTGCTACTGTCGCACTGCGCTCATAAGAATCGGCTGCAGCGTCACCAGAGTTTTCTTTCGCTTGCTTTGGCACGAACACCTCGATGGCGCGAGCCGCAGCAGTAGCAACTTCGTCAAGGTCGTCACCTTGCTGCGCAGCAGTAGCCGCAGCAATAGCGGCCTCCACGAGCGGTGCGTCCACGAACTTCACCGGCTCATCGTCAAGGAACTCCAGCACCGACTCAACGGTCATTGTTGCCGAGCCCAAGTCGGTGAGAACGACAACTGCGAGGCCTTCCCCGAGCAGGTCATTAATAGCCGACTCGATGAGGTCATACGAGGTTCCGATTTCACCGGACTCCAGACCACCCGCGGCTGCGATACGCACGTCAGCGGCCATCTGCCCAGCCAGATCAGCAAGGCCTTCGGCCAGCTTGGCTGAGTGCGAAACTAGGACTAGGCCCACTTTCGGTTCTGCCATGCCCTAACCCTCCTTTACAGCAGAAGCAGCGTCAGCAGCTGCAGCAATAAACAGCGCGGTCGAAGCAGCACCTGGATCCTTATGGCCAACAGAGCGCTCACCCAAGTAGGAAGCACGGCCCTTGGTGGCAACGAGTGGAATGGTTGCCTCGGCGCCTTCGGCTGCGGCATCGGCTGCCGCGCGCAGAACGTCGGCAACTCCCGCCCCGGCATCAGCCTGCTCGCGGGCAGCACGCGCCGCCGGCGCCCACGCATCAACCATGGTCTTCTCCCCTTCGGCGGCCTTACCACGGGTGGTGATGCCCTCGAGTGCCGCCTCAATGAACGCGGCCGCGCCAGCGCCATCAAGCGCTTCACCGCCGACTGACTTAGCAGCGCGCAGGAATGCAGTTCCCAAAAGCGGACCAGATGCGCCGCCGACGGTGGACATCAAGGTCTTGGCCGTCAGCTTCAGCACATCCACGATGCTTTCCGAGGCATCTGCTTCGAGCTTTTCCACGACCGCACGGAAACCACGGTCCACGTTTTCACCATGGTCACTATCGCCGATGACGCGGTCGAGCTCAATAAGCTCCTCCCGGTGCTCGTGGGCTTGTTCGGCACAACCTTTCATCCAAGCCAGGGCCCATTCGGTGTTCAAAGTTTCAACAGAAGTCACTTTATTCTCCTTGGCGTAGTGCGGCGGTATGGCATGGTGCGTCGAACAGCTCGATGTCTTCATCGTCGGCGCGCATGACCGTGACAGAGCAGCCCGCCATGTCGAGGCTGGTGACGAAGTTACCTACGAGGGAGCGTTCAATGGTCACGCCCGCTTCTTCTAGGCGCTGAGCTACTCGGCGGTAGACCACGTAGAGCTCCGATGCCGGGGTGGCACCCATGCCATTGACGACGACGATGGTTCGCTCGCCTTCTGCCAACTTCAGGTCGGCAAGAATCGGCTCCATGAGATGATCAGTGACATCGTCCGCGGAGACCAACGGGATCTCCTTGCGGCCCGGCTCGCCGTGGATACCGACGCCGAGCTCCACCTCATCATCTGCGAGGTCAAAGGAAGGCTTGCCCACGTGCGGCACGGTGCAAGCGCTCAGTGCTGCGCCCATGGTCGCGGTGTTCTCCACGACCTTCTTCGCCACTGCCGTGACAGCAGCTAGATCATCACCGCGCTCAGCGGCTGCACCTGCCAGCTTCTCCACGAGCAGCGTGCCCGCCACACCGCGACGGCCTGCAGTGTAGGTGGAATCCTCCACCGCCACGTCATCATCCACGATTACCTGGCTGACCTCAATGTCATCGAACTCCGCCAACTCAGCCGCGGTATCGAAATTGAGGACATCGCCGGTGTAGTTCTTCACGATGTAAAGCACACCCGCACCCGCATGGACCTCGTCGGTCGCCGCCTGGATCGCATCCGGCGTCGGCGACGTAAACATCGCGCCTGGCACCGCGGCATCCAACATGCCGTGGCCCACGAAGCCTGCGTGGAGCGGCTCATGTCCCGAGCCACCACCAGAGACAATCGCAACCTTGCCCTGTTCCTTCTTCTGCGCACGCGCCACAAACAGCGGCTCAGTAAAGCGCTTGACGATGTCGCCGTGTGCCAGCGCGAAGCCCTCCACAGACTCCGCCACTACGTTCTCCGGTGAGTTGATGAGCTTTTTCATCACGTATCTCCTTGGGATGTCGAATTAACCCAATTTCACTGGTTATAACAGTGCCGAGCCTACACGCGGATCCGCATAGATGAACGCAAACTTAAGAAAATGGAGACGCCGAAAATACCCGTCTACAAATCAAAAAATATTCCCAGCTCACTACGTCGAATTTCGACATAACACTCGAGAGTACACAGCCCCGCTGCCGCGGATGCATGGATAGACTCTGGTGTCATGAATGCCTTCACGCCCGCCCTTGCGGCCTTCCTGGACAGTTCAAGCCCCATCGATCTGCTTCAGTGGGTCTCTGCGATCCTGTCCCTGGATGACGATTTCTCGCAAAAGCCTGCCGAGTTCTTTGAAGCCATGTGGGATAACCCCGCCCCAGAGACGACCGCGGTACTCTGGGCCGCCGCCCTGCTGGATGAAGATAAAGAGCGCGTAAAGCTCCATCGCGCTGAGCTCGCCCGGCGCGATGACTTACCGCAGGAACCGACCTGGCTTGCTCACCTTGAGCAAGCCAGCGTAGTCAACGTCATCGAGGCTACGCAGTACTACGGGGATGTCCATTACTACACTCTCGAGCTATCCGTCCCGCACTCTGCGCCCCTGACGGTGAATGTCTCCATTGACCTAGCAGGCGGCAATGGCTCGATTTATGACTGTTTCCTCACCGAGGCCAATGCACAGCAGGTTATGGAGATCATGTCCAAGGATGAGTCCATGGAGAGCTTCGGCCCTACGAGCCAGGAGGGCCTGGCCGATTTCCTCAGCAACGCCATCTGGCTAGATGAGATCACAGTCGACGACGGCCCTGGTGAAAGCTGGCCTACCACCCGTCCGCTGCTGCGCTGGGTGCTCTCGCTACTAGATAATGTCCCTGCTACTGTCTCCAGTCCCGGTATCATCGGCCGCCGTATTCGTCTTGAAGAAGGCGATAATTCCGAAACTGAAGAAACATTGGCCGCCTTCCTGGATGCCGTTCCGCTTAAGAAGGAGGAGGCCGATGCTACCGAGACGCTACTCAGCATCACAGCCAATTACACCATGGCCGACCTCTACCACTGGTCCCCACTACGTGTGGAAATAGCTCTGACCCTCGTAGCCCGCAAAGTCATAGCCCGTGACTCGTTCCTCCGGTGCTTCCCACGCGTCCTCACCAAGTTCGTCACCTGGACCGGCGAAGTCGCAGGACGCCCCGCCCACATCCAAAGGCAGCTCGACTCAGCACTAAAGGAAGAAGGAAAGCGCTTCCGCAGGGAACTCCAAGCACAATCCGACTTCGGTTCCTATGGCTACGGCCCAGATGCCATCGGCCTCGGCCCTGGCATGCCCGACCCCGAGACCTCCCGCTTCGACGCACAGCTCGACGATTCCCCTCTCCCCTCCGAGGACACCAAACTCAGCGCCCTAGCCCCAGACGTTATCGCTGGTGTAAAGCAATGGGACGCACTTATCACCGAGTGGTTTAACGATCACCCAGAGATCGATCCGGAACTGCTAACATCCACTCGCCGGCTCCTGAGCGCCCTAGCCCACGACAAGCCGAAGCAATTTAGCTCGACCAACGCCACAGTGGAGCGCAGCGTCGCCGCACTTCTAATCGCGGTCTCCGAGATCAACGCCGTGCCATTCGTAGTCGCCCAGATCCAACGTGACTTCGATTTACGCACCAGCCCCCGCTCGCGTGCCGATACCCTCCACAACTATCTTTACGATGCCGCCATCCACTCCGGCCGCCCCTTGAGCGGCTACCTCATCTCTCAAACACGACAGAGCATGATGAGGAATGCAGGGCTCTACTAATGGCTCAAGTCATCCACCCCGGCTGCACAACATCGCCACCATTTGGAAGTGGAGAACTCATGTGTAGTCCATAATGGACACCATGTCTGCTTTCGGTGAAGTCCTAGCCCAGCTCCGTGAAAATCAGCCTCAAGGCTCGTACGGCATTAAGTTCGAAAAGTTAATGGTCAACTACTTCCGAACCGATCCCGTCCTCCAGGAGCAGTTCTCGGAAGTCAGCCGTTGGAGCGATTGGGAGTTCAACGGCGGTAAGCAAGACACCGGCATCGACCTCGTTGCCCGGCGCGCCGATGACGACGCGTGGGTTGCCATCCAGTGCAAGTTCTACAAGCCGGATACCTATATCCAGAAGCGTCACCTTGATTCCTTCTTTGAGGCATCCGGACACTCGTTTACTACAGACAAGGGCACAGAATCCTTCGCACAGCGGATCATCATCTCCACGTCGGAGCGATGGTCAAAGAATGCTGAGGAGATGCTGGAGCACCAGCTCATCCCAACCAACCGTATCGGCACGGCAGCGATTGCAGAATCCCCTATCGACTGGGATGTGACCTTCCCGGGTTCTGAGATCGAAATTAACCTCACCCGGCGCGAGGTTTTCTCCCCGCGCCCGCACCAGCAAGAAGCGATCTCGAAGGCTATCGCAGGCTTTGAAACACACGACCGTGGAAAGCTCATCATGGCGTGCGGTACGGGAAAGACGTTTACCGCCCTGCGTCTGGCGGAGCGCTTCGCGGAGCTCAACGGCAACAAGGCCCGCGTCCTCTTCCTCGTTCCCTCCATCTCCTTGCTCTCGCAGACGTTAAAAGAATGGACCGCACAGAACCAGGAGCACCTGCCGCTGAAGTCCTACGCAGTCTGTTCGGATACGAAGGTCTCCAAGAAGGCTGAAGACATTGCCTCCTATGACTTGGAGGTTCCGGTCTCTACCAACGGCAAGAACATTGCCGAGCGCACCGCGCAGGGCAAGCGTCGTGCCGGTATCAACGTCATCTTCTCCACGTACCAGTCCATTGAGGCCATTCACGAGGCCCAGGAACTCGGCATGGACGACTTCGATCTCGTCATCTGCGATGAAGCTCACCGCACCACCGGCGTCACCCTCGCCGGGGAGGATGCCTCCAACTTCGTGAAGATTCACGACGAAAAATACATCAAGGCTAGCAAGCGTCTCTACATGACCGCGACTCCCCGCCTGTTCGATGACAATATAAAGGGCAAGGCCGCTGAGCATTCCGCGGAGCTTGCCTCCATGGATGACGAGGCCATCTACGGCCCCGAGTTCTACCGCCTCGGCTTCGGCGAGGCCGTGGACAAGGGTCTACTCACCGACTACAAGGTTCTCGTCATGACCGTCGAGGAAGACATCGCCGCCGACGTCCTCGCTACCAACCCCACCAACGAAATCAACCTCACCACTGCCTCTGCCATGATCGGCGCGTGGAACGGACTCGCGAAGCGTTCGGGTGCCGAGCAAGACACCAAGTCCGGCTTTGAAGCGAACGCCCAACCCATGCGCCGCACCGTTGCCTTCGCCAAGGACATCAAGGCCTCGAAGACCATCCAAGAGACCTTCCCCACGCTCATCCGCCAGTACCAGGAGCAGCTCAAGGACCACGCCGCCACCAACGACGTCAGCCTGCTCAACATCGATCTTCAGGTCGCCGTCGAGCACGTCGATGGCACCATGAACGCCCTCGAGCGCGGCAATAAGATCTCGTGGCTTGAGTCCTCCATCCCCGAAGACGAAACCCGCATCCTTACCAACGCCCGCTGTCTCTCCGAAGGCGTGGACGTCCCCGCCCTCGATAGCGTCATCTTTTTCCACCCGCGCAATTCCATGGTCGACGTCGTCCAGTCCGTCGGCCGCGTCATGCGCAAAGCCGAGGGCAAGGACTACGGCTATATCATCCTGCCCGTCGCCATCCCGCCGGGAGTCTCCCCGTCCCAGGCGCTCAATGACAACACGCGCTTCCGCGTGGTCTGGCAGATCCTCAACGCTCTGCGCGCCCACGATGACCGCTTCAACGCGAAGGTCAACTCGATTGCGCTCAACGAGAAGGTCGAGCTGCCCATCGATGTTCAGCCCGTGTCGAACCCGAAGCCAGACGACGACGATCGGGCCACGGCCAAGAATAGGCTCAATGCTTCCGATACCTCCCCAACCGGCCAGTCCGAAGCTTCCAGCGAGCAGGAACTCACCGCGGAGCAAATGACGCTGTTCTCCCTCGAGGCCTGGCAGGAAGCCATGTACGTCAAGCTGGTCGACAAGGTCGGTACGCGTACTTATTGGGAAGACTGGGCTGACGATGTCGCCACGATCGCCGAAGCACAAATCGCTCGCATCAAGGCACTCATCAATGCTGCGGACGACACGATCCGCAAGGAATTCGAGGTCTTCATCGAGGGGCTGCGCGGGAACCTCAACGACTCGATTACCGAGGACGAAGCCATCAGCATGCTCTCGCAGCACCTGATCACCGCCCCAGTCTTCAACGCGCTGTTCACCGAGCACGACTTTGCCGCGCACAACCCCGTCGCCCGCGTCATGCAGCGCATGGTCGACGCATTGTCCGACGCCAAGCTCGAGTCTGAAACCGAATCCCTCACCAAGTTCTACGAGTCCGTGCGCGTGCGCGCCTCCGAGGTCTCCTCCGCTTCCGGCAAGCAGCAAGTGATCAAAGACCTCTACGAACGATTCTTCCGTAAGGCCTTCAAGAAGCAGTCCGAGGCCCTCGGCATCGTCTACACCCCGGTCGAAATCGTCGACTTCATCCTGCGCTCCGCGGACCAAATCTCCCGCTGGCACTTCGGCAAGGGCCTTACCGACGAAGGCGTCCACATTCTCGACCCCTTCACCGGCACCGGCACGTTCATGGTCAGACTCCTCCAGTCCGGCCTCATCGAGCCGGAGGACCTCGCCCGCAAGTACGCGACCGAGCTCCACGCCACTGAGATCATGCTGCTCGCCTACTACGTCGCCGCGGTCAACATCGAGACCACCTACAACGCACTCCAGGGCGAACGCGCCCAACGCAATGGCGAACCCGAGCCCGAGTACGTCCCCTTCGACGGCATCGCACTTGCCGATACCTTCCAGATCCACGAAGAAGGCGACATCCTCGACCTTAAGGTCTTCAAGGAAAACAACGCCGCCATCCAACGGCAGATCGACGCTCCTATCAATATCATCATCGGCAACCCGCCCTACTCCGTGGGCCAGACGAGCGCGAACGATAACAACCAAAACCTCAAGTACCCGACGCTCGACAAGCGCATCGAGGAAACCTTCGCTGCCAACTCGTCCGCTACAAACAAGAACTCACTGTACGATTCCTACCTCCGCGCCTTCCGCTGGTCAATCGACCGACTCGGTACACACGGCGTCATGGCGTTCGTGTCCAACGGCGGCTGGATAGACGGAAACACCGCCGATGGGGTGCGCCTTTCACTAGACGACGAACTCAGCGACATTTACGTGTACAACCTTCGTGGTAACCAACGTACAGTCGGCGAACAGTCCCGCAAAGAAGGCGGCAAGGTATTCGGTTCCGGCAGCCGTAATACCGTTGCCATCATTATCGCCGTTAAACGTGAAATCCCCGACGATGTGTGTATCCACTACCGCGATATTGGCGACTACCTCAGTGCCGACGAAAAACTTGCGATTGTTGATCGCTCCACGCTCGATAATGTCGATTGGCAAATCATTGAGCCCAATATTTACGGGGACTGGCTCAATCAGCGCGATGAGGACTTCGAGACGTGGCCTGTCCTTGGCGACAAGAAGTCGGATGACATTCCAGCAATCTTCAAAAATTTCTCTGCAGGTTTAAAGACTGCCCGTGATTCGTGGTGCTACGGACCTTCGCGCGCATCAGTAGCAACAAAAATGAAGGTACTGATCGATACTTACGCGGCCGCACGAAATTCATTCTCTGAATGGGTGCAAACTAACAATGTTTCAAAGCCCAAAGAGCTCGACGTAAACCAATTCTTGTCCGAGAATCCTCAATATACAGATCTCTCTCGAATTTCTTGGAACCGCAGCCTTAAGCAACAGCTTGCGGCGGAAAAATCTATCTCTTTCGACAAGGAACGCATCGTTCAATCTCTGTATCGACCAGAAAACCAACAATTTGTGTATTTTGATCCACCGGTCAACGATATGGTTTACCAACTGCCAAGGATTTTCCCTACTGCAATCCACGAGAATCTCGGGATCATGATGACTGGTCCAGCGGCTATGTACCAATACACTTTGCTGGGGTCCAAACTGTTGCCTAACATGCATTCCCTGCATTCCGGCCAATTCTTCCCCCGCTGGACCTGGGAACCCATCAAGGCGCCGGAGGGCGAGCTGGACTTTGGGTTGGGGGCATCGGAAGGCTGGGAGCCTGGTATGGAAGGAGAAATCCTCGACGGGTACCGGCGTGTGGACAACGTCACGGACGAGATACTTGGGATTTACCGTGAGGCGCTGGGCTCGGATGTGACAAAAGACGACATCTTCTACTTCGTCTACGGGCAGCTGCATGACCCGGGGTACCGGGAGAAGTACGCCGCGGACCTGAAGAAGATGCTGCCGCATATCGAAACGCCGACGTCGCGGGCGCGGTTCGAACAGCTGGCTGCCGCCGGCCGGGAGCTCATGGATCTGCATGTGAACTACGAGGACGTGGAGCCGTGGCCGGTCACGGTGGAGGTGAAGGCATCGGCAGACGAGTCCGACCGCGAGACGTGGCGCGTGCAGAAGATGAAGTGGGCGAAGAGGAAGGACTCGGAGACGGGTAAGAACGTCAACGATGTAACGACGTTGGTCTACAACAAGTCCGTGACCGTGCGCGACATCCCGGCCGAAGCGGACGAGTACATGCTCGGCTCGCGGTCTGCGCTGGCGTGGATTATTGACCGGTACCAAGTGAAGAAGGACAAGGCATCGGGAATCGTCAACGACCCCAACGACTGGGCTGACGAGGTGGGAAATCCGCGGTACATCGTGGACCTCATCGCGAAGGTCACGCGCGTGGCGGTGGAGACTGTACGAATCGTGGAAGGAATCAGGGAGGTTGGCGAAAATAAGTAGCTCTGGGGGACGTGCCATCGATTAAACCGGGGTCGAGCCTACGCCTCAGTACAGCGCGGGCGCTTCCTCCTTTTAGTCTCTGAAAGAATCATTTCAAGGCCACCAATTCTGCTCGGCGAGACAGAGTATGTCTCGCACATGCAGGTGACAGGCCGAGGCTAGCTGTATGTCGTAATGTCAGGTAATATAAGTTCCAACTTTTGCCTCAGACTTTCGCCGATAAGGAAAGGTGGACAGAGCCATGAATCGCAAAGACGCAGCACGTAAGCGTCTTCTTGAAAGCGCTCAAAAGTCTGCCGCCTCTGTCGAAGTACTTAGCGACAACGAACTTGCTACAGCAGCCTACCGTCAGCTTCTCCGCACAATCGATGCTCAATCTGAGCCCCTTGATCCCGGTGCTGCGGAAGCGTTTGCTCATGAAGAAATCGCCACTATGCGAATGGAAAAGAGGACCCGTACCGCCTTGGGAGCAGGTAAGTGACCGAAGAGCTTCAACAGATAGCAGCACACAGAAAGTTGCGTCTGGTTGTTGATACTAACCTCTTTATATCGTCTTTGCTGTCACCTCGCGGCTCCGTGCGCGCGCTGATTGAAGCATGTTTTGCAGGAAAATTTGAGCTGCTCTACTGCGAACGCCTTCTCCAGGAGATTGAAGACGTTATTTCTAGAGCAAAATTTCGGAAGCACTTCACTGTAGAAGAAGGCCTATCCCTCATCGATGCCATCGTCCTTGTCGGGACAGAGGTTCCGGACCGCGAGGAGCAAAAACTACCGCGAATCTGCGATGACCCCGATGACAACTTCCTTTTCGCTCTCTACGAAGACGGTAACGGAGACCTCCTTGTTAGCGGCGACAAAGATGTCCGCAAAGCCGCAGTCAGCGCACTTTGGGTTACCAGCGTCGATGGCAAAATGGCAGCCACTCTCCTAGAGAATAGGAAGGCTTGGGGATCCGAACTTCTCAGAGGTGATAGTGAGAGCGGATGGGAGGCTATCGAAGCAGCGGGAAATCGGGCTATTTTCAACGCCGTTAATTTCCTATTCGAGGTAATAGAGGGCATTAAGTCCAAAAAATTTGACCGTGAACTACTCGCCCAAGCCGTTGTCCCCGGCACCGCAACTGCGTGGCTTGATGACTTCGAATCAGCTCAGTCATTGTTAACGAACCGCGCATTCGGTACTCACCCGATTATCATCTCGCCCGAGATTGTTGCCATCAAACTGGTGCCTGATCTTGGAGATTCCTACGTCGCGCTGCGGCCGACTGCACCGATCGAAAACGCCGTTTTCCTCACACTTGAGCGTTGCCCAGACCTTCTCGATAACAAAGGGAACGACGCTCTCGGCCTTGATGGTTGGAGAGCACACAGCATAGGGCCACGATTCTTACAGCCCAATGAAGTCCGGCCTCCAACGGATGCAGTACGCAAGAAGGCAGTTCAGTCGCTACGCGGTTCGCGAAACTAAGCAAGCCCCAGAAAACAGATCACCATAATTTTCGACCCCTTTGGAGTCTTTCACGCGCACACCTTTCGTTAATTTTTATGCAGAGTTCTCTCTTCAGTTCCTAATCAGCCTTTCGGCTGCAGGCAGGCGTTGCGCCCTATATCGTTGAAAGGATTGATTCACGTGCACCATTAGCGAGGGGAGCCGCAGCCGCATGAAGGGCGAAGTCAAACAGGCATATACCATTTTCGACAGCGTCGAGAAAGAACTCATTATCCCTGTTTATCAACGCAATTACGACTGGTCAAAGAAGCAATGTGAGCGACTATTCGACGACCTGGAAACTCTGATTACGGAGAACAGAGAACGTCACTTCTTCGGCTCGATCGTTGGCAACCCCGAGACATCGTTCAAGTGGGTCGTTATTGATGGCCAACAGCGCCTCACCACGCTGAGTCTCTATATCCTCGCGCTCACTCACCTGTTGGATACCGGTGTCGTAACCTCCAAAGACCCCGAACTCGCACGGCGGTTGCGTACTAGCTATCTCACGAAAAACAGCTCGACCAACGAACCAAAATTCAAGCTCAAACCTGTAAAGAACGACGCGACCGCTTACAAGCGTTTGTTCGGCGATGAGTCGATGTTCATCGAGGACAGCAACCTCACGGCAAATTACCGGTACTTCCTCGAGCGAATGAACAAGACCAAGCTCACCGGCGATCAACTGTGGAACGCCATCGAGCGACTTGACCTCATGATTCTCGATCTAGAGTCGCACGATGATCCACAACGCATCTTCGAATCGCTCAACTCGACAGGCCTTGCGTTGAGCGAAGGCGACAAGATTCGCAATCTCATACTCATGGGCTGCGAGCACCAGTTACAGACGACGCTGTACGAGAACTACTGGAATCCGATGGAAAAGAATATTTGGTACCTCACGGACTGGTTCATCCGCTGGTACCTAACAATCAAATTGTCGCGGACTCCCAAGCGCAACGAGGTCTATGACGAGTTCAAGGCATACTTCAAAAAGCAAAGTTCCGATGTCCAGACGGTACTCGCCGACATGTACGAGTATTCCCAGTTCATGCGCGAGATCTGTGGATCCGACACGAAGAATGCCGCGCTGGACGCACAGCTCGAACGATTTAATTTCATCCGCGGCGATGTTCTGCTTCCGCTTCTCTTGCCGTTGTATCGCGACGTCAAGCTTGGCAAGCTTTCAAGAAACGAATTTTCGCGCATCATTCGACTACTGGAGATCCATATCTTCCGCCGTACGGTCGCTTCTGTTCCGACGAACTCGCTCAACAAGGTCTACGAGACCATGTACAACGACATGCGGAAGATTCGTGGAGAGAAAGATACGGCGTACGACGTGCTCACCTATCTGCTCCGACGCCGCGACGGATCGTCCGGACGCATTCCCAGCGACGAAGAATTTAGCGCTGAGTTCCGCACCCGTAATATGTACAACATTCACAAAAATGTGCGCGCTTATCTTTTCGATGTTCTCGAAAACGGGGATTCCAACGATACGAAGGACATCGCAACCGCGCTCGAGAACGGCAATATCAGTGTCGAGCACATTATGCCGCAGACGCTCAATGCGCAGTGGAAAGAAGAACTCGGAGAGGACTTTCAGGAGATCCATCAAACGTGGGTAAACCGCATTGGAAACCTCACTGTCACTGGTTACAACTCCGCGTACTCCAACTCCAATTTCATTACCAAGCGTGACCGTGAGAAAGGCTTCCGAGAAACCGGTTATCGCCTCAATGACGATGTAAAGACGAAGGACAAATGGGACCGGGCAGCTATGGAGCAGCGTACCGACGCACTTTTGCGCCGCGCTCTCAACTACTGGTACCTCCCCAATTCCGACTTTATCCCCAAGCGCGAAGTGCTCCCTACTGAGCCGATGGGCGACGATGCGAACTTCACTGGGCGCTCGATCAGCGCCTTCGAATGGGAAGGCATCAAGATCCCTGTCAAAACCTGGGCCGAGTTCGTCCACATGCTGCTTAAGTTGATGGCCGAACGCTACCGCACGGAACTGATAAACTTCGTCGAACAAGCATCAGGAACTCTCGTGCTTACTAAGTCCGGCTACGCGTACTCGAGCCGAGTGCGTGAAGTTGATGCAGGTCTGGGCGTCGTCCTGTCTACATCGACCGATCAGAAAATTTCCTTCCTCCGTAGACTCTTCGATCATCTTCAACTAGATACCAACGAGGTCATCCTCACGCTGAGGAAGACAGCAGGCGAATCACAACGCAACGAGGAAGAAGCCGAATCGAAATACTCTGCACTCACCGTGTTCAAGAGCATGGCGGACGATTTTGGTTCCCAGAACATCACTCCAGAAGACACGCAGCAATTCGAGAATCAATTTGCTGAAGCGTTGGAGAAGTTCCGTCCAGATGAACCTGCCACTGTACTGGGAACGAAACCGCTTTCAGAGCTTGAGACAGCTGAGGGAATTGCAGCTGCCAGCGCCGCGGAGATTATTGCGGCTATCTGTCTAACCTACGACAAGCCGCCGGTGTATTTCCCCAACGCAATGTTCCACGCCATTGCAAACGGACACATGTCAATGTGGCTTGCGCGACTTGAAGACATTGATGCTGCCGTGGACGAGAACCACTAAAGCATAAGACACCACGTTCGTTGGGAACATCGAATCTTCCGATTAATCACGGCGCCCTTCACCTCGGGCGCCGACGGCGGAGTGGGCGACAGTGCGGGCGGCATCGGCAAGCGCGATGAGTTTGATAAGCCAATCTTCGACCTTGACGGTGTCGTCTTCCTCGCTCGGGGAGGCGGGGTTGAGGACGAACTCCATCCGCTGCGCGGAGTTGACGACCGAGGTGGGAAGATCGGTCTCACGCACGAGCTTATCCTGCGCCGCCTTCGCCGCGTAGTACGGGAACTTCGTATTCTCGGGCTTGTCGAGGTTAGTGATGGACAGGAAGACGAGATGGCCCACGCCGGTGTGCGGGCACGCGTCAATAATGCGGCGCATGACGGTCGCCTCAGCGCTCCTCGTTCCCGTAATCGCGATGGCGACTTATGCAACCAGCTTCAGCAGCATCGATAACAGGGCCTGGCTCAGCTTCGTGTTCCTAGCGTTGTACTTTTCGGACACCGTCCCTCTAGTGCAATCCATGGTGTGTGAGCGTAAGACGCCAGGTTTCACGCAGTTCTCCATCCTCATCCATGCTGGCTGCGCCCTCGCTTTTGCCGCCATAGTCGTAGCGCTGCTAACCAAAGAGTTTCTCAACATCTTTACCGCTACAGGGTTTAGTGCCTTCGGCCATCACATAATCTGGCAGGCAGCACTAATGGAACTAACTCTCATTGTGATGGTTACTTTGTGGTGAGCGCCGCGGTCTCGTTATTGAGGCGCGGGGCCTACTGCATCGACAATGAGCGCAATATCTTCCTCGGAGTAGTCGGCATGAGCTGTAAGTCTTAGCAATGCCTGTCCGAGCGGTACCGACGGATAGCGGATCGGAGAAACAATTACTCCCCTTTCAGCTGCCTGTGCCGCACGCTCCATTGCTGCGTCCTCAGCGCCTACTGGCAAGACGATAATAGGTGCAGGCGAGTCCACCACTTTCCATCCGTTCGCCCGCAGACGCTGCCGAAGGTTGTGCACGACGCGGGCAAGCCGTGGCACTCGCGAAGGAACAAGAGCTAACGCCGCCCTAATAGCAGCCGCCTGCGATGGTGGCATGGACGTTGAGAAGATATAGCTGCGGCAGCGTTGGCGGCATAGCTCGATAAGTGGCTCACTGCCCGCGACGAAAGCGCCCGCCACACCTAAGGCTTTGCTCGCGGTACCGATATAGATATCCGGCAAGGACAAATCGAAATGCTCACAAACGCCGCGTCCATTTCTGCCAAGTGTGCCGATCCCATGCGCGTCATCGATCATCAACCAGGCGTTGTAATCCTGAGCAAGTTCCTGAAGCGCCTGAAGATTCGCAAGCTCGCCGGACATGGAAAATACGCCGTCACTGACAATCAATCGGCGCTCCGATGCATCGGCAGCAAGCTGCTCTTCTAAGGTTTTCACGTCGAGGTGCGGATAAACAGATGACCGGACCCCTTGGTAGCTCGACTTGGCCAGCCGGATGCCGTCGATGATGCTCGCATGATTATCAGCGTCAGAGAAAATAGAAAGTCTCTCGCCACAATCTCGCGCAGCTGCAGCAAGCGCAGGGATTACTCCCATGTTGGCGTGGTAACCCGAGCCGAACACGAGCGCTGCCGGCGCACCAACAAACCCAGCCAGATCACGCTCGAGCGCGACATGATAATCACTCGTACCCGTGGTCAGGCGCGATCCTCCTGACCCCACCCCGGCGTGCAGCGTTGCTTCGTGGGCCGCGTCGGCAAGCGCGCGATTCGCCCCGAGCCCCAGGTAATCAGACGATCCCGCAAGCAGCGTTTCACGCCCATCGACCACGGTGCGCGGACTTTGACTACCGCTAATGACCTTTTCGGTTCTTTCCAGACCACGCTCACACCACGAAGCATTGGAACTAAATGCCCAGTCTTCCAGGCTCATTGCCAAGAACCTTCCACAAGGACAGGCTTTTCACGCAGCCACTGCTCTGTCGCCGGAAGCGCACTAAGTGCGCCTGAATAGAACAAGACACGTCCACCTTGCTTCCCGCCTTCAGCCTTGACGTTGTGCAAAGCCGTATAGGAACCTTCGACCGCTACATAACCCGTGGTGTAGCTCGGGTCATCGGAAATACAGACTTCCGCGACTATGCCCGGCGCAGCAAGAGCCTTGGACGCTAAAGCAACGGCATCAGCCCGATGGTTCTTCGACTCGGCACAAAGGAAATCAGCCCAATCAAATGTTCCCACCCGAACACCACGTTGCCCATGAATGTCTAGACGCTCGCCGGTTTCAGCACAGACGATGCTCGCACCGCGCATATCGCGGGTGCGGTACAGAAGCTCGATACCTCGGCGGGCTGCGCTCTCGGAAACTCGGTTGTTCTTAGCGAGCACGGCTATCATCGCTGTTTGTGCAGACTCCGGGTTCTCGCAGTCCCGTGTACTAACTTTCAAGGCACTGACATGAGCAATGTCGCTTGCTGCAACCGCCCTCGTAGCAATGTTGATGGAATCCGGCACGCCCTTTTCGTGCCGCAACGCACGAGTAGCAAGCTCTGAGCTCACACGAGGAACAAGGTGCGGTTCTACGATGCGTTCTGCACCCGAGATATGCCTACCTTCAAGGCTTGCACGCATCTTGATACTCATCAGCACAGTCGAGGTTTTTGCCATGCAGGTATCGTAGCCCAGCATCTTGAACACCGTTCAATAATTATCGAAACAGGGTTAATCCCCTCTCCTAGTTCCGCTCGGAAACGCACTTACCGACGCCAAGTGACGGTGCGACTGCGACTTCCACGAGACATCAAGAACCCCCACGTGCCTTCCAACCACGTATATGGTCGGGGCTCGTGGGGGTTACTTAGTGCAGTGTGTGGGTATTTCCCTTACTGCTGCGCTGCGGTGCCCAGGGTATCCTCCATGCAGGCCTGCTGCTGGGCAGGGTCCTGCAGCTCCAGGCACTTGTCGGCGCCAGTGTCGCCGAGGACCTTCACGCCGAGGGCCATGACGGCGATGGTGCCACCGAGAGCCAGAATGGAAGTAATCAGGCCGACGATGGACATCCAGGTGCGTCGCAGCTCCTTCGGGCGCTTGCCGCCAACGACCAGCGCGATGATGGAGACGATGATGCCGATTGGGCCAAGCAGCAGCGGCGGAACAATCAGCAGCAGGGACAGCAGCGCGATGATGCCAATGACCATCGCCCAGATAGCAACGGCGTTCTTCTTTGCCGGCTGGCTGTCAGCACCAGCGTAGGCCGGGTAGCCGGTGCCAGCGGCGGTTGCGTTAGCGTCCGTGGCGTATGCGTCGTGCGCGGTGTGGTCGTTTACGGCGCCGTGGCTGTTAGCAGAGTCGATATCGTGTGCAGCGTCGTGAGCGCGCTCCTCGTTAGCCTTGGAGGTTGCCTCACCGTAGGAGGGCAGCTTGCTGGTGCTGTCGCTGCTAAATGGGTTCTTTACGTTGTCCGGGTTCTCTGGGTTGTTCAGGTTGTTCGGGTTCTCTGGGTTGTTCGGGGTGGTCATGTGGTTGGCCTCCTTGGGGCAGCCCTAATTGCGTGCTTTTTCAAATACGTGCGTTTAATAACTTATGCGTTTGCAATCGCTTCCGGCCACGTTACTTACGGAACCTGTGAAATCACTGGCAATCTAGTTTTGAGTAGCGCCGTTCAAAGAATCTTCCATGCAGGCTTGCTTTTGCGCTGGGTCATCGATGGTCGTGCACATTTCAGGGTCAGGCGTCATCGTCCAACCAATGTGCGTATACAAGTAAATCGAGAAAGCAACGGACAAGATTAAAGCGATAATTGAGGTAATCAAGCCGGCGATGGACATCCAGGCGCGGCGCAGCTCTTTTGGCCGCTTCTTGCCTTTTAGCAATGCGATGATGGAGACGATGATGCCAATCGGCCCCAGCAGCAGCGGTGGAACAACTAGGAGTAAAGACACCAGCGCAATGATGCCGATTACGAGAGCCCAAATAGCGATCACGCTTTTCTTTTCGGCTTGAGGTTCACCGACACCACCACCGGCATAGGCCGGGAATACCGCACCTTCGGCGCTGTCGGAATTCTTCCCGTTGCCCGGGGTGTGAGGGTCGTTCGGGGTGGTCATACGCTTGGCCTCCTTGAGTGCAGCCCACAAGCCTTAATCGTGTTATCGCTAATCGTTCTATTGCTTTTGACTACTGCTTTTGACTAAGTTGCCCACGCTGGGTGCGCTCCACGCTAGGAGTGCACCGCGTCGCGTCACCTACCACTTGCGCAGGTACTCGATGCGCTGGCGCAGTTGCTCGGCGTCGCAAAGCGCGGTGGGTGGGCCGCCGCAGGCCTTGCGCACCTCAGTGTGAATGGCGCCGTGGGGGCGGCCGGTGCGCTGCGCGGTAATGGAGACAACGGTGTTGAGCTCCTTGCGCAGGTTGCCAATCTCATCCACCACGCCGGTGGATTCTTGGTTGTTGGCTGGTTCCTCACGGCGCTTCGGGGCGTACTGCATGCCGTAGAGCTTGCGGCGCTGTTCCTCAGCGGCCTCAGCAGCCCGGCGCGCCTTCTCCTCTGCTTCGCGGCGGTCGAGTTCCTCCGACTGCTTTTTGCGCAGCAGGTCCTTGACTTGGTCGGCGTCGAGAAGCCCAGGAATGCCCAGGAAGTCCGCGTCGACGTCTTCGGTGATGTCGCCGGTGTTGAACTGCGAGCCGTTAAACAGTAAGCCGGAAAATTCCGCCTCAGCACCGAGGGCCTCGTAAGAGGGCTCAAGCATGTCGGGCTCAGACTTCTTAGTATTGGCCTCCGCCAATAGCTCGTCGTCCCAGCCCTCTTTATCGGGGCTCTTTTCCTCACCCAGGACATGGTTGCGTTCCTTTTCCATGTTCTCAGCCAGGCCCAGCAGCACCGGCACGGAAGGCAGGAACACCGAGGCGGTCTCACCAGGCATACGCGATCGCACGAAGCGGCCGATTGCCTGCGCGAAGAACAGCGGAGTCGAGGCCGAGGTGGCGTAAACGCCAACCGCTAGGCGCGGGACGTCGACGCCCTCAGAGACCATGCGCACTGCCACCATCCACTCGTCGGTGGACTTGGAAAACTCCTCAATGCGGTCCGAGGAGCCCGGGTCATCGGACAAAATCACCGAGACCGGGGTCGAGGAAATCTGCTTCAGCAGCTTCGCGTAGGCACGCGCGGTCTGCGTATCGGTAGCCAGCACCAGGCCGCCGGCGTCCGGCATGTTGCGGCGCATCTGCATAAGACGCGTGTGTGCGGCCTGCAGCACCGCCGGGATCCACTCGCCCTTCGGGTCCAGCGCCGTCTTCCATGCACGGGCTGTCTGCTCAGGGTTCAAGATATCGCCCAGACGCGCGGCGTATTCCTCACCCGCGGAGTCACGCCAGCGCGCCTCGCCCGAGTAAGACAAGAACACAACGGGGCGCACGACGCCGTCGCGAAGCGCATCGCCATAATTATAGGCGTGATCCGAGCGAGAGACCAGGTGGCCCTCACCGTCCTCCTCGTAGCGCACGAAAGGAATCTGCGAGTCATCCGAACGGAAAGGCGTACCGGTAAGCGCCAAGCGATGCTCGACGTCGTCATAAGCCTCGCGCACGCCGTCGCCCCAGCTCTTGGAGTCACCGGCGTGGTGGATCTCATCCAGAATCACCAACGTACGGCGCGCCGAAGCCACCGCGCGGTGCTTGAACGGGTGCATGCCCACCTGGGCATAGGTCACCACGATGCCATCCATCGCCGGGTTCACGGCAGAAGAATTCGAGAAGTTCGGATCCAGCGCCAAGCCCACGCGCGCGGCCGACTGGGACCACTGAATCTTCAGGTGTTCAGTAGGCACCACGACGATGACGCGCTCGACCGTGCGGTCTTCCATCAGCTCCGTGGCAATGCGCAGCGCGAAGGTGGTCTTACCCGCGCCAGGCGTTGCCACGGCCATGAAGTCCTGCGGCTTCTTGGCGAGGAACTTGTCGAGGGCGGCCTGCTGCCAGGCGCGTAGCTTTCCGTTGTTGGCGAATCTTCTGGGGTTGCGGGACACAGAATTACTCACCGGGCGGCTCACTTGCGGCGCAGGCCCTTGTACACGCGCTCACAATCCGGGCATACCGGGGAGCCGGGCTTTGCCTGCTTGGTTACGGGGAAGGTCTCGCCACACAGCGCAACGACGTACTTACCGTTGACTGCGGAGTCCAAAATCTGGTCTTTCTTTACGTAATGAAAGAACTTCGGGGTGTCATCAGAAGTGGACGTGTCCTCGCGGACGTCGGGGCGTTCAATCGTCTTAGTCGTCGTACTCACTCCACCAATCATGCCGCATCGGTGTCGAAGTTCGCACCTCGCCCGTCTACCCTTGTACGCATGTCCCCCAAGAACTCGCGCGATAGGTTAAGCCGAAATTCCTCCGGCACCCCACAAACGGGGCGGCGCGGATGGGCGCGCCCTTTCCGACGCCGCGAAGCCCACCTCATCACCACCGCCCAGCTCTCCCCGGGCCAACAGTTGCATCGGCGCGAAGTCATCTATTCCATCCTGCAGTTTCTGCGCGTGCCCTCCCTCCTCATAGGCGGCGCGCTCATGTACTTCTTCGACGCCTGGCTCGCCGGCACCTTAATTATCGCCGTTACCTTCCCGCTGCCGTGGATCGCCGTGGTAATTGGTAACGCGCAGGGCCAGCGCAAGGACAAGCGCGAAAAGAACATCTATAAGCCGGCGCTTGCCCGCCAGATGGCGCAAATGCAGGCAGAGCAACTAGCCCAGCCCAAGCGCGAGGGCATCGAGCAGCGGTCTGCCGAGACCATCGATCATGACGATGACTCGCAATAATCGGCATAGATAAACAGATAAAGAAATAAGGCTGGAGAAAAAGACAATGACTAAATTTGGACCTGACTTCAATCCCGAGCTCCCCGTCGCTGCCGTCGCCGCGGAGCTTGGCGAGTTCTTAAGCTCCCACGATTTCACCGCCGACGGCATCGCCGGGCACTTGGGCCCCGAGTACACCGAGGCGCTTCACCGCGGCGAGCCGGCCGCCGTGGCCCTGGGCGCTGCGGGTGATACCACCTTGGACGCACTAATCCGCCTGTTTATCCTGCACGAGGCCGTGGCTCCGACGCAGCTTTCCGACGTCCTCGGCGCCCGCCTTGCTACCAAGCTCATGGATGCAGGCGTGGCGCAGCTGGACGAGTCCGGCAATGCCTACATTGCCTATGACATCCGTCCACACATCATCGTCGGCACCAACCGCCTGGTCTTCTCTGACGTGGATGCTTCCCTGGTGGACCACGTCCCGGGCTCCGAGCACGTGCTCGGCGTGGGAGCGGCGAGCCTCTCGCTTTTGCAATCGACGCCGCTTACCCCGGTGGAGACCGCATTAGACCTAGGCACCGGCTCCGGCGTACAGCTGCTCGGCCAGCTTTCCACCGCCGCCCACGTCACCGCCACCGACCTCCACTCCCGCGCTCTGGACCTCGCGCGCGCCACGCTGGCCGCCGCAGGCCCCGCGGCAGAAGAAAAGGTCGAGCTGCTACAGGGCTCCTGGTTTGAACCTGTAGCCGGCCGCCGCTTCGATCGCATCGTGGCCAACCCGCCTTTCGTGGTGGGCCTGCCGGAAGTCGGCCACATCTACCGCGACTCCGGGCTAAACCTGGACGGCGCCAGCGAGCTCGTGGTCTCCCAGGCAGTCGAGCACCTCGCACCAGGCGGCAGCGCACACATCTTGGGAGCATGGGTCCACCAAGGCGAGCAGTCCTGGCAGCAGCGCGTGGCCTCCTGGCTGCCGGAAAAGGGCGTGGCCGCCTGGATAATCCAGCGCGACGTCGCCGACCCTGCCCTCTACGTCTCCACCTGGCTCAAGGACGAGTCAGTGGACGTTCGCAGCGACCTCGGCCGCGAGCGTGCCCGGCTTTGGCTTGAGCACTTTAACGAGCACGACGTCACCGGCATAGGCTTTGGTTTTGTGGCCATCCAGCGCATCGACGATGACGAGCCTTCCGACGTCCTCGCCGAGTACATGCCGCAGCCTTTCACCGATCCCCTAGGCCCAGAAGTAGAGGAATACTTCGCGCGCGTGGCCTGGCTGCGAGGTCTTGTCCCGGGCGAGCTAGAGACCAAGCACTTCCAGGTCCGCCCCGGCGTGGCCCGCGAGGACGTGCAGCTTCCCGACGCCGAGTTGGGCATGGGCTTTTCCCCCGCCGCGCTGCGCCTTACCCGCACGGAGGGCCCACGCTGGTCCCACGACGTCGACAAGCACATCGCGGCCATCGTCGCCGGCTTAAACCCAGCGGGGCTCTCCCTTGGCGAGACCATCGAGCTCTATGCCGCAGCCCAGGGCTTCGATGAGGAGGAGCTGGTGGCCTCCGCGCTGCCGGCCATGGTTGACCTCATCCGCCACGGCCTCATTATCCCCACCGAGCTGGCCCCGTTCTGCAACCTCGAGGCAGGCGCGGTCGCTGCCGGCCAAAACCTAACTGCGGAGGAGGAAGACTAATGCGCGCAGTTTTAACCCGAGTATCCAGCGCTTCAGTGATCGTAGATGGCGAGGTCGTAGGGGCTATCGACTGCCCAGAAACCGGCGGGCTCCTCGCACTTGTGGGAGTATCACGCGAAGACACTGCAGTAAATACTGCAGAGCTAGAAGCCAAGATAGAGAAGATGGCGCGCAAGATTGCCGAGCTACGCATCCTCGAAGGCGAGAAATCCGTCGAGGAAGCAGGCGCTCCCGTGCTGGTAGTTAGCCAATTTACGCTCTATGGCAAGACTGCTAAGGGACGCCGCCCCTCTTGGTCTGATGCCGCGCCCGGGGATGCAGCAGAGCCTGTGATTGAGAAAATCATTGCAAGACTTCTTGCACGCGGCGTCCACGTTGAGACCGGAAAGTTCGGCGCGATGATGGAAGTTGCATCCGTCAATCAAGGCCCTTTCACCGTTCTGGTGGAAACTTAAAGGGGATCAATTAACCCCAAGGGGCGATTAATACATCCGAGCGCAGGTGCTTTTACCTGCGCTTTTTCTTTTTGTCTGTGACGTAGTTCATTGTTTAATTTAGAGTGTTGAACAAAGCACAATCTGGCGCAAAACTCAAATTTTAAGGGAGTGATAAAAAACGTACTTGCAATGCGATAATTTATTATCAAATCTTCTCCAAGCAGGCTTATGATAAAGACACAGCGAAGCAACAAGGGCTGAAGCTGCAGGACACAGAGTTAAAAAGTCCAACTGCAGTTGCAAAATTGTAGCCGCGAGAAAATTCTCAAGACTTGCAAAGTTGCGCCAAGCTCTAAGGCTTCGGTCGATCAACTAGAGACATCAAGGAGACCAAAAAATGTCTCACTCAGTCTTGCGGAAAGACACCGCTAACCATCCGGAGAATGAGCCAAACATGCCTGAGAACATGAAAACCTCAAAAGCAGTCAAAGCTGAACAAGCCGCAGGATTCGATCCTGCAGAATCCCCATTCGCCGGCACCACCGGCGCACCGAAGTGGAACAACTCCGACCTAACCTGGATGCTCTCCCTCTTCGGCACCGCAATCGGTGCAGGCGTTCTGTTCCTCCCAATCAACGCCGGCATCGGCGGCATCATCCCGCTCATCATCATGACGGTTGTTGCCCTGCCGATGACCTACTGGGCACACCGCGGCCTGGCGCGCCTGGTTCTCTCCAGCTCCAAGCCATCCGGTGACCTGACCGACGTCGTCGAGGAGCACTTCGGCATCAAGGCAGGCGTGTTCATGAACATCCTGTACTTCCTGTCCGTCTACCCCATCCTCTTGGTCTACTCCGTGACCATCACCAACACGGTTAACTCCTTCTTGGAGCACCAGCTCGGCATCACCCCGCCGGACCGCTGGCTGACCTCCCTGCTGCTCGTCGGCGGCCTCATCCTCATCGTCCGCATGGGCAAGGATGTCATCGTCCACGTCATGTCCTGGCTGGTCTACCCATTCATCGCCGTCCTGGTCCTCCTGTCCATCTACCTCATCCCGAAGTGGAACACCGCACTGTTCGATTCCTTCGACCTGAACGTTGCCCGTGAAGCTTCCGGCCACAGCTTGGGCGTCACCCTGATGCTCCTGGTTCCGGTTATGGTCTTCTCCTTCAACCACTCCCCGATGATTTCCTCCTTCGCAGTTGACCGCCGCGAGACCTACGGCAAGTTCGCTGAGGTCAAGGCACGCACCACCCTGCTGCGCGCAGAAATCCTGATGGTCGTCGTCGTTATGTTCTTCGTCTTCTCCTGCGCACTGTCGCTGTCGCCGGCCGACATGGCAGAAGCAAAGGCCCAGAACATCACCATCCTGTCCTACCTGGCTAACCACTTCGATACCCCAATCATCCAGTGGATTGCACCGATTATCGCAATGATTGCTGTTGCAAAGTCCTTCCTCGGCCACTACCTCGGCGCTGCTGAGGGCTTCGAAGGCCTCATCCTCAAGGGCAACAAGAACCTCGACAAGGACGACGCTGCAACCGCTCGCAAGCTCGGCACCATCACCCTCATCTTCATGCTGATTACCGCATGGTTGACCGCTTGGGCAGACCCATCCATCCTGGGCATGATTGAGACCCTGTGCGGCCCGACGATTGCACTCATCCTCTTCCTCATCCCGATGTGGGCAATCCACAAGGTTCCTGCACTGCAGCGCTTCAAGGGCCAGGCTTCCAACTACTTCGTCTTCTTCATGGGCCTGGTAGCTGTCGCCACCATCCTCTACACCATCGTCCAGGCTTTCTAAGCACTAGAAACCCCCGGACCCCCCTCTCCCCCTCGGAAGATTCAAGGAAAAGCAATGTTCATCAGCATTTTCGATATGTTCAAGATCGGCATCGGCCCCTCAAGCTCACACACGCTTGGCCCAATGAAGGCTGGTAAGGCGTTCGTAGATGAGCTCAAAGAAAAGGACATCTTCGACCACGTCACCCGCATTCAAGCTAACGTGTACGGCTCCCTCTCGCTTACCGGCATCGGCCACTCCACTGATAAGGCCATCCTCCTGGGCCTGGCCGGCGAGGTGCCAGAGACCGTAGACATCGACGGCATCAACGAATTCGTAAAGAACGTTCGCACCTCCGAGAAGCTCATGCTCGGCGGTACCCGCGAGGTCGATTTCCCGAAGGAAGGCGGCTTCTACTTCCACAACGAGTACCTGCCGATGCACGAGAACGGCATGTGCCTCATCGCCTTCAACGGTGATGAAGAGCTGCTCCACAAGACCTACTACTCCATCGGCGGCGGCTTCATCGTCTCCCAGGAAGACTTCGCCAAGCGCGGCGAGGACAACGTCAAGGTTCCTTACGCCTACGCAAGTGCACAGGAAATGCTCGACCTTTGCGAGCAGCACAACCTGACTCTTCCGGAGCTGGGCATGGCCAACGAGCTGGCACACGCCACCGAAGAAGAGGTCAAAGAGCACATGCGCAAGGTCCGCGATGTCATGTACACCGGCATCGAGCGTGGCTCATCAACCGACGGCCCGCTGCCTGGCCAGCTCCTCGTCCCGCGCCGCGCTGCTGCTCTGCGCCGCATGCTGGAAAAGGATGAGCCGCACGATGGCCTCAACATCCTCGACTGGGTCAACATGTTCGCGCTTTCTATCTCCGAGGAAAACGCTTCATGTGGCCGCGTGGTCACCGCTCCTACCAACGGCGCTTGCGGCATCGTCCCAGCAGTCATCGCCTACTACGACAAGTTCGTTGAGCCGGTCACCGAGGAGATGTTCTCCGACTACATCTTCGCCTGCAACCAGATTGCTTCGCTGTACAAGATGAATGCATCCATCTCGGGTGCAGAGGTTGGTTGCCAGGGCGAGGTCGGCGTCGCCTGTTCCATGGCCGCTGGCGGCCTGGCTCAGCTCATGGGCGCTACCCCAGAGCAGGTCTGCATCGCAGCCGAAATCGCTATGGAGCACAAGCTTGGCCTGACCTGTGACCCGGTTCTGGGCCAGGTACAGATTCCGTGCATCGAGCGCAACGCCGTCGCTGCAGTTGACTCCATCACCAGCGCCCGCATGGCCCTTGAGCGCGAGTCCAAGCCATGCGTCAGCCTCGATGACGTCATCTGGACGATGTACAAGACGGGTAAGGATATGAACGCCAAGTACCGCGAGACCTCCCAGGGTGGCCTTGCACTGGCTATCCACCCACCTATCCCAGTCTGCGGCTAATACTGCCGTAAGGCACACCTTGAGCGGGTGAACACAGCGCTTGGCCCCTCGTGTTTACCCGCTTTTTGTCGTGTTAATATCTATTCAACTTTCTTGAAGTGTCAGGAACTTAAAGGACATGCTTCAGCTGATGAATGAACTCAACAGTCATGGCATAGACCAAGATTTCCTCGGGCAGTACGTACCACTCGTCGAATTTCTAGGCCAGGCCATGGGCCCAAACACTGAAATCGTTCTGCACGATCTCGATGTCCCAGATCAGTCAATCATCGCCATTGCGAACGGCCACATCTCCGGCCGCCAGATTGGCGGGCCTGTAACTGATTTCGCCCTGTGGTTTATGAAACAAGGCGACGCCTCCGCCGTCCCCATGATGACCGGCTACCGGGCCGTCAACGCGGAGGGCAAGATTTGCCACTCCTCTAGCTACTTCCTGCGTGATGAGACGGGCCACATGCGCGGCATGCTGTGCATCAACGTCGACATCTCGGATCTCGTAGCAATCCGCAACGCCGCCAGCTCCCTCATCGGCAACACGGAAGAAGCGCCGGACAAGACCCAAGCCTTCGGCAGCTACCCGGGAGCACACGCAGCCCAGGCTGCCGTGGCCCCACAGCCAGAGCCAGAGGAAACGGTCAGCGAATCGTTGCGCGACAACGTAGAGAACCTGTTGGACTCCATGCTGGATTCCGCGATTTCTACCCAGTCCGTGCCTGTCCGACGCATGCAGCGCGACGAGCGCATCGAGGTCGTTCGCGCCCTCGAAGATAGCGGCTTCTTCCTCTTGAAGGGCGGAATCGCCGCCGCGGCAGAGCGCCTTCGAGTCTCCGAGCCGACCATCTACCGATACTTGGTCAAAGTGCGTAGCTAGCCGGCCCCAATGGCCAACTGCAAGGTCAAACTGCCCATGCCATGAGTGAGCCCTCCCCCGTATGCGGGGAGGGCCTCCTTTATGTCTGCACTACTTTTGAATAATTTTCTAACCCGGGGAACTAAACGCGCAAGCGCTTCGTTGTACCTCATGTACAAAGCCGCAACCTCAGGAGGCTAGAGATGGCTGAAAAGTCCCACACCAAGGCCGCTGACCTTGGAAACAATTCAAATGAAGAGGAGCCGGAGGTAGACCGCGGCTCACGCCGCAACCAGACCAATGACAACCCTTCCGCCGACTTGGTCCGTGTTTATCTCAACGGCATCGGCAAGACCGCACTGCTTAGCGCTGAAGATGAGGTAGAACTCGCCCAGCGCATCGAGGTTGGTCTCTACGCCGAATACAAGCTGGCGAATGCAGAAAAGGTCACCCGCGCCGAAAAGCGTGATCTCAAAATTCTGGTCCGGGAAGGCAAGAAGGCACGCTCCCACCTGCTGGAGGCAAACCTCCGACTCGTCGTTTCGCTTGCGAAACGCTACACCGGCCGCGGCATGCCACTTCTGGATCTCATCCAGGAAGGCAACCTGGGCCTTATCCGCGCCATGGAGAAGTTTGATTACGCCAAGGGCTTTAAGTTCTCCACCTACGCCACCTGGTGGATCCGTCAGGCCATTACCCGCGGTATGGCTGACCAGTCCCGCACCATCCGTCTGCCAGTCCACCTGGTAGAGCAGGTCAACAAGCTCTCCCGCATCAAGCGTGAGATGTACCAGTCCCTAGGCCGCGAGGCCACCAATGAGGAGCTGGCTGAAGAGTCCGGCATCGAGGAATCCAAGATCGAGATGCTGCTGCGTCAGTCCCGCGATCCTGTCTCACTCGACATGCCGGTGGGCACCGATGAGGAAGCACCACTGGGAGACTTCATCGAGGACGCCGAAGCTACCGACGCCGAATCCGCCGTTGTGGCGGCCATGCGTCACTCCGATATCCGCGGTGTCATCGACACCCTTGAGGAGCGCGAGCAGGACGTCATCCGCCTGCGCTACGGCTTGGACGACGGTGTCCCGCGCACCCTGGATCAGATTGGCCGCAAGTTCGGCCTTTCCCGTGAGCGTGTGCGCCAGATTGAGCGCGAGGTCATGGCCAAGCTGCGTGACGGCAACCGTGCTGACCGCCTGCGTGAGTACGCGCTCTAATCTTTAGCCCTCTCCTGAGAAAATCTCTTCGCCCTGTCAGCTACTTCGCCTTTAATAGGCAGTAGCCGACAGGGTTTCGATCTTTTATAGGTAGAATATGTGAAATTGCACCGCGCCGAAAGCAAGAGATGCGTTTATCCCTTTCGGAAGCAGGCTCGGCAAAGTGCGGTATTGTTTAGTTATTGTTCGAAGGCGCCGCGAGCCATGTCGACCGCACCGAAAGGTGCGTTCCGGCCTTTTTGCTCACCGCGCCTTTCACCATCGTGCAGAAAGGTATGCCCACGTGAGGGACCTAGTTGATACCACTGAAATGTACCTGCGTACCATCTACGAGCTCGAGGAAGAAGGCATCACGCCCCTGCGCGCGCGTATCGCCGAGCGCCTTGAGCAGTCAGGGCCCACGGTATCTCAGACCGTTGCACGCATGGAACGCGATGGACTGCTGCACGTGCGCACCGACCGCAGCCTCGACCTCACCGCCCAGGGCCGCGAGCTCGCCACGGCCGTGATGCGCAAGCACCGCCTCGCGGAGCTTTTGCTTACCGACGTCCTGGGGCTCGACATCCACAAGGTCCACGACGAAGCCTGCCGCTGGGAGCACGTCATGAGCGAGGAAGTAGAAAAGCGCGTTGTCGCCGTGCTTTCCGACGCCACCCGCTCCCCCTTCGGCAACCCCATCCCGGCGTTGGATCAATTAGGCATCGAGGTTGGCGAGGTACCGAGCGGCACCCGCGCCATCGACCTTCCCAACGGCGTAGAGACCAAAGCTACTATCACGCAGATTAACGAGATCCTGCAGGTAGATTCCGCCACCTTCCGTGATATCAACGCAGCCGGCGTCGTCGTGGGCGCGCCCGTCACCGTGGTCAACGCCAACGGTGCGGTGACCCTTACCACCGAATCAGGCGCCAAGATTGAGTTGCTCGACGATCTGGCACACGCTATCCGCATTGAGGTGAAGTAAATGAAGCTCCTAGTCACTGGCGGCGCAGGCTACGTCGGTTCCGTCTGCGCGGCGGTTCTGCTGGAAGCAGGCCACGAAGTCACCATCATCGATAACTTCACAACCGGCAACCGCGAGGCAGTTCCGGCGAACGCGCGCCTGGTAGAAGGCGACGTCGCCGACGTTGCCGATGAGGTGCTTTCCGAGGGCGGCTTCGACGGAGTTGTCCACTTCGCCGCCCGCTCACTGGTTGGCGAGTCGGTGGAAATCCCTGCCGACTACTGGGAGCACAACGTTGTCACCTCCCTGAAGCTGCTCAACGCCATGCGCGCTCACGGTGTCAACAACCTCGTCTTCTCCTCTACCGCCGCCACCTACGGCGAGCCGCAGCAGGTGCCTATCACCGAGGACATGCCGACCCAGCCCACCAACCCTTATGGCGCGTCTAAGCTGTCCATCGACTACATCATCACCTCCTTCGCCAAGGCTTATGGCCTAGGCGCTACTTCGTTGCGCTACTTCAACGTCGCGGGCGCTTACGGCCTCATCGGCGAAAACCGCGAGGTGGAGACCCACCTGATTCCGCTGGTGCTGCAGGTAGCTTTGAGCCACCGCGACAAGATCTTCATGTTCGGCGATGATTACCCCACCACCGATGGCACCGCCGTGCGCGATTACATCCACATCCGCGACCTCGCCGAGGCGCACCTGCTCGCGTTGGAAAGCAACGAGCCGGGCACCCACCGCATCTACAACTTGGGCTCCGGCGATGGCTACTCCGTCAAGCAGGTCATCGAGATGTGCCGCGAGGTCACCGGCCACGAAATCCCGGCAGAAATTGCACCCCGGCGCGCCGGCGACCCAGCCACCCTGGTGGCGTCCTCCGAGAAGATCAAGGCCGAACTGGGCTGGAACCCCACCCGCACGGATCTGCGCACCATCGTCACCGATGCCTGGAACTTCACCAAGCAGCTCGGTGATAAGGCTCATTCCGCCAAGCGCTAAGCCACTTTGCCGTCCCGGGCTTGCAGCGCCATGGAACGCGCAACCCCAGAGGAATGGCGCAGAGCTTCGGTCAGCTGGCTTGCTAGTCCCTTGCGGTAGAGCTGGTGGACCAGATTGCCGAAGGTATGCTCTGGGGCCTCCTCCAACAGGATATTCAGCGCTGGCCCTGCCAGCTGGTAGCGCTCCATCTGCAGCTGCGCGATGGCATAAAGCACCAGCGCGTTATAGCGGATGACTCCCTCGAAGGTCTTCGCCGTGGCCAGCATCAGGATGGCCGCTTTGTCCGGCCGCTCGCAGAGCTTCTCGATGACCAGGTCGCGCGACCACGTGGTGGCCAGCCAGGTGGCGGCGGTCTCGAGAGCCTCGACGTCGCCAAGCGTGGCGTGTAAATCCTGCACCGCGCGCAGCTGCCACCACGCATCATCCAGGAACTCCTCAAGCGCTACCTCTGGGTCATCCTCGTAAAGCTCGATGTCCTCGCGGAATTGCTGTGCCGCGGCCCGTGCGCGCTCTGCAATCTCGCGGCCCAACACCGTTCCTACCTGGTTATTGCCCGGCGCGAGCTTGGCGTAGAGCTCCTCGCGCGTTAGCTCTGGGATAAAGTCCTTATCCACGCAGTGGTGCATGGTGGGCGCAGAAGTCAGCGGTGGAATCTTTCCTTCCTGCCAATTCTTCATCGGCCCCTTGCCCTCGTGGTTGACGGCGCCGAAGAGGATTTCATAGCTGCCGCCAGTGATGATCTCCGGGGTATGCCAGGCGGCGTCGATGTCCATGCCGTCATTGTGCTTGTGCAAGCCGTACATCCACTCGGCCAATGCGTCGACTTCGCTGGGTGGGCGCTGGGTGATAAAGAAGGCGAAGACGCCCTCGGTGCGGTCGGTGGTAATTGTCTGCCAGACTTCCTCCGTCGCCGCCTTGGCGTCCGCGAAGTCCACGCGTGCGACGGGGCCCAACGCTATGCCGTGTGGGGAAGGCTCGAAGGTTAGAAAGACTACGGAATCGGTGGGATAGAACCCGAGCACTCCTGGCAGGTTGGCCAAAAGGTGTCCCGGGGTGTTGATCGGTGGATAGCTGTGCTGATGTGTGCCTTGCTTGCTCATAGCACTCACTATGCGCGAGCGCGCGGGCCACACACTAGGGTCAGTTTTCCCAAACGGCCGAATCTGTGGATAACTCATCGCGACGCCACCTGCCATCCGGGGCTTTTAGGATCCTAAAGGGCGAAATTCAGGAATACTTGTTTAAGGCTCGGTGTTGAAAGCGGTAAGTGTCTTCCGAAGCTGTATTGTCGGGGCACAGGTTAAGGAGGTATCGCACGCATGCATGATGATCAAAGGCGCATCTACGAATTGGAATACCCCGCCCCAGTGGTGAAGGATTCTTCCAGTGAGGATAAAGGTCCCACGATGATCGTGGCTATGCACGGCTATGCCGATGCCGGCCAGGCAGTGGAGGCCTCTGCCGATCACTTGAAGGCCGCGCTGGAAAACCGCCAGCTCGCCTCCTTCAATAGCGACGAGCTCATGGACTACCGCTCGCGCCGCCCCATGGTCACCATTGACCATGACCGCACCGTAGAAATCGAAGACATCGAGCTCGGAATCAAGGTGCTGCGCGATAACTCCGGCAAGTCTTTCCTGCTGCTTTCCGGCCCTGAGCCGGACCTGCGCTGGGAGGCATTCACCGAGGCCGTCGTGGGCATTGCAGAGAAGTTCGATGTACACGACACCATCGTTCTCTACGCCGCCCCGATGCCAGTTCCGCATACGCGCCCCACGGTGATTACTGCGCACGGCAACTCCCCTGAGTTGGTAGGCCGCATGATGAAGATTGAGCAGACCATGATGGTTCCGGGCTCAGCCGCCCTCTTCCTGGAAAAGGCACTGGATAAAAAGGGCCGCAACGTCGCTGGCTTTACCGTTTCGGTCCCGCATTACCTGGCTTCCTCACCGTATCCGCAGGGTACTTTCTCCCTGCTGAACTCGGTGTCGAATGCCGCAGGCCTCAACCTGCCTCTGCGCAGCTTAGAAGAAGACATCACGCGCGTGAACCAGCAGCTCGAGGAACAGGTCATGGACTCCGAGGAGGTTTCCTCCGTGGTCCAGCAGCTCGAGCAGCAGTATGACCATTACCACGAGCGTTACCGCAAGGAGCACCCGAATGCTTTGCTGCCGGGTGAGGAATCCGTGCCCTCCGGCGAGGAAATCAGTGCGGAGTTCCAGGCTTTCCTAGCGAACCTGGACGGTGATTCCGAGCAGCGCCACGAGGTTCTGGACAGCGAGATCGATGACCGCGAAGATGCCGCCGATCGCGCTGCAGAAGATGACGAAGATAATCAGGAAGGCGAGAACTAGCCTCTTTCCACACGGCGGCGCCTTCATCCCCTAATGTAGGGAAGGTGAATCTTTCTCAGCTGCTGCCCGATCTCGCCGAAGTTCCTGATTCCCTCGTTGACGAGGCGATTTGGGATACCTTTACTAGCTGGACCACGCAGCGCGGCATTTCGCTGTACCCAGCCCAAGAGGAGGCCTCGCTGGGCATCCTCGCTGGCGATAACGTCATCCTTGCCACGCCCACGGGCTCCGGCAAGTCCATGGTGGCAAATGCCGCGCACTTCATCGCCTTGGCGCGTGGCCAGCGCAGTTTCTATACCGCGCCGATTAAGGCTTTGGTCTCCGAGAAGTTCTTCGCCCTGTGCGAGATCTTCGGCGCCGAGAACGTAGGCATGATGACGGGCGACGCCACGGTCAACGGCAATGCGCCCATCATCGCCGCCACGGCAGAAATTGTGGCGAACATTGCGCTTCGCGACGGCGCTGATGCTGCCATCGATCAGGTAGTCATGGACGAGTTCCACTACTACTCCGAGCCGGACCGCGGCTGGGCCTGGCAGGTGCCACTGCTGGAGCTGCCAAAGACGCAATTCCTGCTGATGTCCGCCACCCTGGGCGATACCGGCTGGCTGGAAAAGGACTTAACCGAGCGCACCGGCCGCGAAACCACGCTGGTGGCCGGCACCACCCGCCCGGTGCCGCTGGATTTCTCCTACGTGTTTACCCCGGTTCACGAGACCATCGAGGAAATCCTCTCCTCCGGTAAGGCGCCGGTCTATGTGGTGCACTTCTCCCAACGTGAGGCCGCCGAGCGCGCCCAAGCGCTGACTTCCCTATCTGGCATCATCACGCCGGAGGAAAAGGAAGCTATTGCCAAGGAGCTGGCGCACTTCCGTTTTTCCACCGCCTTCGGCCGCGACTTGTCCAAGCTTTTGCGTCGCGGCATCGGCGTCCACCACGCGGGTATGTTGCCGAAGTACCGCCGCCTCGTCGAGAGGCTTGCGCAGCAGGGGCTGCTTAAGATCATCTGTGGAACCGACACCCTGGGTGTGGGCATCAATGTGCCGATTCGCACGGTGCTGATGACCGGCCTGGCCAAGTTCGATGGTCAACGCCAACGCATTTTAAAATCCCGCGAGTTCCACCAGATTGCCGGCCGCGCGGGCCGCGCGGGCTATGACACCGAGGGCACCGTCATCGTTGAGGCCCCGGAGCACGAGATCGAAAACGCCAAGGCGCGGCGTCGCCTCAGCAACGACCCGGCGCGGCTGAAGAAGCTTAAGAAGAAGTCCCCGCGCGATGGCGAGGTCTCGTGGTCCGAGAAGACCTTCGCCCGCCTGACCGAGGCCGAGCCGGAGCAGCTGACTTCGCAGTTCCGGGTCTCGAACTCGATGCTGCTCAACGTGCTCTCCCGCCACGGCAACGGGTACGAGCACATGAAGCACCTGCTGCGTACCAACCATGACACCCGCAGCAAGCAGAACCAGGACATCCTGACCGCCATCGAGCTCTTCCGCGGCCTGCTGAACTCCGGCGTGGTGCAAAAGTCCACCAAGGGCCTGGACATCTACGGCCGGCCCTATCACTTGGTCCGCGAACTACCTCGAGACTTCGCGCTGAACCAGCCGCTTGGACCTTTTGCTCTCGCTGCACTCACGCTGCTGGACCCAGAGTCTGAGACCTACACCTTAGACGTCATTTCCGTTTTTGAGGCGATCCTCGATGACCCGCGCCAGGTGCTCGTGGCCCAGCAGAAGCAGCGCCGCGGCGAGGAAATTGCCGCGCTGAAGGCCGACGGCGTCGATTACACCGAGCGCATGGCCATCGTTGAGGACATCACCTGGCCAAAGCCGCTGGAGGAGCTGCTCGAGCAGGCCTATGACACCTTCGCGGAGACCAACGCGTGGGTCAAGGAGTTTGAGCTGCGCCCGAAGTCCGTGGTCCGCGACATGTTGGAAAACGCCATGACCTTCTCGGACCTGGTGGCCACCTACGGCTTGGCGCGCTCCGAGGGCGTTATCCTGCGCTACCTCACGGACGCCTGGCGCACGCTCAAGCAGTCCATCCCGGAGGAATACATGAGCGAGGAGCTTGCCGACGTCATCGTTTGGCTCGGCGAGCTCATCCGCCAGGTGGATTCCTCCCTCGTGGACGAGTGGGCTCAGATGGCCGGCGAGGATTCGCCGATTTCCCAGGAAGACCTGGAGCGCGAGCTGGCCTTCGGCGTTGAGGACCCTTCTGCCCTAACGTCCAACCGCCGCGCGTTTAGCATCATGGTGCGCAACTACTTCTTCCGTTTGGTGCAGCTTTTCGCGCTCGAAAAAGAGGATCGGCTGGCCGAGCTTTTGGACTACCTGGACGAAGTCCCCGACTTCGGTGCAGTCCTCGACGACTACTTCGACGAATACGACGACATCGATTCCGGCCCCGCTGCCCGTGGCCCGGAGTTCTTCCGTGTTTCCGGCCAGGACACCCGCTTGTGGGAGGTACGCCAGGTAATCAAAGACCCAGAGGGCGATCACGGCTATCAGTTCGTTGGACGCGTGGATCTCGACGCCTCCGACGCAGCCGGCGAGGTGCGCCTAGCGGAGCTGCGTATCGAGCACTAGCTTAGGAAAGGGTCTGCTGCGCGCCGCCAGCGCAGCCTAACCATGCTAGACAAGCCCTTTGACCTGCGACGACAATAAGAGTCGAAAGGACAAAAGGTGAAGGCCATGGTTGATATACTCCACCCCACCGAGCCACACGCGGCAAGCCATAACTCGCGGCTCAATTCACTACGCGCAGCCGTGCTGGGCGCAAACGACGGCATCGTATCGGTCGCTGCGCTCTTGCTCGGCGTCGTTGGTTCTGGGGCCAGCGATCAAACAATCTTGACCGCTGGTCTTGCGGCCACGGTCTCCGGCGCAGTTTCCATGGCCTTGGGCGAATACGTCTCGGTGTCTGCGCAGCGCGACTCCGAGCGCGCGCTCATTGCCAAAGAACGCTGGGAGCTCGCCGAGTTCCCTGAGCAGGAGCACGCCGAACTCACGGAGATGCTCGCGAGCTACGGCATGAGTGTGGAAACCGCGAGCCGCGCGGCCTACGAAATCGCCGATAATGACCCGCTCGATGCTCACCTGCGGCTGGAACTCGGCATCGACGGCGATGACCTCACCAACCCCTGGCATGCCGCCTTTTGGTCAGCGGTCTCCTTCCTCGCCGGTGCATTGCTTCCGATGCTTGCCATCCTCATCGCGCCTTCTGCCGCAGGCGGCTGGGCCGTCACCCTGGTTACGCTCCTAGCGCTTGCGCTTACCGGCTATATTTCTGCCCGCCTTGCCCGCACCGACTCCACCCGCGCAGTCATCCGCCTGCTAATCGGCGGCGGAGCGGGCCTGGCCGTAACCTATGGAATCGGTACCTTGTTTGGGGTGGCCGTCGGCTAGCGCCGCGTTAAAACGCCCAAAAGGCTCGCACGATATTTCACCGTGCGAGCCTTTAAAAGTTCTTTTAGCGAGCAGCCTCAACCTGAATGGTCTGAGCGATAGCCTGGATAACGCCAGCGATCTTGACGCCCTCCCAGATCTGCTCCTTGGTCATGCCCTCTTCCTGCAGGGTCTTGGAGTGAGCAACGAGGCAGTGCTCGCAGCCGTTGATTGCGGAAACAACGGTGCTCCACAGCTCGAAGTTAGCCTTCTCCACACCCGGCTTAGCAATGATGTTCATGCGCAGGCCGAACTTAACCTGAGCGTAGTCGTCGCCCAACCAGCCCTTGGCGCGGTATGCAACGTTGTTCATTGCCATGACGGTGGCAGCGCCCAGAGCGGCCTCGATAGCCTCAGCGGAAAGGTGATCCTTTGCCTCTTCCATGATCTCGGAAAGAACGGTGTCGTTGCGGGTTGCGGCAGCAGCAGCCAGCATGGAGCCCCACAGCTGCTCCTCGTTCAGCTCGGTGGAACGAGCCAAGGTGCCCAGGTTCAGCTTCTGGTCCTTTGCGTACTCCGGAAGGGAAGACTTCAGGTTATCGATAGACATATCTTGTGCTCCTTAGCGTTTTTAATAAGTGTTTTTCAGAAGAAGTTCAAAGGAAAGCCCCTTCGGTTGCCCGAGGGGGCTTAGGCGTCACGCGTGACTGAGCACGCGCGGTTTAGTCACCCTTAGAGAGCAGACTGAACGACGTCCATCTTGTTGATGTTCTTGGTTGGGTCATTAGCTTCCCAGTTGCAAGCGCAGACCTCTTCGGACTGCAGTGCGTCCAGAACGCGCAGAACTTCGTCAACGTTACGGCCGACAGCGTCCGGGGTAACGGAAACGAACTGGATAACGCCGTCTGGGTCGATGATGAAGGTTGCGCGGTCAGCAACACCGTCAGCGTTCTCAACGCCGAGGGCGCGGATGAGGTCGTGGCGGATGTCAGAGAACATCGGGAAAGGAACTTCCTTCAGTTCTGGGTGGGTTGCGCGCCAGTTAAAGTGAGCGAACTCGTTATCGGTGGAGCCGCCGAGGATCTGGGTGTCGCGGTCCTGGAACTCCTCATCCAGCTTGCCGAAAGCAGCGATCTCGGTCGGGCAAACGAAGGTGAAGTCCTTCGGGTAGAAGAAGACGACCTTCCACTTGCCCTCGTACTTGTCCAGGGAAACCTGCTCGAAGTAATCCTCAGGCTGGTTAGCGTTAACGTCGTGCAGGTCGCCGCCCTTCAGTGCGGTGAGCTCGAACTCTGGGAACTTCTCGCCAACGGTCAAGATAGGCATATGAAAGACATCTCCTTTTAGATGTTGAATCAAATTTCTGGGCTGCGCATCTTCCAGCGCTTGTGGGGCCTTAAGCCCCGCCGCAGCCAAGTATGCCAACATCCGTTGCGCATGTCAATAGGAAATCCTATCGATGGATGTTAAAGTTATAGACATGCACAATAAAGAGTACCGTCCCACACTCGCTCAGCTGCGAACATTCGTCACCATCGCGGAGAACAAACACTTCGGCACCGCCGCCGCGAAGCTGGAAATCTCCCAGCCTTCCCTCTCCCAAGCCCTCGTGGCCCTCGAACAGGGCCTTGGAATTCAGCTCATCGAGCGCTCCACGCGCAAGGTGATAGTCACCGCCAATGGCGAGGAGCTCCTGCCTTACGCTAAAGCAACGCTCGAGGCCGCCGATGCGTTCCATGCCCATGCCCGTGGAGCCCACGGTACCCTCACTGGGCCGCTGACCATCGGCGTTATCCCCACCATCGCGCCATATATCCTGCCTACCCTGCTGCGGTCTATCACCGAGACCTACCCAGAACTCGAGCCGCGCTTCGTGGAGGAGCAGACGGAGCACCTTTTGGGCAAGCTTCGCGACGGCCAGTTAGACCTCGCCATCATCGCCCTGCCCTCCGAGGCCGCCGGCATGGTGGACGTACCGCTGTACACGGAGGACTTCGTCGTGGTCACCGACAACAACGATGCCCTGGCAGGCCGCGAGGACCTCACCCCTGCAGAGCTAGATAGCCTGAAGCTTTTGCTTCTCGACGACGGCCATTGCCTCCGCGATCAAGTCCTCGATCTGTGCCGCCGCGCGCATATCAACCCGTCTGAGGCCACTAACTCGGTTACTCGTGCATCCTCTTTGACCACCATCTTGCAGCTAGTCATGGGCGGGCTGGGCGCCACTCTGGTTCCGGAATCGGCCATTGCCACCGAGTGCACGAACCCGCACCTGCAGGTCTCGCGCTTCGACCCAAGTGTTACCGCTGAGCGCGAGGTGGGGTTGGTCTTCCGCAGCTCCGCCGCCCGCGCCGAAGAGTTCCGCAAGTTCGGCGCGCTGGTTACTGCGGCCTTCGAAGAAGCCCTGCAGCGCTCGCGCAACGTATAAAAAATCCTCGGCTCCTTGATTGGAACCGAGGAATTTTCTTTTATCTTTAGGCCGGTGTGTAGCGACCAGCGCACTGGCGGAACAAGTGCGCCTCAGCCAGCAAGGAAACTGGAGCGAAGATGAAAAAGCCCAGACCAAGCGTGAGGATACAAGCGATACCCAGGCCGAACATCATCAGCGCGTAGAGCAGCAGCTGCAGGTAGTTGGCCTTGCCCGCCGTGAAGCCCTTCTTGATGGAATCGCCGATGGAGTCACCGTCGGCTGCGAACCATGGCATCAGCTTGTACAGCGGAGTAACCAGCCAGCTGATGATAACCAGCACTGCCAGGATGCCGAAGACGGTGCCAGCAGCCGCCAGAGCTGCCTCCTCGTCCTGAACGTCCGCGCTGGTGAGCGTGGCAAAGGCGGTGCCACCAAAGACCATCACACCAAGCCCCATTACCAGGAAGGAAACGACCGCGATGATCAGCAGCATCAGGAAGGTATTGCCCCATCGCACGTCCTTGCCGATGTAGGACCAGCCTGTCTTCAGGTCATCAATCTGGAACAGCGCCAGACGCATGACGAACAAGGAGACCAGCAGGGAAACCACCTGCGTGATCACGTTGGAGAATATATTGCCCGTGAACGCGGCGTTGCCGTCGCCGTTGGAGGCCGAGATGAATCCCACGACGGCACCGAAGATGCCGAAGCCAGCCAACATCAAAAGCGAACCCAAAATCCACAGCTGCCAATTGCTAAAGACCGTGCGGAATGCCCAGCCGATAGCCTTCGTGGCAGAAACCGGGCCGTTGTAAACAGGACCGTTGTAACCCACGCCGCCCTGTGGCTGCTCGTCGTAGCCAGCGTTCCCGCCCGCGTTGTAGCTACCGTAGGAAGGCAAGCCGTAGTCAGGACGGTCCTCCGGGTGGTTGGTTGGCTCGTAACGCGGGAAATCCTTGCCGTCGCCTGCAGATCCAAAAGGTGAAGACATTCTCTATCCCCTCTATTTATATTCATTTTCTTTTGTCTTGATCGCACCCACCCTATCAACATTTCCCGCCGCTTACGACGGCTAGTAGAATTCACAACCAGCTATGACGACTTCTTCAACGCCCACCCGCGACGAGCTTTACGCCGCTCTCGACGAGGTTTCTACCAAAGATGCCCGCGCCTTCCGACGCCGCCTTCGCAAGGCCCGCTCGCCCCAAGCCCTCACCGCAATCGGGGGCGATATCCAACAAGCCCGCGAGCGCGTCGTGCTAATCGACGCCGCCGTTCCCCCCATTTCCTACCCCGAGACCCTTCCGGTTTCCGGCCGCAAGGACGACATCGCAGAAGCCATCCGCGATAACCAGGTGGTCATCATCGCCGGCGAGACCGGCTCCGGTAAGACCACGCAAATCCCTAAGATCTGTCTCGAGCTAGGCCGTGGCCGCAAGGGGCTGATCGGCCATACCCAGCCGCGTCGTCTAGCGGCGCGCACCGTCGCCGAGCGTATCGCGCAAGAATTGGATCAGAAGATCGGCAAGTCTGTGGGCTACGCCATCCGCTTCGATGATCGCGTATCTGCTACCACTGCCGTGAAGCTAATGACGGACGGCATCCTACTCGCGGAGATGCAGCGCGACCGCTTCCTGAATGCTTATGACACCATCATCATCGATGAGGCTCACGAACGTTCCCTTAACATTGATTTCCTGCTGGGCTACTTAAAGCGCCTGCTGCCTAAGCGCCCGGATCTCAAGGTGATTATCACCTCCGCGACCATCGACCCAGAGCGCTTTGCCCAGCACTTCGCAGACGGTGAGGGAAAGCCCGCGCCCATCATCGAGGTCTCTGGGCGCACCTACCCGGTGGAGATTCGCTACCGGCCGCTCGAGTTCGAGGCCGGGGGCAAGGTCGTCGATCAAGATCCGCTCGACGGCCTGTGCGAGGCCATCGAGGAGCTCATGGCAGAGGGCGAAGGCGACATCCTCTGCTTCTTCCCCGGCGAGCGCGATATCCGCGACGCGCAAGAGGCCATCGAGGCGCGCAAGTGGCGCGGCGTTGAGGTCACCCCACTGTTTGGCCGCCTGTCCAACGACGAGCAGCACCGCGTCTTTTCCGAGCACCGCGGCCGGCGCATCGTGCTGTCCACTAACATCGCAGAGACCTCGCTGACGGTCCCGGGTATTCGATACGTGGTAGACACCGGCACCGCGCGTATCTCGCGCTATTCCACCCGCACCAAGGTCCAGCGCCTGCCCATCGAGCCGATTTCGCAGGCCAGTGCCAACCAGCGTTCCGGTCGCTGCGGCCGTGTTGCCGACGGCATCGCCATCCGCCTGTACTCCGAGCAGGACTTCGCCTCCCGCCCGGAATTTACCGACCCCGAAATCCTGCGCACCAACTTGGCCAGCGTCATCCTGCAGATGATTTCGCTGCGCCTCGGCGATATCTCGGAGTTCCCCTTCGTGCAGCCGCCGGAGAACAAGGCCATTCGCGATGGCCTGCTGCTCCTCCGCGAGCTCGGCGCCCTGCACTCGCAAGAGGAAAAAGACGGTCTTCCGGTTCTCACCGACATCGGCCGCGACCTTTCCCGCATCCCCGTCGACCCCCGCATGGCGCGCATGCTCGTCGAGGCCCACCGCTCCGGCTGCTTGGAAGACGTCATGGTCATCGTCGCGGCCATGACCATCCAAGATGTTCGCGAGCGCCCCCTCGAATACCAGGCGCAAGCCGACCAAGCCCACGCGCGCTTTAAGGACGCCTCCTCCGACTTTCTCGCCATGCTCAACCTGTGGGATTTCCTCACGGACGCCCGCACCGAGATGAGCGGCAACGCCTTCCGCAAGCGCATGAAGAAGGAATTCCTGCACTACATGCGCATCCGCGAGTGGTTTGACTTGGTGCGCCAGCTTAGGGACGTCGCCAAGCAGCTCGGATGGAACCAGCAAGAAGCCACCGAACGCCGCCCCGATGACATCCATATGTCGCTTTTAGCGGGCCTTTTGTCCAACATCGGCGCGCGCGATGGCAACTCCAAGGAATTCCACGGTGCCCGCAATACTCGCTTCCTGGTCTTCCCCGGTTCCGCGCTGGCGAAGAAGCCGCCGGAATTTCTAATGGCCGCCGAACTCGTCGAAACCTCGCGCCTGTGGGCACGCGACGTTGCCGCCATCGACCCCGCGTGGGTCGAAAAGCTCGGAGCGGACCTGCTACGTCACAACTATTCCGATCCCGTGTGGTCACGCAAGCGCGCCGCCGCCGTCGCCACACAGCGCTCGACGCTCTACGGCGTGCCCATCGTGGTAGACCGCACGGTGCCCTATCACCGCGTCGACCCGACCGCCGCCCGCGATATGTTCATCCGCTCTGCGCTGATCGAAGGCGAGTGGAATACCCACCACCACTTCTTCCACGACAACGTGAAAAAGCTGGAAGAGGCCGCCGAGTTTGAGGACAAGGCGCGACGCCGGGGTCTGGTGGTTTCGGAGGACACGCTCTTCGATTTCTACGACACACGTATCCCCGCCAAGGTCACCACGGGCCGGCACTTCGACTCGTGGTGGAAGAAGCAGCGTCACAAGACCCCAGACCTGCTGGACTTCGACCCGGAAAAGCTTATCGAGGAAGACCACGACGTCACCGAGGAAGCCTTCCCAGACAGGTGGCTGAAGGGTTCGATTGACTATGACTTGAGCTATAAGTTCGAGCCCGGCGATCCCCTCGATGGCGTCACCTTGATGGTGCCCGTGCCGTTGCTTGCAGGGCTGGATACGGACGGCTTCGACTGGCTGGTGCCGGGCCTGCGCCTGGAGTTGGTCACGGAGCTAATCCGTTCCCTGCCGAAGGCGTTGCGCCGCACCGTGGTTCCCGCGCCGGAGTTCGCTGAGCGTGCCCTGCCGCGTCTGCTTCCTTATGAGGGCCCCCTGACGCAGCAGCTTGCCGACGTCCTCCGCGAGCTCGGTGGCCAAGGGATCAACGCTTCCGACTTCCGGCCTTCCAGCCTGCCGCCGCACCTGCAGATGAACTACGCTGCGGTGGATAAGCGCGGGAAGATTATCGATTCTGACCGGGACCTCGCAGCGCTCGTGCAGCGCCAGGCGGGGCACATCAAGTCCTCAGTCTCGCGGGTCGGACGCAAGTCTGAGTCGAAGGCCGTCAAAGAGTGGACGCTGGAGACGCTCGGCACTATTGACGAGGAAGTCCAAACGGTGGTTGACGGCCATGAGGTCACCGCGTACCCCGCGCTCGTGGCAACCGCGGACGGCGTTTCCCTGAAGGTTCACCCCACCAAGGCCGCTGCCGACGCCGCCATGATGACCACTACTCTGACGCTGCTCCTGCGGGAGATTAACGTCAATCACCAACAGATGGTCAAGGGTCTGCCCTTGCAGCAGCGCGTGGCTGTCGACGCCTACCCGCACGGCGGCGCTGAAGGCCTCGTCGGCGATGCGCGGGTGGCTGCCATTCGCGATCTCATGGTCGAAGCCGGCGGTGCGCCTCGGTCGCCGGAGGGCTTCGCCAAGCTTCGCGACGTCGTCAAGCCCCAGGTGCCTGGCCGCGTCCGGCAATCCGTGGTAGCAATCGCGCCAGGGCTTGCCGAGTATGCAAACCTGCGTGCCGAGCTCGATCAATGGGAAGGCCCTGCCATTGACGATATGCGGGAGCAGCTGAAGTTCCTGCTTCCCGAAAACGCCATCACCTTGCATGGCATGGCGCACCTGCGCCATCTGCCGCGCTACGTACAGGCTATGCGGATTCGTCTAGATGAGATGGGAATAGACCCGGACAAAGACGCGGACCGGCAAGCCGAAGTCGACGAGGCCAAAGCCTACCTCAACAATCGCCTGCGCAACCTGCCCGCCGGACGCGCCAAAACCCGCGAGGTCAAGGACATCTACTGGATGGTCGAGGAACTACGCGTCTCACTGTTTGCTCAGCGCCTCGGCACCGCGCACCCGGTATCCTTGCGCCGCATCCAAAAGGCGGTGGACAAGCTCCGCTAATCACCACGCCGTCTAGCTCCAGATGCGGACATACGCCGTTCGCCGCCATCCACAAACGAGCACCAGCCCTCGGCTGGCACTGCGGCTCTTAAAAGCTATCGCGGTCGCGGCGGCGCATCAGGCGAATTTCGGATTCGAAATCGTCGGCGCTTTCGAAGGACTTGTAAACGGACGCGAAGCGCAGGTAGGCCACCTCATCAAGGTCACGCAGCGGCTCGAGAATTGCAAGGCCAATGTCGTTGGCGTTGACCTGGGAGGAACCGTGGCTGCGCACGGTCTCCTCTACTTCTTGGGCGAGCTTTTTCAAAGCGTCGTCGCTGACGTCGCGTCCCTGGCAAGCGCGACGGACGCCGCGGATTAGCTTGTCGCGGCTAAACGGCTCCGCCAGACCGTTGCGCTTAACCACCAAAAGAACCGCCTTTTCCATCGTGGTGAAACGGCCTTTGCAGGAGGCGCACTCGCGCCGACGGCGGATGGTGGTGCCGGCGTCGACTACACGAGAGTCGATGACTCGCGACTGTTCATAATGACAAAACGGGCAGTACACCGCACGGTTCCTTTCACTTTCACGTCATCCACCTCCCACACGTGGAAGGCAGGCGTTAAGACCGCATTTAGTGTACTGCCCAAACAACTGGGGATGCCATTTTCCGGCCTGCATCCAAGCCGAGTGATTACTTTCCCACACCAGCAGCGCCGCACGCCCACAGCGCCGCACGCCAAAAGCGCGACGGCAGCTAACGCGGGACGGGGCTAGCGTGCAGCGGCGGCTAGTGCGTAACGCCTGCCTGGACCACTTGGGCGTTCTCGGTGTGGACAGCACCAGTATCAGCAGTCAATCCTCCGAATACAGTTCCGACGAACACGGCTGCACCAAAGACAGCGCCCAACAGATAATTCGCACGATTCGATTGCGCACGCGAATATTCTTGCTCGCCATGACCAGCGGATTCAGAATTCGCGCAGCGGCGGATAGGGGCTCCGTATGTTCGATTATCCACGCTAAGGGTTCGAACATCGTGGGGCGTTGCGGCTACCCCAGCGCGACGGGCATCGTAGACATCCGCATCCCAAACAGAGGCAGCCGGCACGACGCGAGCGCGGTACGCGCGGCGAGCATTAGTGGAAGTAACATAGGTGGATGCGGTGTTGAGTGCGATAGCCATTGTGAGATTCTCCAGTGTTTGTGCGTTGCGATTAACTGATGGTTGCAGAGTACTTTTCTGCTGCGACATGTTCGAAAAGGTTCATCGATAATCCGTTCGAATTAGTTGCTATGTTCGATTTATAACAACTTTTCGAAAGTTTGTCCACACCTCCGGCAAATTTCTCGAACATTTGTCCCCCACGTGGTAGAAAAGAAGGGAAGCTTTTCGAAAATTCGAACAACCCAAGTTCGAACAACCCAAGCCGCGACGGAAGCCGCGCGGCAACTTCCACCCCCGCCGAGGAGAAACTGTGCCACGCAAGCCAGCTAAAAATTCCGCTAAGCCCGACATCAACTCCCTTTCGCCGCGCCAACGCCGCATCCTCGACGTCATTCACGACGCAGTCATGCTCCGTGGCTACCCACCAAGCATCCGCGAAATCGGCGACGCTGCCGGCCTCCAGTCCACCTCTTCCGTGGCCTATCAGCTCAAGCAACTAGAAGAAAAAGGCTTCCTGCGCCGCGACCCAAACAAGCCCCGCGCCGTCGACGTACGCCACCTCAATGAGGAAGAACCCAAGAAGCCAGGGCGCAAGGCTGCGCGCAAGGAAGAACCGCAGCAGCCTGTCGACGCCACCCCAGAGGACGCTTCCGCAGTTTCCTATATTCCGGTGGTCGGCCGCATTGCCGCAGGTTCGCCGATCACCGCCGAAGAAAACATCGACACCTACTTCCCCATGCCTGATGACGTAGTTGGCAGCGGCGAACTATACATGCTCCAAGTTGTGGGAGACTCCATGCAGGACGCAGGCATCCTCAACGGTGACTGGGTCATCGTTCGTTCGCAGTCGGTGGCCGAGGAAGGCGAGTTTGTCGCCGCGCTTCTCGACGGCGAGGAAGCCACCGTCAAGGAATTCCACCGGGATTCCTCGGGCGTGTGGCTCCTGCCCCACAACGATGCTTACTCCCCAATCAAGGGTGACGATGCAGAAATCATGGGCAAGGTAGTTTCTGTGTTCCGCAAGCTCTAACCACCCACTTCTGCTGCTTCAACGCCGGCCAACGGGTGCCCGAAAATACCCCCTTTTATGCGTAATTTTCCGGTTGCCCATTGACCGGCGTTTAATGTCACATTTTGCAAATCTGCAGCTAAAGAAAATTTCGGCGATCGCACGCAAGATTGGCGATATGTGAAACTCTTTGTTTCGTTCCGATTCGTAGGGATTTCTGGAAAACTAGAGGCAAGCCAGTATCATTCCGGCAACAGCTTCCGCTTTACCCCCAAGAATCGGAAGTTGTCTAGCCCCCACCCCGTTCCTGGGCAGACCTTTGGAGGACCCTATGTACGCAGAGGAGCGTCGCCGTCAGATCGCCTCCCTCACCGCAGTTGAGGGACGCGTCAACGTCACCGAGCTTTCCGAGCGCTTCGACGTCACCGCTGAAACCATTCGTCGCGATCTCGCGGTTCTAGACCGCGAAGGCGTTGTGCACCGCGTGCATGGCGGCGCTGTGGCCTCTCAGTCCTTCCAAACCGCAGAGCTGACCCTCGACACCCGGCAGCGTTCCGCTACCGGCGCCAAGATTGCCATCGCACGCGCCGCCATGCAGTTCCTCCCAGACGCCGGCGGCAGCGTCTTCCTCGACGCGGGTACCACCACCAATGCCCTGGCAGACCTCATCGGCCAACAATTCGCCGCAGGGCAATTTTCGATAGTTTCCAATAGCTTGCCCATCTCGCTCTCCTTGGCAAGCAACGGCGTTCCCGACGTTCAGCTGCTCGGCGGCACCGTCCGCGCCATCACCCAGGCAGTCGTGGGCGATACTGCACTACGCACCATGGCGCTCATGCGTGCCGACGTCGCTTTCATCGGCACCAATGCACTCACCCTCGACCACGGCCTGTCTACCGCAGATTCCCAAGAGGCAGCTATCAAGGCCGCCTTTGTCACCAACGCCCACAAGGTCGTGGTCCTCTGCGATTCCTCAAAACTCGGTAACGATTACTTGGTCAGCTTCGCCTCCATCGCGGATATCGACGTCGTCATCACCGATTCCGCCGCACCAGAAAGCTTCATCGAGGCGCTTCGCGAGCGCGAAATCGAAGTAGTCATCGCCGCCGATAAGTAGCATCGGCACATACAACAATAGCCCCGCCAAAAGCGGGGCTATTGTTATGTTTTAGAACTCGTCCAACAAAGCGAGCGCTGCCGCTCGGGCTTCGGATGGACCCTCGGCGTTGATGGCGGCGTCGGCAAGCGTTTGACACTGCTCGAACGTCAGCTCCGCAAGCTGGGCGCCCACGCCGGCGACGGCCGTGGAAGCCGCCGACAGGGAGTTCACGCCCAAGCCAGTCAGCACGCAGGCGAGCAGCGGATCCGCTGCCGCCTCGCCGCATACGCCAACCGGAACATCGTTATCCTGGCCCACCACGCAGGTGTGCTGGATAAGGCGCAGCACCGCCGGCTGCCATGGGTCAGTAAGATATGCCAGCTGCGGGGAAAGACGATCCGCCGCCATGGTGTACTGCGTCAAGTCATTGGTACCAATGGAGACGAAGTCTAGATGCGGCATGATGGTATCGGCCATCAAAGCCGCCGCGGGAACCTCAATCATGGCGCCCGCAGTAAGGCCACGCTCGCGGCAAAGACCCGCGAACCACTTCGCCTCAACGGCGGTAGCGACCATCGGCGCCATAACCCACGTCGGGGCATCGTCGCCACGGTCTGCGGAAGCCTTCGCAATGGCATCCAGCTGGCGAGTCAACAGCGCCTCGTTATCGCGCGCGATACGCAGACCACGCACGCCAAGCGCAGGGTTTTCCTCGGAAGACAGGGTGGCATAAGAAATCGGTTTATCTGAACCCGCATCCAAGGTGCGAACAACCACCTTGGAAGACGGGAAGGCGTTAAAGACCTTCCCATAGATGCGCGCCTGCTCATCCACCGTCGGCTCCTCGCTCGCAGAGAGGAAGGAAAGCTCAGTGCGGTAAAGACCAATGCCCTCCGCCTGGGAATCCGACGCGATACGCGCCGCGTTTCCGTCCGCGACGTTGGCCAAAAGCTGCACGCGATGGCCATCCTTAGTTTGCGCCGGGCCACGCCACTGCGCCACTCGCGCAGCCTTCTCGCGGTACTCCTCCACCGCCCGCAAAGACTCCTCGCGGTCGGCACCCAAGTTCACCGCGCCAATAGAGCCGTCCACGAACACAAGCGTGCCGGCCTCAATGTCACGCAGCTCCGCGCCCACGGCCACGATGCATGGAATGTCCAGCTGGCGGGCGATAATCGCTGTATGGCTCGTCGGGCCACCGAGCTCGGTGACCAAAGCCTTGATGTGTGCGGTGTCGAGGGTTGCGGTATCGGCGGGCGCGAGGTCATCAGCAAGCAGCACTGCTTCCCCGGTGACCATTGGCAAACCTGGCTCCTGCTCGCCACGCAGCTGCGCAATAACGCGGTCGCGCACATCCTTCAGGTCCGTCGTACGCTCGGCCATCACGCCACCTGCTGCTTCAAACATGGTGACAAACTTCTCAGTCGCGCTCGCGGTTGCGTACTCCGCCGGCCGGCCTGCACGGATGGACTTGCGCACCGCCTTGTGCCAACCGCGGTCCTTGACCATGCCGGCGGTAGCGCCCAGCACCTCAGCCGCCTGGCCTTCTGCGCCGGCCGCACGCTGCTCGAGGCGGCTTGCCACGATATCGACGGCCTCTAGGAATCGGTCATACTCGCCGTCGCGCTTTTCTTCGTCGATTAGCTCCCCAGCAGTGGGCAGTTCTGGACGAGGACGCACCCACACGGCCTCGGCGTATGCGACACCGGCAACGACGCCAGTACCTTTGATGGTTGATTGAGATTCGTTTTCCATCACACATTCCTTCGGGAGGGGATTTGCTCTCCCCCTAGATCATCACAGATCGGGCGAAAAAGCAACGAATACCACACTCTTTTGATTGACTTTCGGGCATAACCAGACAACAATCAACAGGGAGCAGAAATCTGCGCTCGACCACCGTCCAGCTAGCTTTCTCCCAATATACGCAAACTGCGAAAGGGACGAGTCTCCACAATGATTCTCACATTGACCCCCAACCCCAGTATTGACGCCACCCTAAACCTCCAAGAAGCCATCAATCCTGGCGCAGTTCACCGCGCCAGTCAGGTTTCTCAGGTCGCAGGCGGCAAAGGCGTCAACGTCACGCACGCGGTGCACCTTGCCGGCGAGAAATCCGTCGCTCTTTTGCCCGCGCGCAAGGGCGATCACTTCCTTACCTTGATGGAAGACGGCAACATTCCCTTCGATGCCGTATCTATGCCCGGTTCTGTCCGAACCAACACCACCATCACCGAGCCAGGTGGCCGCACCACCAAAGTCAACGGCCCTGGCCCTGAGCTCAACGAGACAGTCCAGTCTGCCATTTCCTCCTCGCTGGCCGCGCTTTCCATCGGCGCGGAATGGGTGGTGCTTGCGGGTTCCCTGCCCAAGGGCGTTCCCACGCATTGGTACGCCACGCTTGTCGACGTCATCCGCACCGCCGCGCCCCAAGCACGCATCGCCGTCGACACTTCTGACGCCCCGATGGTCGCCCTTGCAGAGCGCCTCAACGAGTCCGCGCCGAATCTAATCAAGCCCAATGGGCTTGAACTCGGCCAGCTCACCGATACTGACGGAAATGCACTCGAGGCGGCCGCGGAACAGGGCGACTACTCAGGCGTTGTCGAAGCCGCGCGCGTAGTGGTTGGCCGCGGCGTCGATGAGGTTCTCGTCACTTTGGGCGGTGCTGGCGCAGTTCTCGCTACTGCAGATGGCGCTTGGGCTGCTACCCCACCTCCCACGGCTGTCGCGTCCACCGTCGGCGCGGGTGATTCCGCACTTGCCGGCTATATTTTGGCCCGCCGCGCAGGGAAGGACTTTGCGGAAGCTTTGCGCCAATCCGTGGCCTACGGTTCTGCCGCAGCGGCTTTGCCCGGCACCCAGCTACCAAAGCCTGCACAAGTCAATATCGCAGAAACTAAAGTTTTAACCCTATAACCGCGTTTAACTACAACTCTGATCATTAAAGGAGTGCCCTCATGGCATCCAATCTCATCACGACAGACTTGGTCGCGTTGGACGCCGATTTCGGCGACAGTGTCGAATCTGTCATCACAAACCTTGCCACCCTGGTGCACGAGACGGGGCGCGCGACCTCCGTCGAGGGTCTCGCCCAACCGGCCATCGACCGCGAGGCCAAGGCTGGCACCGGCGTGCCCGGAGGCGTTGCTATTCCACACTGCCGCTCTGAGGTCGTAACCGAGCCAACGCTGGCCTTCGCGCGCCTTTCCCGCGGCGTCGATTTCTCCGGTCCAGACGGTGACGCCCAATTGGTCTTCCTCATCGCTGCCCCCGCCGGTGGCGGTAAGGCGCATCTAAAGATCCTTTCCAAATTGGCCCGCGCGCTGGTCAAGAAGGACTTCCTCGAGGCACTGCGTACTGCGGCGACCAAGGAGGAAATCGTCAAGCTGGTGCTGGATGTGGTCAACGCGGAAAAGCCAAAGAAGCCCGCGAATTCTGTTTCCGCGGCGTCATCTGCTTCCGCGGCGTCAACTTCCGCCGCTACGGCGGCGTCCGCTACCGCAACACCAACTACCGAGAACGCAGCCACCAACATCGTGGCGGTCACCGCCTGCCCCACCGGCATCGCGCACACCTACATGGCTGCCGACGCCCTGACCCAAACCGCGGCAGAGCGCACCGACATAAACCTCACCGTCGAGACCCAAGGCTCCTCGAATAACGCCTCCGTCTCGCAATCGGTGATCGACGCCGCTGACGCCGTCATTTTCGCCACTGACGTCGGAGTGCGCGAACGTGAACGCTTCGCCGGCAAGCCCGTCATCGAATCCGGCGTCAAGCGCGCCATCAACGAGCCCGGCGTCATGCTCGATGAGGCAGTCGCCGCCGCCAAGAACCCGAATGCGCGGCGCGTGGCGGGAACGGGGGCGTCGGAAAGCGCGTCTGGAAGCACATCAGGCAGCGGAGAAGAAGGCGAAGCACTCGGCTGGGGCAAGCGCATTCAAAAGGCGATCATGACCGGCGTGTCCTACATGGTGCCTTTCGTCGCCGCAGGCGGCCTTTTGCTCGCCCTCGGCTTCCTCTTCGGCGGATACGACATGGCCAACGGTTGGCAGGCGATTTCCACCAACTACTCGTTGACCAACCTGCCCGGCCACCAAGTTGAGGTCGACGGCGAGATGATGAGCTTCGACCGCTCCGGCTTGCTGCTCTATATCGGTGCGGTGCTCTTTGCCATCGGCCAAGCAGCCATGGGCTTTATCGTTGCGGCACTGTCGGGCTATATCGCCTTCGCATTTGCCGGCCGCCCGGGCATCGCTCCTGGTTTCGCCGGCGGCGCCATCGCCGTCACCCTCGGCGCGGGCTTCATCGGTGGCCTGGTCACCGGTCTTATCGCGGGACTCATCGCCATGTGGATCGGCAACTGGAAGGTCCCGCGCTGGATCGGTTCCCTGATGCCGGTTGTCATCATTCCACTGCTGACCAGCCTTATCACAGGTCTGTTGATGTACCTGCTGCTCGGCGCTCCGCTGGCCGCAGTTATGGACGGCCTGCAGAACTGGCTATCTTCCATGTCCGGCTCGTCTGCCGTGCTGCTGGGCATCATCCTCGGCCTGATGATGTGCTTCGACTTGGGCGGCCCCGTCAACAAGGCGGCCTATCTCTTTGCCACCGCCGGCCTTTCCACCGGCGACCAGGCTTCCATGGAGATCATGGCCGCCGTCATGGCCTCCGGCATGGTTCCGCCGATTGCGCTATCGATTGCAACCTTCCTGCGCAAGAACCTGTTTACCCCGGCGGAGCAGGAAAACGGCAAGTCCGCGTGGCTACTTGGCCTCTCCTTCGTCTCGGAGGGCGCCATCCCATTCGCTGCCGCTGACCCGCTGCGCGTCATCCCGGCGATGATGCTCGGTGGCGCCACCACCGGTGCACTGTCGATGGCCCTGGGCGTCGGTTCGCGTGCCCCACACGGCGGCATCTTTGTCTTCTTTGCCATCGACCCGGCCTGGGCTTATGTCCTGGCTATCGCGGCGGGTGTCGTGATTTCCGCGCTGGCGGTCATCGCGCTGAAGCAGTTCTGGCCGAACAAGACCGTCGAGGAAGCAGCCGCCAAGGCGGAGGCTGCCAAGGCCGCGGCATAACGCGTACACTCGTAGGCACGAAATCTCACATAGTCGAAAGGACTTATCATCATGGCATCTAAGACCGTAAAGGTTGGCTCTTCCGTCGGACTGCACGCACGTCCTGCGTCCATCATCGCAGACGCTGCAGAGGCTTATGACGAAGACATTCTGCTGACCCTCGTCGGGGGCGATGACGACGAAGAGACCGACGCAGCTTCCTCCCTGATGATCATGGCCTTGGGCGCTGAGCAGGGTGACGAAGTTACCGTTACCTCCGAGAATGCAGAAGCAGTCGAGAAGATCGCCGCTCTCATCGAGCAGGACCTCGACGCTTCCTAGCGTTAGCTTTAAAAGACTCCCGAGCTTTAAAGCTTGGGAGTCTTTTTTAAGTTTTGAGCATGCCAAAGCGCCCGCGCGTGGCGGGGGCTCTAGCTCACCGGCGAAGCCCACGGCGGCAACCAGGTGATTTTTCCGCGAATGCGAGCCAGCTTTCCGCGGGAAGTTTTCGGCGAACTTCCTGGCGGAGAGTCGTCGTTTATTCCGTTGTGATACGCACAGCAGGTAACGAGGTTTCCGATGTTCGTATCGCCTCCCCTAGCCCAAGCGGTGAGGTGATGGACCTGCGCACTATCCGCCGGGTGATTACAGCCCGGCCACGCGCACGTGGGATTTTCGGCCGCGGCCAGCAGACGCTGCTTTTCATTAGCAAACCGCCGCATGCGATAAAGATTGACCGGCCCTTCATAAGGATGCACGAGGCTGACCAATCCATGCGCGGAAAGCACGCGGGAGACGAAATCCGCGCCAGAAATGCTCGCGCCGTTGGTCATGCGAAGCAGGATTTCCTCTCCGCCGCCTTGCGCGATTTCCACGAACTCATCCAGAGTGATGACGACGTGGGAGCCCGCCACCGGCTTGTGCGCACCGGAAAAGAATCCCTCATAAAAGGATTGGACGGGCGCTTCGGGTTTTAAGGCAGAGAAGATATCGGCAATCATGTCCTGCTTGCCGGTAACGGTCAGGGACCACAGTGCTTGGCGACGCCGCGTAATCCGCACCCCTTCGTGTGGTTGCTTGGCGTATTCTTTCGCCATCGCGCGGGCTTTTGCCTTCAGCTTGTCCGCGGGAAGGGTGCTCGCGCAGAGTGCTTCCCGCACTTTCCACTTATCGCGTTGGCGTGGGATGCGGGAAATGTAGCCTTCGATCATCGTCAGCGTGGACAGGCTATGCGCTGAGCTCTGCGCGTTGCGCTGGCGGCGCGAAGAGGAGGTGGGGCCAAAATAGATGCCCGCCAGATAGATAAGCTCGCGGGCTTGTAAGTTCGACGCGCCGAGCTGCACGAGCTGTGCTTCGCTGCGCCGGTAGGCGCCGGCAAGAATGGCCATGCCTGGCGCCTGGGCTGCGAGGAAGTCTGCTAGTGCGTTCATGGTTTTTGAGCCTAAAAAGCCCTCACCAAGCCCCACAAGAGGCAATTTTTGGCCTGTGGATAACTTCGCCAAATTCACCCCGAAAAGGGGCGAGATTGGTGACGTATCCCCTTTTAGTACTTGGCGCCCTTGCCCTCACCAAGTGTTTCGTAGAGCCACTTCGCCGCAGGGTAGACCACAATGACGCCGATGGAGCCCCAAGCGATGCCCTCGAGGGAAACGGAACCCACGTTCAGCGTCAGGTTGCCGATGCCCGCAATCAACGCCACCGCAGCACAGGTCAGGTTCACCGGATTGTTGAAGTTGACCTTGTTATCCATCCAGATACGGATGCCCAGCATGCCGATGAGGCCGTAAAGCACGAGGGTCGCTCCGCCCAGCACACCGGTGGGGATGGTGAAAATCAGGGCGCCGAACTTCGGGATGAAGGCCAAGCAGATGGCGAAGACCGCAGCCACCCAGTAGGCCGCCGTGGAGTACACGCGGGTCGCGGCCATAACGCCGATGTTCTCGGCATAAGTTGTGGTGCCGGAACCGCCGAAGCCGCCGGCGATGGCGGTGCCGAGACCGTCGGCAATAAGCGCGTCGCCAGCTAGGTCATCGAGGTCGCGCTTCGTCATCTCAGACACGGCCTTAACGTGGCCGATGTTTTCTGCGATCAGCACCACCAGCACCGGCAGCGCCACGGCGATGGCAGAGAACTTAAACTCCGGCGAGTGGAACTGCGGGAAGCCAATCCAGGCAGCATCGCGGATGGTCTGCGCGGTTCCTTCCGCCAGGTTTCCGGTAAGCGCCGCAAAGACCCAGCCCACGACAACGCCGATGAGGATGCCCAAGCGGGAGACCATGCCGCGCCCACCCACGGTCGCAAGGACGATAGCAGCCAGGGTAATCGCTGCAACGAGCGGCTGGGTCTGGAAGTTCGTCGTGGCCGCCGGCGCCAAGTTCAGGCCGATGAGCGCCACGATGGAACCGGTCACGGCCGGCGGCATCACCGCGTCCAGCACACGGCGCCCCGCAGCTTTCACCACGAAACCGACGGCCATCAACACTGCACCGGTCACCAAAATGGAACCGGCCTGCGCACTAATGCCATACTGCTGCGACGCCGTCAGCGGTGCGATGAAGGCAAAAGAAGAGCCCAGGTAGGAGGGCAGGCGATTGCGGGTAATCAACAGGAACAAAATAGTGCTGATGCCCGAGAACAGCAGCGTCGTATTAACCGGGAAACCGGTCAAGGTGGGAACCAGCAACGTAGCGCCAAACATAGCCACCACGTGCTGCATGCCGATGCCGATAGTGCGGCCCCAGCTCAAGCGTTCTTCGGGCGCTACTACCGCGCCAGGTGCAATATTCTTACCATCGCCGTGCAGGCGCCAACCAAAAGTACTCACGAGCTTTCATTATGGCCCACCAGCGGCGTTTTAGGAAACTTCTTCCGCAACGTACTCCGCCAATTCGTGGGCAATGGAGGCAGGCAGGCGGACGTCGACAAGCGTGCCCTCCCCTGTGTACTCCTCGCCCAAAACGGTGCCTTCGGCATGCACACGGGAGACAACATCGCCGCGAGTAAAAGGCACCAGCAAACGCACGTGCACATCACGGGAGTTGAGAAAGAGCTCAACGCGCGAGGTCAGCTCGTCAATGCCCTCGCCGGTGTGCGCGGATACGTAGACCACGTTCTCGCGGTCGAGCACGTGACGAATCTCAGCAAGCACCAGCGGATCGGCCTTATCGATCTTGTTGATGACGATAATCTCCGGCGGCGCCTGCTCGCCTGTTTCCTGCACGATGTCATAGATGACCTTATTGACAGCCTCGATCTGTTTCAGCGGGAACGGGTCGGAGCCATCGACCACGTGCAGCATGATATCTGCAGCCAAGACCTCCTCGAGGGTGGACTTGAAGGCCTCCACCAGCTGCGTGGGCAAGTGGCGCACGAAGCCGACGGTGTCGGTGAAGACGACTTGGCGGCCGTCGGCAAGCTCTGCGCGGCGGGTGGTTGGGTCAAGGGTAGCGAAAAGCGCGTTTTCCACCAGCACGCCTGCGCCGGTCATCGCGTTGATGAGGGAAGATTTGCCCGCGTTGGTGTAGCCGGCGATCGCAATTTGCGCGATTGTCGACGCCTGACGCTTCGAGCGTTTGATATCACGTGCGGTTTTCATTCCGCGCAGCTCTTTACGCAGGCGCGCCATCTCGGAGCGGATGCGGCGACGGTCGGACTCAATCTTGGTCTCGCCGGGGCCGCGCAAGCCGACGCCGCCGTTAGAGCCCGCGCGGCCACCCGCCTGGCGCGAGAGGTTGCCGCCCCAACCGCGGGTATGGGTATAGAGGTATTCCAGCTGTGCAAGCGAGACCTGCGCCTTGCCCTCTTTGGACTTCGCGTGTTGGGCGAAGATATCCAGAATCAGCATGGTGCGGTCAATGACCTTGGTGTTGAGCTCGCGCTCTAGGGCGGAAAGCTGGCCGGGCTGCAGTTCGCCGTCGCAGATGACGGTGTCGGCGCCGGTGGCTTCGACGATTTCTTTGAGTTCTTGGACCTTGCCACGGCCGATGTAGGTGCCGGGGTCGGGCTTTTCGCGCTTTTGGTAAATCGCTTCTACGACTTCGGCGCCGGCGGTCTCGGTCAGCGCGGCAAGCTCGGCCATGGTGGCCTCTACTTCGGCGACGGTGCCTTCGGTCCATACGCCCACGAGTACGACCTGCTCGAGGCGCAGCTTGCGGTACTCCACCTCATAGCCATCGGTGGTGTCCTCAGCGCGGATGGTGGTGGAAACGCGGCGAAAGGCGTTGCGCTCGGCTAGATCGAGGTCGCCCGTGGTGGGCTGGAATTCCTCACCAAAAGCCTGCGCGAGAAGTTCTTCGTGATTTTCGTTCATGTTGCTTTTATTCTTGCACGTCGCAGGCTTAAAACCCCAATTTTTAGTAGCTAAAGCCTGCGGAGATACAATAGCCACTATGACCGAATCTTCCCCCGCCTCCACTGCCAATACTGAGATGCAGGCAATTGGCCTGAACTTTGTGCGTTGGCAAGACGCCGTTGAGGCAGCTATTTCCACCAACCAGCTCACCGTCACCGGCGAGATCCGCGACGGTCAGCTCATCCAATTCGCGGACCCGTCCGGAGCGCAGATCAATATCCTCGCGGTCGAGCCTTTTGCCACCTATATCGGTTTCGATTCCGTGACGCAGGGCTTTGCGCATGTGTCCATGGTCAATGACGTGCTGGCTTTCATGGAAATCCTGGACCCATTCGGCACCGTTCTCGCACAGGCCACCGCTAACCTCGCGCAGGGTCCGCTGCTGGCAGACGAAGAAACCCAGCCGTGGCAGCAGGTAGGCCTTAGCGTCATGGGCTTCGGTGTGAAACGCTTTGCCTCCGCCGCAGACTACGAGGCGGAGTTTGATACTTACCCCGCAGCCTTCGAGTCTGAGGGCGCAGAGATTGTCGCGCAGGGTTCCGGCGCAGCGGTGCCTACCCCGGGCTGCCGATTCGCCGCCCGCGTGATGGAATCCGAGTGGCGCGAAAACCAGCTCACCGGCGAAAAGTTCATGCACCTGGTCATGGACGGCGTCTTCCCGTTCGACCTCTGCTTACCGGCCAGCTTCGGCGAGCTTCCCGCCAAGGATGAAGTTCTGGCTGGAACTGGTATGCTGACGGCTTCAATCGAAATGCCCACCGGCGGCTGCGGCTCCGACGGCGGCTGCTCCTGCGGTTCTGGCGGATGCCACTAAATAAAACGAAGAAGGGCCAGGTATGGACTCGACAGGGCGACATATGCTCGCCGTCACCCTCGCGGTGGTGGCAGCCGTTGCGCTCATCGTGACCCTGAAACTGCCTGGCCTTTTCATTTCGCTCTTGGTGGCAGGCGCCATATGGCTTTTCGCCTCTGCACGTCCCGACGCCTCCGAGCACGCCGCCCTGCGCACCTCCATCGATCTTTCCGCGGACGATATCCGCGACGTGATCGCTGAATTCGACGCCTTCTGCAATTCGCAAAATACCGATGCCATTGCAGACCGCACTTTGCACCGCCCCGCGCTGCTGGATCTGGATTGCACGGATCCCACCATCGAGGCCTTCCGCTACGAATTAAACGGCGCCAAGCGATTCTTAAGCCGCTTGGACATCCGCGTATACCGCACAGACATCGAAACCGACGAGCTGGAATCCCTCTTAAGGGTTACCGATGACCGCGCGACCGAGCTGCGCGAGACCTGGCTCGCCGCCCGCCGCGCGGCCCTTTCCCTCGGCACGCACTACAAAGACTAAAGCGCGGTCTCGCCAGTTGCCACGATGCGCGAAGGGCCGGTAAGACGCGAGTCTTCGTCAAAGATCTCCACTTCCACCGTGCCGCCGGGAACATGGACGCTGACGGTGCCGGTGCCGTAGCCGGCGTCGGCAAGCGCGGCGCATGCGGCCGCCACGGTGCCGGTGCCGCAGGAGCGGGTCTCTCCGACGCCGCGTTCGAAGACACGCATGGAAACGGCGCCTTCGGCGAGCTGAGTCAGCACCTCAACGTTGACTCCCTCGGGAAAGAAGGACTCATCGAAAGTCGGCTGCTCGAAGGTCATCTCGGCCAGGCCCTCTGCTGAAAGCCCCGGGATGACCGCTGCCAGGTGTGGATTGCCCACGTCGACACCTAGGCCCGCAAAGCTCTCGCCTGCCATCGACGCGGTGGAAACTCCGGTTACCCGCGCAGCACCCATCTCCACGCTAACCTGCGCCTCGAACTCATCGAAGGAATGCACCGTCACCGTTTTCGCACCGGCACGGGTGCCGACGGTGAAGGAATCGGCATTCACCAAGCCGCGGGAGCGCACCCAGTGGGCGAAGACGCGAGTGCCGTTGCCACACATTTCGGCGACGGAACCATCGGCGTTGCGGTAGTCCATGAACCAATCCTCGTCCGCGATGCCGTCTGCGAGCGGCTCCCCCAGCGCGCCCGCGCGGACCACGCGCAGCAGGCCATCCCCGCCGATGCCGGCGCGGCGATCGCACAGGCGCTGCACGCGCTCGGGGCTAAGCTCTAGCTGGCCGTCATGGTCTTCGATGATGACGAAATCGTTTTCCGTACCGTGTCCCTTGGCAAATTTCATGCCTCAATAATACGCAGCGCCTGCCCGCGCGTATCGGCGGCCGCATCCAGCCAGTTGATGCGCTTGTCGCGGTTAAACCAGGAGCGTTGGCGGCGCACGTAGCGCCGCGTTCCGGTAATCGTACGCTCTATGGCTTCATCCCAGGTCAGCTCTCCTCGCTGAGCTTGGAATACCTGCGCGTAGCCGATGGCGCGGCCGGCAGTGGAATCTTCTACGAGGCCTTGTGTTTGCAGGCGCTCGACCTCCGTTACGAGCCCGCGTTCGAACATACGTCGGCTGCGCAACTCGATGCGCGGGTTGAGCCAATCTGCTTGCGTGCGCAGGCCCAGCAGCAGCGTGTTCCAACGCGGCGGAGCGTCCTTCAGCGGCTGGCTGGCCTTGAAGGGTTTGCCGGTCAGCTCGATGACCTCCAGCGCACGGACGGTACGCCGCGGGTCCTTGTCCTCGATGATGGCGGCCGCGGCCGGATCTACTTCTGCAAGCTCCGCGTGCAGCTTATCGACGCCGATTTCCACCCTCCGCTGCTCATACTTCGCGCGAACTGCAGGGTCGGTGGGTGGAAACTGCCAGTCGTCGACGAGCGCTTGGACATAGAGCATCGAGCCGCCCACGAGGATGGGCGTTTTGCCGCGGGCCATGATCGCCTCGACGTCGGCAATGGCGTCTGCTTGATAGCGCGCGACGGAGGCCTTCTCCGTGACTTCCCAGACGTCAAGCTGGTGGTGCGGGATGCCCTCGCGTTCTTCAATCGTGAGCTTCGCCGTGCCGATGTTCATGCCGCGGTAGAGCTGCATGGAATCGACGTTGACAACCTCGCCGTCTAGCTCATGCGCGAGCTGCACGCCCAAGTCACTTTTACCCGAACCCGTAGGCCCTACGACTGCGATTGGTCTTAGCATTGCCACCCCGCCACGTATCGTCCAACGCCCAGCGTCGAATCCGCCGCGCGCAGTTCTGCCTTTAGCGGCCGCAGCGCCGCGAGCTCTGCCCACAGCACAGTCTCCTCGACGCCGGCGGCACGCAGCTTTTCTTCATCGCAGCTTTCGTCCGCGCCCGCTAGCAGGGATTCGCACCACCGGGCGGCCGCGGGGGCGGCGTCGATAAGCGCGAGCGGCGCGCGTTGGGTAAGCCCGGCACTGCCGTCTACGCACACGATGGTGAGAACGCCCGCGCGCGGGGTGCCTAGGTGCTCGCGGACCTCGCCCACGCGATAATCCGGACCACCTGCAAGCATGTAGCGCGCCATAAGCTCCGGCAGGTAATTGCCCTCGCCCAGCTCCACACTCGGGGCACCCCACGCGCGCAGTGAACCTGTATGTGCCGTATGCCAGCGTGCATCCCTGGAGCCAACGATGTCTAACACCAGCTCCTCATTGGCCGACGCGTATTCGCGGACCAGCTGCCGAGCTGCGCCTAATAGCGCGCGGCTAGGGGCATCTGCGGGAGATAATTCCTCCGCCAAGGCCGGCGAGGAAGGCATAATCAAAAGATTTAACATTGCTCACTCATCCTAATGCAGGAGAAGGTACTGTTAGGGAGAACACTCTAGGCAGCCGTGACGCGCGGCGCGACTTTCATAAAGGCGGTTTCAACCATGTCTATCCCAACCCCAGGTGCAATGCCCAAGAAGGGTGCTCGTCCAGGCCCTCGCCCGGGCGCACAGCCGGCGGCTAAGGTCGCAAAGAATGATCCGGCCAAATGGGGCCGCGTGGAGGAAGACGGTTCCGTCTTCGTCAATGCTCCCGAAGGCGAACGCAAGATTGGCGAGTGGAAGGCCGGCACCCCGGCTGAGGGCTTGGCGCACTATGGTGCCCGCTACGATGACCTTTCCACCGAAATTGAGCTGCTGGAAACACGCTTGAAGGCGCACCCGGGCGAAGCGGAAACCATCAAGGCCACCGCCGCGGAGCTGCGGGAGTCTTTGCCTACCGCTGCCGTTATCGGCGATATTGCGGCCTTGGACAAGCGTTTGGGCGCTGTCATCGAGCACTCCGTAAGCGCCGGCGAGCAGGCGCAGGCCGATAAAGCGCGCCGCCGCGCGGAAGGCATCGCGGCCAAGGAGAAGCTCGCGGCAGAGGCCGAGGACATCGCAGCGAACTCCACCGAGTGGAAGGCCGCGGGAGATCGCATCCGCGCCATCCTCGAGGAGTGGAAGCAGATTCGCGGAATCGACCGCAAGACTGACGACGCCCTCTGGAAGCGCTACTCGCGCGCACGCGACTCCTTTAATAGGCGCCGTGGAGCGCACTTCGCGGAACTGGACCGCAATCGCGCGGCGGCCCGCAAGCGCAAGGAAGAGCTCGTCGAGCGCGCCGTGGCGCTGCAGGATTCCACCGACTGGGCAGCCACCGCGCGCGCCTACCGTGACCTGATGACCGAGTGGAAGGCCGCCGGCCGCGCCCCGCGCGAGGCCGATGACAAGCTGTGGGCGCAGTTCCGCGCTGCGCAGGACCACTTCTTCTCCGCTCGCAACGCCGTCAACGACGAGCGCGATAAGGAATTCGCCGCCAACGCGCAGGCGAAGGACGCCCTGATTGCGGAATACGACTCGCAAATCGATCCTTCCAAGTCCATCGAGGCCGCCAAGGCGAAGCTGCGCGAGCTGCAAGAAAAGTGGGAGGAAATTGGATTCGTCCCACGCAACCAGGTCCGTGAATACGAGGCCAAGATTGAGGCCCTGGAAAAGCGCGTTTCCGCCGCGGAGGATTCCGAGTGGCGCCGTACCGACCCCGAAGCTCAGGCACGCGTGGCGCAGTTCCAGTCCAAGGTTGACGATCTAAACGCGCAAGCCGACGCCGCCGCTGCCAAGGGCAACGCCACGAAGGAGCAGGACCTGCGCGCCCAGGCCGCGCAGTGGCAGGAGTTCGCGGACGCAGCGGCAGCTGCTGTAAATGACAAATAGTTTGCTCGTCCAGATTGTCCCCGGCCGCGGAAAGCCAGCAGATTGCGTCCGTAGCTTCGTCTTCGACGCGAACCTGTATGCGCAAGAGGCCAGCGGTGACCCAGCCGCATCTTCTGCGCCTTCGCGGGTGGTCCAGCGCCTACAAGGCTCGAACGAGTCGCAGACCTATCTCTTTGGGCTAACTTCTCCTACCCCACTGGAGGTGGGCGCGCTGGGCGTGCCCACTATTTCCGCGGTGGAGCCCAGCCCGGAGTTGGATTTCGACGGCTTCATCCATATCTCGCTGCCTCTTCTTGAAGAAACACAGAATGCGGAAATCGAGTGCGTTCTCGCGGCGGGCCTGCTGCCCATGCCCGGCGAGGAGCTGTCCGCGGAAGCGCGCGGGGTAGCCAAGCAGCTTGTCGACGCCGCCCTCGACCTGGCCCATAAGCTCGGCCGCAGCGTCGCGCAGGTAGGCATGCTCTACCCTGCCGATGCGGACTACTCTTATGACCCGTTCTCAGGCCCGTATATCGCGCGGGGCTTTGCACAAATGCACGCCGAGCACCAGATGTTCGTAGAGTTTCCGGATACGCCAGCGCGGCCTTTCCCGGTGGCCTCGCGCAAATTTCATGTCTTTGCCGACTATGACATCCCCGCTGAGTATCTGGATGACATCCTGGAGCTTTTGACCGTGGCCTCCACGGATGCGGTCTACGGCGATTTGAGCACCGAGCCTATTTATTGGACCGCGCAGCGTTTGGAGGAGGCGCATCGCAGGCTGCGGGCACGGCGCTCGCATACTCTTCTGGTTGCGGTCGAGGAAGCCGGGCGTATCGTGGCGCTGACGGAGCTTTCCCGGCACGCGGATGCGGACCCGGAGGTCTGTGAGTGGACGCTGACGGTCACCGCCCGCGATAGGCGTCGACGCGGACTGGCCACGGCTGCGAAACTGCACGCACTGCACGAGGTCGCGCGGTGGTGGCCGGACGCGCGCCGGGCATATTGCTCGGTAGCGGATGAGGACCCGGCGATGAACCGCATCTATAAGCACCTAGGTGCGAAGGTTATTTCCACGTCCTCAGCCTGGGAGCTGCATCTCCGGAGTTAAATTCGGAGCTTAACGCTTGTGCGCTCGGCGGCGCCGGTCGTCGATAAGCAGCGGATTCTCCTCCGGAGGAAGTGTGGTCGCGGCCTCCGTCTGCAGGACGCCGACTTGATCGAGGGAGCTGGCTGCGGCGCGGGCCTTTTCGGCCGCTGCAATTTGCTCGGGGCTGCGCCTAAAGGCCACGCGGCAGTACGCCAAGAATGCAATCAGGCTAGCGAGCACGCCGACCCACATGCCGATGGAGGCGCCGTTAGCGGTCGAGCCGCGGTACCAGAAGCCCCAGAGGTTAAGAAACAGCGAGATTGCTACCAGCATCCATGCAGCAAGGCCGTAGTTTAAGCGGCGGGTGATGACGGTGAGGCTAGTCAGCACGCCGATGCCCAGCAGGGCACACCACCCCGAGATGTTCTCCATGATGGAAATCTTCACACTCGGGCTGCCCAGACCAAGGACCTCCCAGCCGTGGGCGGAGCCGGCATAAGGCAGAACCAGGTACGCCACCCACGCGACAACCGCTGCGATGAGCGCGGTTTTGTAGCCTCCCAGTTCCATCTTCTGGGCGGCAGCGCGCTCGGCGGCGTGGGCGGTGTCGTACTGATTGCTCATGAAAAACTCCTTTAGCAGCCGCAGGAATCTTGGGTGGCGGGGGCGCCAACCTGCGGTAGCCCCAAACCTACGCCGATAGGCGCGGTGGTTGGGGTCTGCCCCGCTGCGGACATGTCGCCGGCCTTAGTGCGGCGGTGCTCGGTAACGCCGGAGTCAGCCACGAGGAAGAAGGAACCGGAATCGGTAACGGTGGTATGCACGACGTCGCCTGGGCGGATATCTGTGCTGATGGAAGTGCCGGCGGCGTCGATAGGCGCAAAGTGCACGAGGCGGCCATCGCGGGAACGTCCGGTCAGGCGGTGAGTCTTGTCAGCCTTGCGGCCGCCCTCGGCCTGCACCAGCAGCTCGACGTCGGTGCCAACCAGCTTCGCATTCTCCTCGGCTTGGATGGAGTCTTGCAGCGCGACGAGGCGCTCGAAGCGCTCCTGCACGATGTGCTTCGGGACCTGCTTTTCCATCTCCGCCGCCGGGGTACCCGGGCGCGGCGAATACTGGAAGGTAAAAGCGGAGGCAAAACGGGCGCGCTTTACCACTTCCATGGTGGCCTCGAAGTCCTCTTCGGTCTCGCCTGGGAAGCCGACAATGATATCGGTGGTGATGGCCGCATGCGGCATCTTCTCGCGGACTTCATCCAGGATGGCGAGGAACTTCTTCGAACGATAAGACCGGCGCATCTCCTTCAAAATGCGGTCGGAGCCAGACTGCAGCGGCATGTGCAGCTGCGGGCACACGGCTGCGGTCTCGGCCATGGCATCGATGACGTCGGAAGTAAATTCTGCCGGGTGCGGCGAGGTAAAGCGCAGACGCTCCAAGCCCTCGATCTTTCCCACCTCGCGCAGCAGCTTCGAGAACGCGAACTTATCGCGCGGCAGGTCAGGGTCTGCAAAGTTCACGCCATAAGCGTTGACGTTTTGGCCCAGCAGGGTGACCTCGGAGACGCCTTGGTCTACCAGCGCCTTGACCTCCGCCAGGATGTCGCCTGGGCGGCGGTCCTCTTCCTTACCGCGCAGGGAAGGAACGATGCAGAAAGTACAGGTGTTGTTGCAGCCCACCGAGACCGAGACCCAACCGGCGTAGGCAGACTCGCGCTTTGCAGGGAGCACGGAAGGGAAAGCCTCGAGGGAATCAACGATTTCCACTTGGGCCTCGTCATTGTGGCGCGCGCGTTCGAGCAGCGTAGGAAGGGCTCCCATGTTGTGGGTGCCAAAGACCGCATCGACCCACGGCGCATTATCGAGGACGGTGTCTTTGTCCTTTTGCGCCAAGCAGCCGCCCACGGCAATCTGCATGCCGGGGTGATTCTCCTTGGTTTTCTTCAATGCGCCCAGGGTGCCGTATAGGCGCTTATCTGCGTTCTCACGCACCGCGCAGGTATTAAAGACGATGAGGTCGGGCTCGTCGCCGGAGTCGACTGCGCAGTAGCCTGCCTCCTCCAGCAAGCCGGAGATGCGCTCGGAATCGTGCACGTTCATCTGGCAGCCAAAAGTACGCACTTCGTAGGTGCGGGGCGCCTCAGTCTGGGGATTACTCACGTCGGGTCATTCTATCGGCCAAAGCAGCCAACTCATAAACCCTAGGATTCCAGCTCCGCGATGCGCGCATCCAGCGCCGCAATGGCAATCCGCATGGACATGCCTTGGTTGAAACCGCGCCGCGCCAGCACGCCTACGATGCGGCGCAAGTACTTATCACGTTCCGCCCGATCCGCCGGCACCGTTTTCACAGAGCGCGCTTTCTTTACCGCCAAAGCCTGGGCAATGGACTCCTCAGATTCCTCCGTCACCTGCTCCAGGGCCTCACTCCGCAGGGCTTGGGACACGCCCTTTTCCTGCAGCTCGCGGTCTAGCACCCGCGCGGATTTACCCCTGCGGGCATGGCGCTGGCGCACCCACTCTTTGGCAAAGGTGGCGTCGTCAAGCAGGCCCACGTGTGTTAGGTCATCGAGGACCATCTCCACCACCTCGGCGTCGAATTCGAGGGCAAGGAGGCGGTCACTTAATTCCGTGCGCGAACGCGCGCGCTGATCCAGCAACAACAGCGCGCGGGAGCGCACCTTGGCTTTGGCTTCTTCTGCTTCGGCATCAAAAAGCCCGCCTCCAGCGGCGCCGGATTCATATTCGGCAAGCGCTTGGCGAAGCTTTTCGAGCTTTTCTGGGGCGGGCTTTGACATTTAGTCGTCGTCGAAGTCGACGTTCGGAACCAAATCGACGGCGTCATCCGTCAAGGAATCGTCCGCACCGGGCACGTCCATGTGGACTTCCTCCCCCGTCGCGGCCGCGGCGCCGATGCCCAGCTTGGTGAAGATCTTCTTCTCGATCTCATCAGCCAGGTCCTTGTTTTCCTTCAGGAAGTTACGGGCCTTCTCCTTACCCTGCCCCAGCTGGTCACCCTCGTAGGTAAACCAGGAACCGGACTTCTTGATAAAGCCATGCTCCACGCCAAGGTCGATGATGGAGGACTCACGCGAAATACCCTCGCCGTACATGATGTCGAACTCAGCGATCTTGAAAGGCGGGGAAACCTTGTTCTTCACAATCTTGATCTTGGTGCGGTTACCAATCGCATCCTGGCCATCCTTAAGCGTCTGGATGCGACGGATATCGCAGCGCACGGAAGCGTAGAACTTCAGCGCCTTACCACCGGTGGTGGTCTCCGGGGAGCCGAACATGACGCCGATCTTCTCGCGCAGCTGGTTAATAAAGATGGCGGTGGTGCCGGAGTTGTACAGCGCGCCGGTCATCTTGCGCAGCGCCTGGGACATCAGGCGGGCCTGCAGGCCGACGTGGGAGTCACCCATCTCACCTTCGATTTCCGCCTTCGGGGTAAGGGCCGCGACGGAGTCGATAACGATGATGTCGATAGCGCCGGAACGCACGAGCATGTCGGCGATTTCCAGCGCCTGCTCACCGGTATCCGGCTGTGAAACCAGCAGGTTATCCGTATCCACGCCCAAAAGGCGAGCGTACTCAGGGTCAAGGGCGTGCTCGGCGTCGATAAACGCAGCGATGCCACCTTCCTTCTGCGCAGACGCAATCGCGTGCAGCGCAACGGTAGTCTTACCCGAGGATTCTGGGCCGTAAATCTCCACGATGCGCCCGCGCGGGAATCCGCCAATGCCCAGTGCGATGTCGATGGCGGTGTTGCCGGAGGAAATCGCGCGGATTGGGGGACGCTCGTCGTCGCCAAGGCGCATGACAGCACCCTTACCGAAATCCTTCTCAATCATCGCCATCGCGGCGTCGAGCGCCTTCTGGCGGTCATCTCCCTTGCCCGCCGCAGCGGTGGACTTCTTCTTCGTTGCCATTTTCAATTCCTAACGTTGATTTACCTGCACATCCCACAGGCTCATTGATTTAGACTGCCAAACCGCACCTGCGGTTCCGCAGCAAAAGCTAAGCTAGCGCCGACGCCCGACACCCCAAACCACCTTACACACAAGTGTTCGAAACTAAAATACAAACTCCGCGTGTCCGCCCGGTTTTTAACTCACAGGTCTTCGAATGCGTTCGAACAACTAGAGCGTGGGATAATCCACGCCCAGGCGGCGGTTTTCCGGAACATCAAAATCATGGCACAGGCCTTCCCACACCTCGCCTGGGTCTACCCCACGTTCGATGAGCTCGTCGGCGGTTTCACCGTATTTAGCCAGCACGTGGGAATGGCTTATCCACTTGCCTTCGGATTCACCGAATTCATCGACTATCAGTTGGTGATACTCCGTCAATCGCATGCCCGCTATCCTACAGGCCGAAATTCCAAGCCCCAGCCCCCGCTCAACACGCCCGCCTGAACGCCGTTCAAAAGGCGAGTTTCCCAGCCGCAATGCTAGGCGTGTAATCTGCCCAACATGAAGAAGAACTCTGTCGCGGGCGACATTGCTTACGTTGCCGTCTTTACCGCTCTCATTATTGTCTTCGCGTTCGTTTCGATCCCCAGCCCGGTCTCCGGCGTTCCGATCGTTTTGCAGAACGCCGTCATCACCCTTGCTGGCCTGATTTTGGGCGGGCGCCGTGGCTTCTACGTAGGCCTACTTTTCATCGTTCTGGGTCTCGTTGGCCTACCTGTCCTGGCAGGCGGCCGCAGCGTTTTGAGCGCACTGGCCGGGCCTACTGTGGGCTACATCGCGGGCTATGTCATCTCCCCTGCCGTAGGCGGCGCGATTGCTTACCGCGCCCCGCGCAACAAGGCCGGCATGTGCATCGTCATTGCGCTCGCGGGCATCGTCAGCCTGCTCGTGCAATACACCTGCGGCACCATCGGCATGGCCTTGCGCGCGGGCATGGGCTGGGGCGAGGCCGCACTCGCACAGATTCCTTTCTTGGGCCCTGACGCACTAAAGCTGGCGGTCATGGTCGTTATCGCGATTGGCGTGCACGCGGCGTTTCCGGATCTGATGGGACGCAAGCCCAAGAAGGCATAAATGTCCACCATCGAGTTCCAGAACGTCAGCGTCGCTTTCGACGAGGAAGAGGTTTTAAGCGATATAAACCTCACGCTTTCTGAGCAGCGCATTGCCATCATCGGCGCGAACGGCGGCGGTAAATCCACGCTCACCCGCCTCATCAATGGCCTAAGCGAGCCCACCTCGGGCACCGTGCTTGTCGACGGCGCGGATGTCACCCGCCACGGAAAAGAAATCCGCCGCAAGGTCGGTTTTGTCTTCTCCGATGCGGAGAACCAAATTGTGATGCCGAACGTGCGTGACGACGTCGCCTTTTCGCTGCGTCGGCTAAAGCTCAGCAAGGCCGAGCGGAACGCGCGCGTGGATGCTGCGCTGGAGCGCTTTGGGCTACGCGAGCTGGCAGACCAGTCGCCGCATACGCTTTCTGGCGGGCAGAAGCAGCTGCTGGCTTTGGCCGCGGTTCTCGTGATGGAGCCGGTGCTTATCATCGCCGACGAACCTACCACTCTTTTGGACCTGCGCAACCGCGACCGCATCCGCCGCGAGTTTGCGCGCTTGGAGCAGCAGCTTATCGTGGTCACGCACGACTTGGATTTCATCCACGATTTCGACCGAGTCATTTGCATCGATAATCACCGCATTGCAGCCGACGGCGCGCCCGCTAAGGTCATCGACTTCTATCGCTCGCTTATGGCCTCCCGCCCTCTGTAATTTCCGCCCGCTGTAGCAAAGGGAGACATTCGTGCCACAGAATATTCCGCTTGGGTTTTATGTCGATGCCGATACCTTCATCCACCGCCTGCCGGCGTGGGTGAAATTTGTAGTGCTCATCGCTTTCATCATCAGCACCACGATTTTTGCAAAGACCATTCCCGTAGCCGTGGGCTGCGCGGCAGTCGCGCTTGCGGTCTACCCGCTCGCGCTTATCCCTGCGCGCGTGGCCTGGAGCCAGCTTTATCCCCCGCTCTATTTGCTCGTGGCGCTGGCGGCGCTGCAATGGTGGCAGCAAGACCTTGAAACGGCGGTGGCTACTTTCTTTAGCATTTATGCCGCCATCGTCGCGGCAGTACTCCTCACGCTGACTACTAAGGTCTCGGAGATGATGGAGTCTTTTGAGAAGGCGCTCGCACCTCTTGGCAAGCTGGGGCTGCCGGTGGAAAATATCAGCCTGGCGATGTCACTTACGATCCGCCTCCTGCCGCTGATGCTCGGCACGGTTCAAGAGGTCATGGACGCCCGCAAGGCCCGCGGTGCGGGCACTTCCCTGCTAGCTTTCGGTACTCCGGTGGTCATCCGTTCGATACGCCGCGCCCGAGCCATGGGCGAGGCACTCCAAGCCCGCGGCGTGGGCGACTAGATACCGACTAGATACCGTCTAGATCCACAAAGACCCCCGAGAGAAGTTCTCGAGGGTCTTCTTAGAACTAGAGGCTACTGCTCGCCGCGCAGTTCGCGCAGGCGGGCTTGGACGGCGTCGTCAGCAGCGGCGTTTGGCTGCGCCGCCTGGTCTGCTGCAGAACCAGCGGTGCGGTTGCCCTCGATTGCCTGCTGGGAGTTGCCCTCAACAGCCTTGGAGGAACCCATCTCTGCACGAATCTGCTCCAGACGGGAGTGGCCGGCCAGCTGCACGCCTGCCTGCTCCACCTCGTGCATGCGGTTAGCCACGGAGTTCTCCGCCAGCTCCGCCTGGCCCAGGGCCTTGGTGTAGCGGCGCTCAATCTTGTCACGGACGGAATCCAAAGACGGAGTGTTGCCGTTAGCGGTCATCTCGTTCATGGAGTTGAGAGACTCGGAGACCTTCTCCTGCATCTTCGCCTGCTCGAGCTGGGAAAGCAGCTTGGAACGCTCGTTGACCTTTTCACGCAGGGCCATGCCATTGCGCTCGACGGCCTTCTTGGCCTGCTCTGCCTGCTGAAGGGCTTGATCGTGGAGCTTCTTGGTGTCTTCCACAGACTGCTCTGCGGTAACCAGCTGCGCGGCGAAGGCCTCTGCGGCGTTCTCGTACTCGGTGGCCTTGGTGTTATCACCTGCAGCGCGAGCCTTATCAGCAAGCTCCAGCGCCTGGCGGGTATTGCCCTGCAGCTTCTCAATCTCATTCAGGCGGCGGTTGAGCTGCATCTCCAGCTGACGCTGGTTACCGATGACAGCAGCTGCCTGCTGCGAAAGCTCCTGGTGCTGGCGCTGTGCGTCCTCGATGGCCTGCTCGATCTGCACCTTGGGATCAGCGTTTTCTTCGATCTTGGAATCGAAGAGTGCCATCAGGTACTTCCATGCCTTGGAAAATGGATTCGCCATTAGTGTGTTTAAGCCTTCCTAAGTTGCGTTTAACGCGTGACTAAAAGTGTTTCGTTACCCCACCAATACTAACGAAATCCGCGCCCCACTGTGGTACCCGAAGGCATAAAGTTCACTGTGAGACGCGAAGAGTTTTAAAGCTCAGAAGCAGCAGGCGCGGTGGTTGCCAGTTCCTCGTCCATGGACGGCAGCGCCATGAAACCTGCAGCCTCAATCAAGACGTCAGAAACGCTGACCTCTAGAGCGTGGCAGACGGAGGCCAAAAGCTCGGAGGAGACTTCCTTGCGGCCGCGCTCGAGCTCCGAAAGGTAGCCCGGGGAAACACGCGCGACGCTAGCAAGTTCGCGCAGGGTCACGCCCTTGTCGGCGCGGAATGCGCGAAGGGTCAGTCCCAGCGCCTCACGCAGCAGCGGCTCCGGCGCGCGCTTGGGAGCCTCAACAGCACCTGCCGAGGCGTTGAAAGGCTTTTCAAGAAGTGCAGTAGTAGTGTTCATCAATCTGTACAACGGCGCTGCGGCCGGCTTTGTTCCCGAAAATCCTAATTTTCTTCCAAAGTTGATAGAAGCAGGCTCAAGACCTCTTCCACTGCGGCTTCACGGATCGCGTTACGGCTGCCCGATAGCTGCTCCAGTTGTATGCCACGGGCAGGAACCCCGGGGCCAACGATGCCCACGAAGACCGTTCCCGCGGATTTGCCCTCTTGCGGGTCAGGTCCTGCCACGCCTGTCAGCGATAGCCCCCAGTCCGCGCCGGTCTCGCGCACCGCAGTCTCGGCCATCGCTTGCGCGGTTTTGGCAGAGACCACTCCCTGGGCTTCCAGCTCCTCCACCGGAACCGACAAGAAGTGAGACTTCACCTCGGTGGCATAAGTTACTAATCCACCGCGCAAGACTGCCGACGCCCCCGGGACCGTAGCGAGCGTGGCCGCCGCTAGGCCCGCAGTCAAGGACTCGCAGAAGGATACGGTCTGGTTGCGGTTGCGCAGGGCATCGACAAGCGCGGGCGCAGACATCAGGAGTTCTGCTTCCTGCCGTCGATGAGGTACTGCACGCCCGTGACCACAGTGACCACGACGGCGATAAGCATGACCACGAAGGAAGGAATGTCCATCCAGCTCGGCAGCGGGCACAGGTACATCGCCACGGCAAGGGACTGCAAGACGGTCTTGAGCTTGCCACCTTTAGACGCCGGAACGACCTTGCCCTGACGCAGAAGGGCCATGCGCCAGAAAGTGATGCCGAATTCGCGGACAAGGATGACCACGGTGACCCATACCGGCAAAGCGCCGATGATGTTGAGGCAGACGAAGGCCGCGGTCATTAAGGCTTTGTCTGCGATAGGGTCAGCGATTTTGCCGAAGTCGGTGATGAGGCCACGGGAACGGGCGATGTCGCCATCGAGTTTGTCCGTAATCATCAACGCGGCGAATACACCAAAAGCCCACCAGTCGTGGCCGGCCAGCACCAACCAGACGAGTACGGGGATGAACAAGATGCGCAAGCTCGTCAGGATATTGGGTAGATTCCAGTTGGAAACGTGGGGATTTACATCCGACGCCGCCGCCGTTTTCTGCCGAGCCCTAGAATGATTCACGGACTTTATCCTACCTGTCCTACTAAAGCCGCTGCGGCAAACTCCCCCATCTCTTTAAGATAAGTTCATGAAATACTTCGCAGTCAGCTACGAATACAACCCGCAAAATCCGGCCATCGCGGAAAACCGCCCAGCGCACCGCGAATTCATCGGTGATCTAAATGAAAAGGGCATAATTTTAGGCTCCGGCCCCTTTACTGATTCCAAGGGCGGTGCGCTCATCGTTTTGCAATTTGCCGATGAGGCCACCGAGGTTGCCGAAGGCATCAAAATTATGGACCAAGATCCGTTCTTTGTCTGCGGCGCTGTTACCGCGCGCGCATTCCGCGAGTGGAACCCGGTGATTAACTCTTTTGCTTAAAGGTTAGGGCAGTTCGGTCTCTGGCAGATCGGCAGCCTTACCGACGAGCTCGCCCGACTTGGTGCGGACGATTTTGTTGCCCTCTTCGTCCCAGTCGTAGTGGTTGTGGGACACGGTGATGCCGCCCTGCGCTTCGTCGCGCTTGTTCTTCAAAACAGAGGCGGCAACGGTCACCGCGAGGACGCCCACGATAACCAGCAGGGACATCAAGGTCGGAATCTCTGGAATGCCGCCGACGTTTTCACCGCCATTCACGAACGGCAGGTTGTTCTCGTGCAGCGCGTGGAAGAGGAGCTTCACGCCGATGAAGCCCAAGATGATGCCCAGGCCATAAGGCAGGTAAACCAAGCGCTCGAGCAGGCCATCGATGAGGAAGAACATCTGACGCAGGCCCATCAGCGCGAAGGCGTTGGTACTAAAGACCAGGAACGGCTCCGAAGTAATGCCGTAGATGGCTGGGATGGAGTCGAAGGCGAACATGACGTCGATAAGCCCGATGGCGACCAGTGCCACGAACAAAGGCGTCAGAGCCAGCTTGCCCTTCTTCGGGCCGGACTCCTCGCGGTGGGTGAGCTTGTCACCGTGGTAGCGCGGGGTGACGTGGATTACCTTGCGCAGCCACTTGATGATCAGCATGTCATTCGGATCAGTCTCTTCAGCATCGGTGACCTCGTCCACGATGAGCTTGACCGCGGTGTAGATGAGGAAGATTGCGAACAGATAGAACACGTCGGACCACGCCTGGATGATCGCAGCACCGAGCATGATGAAGATGAGGCGGAATACCAGCGCCAGGACGATGCCGATGAGCAGCACCTTTTGCTGGAAGCGGCGCGGAATCTTGAACGCGCCCATGATCAGTGCGAACACGAAGAGGTTATCCACGCTCAACGCCTGTTCGGTTACCCAACCGGTGAAGAACTGAATGGCGTGCTCGTGATCCCACAGCACCCAGACGATACCGCCAAAGATGACGGCCATGCCCATGTAGAACAAGGTCCAAAAACCGGATTCCTTCATGGAGGGTTCGTGCGGCGAACGCACGTGGCTCAAGAAGTCAAAGATGAAAAAGCCGAGGATGACGGCGATGGTTAGTATCCAAATCCACAAAGGGACATGCATATATAAATATCCTCCGGTCGAGTTACGAAATTGACCGGAGGTCTCCCCCAACTCGCCTACTGCGAGCCAGCGAGACCGGGAACTCATTTCCCTGCGGAGTTGCCGTGTTGACGATCATCGCTGTGGAACGGGGTACTCCCCTCCAAGACTTGTACTATCTTACACAAAAGTTAATACCCCACCGCAATGGCTGCGGTGGGGCGAGAAACTTTTTGCCTAGAAGGCGCCGGAGGACGGGTTATACGTCGCTTGGACAGTGCGCGTGTCCTCGCCACTTGGGGCGGAGGCATCGTCGGCGGAAGAATCTTCCGCCGATTCAGCCTGCGCCATCTCGTCCTGGATTTCCTTCGGTGCCTCTGCTGGGTCGGCGCCCTTGATCATCCAGATGATGGTGTCGAGTTCTTCCGGCTTGACCAGCACCTCACGTGCCTTGGAGCCCTCGGATGGGCCCACGACACCGCGGGATTCCATGAGATCCATGAGGCGGCCCGCCTTGGCGAAACCGATGCGCAGCTTGCGCTGGAGCATCGACGTCGACCCAAACTGGGCGGTGACCACAAGTTCGACTGCCTCGAGCAGATCGTCCATGTCCTTGCCGATATCGTCATCAATTTGCTTCTTTGCCTCGGACTGCTTTTCCTCGGTAACGCCCTCGGTGTAGTTGGGCTGGCCTTGGGCCTTCGCGGCGTCGACAACCGCTTGCACCTCTTCGTCGGAGACGAAAGCGCCCTGCATACGCACCGGACGGCCGCCCTGCGGAATGAAGAGACCGTCACCCATGCCGATGAGCTTTTCTGCACCGCCTTGGTCCAAAATGACGCGGGAGTCCGTAAGGGACGAGGTAGCAAATGCCAGGCGGGAAGGAACGTTGGTCTTGATAAGACCGGTGACCACGTCCACGGAAGGTCGCTGAGTTGCGAGCACCAAGTGGATGCCGGCCGCACGCGCCTTCTGGGTGATGCGCACGATGGATTCCTCAATTTCCTTCGGCGCGGTCATCATAAGGTCGGCCAACTCGTCCACGACGCAGACGATGTACGGGTACGGGCGCATCTCGCGCTCGGAGCCGAGCGGCGCCTGGTGCTCGCCGGAGATGACCTTGCGGTTATAGTCCTCGATCTTGCGCACCCGGGCAGCCTTCATGTCCATGTAGCGCTGCTCCATCTCCTCGACGAGCCACTGCAGGGCCGCCGCCGCCTTCTTCGGCTGGGTGATAATAGGCGTAATAAGGTGCGGGATGCCCTCGTAAGGAGTCAGCTCCACCATTTTCGGGTCAACGAGGATGAGGCGGACCTGCTCCGGGGTCGCGCGCGTCAGGAGGGAAACCAGCATCGAGTTCACGAACGCCGACTTACCGGAACCGGTGGCGCCGGCGACGAGCAGGTGCGGCATCTTCTGCACGGAATAGGACGAGTACTCGCCCTCGATGTCTTTGCCCAGGCCGATGAGCATTGGGTCCTCATCACTGGCGATGGCCGGGGAATCCAGAACGTCACGCAGGCGCACCATCTCACGGTCCGCATTCGGAACCTCGATACCCACCGCAGACTTGCCCGGGATTGGGGTCAGCAGGCGCAGGTTGTCCGTCGCCACGGCATAGGCCAGGTTGGACTGCAGGTTCGTAATCTTGGAGACCTTCACGCCTGGTCCCAGCTCGATTTCGTAGCGGGTGACTGTCGGGCCACGGCTAAAGCCGGTGACCTGCGCGTTGACCTTGAACTCCTCAAAGACATCGGTAATCGCCTCGATGATGCGGTCGTTGGCCTCGGTGCGCGCCTTGGTGGGCTTGCCCGCGGTCAACAATGCGGTGGTAGGCAGGTCGTAGTCGGAGTCATTGCCCATCGCGCCAACCTGTGCGGCGGCCGGTTGCTGCGCTGCAGGGGCCTGCGCGGCCTGTTGCTGCGCAGCAGGCTCCTCCACGGACTTGCCCGTCGCCGCATCGCGGCCGGAGCGCTGCTGGAACAGGCGCACTGCCTCCGCGTGTGCGGAAGAAACAACGTCGGAAGCAGCGTCCATTGCGGCCGCACCAGCAGCGCCGGCAACGGCGGCACCAGCAACGCTTGGCGACGCCCTCTTGGCTACAGGTTGTGCGGCCGGCTGCTGGGCCGGCTGCTGAGTCGGCTGTGCAGATTCTTGACGCTGCGGTGCAGAAGGCAAAACGGTGGTCTGCTCTTCATCACGCACGGCCGGGAACTCGTCGGTGTCCTCGATGTTGCGGGAGCCAGCGAAGTCTGGGCGGCCGTGCTGGACCGGCGCGGCGTTAGAAAAGGCTTCGGTGGGCTGGCCGGCCTCGTCAAGCAATGCTTGCTCTTCTTCTTGGGCAGCCGGCTTGGTGTTCGCGGAATCGAAGGACACGGTGGGCGGGTTGGCCGATTGGTAATCTGCCGGGTAGTTATCCATCGGCGTCGCCAAGCGGCGTGGGGCCTGGCGCCGCGCGCGACGTGGCTGCGACTGCTGGCGCTTATCACGCGGGGTGCGCTCGCGGCCTTCGGCAATGTCTTCGATGTCATCGTCGACGTGGCCATAGGCATCGTCGTCGATGTCCTCGTCATAGTCGCCATAACGCTCGGCCTTCTTCTCGCGCAGGCCCGCCATCAGGTCGTTGAAGAGCGCAGAGAGGTAGTCGAAGGCCTGGCGCAAGGTGATGCCCGTGACGTTCAAAGCGCCGTAGATGATGAGCAGGATAAGCAGCGGCACGGCGACGTAGGCGGAAAATGCTGCCTCCAAAAGCTGGCCTACGGCAAAGCCGATGGCACCGCCGGCGTCGCCAGCCGCGTTATCATGCCAGGAAAGCTTGGGCAGACCGGCGAAGATGTGAATTAGGCCCAGCATCGAAACAATGATGAGGCCGATGCCGCCCATCACGCGGGGCTGCAGACGGCCAGCTACGCCGGAAACTCCCATCATCAGCGCCATGGCGAGCGCGATCAGGGCGACCGGCAAGACGTAAGCGCCCGCGCCGATGACATAGCGCACGGCGTCGGTGAGATAGGCGCCGATAACGCCAACGATGTCGAACCAAACCGCGCATGCCAAGACGATGGCTACGCCGATAAGTGTTAAAGCAACGGCATCTGGGTTGGAAATCTGGATGGTGCGCTCTTCGCGCGCGATTGCATCAGGAGCAGTTGCCGGATGCTCATCGAGCTCATGCTCGCGCGCTGCGCGATCTTCTGTGGCCTTTGCGCGGGTCACCTTGTTTTTCTTTTGTTTGCCGCGAGTAGAAATTTCCTCTGGCTCCCTTGCATCGTCGTATGCGAATTCTTCATAGCCTTCTGCCCCGCCGTCACTCGGACGCAGATTGCCAAAACCGCGGCTAACGCCGCGCGTCATATCGCCCATGCCACGCGCGGTGGCACCGAATGCGGCACTTAGGCCACGCCCGACAGCACGAAATGCGCTGCCGGTCCGCTCATAAGAGGGATCAGCAGCGCGGTTGGCGGAAGTAAGCGTCAGGTTCTCTGCCGCATTCCGCGACGTGGACTTGGCCGCTCCAGACCGCCCCAAGGGGCGCGATCGATTCGCAGGACGGGCCGCCCCCTTGCCGGAGCGGCCGCGATGCGAGGCGCGTGACGGTGCGTTTTTGACAGACATGCTAGCCACTCTAGTAGCCCACACCCCACTAATCACATACGCCACACGGGTTTCGGGGAAGTATTTTCCTTAGTTAATGATGCGTCTGCGGGCCTGTGGGGCTGTCCGCAAGAAGTACGCGGCCATATCTAGCCTAGAGGGTTGACCTAACGACGGCGCTTACGTCACCCTCAATTTTCAGCGAGCAAGCATCGCGGCCAAAGACCCACAGCACGAGCTCTGGAACGGGCCCCATCACGCGGACGACGTCATCGCCGCGATCGGCGACCTTCCTATCGTCCGCGACGACAATACGGCCAAAGTTCTCCGGATACAACACGACCGGCTTGGAAGACTTATTCAGCATGCGTGGCGCGAGCATTTTCAGAGCCTTATACAGCTCGCCCAAAACCACCGCGGAGAACTCGCGTTGCTCAGTCATGCCATTGGCCCGGCGCACGTCCTCGTGGTGGACAAAGTGCTCGGTGAGATTGATCTTGGAGTCAACAAGACGCATTGGGTTGGCGCGTCCGGCTCCCCTCCCCCAGTCATCGACGAGCTCGGTGAAATCGCGGGCAGCCGCCTGCTCCATCGCGGCGTCGAGACGGCCGGCAAGCTGTGGGACCAGCATGCCCGCCGCAGCGTCGGGACGGTTCTCACGCACCCACAGGTGGGCAGCTAGATCGCGGGTGCTCCAGCCCTGGCAGAGGGTGGGAGCGTCTGGTCCGAGCTTATGAAATAGCGTCACCAGCTTGGCGCGCTCAGCAGAAGAAAACGACATGTGCCCCAGCATAGACTGCTGGGGCACACGCCGTCAGGCGAACAAGGCGGCTCGATACGCGCTGCCAAACCTAAAGGATTCTAAAAAGATTCTAAAGGGACTCGCGGGAAGCCTCTACCTCATCGTCGTCTGCAAGCAACGGACCAGAGTTGGTCGGAATGATGGTCGGCAGGATGACCGGCTCACGCTTGTACTTGGAATCCATGAGCTTGGTGACCTTGCGGCGGACCTTCTGGACCATGCGGTAGGTATCGTTCTCACCTTCGGCAGCGAGATCGTTCATGGTGTTTTCCACGATCTCGGCAACCTCTGGCACGATTCCACGGTCGTCGTCGGAGAAGCCCGTGGTGGAAACCGCGGGCTTTTCGAGCAGACGCGAGGTGCGGTTGTCGATGACACAGGTGATGGAGACAACGCCGCCAGCACCCAGGTTGGTGCGGTCTGCCAAGGTATCGGCATCGACGTCACCCATGGAAACACCATCGACGTAGAGGTTGCCCACCGTGATCTGGCCAACGACCTCGGCGCGACCCTTGCGCAGGTCTACAACGACGCCGTTCTGGGCGAGAACTACGCGGTCGCGGGCGACGCCAGTAGAGACAGCCAATTCCTTGTTCGCACGCAGATGGCGCCACTCGCCGTGGACCGGCATAGCGTTCTTCGGACGTGCAGCGTTGTAGAGGAACAAAAGCTCGCCGCCGTAGCCGTGGCCGGAAGCGTGAACCTTAGCCTCCTTGTTGGTGACAACCTCGGCACCAATCTGGGAGAGCATGTTCATCACACCGTAGACGGCCTCTTCGTTACCCGGAATCAGGGAGGAAGAGAAGATGATCAGATCGCCATCGCGAACGGTGATCTGGCGGTGCTCGCGACGCGCCATGCGCGACAGTGCCGCCATCGGCTCGCCCTGGGTACCGGTGGTAATCAGAAGGACCTTGTGCGGTGCCATCTTGGCAGCCTCATCGATCGGGACGATAGTGCCGCGCGGAACCTTAAGGAAGCCCATCTTCTCGGCGATTTCCATGTTGCGCATCATGGAACGGCCGTTGAACGCGACCTTGCGGCCAGCGTAAACGGCGGCGTCGATAGCCGCCTGCACGCGGTAGACGTTCGAGGCGAAGGACGCAATGATGACGCGCTGCTTGGCATTGGAGACCAAGCGGCGGAAGGTAGCCGGGATATCGCCCTCAGATGCGGAAACGCCTGGGATGTTCGCGTTGGTGGAATCGCAGAGCATGAGGTCGACGCCCTCGTCGCCGTAGCGAGACAGCGCCGGAAGGTCGGTCGGACGGTTATCCAGCGGGGTCTGGTCCAGCTTGATGTCACCAGTGTGGATGATATTGCCAGCCGGGGTGCCCAGCATGATGCCCAATGCATCTGGCACGGAGTGATTAACTGCCCAGAAGCGCAGACGGAACGGACCGTAGTTCACATCGGACTTCTCGTTGACCTCAACGAACTTCGGCTTCTGGCGGTGCTCCTTACACTTCGCCGCAATCAGGGCGATGGTAAAGCGCGATGCCACGATTGGGATATCCGGGCGCAGCTTGAGAAGCCACGGGATAGCACCAATGTGGTCCTCGTGAGCGTGGGTAACCACGAGCGCCTTGACCTTGTCGATCTTCTTTTCGATCGGGCCAAAGTCCGGCAAGATAAGGTCCACGCCCGGCTCCCCGGAGGACGGGAAGAGCACGCCACAGTCAATGATGAGCAGCTCGTCCTGGTACTCAAAGACGGTCATGTTACGACCGATCTCTGAAATACCGCCCAGAGCGTAGATGCGCAGGGCATCCTTCGGCTGCTTCGGCGGCTGCGGCAGGCGCTTGGTCAGATCCGCGCCCTGCATGGACTTCGGAACGTTGCGGCGACCGCGGTTGTTGTTGCGGTTGCCACGGCCACCATTGTTGTTGCCGTTATTGCCGTTGTTGTTATTTCCGTTGTTCTCGGCGTTGTTGCCGCCACGGCCGCGACCGCGACCACCACGGGAGCCACGGGAACGCGAGCGGCGGTTGCCGCCGTTCGAGTTCTCGGAATTGCCGTTGTTATTGGATTTCTTGTCGCCGGATTCCTGCTTTGGCTCCGAGTTGCTCGGTGCCTGAAAAACCGGCGAAGCCGCCTCGTTGGAGGCGGACTCGGTTTCCGCTGGTGGGCCCGCCTTGCGGGTAACCTTGCGGGAACGGTTACGGGGTTCAGTCATTCTTAAAGGACTCCAGCCTTTTCCATATCACGGCGAAGTTCCTCAATCTCCTGCTCGCTTGCTGCGACAACAGGCAGACGAGGATCTCCGACTTCGATGCCCTGCAGGCGCAGGGCAGCCTTTGCGAGTGTTGCTCCTCCCAAGCGTGCTTGAGCTTGGATGAGCGGGGTCAAAGTTTGTGCATTGATCTCCCTTGCGCGTGCAAGATCGCCTTCTTCGAAGGCATCCAGAAGATCTGCGAGACCGCGCGGTGCTGCATGGCCAACCACGGAGATGACGCCAGATGCGCCCAAGGTCAGCCAAGGCAGGTTTAGCGGGTCATCGCCGGAGTACCAGGCGAGGCCGGTCTCCTGAATAAGTGGGGTGGCTGCACCAAGGTTGCCTTTGGCGTCCTTGATGGCCTGAATAGTCGGCAATTCCGCGAGGCGACGGATGGTATCCGTCGCAATCGGAATGCCCGAGCGGCCAGGAATGTCATAGAGACAAATTGGGGTATCAGTTGCCTGAGCAATCGCTGCGAAGTGCGCATACACGCCTTCCTGCGAAGGCTTGGAGTAGTAAGGGGTCACGACGAGCAGGCTGTCTGCTCCCGCTTTTGCGGAAGCCTTTGCCATCTCAATCGAGGTGGCGGTGTTGTTGGTACCTGCTCCAGCGCAGATCTTTGCGCGGTCCCCTACTTCTTCCTTGACGGCCTTGAGCAGCGTTAGCTTTTCATCCAGCGTTGTCGTCGGCGATTCACCGGTGGTACCGCCCAGAATCAAAGAGTCGATACCGTTGTCAACGAGGTGAGCTGCCAGCCGGCGTCCCGCAGCGACATCGAGTTTGCCATCCCCGTCAAACGGGGTGACCATGGCTACTCCGACACGTCCGAAGGTTTCTACGCCTGTCTTTGCTGTCATACCTGTGCTCATAGCCGTCAAGATTACCCGCTTCCCGCGAAATTTTGTTCATCGGGGTCGCGTGGCGGAACAAGCTATGGCCACCGCCACGGACTTGAGCTAGGCGTATGGGCTCGATGCCATTTCGGTGCCGTCGGCAAGCTGGGTGATGTGGAAGTCATCGAATACCACCGGCGACTGCTCCCGCAACAGCTTTAGGCAGGCAATAGCTAACTCGCGCATCTCGGTATCCGCCTGCTCTGTGGCACGCGCGCCGATGAAGTGACGCCAAGCGCGGTAGTTTCCGGTAACCACGATGCGGCTTTCCGTGAGATTGGGCAACACCGCACGTGCCGCCTGCCGAGCCTGCTTCTTGCGCAGCAGTGCGTTGGGCTCATCTTCTAACTTGCTCTCCAGCGCGCTGAGCAGCTCGTTATAGACAAAGCGAGTTTCATCAACGGCCTGCATAGTAAGCCGCGTCAGCTGCTCGTCTTCAGCAATGAGCTTGGGCAGCACCACCTGAGTTTCCTCCGGGTGGACATAGCGCTGCGAGAGCTGGGAGAAGGAAAAGTGGCGGTGGCGCACCAGCTCATGACTGGCAGAGCGCGACAGGCCGCGGATATACAACGTAGCCGTAGCGTGCTCCAGCAATGCGTCGTGGCCGACCTCCAGAATGTGGCGCAGGTAGGCCGAGTTTGTCGCGGTGCGCGGGTTCGGCTTATCGAAGGACTCGTAGCAAGCCCGGCCGGCAAATTCGACGAGAGCCTCGCCATCGGAGGCTGCCTGTTCCCTCTCCCACTCGATGCCCTGCGGCGGGTGGAACTGCGTTGCCGCGATGAGCTGGACGTCCAGTTCGCTAATGCGTGCCATGTCTAGTGCCTTATGTCTCCCTGATAGTCCGACTTATAGGCCCAAGTACTTCTCAAGACCCACGGTCAGCCCTGGGTGCTCTGCAATCTGGCGAACGCCAACCAGCACGCCCGGGGTGAAGGAAGAACGATCATAGGAATCCTGGCGGATGGTCAAGGACTGCCCCTGGGCGCCAAAGATGACCTCCTCGTGGGCAACCATGCCGCGGGTACGCACGGCGTGGACTGGGACACCGTCGACGTCGGCGCCGCGTGCGCCTTCGAGAGCTTGCTCGGTAGCGTCCGGCATCTGACCTAGGCCTGCTTCCTTGCGGGCGGCCGCAATGCCCTGCGCGGTGTGGATGGCGGTGCCAGAAGGCGCATCCAGCTTGGTTGGGTGGTGGTACTCCACAACCTCGGCGGTCTCGAAGTACTTCGCAGCCTGTGCTGCGAAAAACATGGTCAGCACGGCGGAGATGGCAAAGTTTGGTGCAATCAGGACGTTGCCTGCGCCATCTTGCTTGGTCCACTCCTCGACCTGTGCCAGGCGGTCTGCGTCGAAACCGGTGGTGCCCACGACGCAGTGAATGCCGTTGCCAATGCAGAACTCAAGGTTTGCCATCACCGAAGATGGCTGGGTGAAGTCAACGATAACCTCGGCGTGGCTATCCACCAGCACCTGCAGGTCGGTATCGCGGTCAACCTCAGCGACCAGCTCGAGGTCATCTGCCGCATTAACGCCTTCTACAATCGCCTGACCCACGCGGCCCTTCGCACCCAAAACGCCAACTTTGATAGCCATAAATGCTCCTTTGCCCTGTTCAATATTCAATGTTCGATGTTCAATCTAAATTTAAATACGTATAAGCACGCTACATCTAGCGCAGGCCTTATTGCCTGCCCCAACGCCGACCAGTCTAACGCGCCAGTTGGCAACGCAGACTTTGTGCCATGCGTATCTATATTGCTTCCGTGCTTGTCGACGACGTCGCTCGCGCCCACGATTTCTACGTCAACACCTTGGGATTCAAGGTCAAAGACGATGTCACGCACGGCGACTTCCGTTGGCTCACTGTCACCAACGCCTCCGGTCCAGCCGACGGAAGCGGCATCGAACTCCTGCTAGAGCCCAATGGCCCTCCAGCAGCAGCTCCTTTTACCGAGGCACTCAAAAAAGACGGCATTCCGTTTACCCAGTTCCTGTCTGAGGACGTGCAGGCCGAGTACGAAAAGCTCAGCGCAAAGGGCGTTAATTTCACCATGGAGCCAACCGACGTCGGCCCTTCCATCATCGCCGTCTTCGACGACACAGTGGGCAACCTGATTCAGCTAGTCCAGCTCAAGCATTAAAGCCTTTCAAAACTAACAAGACACAAAAATCTCCTCCCTCAACATTTCACGCCGCAATAGCAGCGCCAGCTTAAACTTTAAGCAGATGTTGAGCGGAGGAGATTTTCTATTTTGGAATGCTCAAGGCTTTAGGTCATAAGGCCTAAAGCCTAAAGCCTGAAGCCTTAAGCCTCTTCGACTGGAACCAAGGAGATCTTTCCGCGGTTGTCGATGTCTGCGATTTCGACCTGAATCTTATCGCCGACGTTGACGACGTCCTCGACCTTCTCGATGCGCTCGTCGCCGCCGAGCTTCGAGATGTGGATGAGGCCATCGCGGCCCGGGGTCAGGGAGACGAAGGCACCGAAGGCGACGGTCTTAACGACGGTGCCCAAAAAGCGCTCGCCGACCTTCGGCAGCTGCGGGTTAGCGATGGAGTTAACCTTCTCGATCGCGGCGTCGGCAGCCTCGCCCGTGGCAGCAGAGATGTAGACGGTGCCATCTTCCTCAATGGAGACCTCAGCACCGGTCTCCTCGGTAATCGAGTTGATGGTCTTGCCCTTCGGACCGATGAGCTCGCCGATCTTGTTGATCGGAATCTTCACGGAAGTGATCTTCGGAGCCAGACCAGACATCTCGTCTGGTCCTTCGATGACCTCAGCCATGGTCTCCAGGATGGTGGCGCGGGCGTCGCGAGCCTGCTCCAGTGCCTTAGCCAGGACCTTGGACGGGATGCCATCGAGCTTGGTGTCCAGCTGCAGCGCGGTGATGAACTCGGAGGTACCTGCGACCTTGAAGTCCATGTCACCGAATGCATCCTCGGCGCCCAGGATGTCAGTCAGAGCGACGAACTTCTCCTTGCCGTCTACCTCACCGGAAACCAGGCCCATTGCGATACCTGCAACCGGGGCCTTCAGCGGCACACCAGCGTTGTACAGGGACAGCGTGGAAGCACAAACCGAGCCCATGGAAGTAGAACCGTTGGAGCCGAGGGCCTCAGAGACCTGACGGATGGCGTACGGGAAGTCCTCACGGGAAGGGATGACCGGCAGCAGGGCACGCTCGGCAAGAGCACCGTGGCCGATCTCGCGGCGCTTCGGGGAGCCAACGCGGCCGGTCTCACCGGTGGAGTACGGCGGGAAGTTGTAGTGGTGCATGTAGCGCTTGCCCGTGACCGGAGTCAGGGAATCGATCTGCTGCTCCATCTTGAGCATGTCCAGGGTGGTAACGCCCAGGATCTGGGTCTCACCGCGCTCGAAAAGGGAGGAACCGTGTGCGCGTGGGATGAGGTCAACCTCGACGCCCAGGTCACGGATGTCGGTGACGCCACGGCCGTCGATACGGAAGCCCTCGGTGAGGATCTTCTTGCGCACGATGGCCTTCATGACAGCGTTATACGCAGCGCGGATCTGCTTGGAGGCATCCTCATCCTCAAACTTCTCGAGGAGATCCGCCTCGACCTGCTCCATGTACTCGTTGGTAGCGTCGTCACGGTCCTGCTTGCCGGGGATGGTCATCAGCTTCTCCAGCTTCTTGGAGGCTGCCTTTTCCACGGCGGCAAATACGTCATCGGTGTATGGCGGGAAGAGCGGGAACTCCTGGGTTTCCTTAGCAGCGCGCTCAGCCAGACCTGCCTGCGCCTCGCAGAGGGTCTTGATGAATGGCTTTGCTGCTTCAAGGCCTGCGGCAACGGTGGATTCCTGCGGTGCCGGTGCGCCTTCCTTGATGCGCTCTGCAACATTGATGCCGGCGCCTGCCTCGACCATCATGATGGCAACGTCTTCCTTGCGGCCCTTCTTCACAATGCGGCCGGCGACGACCATCTCGAACAGCGCACGCTCGTGCTGCTCGTGGTTCGGGAACGCAACCCACTGGCCTTCTGGATGCTTGTCATCAGCGATAAGCGCCATGCGCACGCCGCCGACGGCGCCGGATACCGGCAGGCCGGAAAGCTGGGTGGAAGCAGATGCGCCGTTGATGGCGATGACGTCGTAGTACTCCTCCGGCGCCATGGAAAGCACCGTGACAACGACCTGCACCTCGTTGCGCAGGCCCTTGACAAAAGTCGGACGCAGTGGACGGTCAATCAGACGGCAGGCCAGGATGGCCTCGGTGGAAGGACGGCCTTCGCGACGGAAGAAGGAGCCCGGAATTTTGCCGGCTGCGTACATGCGCTCCTCGACGTCCACGGTCAGAGGGAAGAAGTCGAAGCCCTCACGCGGCTGGTTGGAGGCGGTGGTGGTGGACAGGAGCATGGTGTCCTCGTCCAGGTAAGTGGTGACAGAGCCGCCCGCCTGACGAGCCAGCTGGCCAGTCTCGAAACGGATGGTGCGGGTGCCAAAATCGCCATTGTCAAGGGTGGCGACTGCTTCGGTGATACCGAATTCTTCATCAATGTTGAACTCAACAGCGTTTCTAGCGCTCAAAGTTTTCTACTCCTTGTAGCCCGGCGATCATCGGTGCCGCCGGTTAAAAATGGTTAGGTTTCTACAACGAGTAGCGATTTTAGCAGCTTTCCTGGGATTATGTCGAACATCACGCTTCCCGAATCGCGGTCCAGACTTAGACTTAAACCATGGTCATGTTGTTGCTGTGGTCGCTTCCCACACTCATCTACCTTCTCCTGCGCCGCCAGCCGGCAGTCGCCGTCTGCGGACTGGGACGTCCATGGGCGCGCGGGTGGGCGTGGGCAGCGGTGATGCTGCTCGTATTGCTGGTGCTGAGCTACCTCGCTTTGTTGCCTGCGCCGGCGGAGGTTGTCGCGCAGACCACGACTGCAACAACGGCAATGGGATTCCTTGCGATGGCGCTGCGCGCGGTGGGCGAAGAAATCTTCTTCCGCGGTTTTCTACAAGGAATTATCACCCAGCGCTGGAATGCCGGCGCGGGAATTACAGTGCAGGGCCTCCTCTTCGGCCTCATCCACCTACCGCTGGCCATGCTGGATATCAGCCTCATCCCGCTCTTTGTTTTGCAGATTGCCACCGGCTTCGCCATGGGTTGGCTGCGCGAGAAAAGTGCTTCTCTATGGCCCGGCGCCGCCGTGCACGCTACCATCAACATCCTCACGGCAGTGCTCCTCGTGTAGCCCACGCTCGGGACTAGGCGAACGGGTCGCGCCCTCCCAGCATCATTTCAAAGCGCGCATAGTCCTCAAGCGACGCAAAGTGGCGCGCGTAGAGGTCCACGTCTCCCTCGACCGTGCCGTCGAGTGCGGGCGCGACATCCACGATGTGGCGCATCACGCTCGTGGGATGCTCTGCCGATTCTTGGCTACGCGCCAGCGCCTCGACCTTCGCGCGCGCCTCATCGTCGTCTGTGGCGCGGACGAGGACAAAATCTTCCCGGAAATACGACGGCTCGCTAGGCTCTACCGATTCAAGTTCAAAAACGACAATGCCGATATAAGGTTCCATGGTGCCAAGCTACCGCCTCTGGGGCCGCGATACCTGCTTCGTGATCGAGGCGGCCCTAAAACGCAACAAACCCCGTCCGAAGACGGGGTCTGAAAGCTACCGAAAGGCTTAGCGGCGCAGGCCCAGGCGGGAGATGAGGTCACGGTAACGATCGATGTCGTTAGCTGCGAGGTACTTCAGCAGGCCGCGGCGACGACCGACCATCAGCAGCAGACCACGACGGGAGTGGTGATCGTGCTTGTGGGACTTCAGGTGCTCGGTCAGGGTGTTGATACGGGAGGTCAGCAGAGCGATCTGTGCCTCTGGGGAGCCGGTGTCGGTCTCGTGCAGGCCGTACTCCTTGAGGATCTCTGCCTTCTTCTCAGTGCTCAAAGCCATGTTGGATTTCTCCTATTGTATTTCAGTCCGCATGAAATTCTTAGCGCCTTTAACTGCTGCGGACCGCAGTCACAAAGCCAAGGGATAACTCTAACAGCTTTTCTGCCCCAAACCCAAACTGCGGCTTCTTGGCACAATCCGCAGGAAGGCACGCCACTTTCTGCACGTTAATGCTGTTGCAGAAGCGAATCGAGCTTGTCCATCAGCTCGGCCACAAAACGCGGGGCATCCACATCTACTGCCACGTGGGCAGCCTTGTGTAGTTCTTGCATCCTGGCAACATCGCCGATGGTGCGGCCAGGGGTCGTGCCAGTAGTTTCGCAGGCCAGGTTGGTATCGAAGCAGGTGACCAGGCTAGGGTCTGCCGCCACGGCCACCGCGAGCGGATCATGCAGGCCACAACCGCCCAGGTCCGGTTCGATGGCGGCGTAGGCGCGGATGTAATAGTCGAGCATGTCCGCATAAACGCGTCCGGCCCGCGTACCGAGCCCACGCCACTGCCGTGTCTCCGCAGTGGTCAGAAGCGTTTGCAGCGTAACATCCAAGCCCACCATCGTGACATCGCGTGCAGTGCGGAAGAGGAAGTCCGTGGCAGCGGGGTCCTGCGCCACATTGGCCTCAGACCAGGTGGTGACGTTGCCCGGCACGGTCAGGGCGCCGCCCATCATGACGATGCGAGTATCCGCGAGTGCCGGTTCAGCTTTCAGCGCCGCCGCAATCGTGGTGGACGGCCCAGTCGGGATAATCACCAGGTCTTCGCCATGTTCACGCGCCGCCCGGCACAGAAACTCCACCGCGGATTCTTCCTGTACCTGCCCGCGCGGCGGCGGAAGCAGGACGTCGCCAATACCGTTTCGGCCATGGATGAAGGCGGAAATTGGCTTGACCTGGAATCCCGCCGGCTGCTCACCGGCAAAGACCGGGACGTCGCCCGCGCCGAGCAGCTCCAGCAGCACCAAGGTATTGCGCACGCCCAGTTCCACAGGCACGTTGCCATAAGTCACCGTCACGCCGATGAGCTCGAGGCCTGGGTGCGCCAGCGCATAGGCCAGCGCCAGGGCATCGTCGATCCCGGTATCGAGATCCAAAATGACCTTCATTTAGCCCTCCTGCAGGAAGTACTCGTCCTTCTCCCAACCGCGGGCCTTAGCATCCTCGGCGAGGACCTCACGTGCCTTGGCCACATCTGCTGCCATCGCGTCCAGCAACTCTTCTACCGAGTTGAACTTCACCATGTCGCGCAGATGATCCACGAACTTCACGGTGGCCACGTGCCCATAGAGATCGGCGTCGCGATCCAGCACGAAGGACTCGATGGAACGTTCTTCGTCGCCGAAGGTCGGGTTCGTGCCCACGGAGATCGCTGCCGCATAAGCCACGCCATGGTCCATGTTGCCCTCGACGGGTGCCTCAGCCGGCTCCAGGATGAACCAACCCGCATAGACGCCATCGGCCGGAATAGCCACGCTGTCCGGGAAGTACTGATTGGCGGTGGGAAAACCGAGCTCCTTGCCGCCGCGCCCGGCACCGCGCACCACCGGGCCAGTCACTGAGAAGTGGCGGCCAAGCGCCCAGTTAGCCTTGGCAATCTCGCCCGCCGCCAGGTTAGCGCGGATGTTTGTGGAGCAGATTCGCACCCCGGCGTCGTCAAGCAGCGGCACCACGTCGACGCTAAAGCCATAGGTTTTGCCGAACTCCACCATCGCGTCCGCCGTGCCGCTCGCGCCCGCACCGAACGTGAAGTTCTCCCCCACGACCACGTGACGCGCATGCAGCTTTCCCACAATCAGGTCTTCGACGTAGTGCTGCGGAGTCGTGCCCACGAGCTCCTTGGTGAAGTCGATGACGAGCACCGCATCGATGCCCATCTCTTCCGCCAGCTGCAGGCGCCGCTCAAACGTCACCACGGACAGCGGCGCGCGCTCCGGGAGGAAGACCGCGACGGGGTGCGGATCAAAAGTCACCATCACCGTGCGCAATTCCTCCGCGCGCGCATAGCTCACCGCATTATTGATCAGCTGCTGATGGCCGCGGTGTACGCCGTCAAAGACGCCGATGGTCACCGCAGTCGGGCCAAAGTCACCGGGGATGCTGTCGATTCCGTACCAAATATCCACGGCCACCATGCTAATGCACGGCGAGGCGTGGAATAGACTGCAGGGCATGACTGATGCGCTCGCAAATTCTGGCCTGGTGGTAGTGGACAAGCCGCAAGGCATGACCTCACACGATGTGGTGGGCCGCCTCCGCCGCATATTTCACACCCGCAAGGTGGGCCACGCAGGCACCCTCGACCCGATGGCCACCGGCGTTTTGGTGGTCGGTTTGGAACGCGGCACCAAGTTCCTCGCGCACATGGTCGCGTCAACCAAGTCCTACGACGCCACTATTCGCCTTGGCATGGCGACGCATACTGACGACGCCGAGGGCGAGCGCACCTGGGGCGAGCCTGCAAGCGAACTCGATATGGAGCAGGTCAATAAAGAGGTCGCAGCTCTCACCGGTGACATCATGCAGCGCCCCGCTGCGGTCTCTGCTATCAAGATCGACGGCAAGCGCGCCCACGAGCGCGTGCGCGAGGGCGAAGAGGTGGAAATCCCCGCCCGCCCGGTTACGGTCAGCCGCTTCGACATCCTCGCCCACCGTATCGAAGGTGAGTACCTGGACCTCGACGTCACCGTTGATTGCTCGTCTGGCACCTATATTCGCTCCCTCGCCCGCGACTTAGGTGAGGCGCTCGGCGTGGGCGGTCACCTCACCGCCCTGCGCCGCACGGAGGTAGGGCCTTTTAAGCTTGGCGACGCCCGCACTCTCGACGAGCTTGCAGAGGCTCCGGCCTTATCGCTTAGCCTCGACGAGGCGCTCGCCCGCTCCTACCCTGTCCTTCAGGTCACCGAAGACGAGGCAAAGGCGCTCGCCATGGGCAAATGGCTCGAGCCGCGCGGGCTAAAGGGCACCTATGCGGCAGTAGATCCTGATGGTCGCTCGATTGCGCTCATCAAGGAAAAAGGAAAGCGCCTGGCCACGGTCTTCGTGGCGCGGCCGTCGACGCTTTAAGCCCGTGGTGGGCTATTGAGGGCCCACCACTAAAAGCCCACCGCGGGCACCACCGTGGAGACGATGACGAAGCCATCGCGGATAATCCAGCGGCCGCTAATCAGCGGCACGGGGGTCGGACGGGCCAAGATATAGGAGATCAATGTGCCATCGAGGCGCAGGTCGATCTCTGCCTGGTCGAAGTCCAGCCAGCGATGTGTCATGGGAAACCACGCCTTGTACGTGGCTTCCTTGGCGCAGAACAAGAGGCGATCGGGGCAGTCAATCCCGGCGTCGGCAAGCTGCGTTAACTGCGCCATCTCCCCTGCGCGCGCGATCATGGTCAGCACGTGATCGGGCAATGGCTCGGCGGGTTCGGCGTCGAGGCCCATGGAGCGCACATGTCTACTCGGAGCCGCTACCGCCGCGCGCAGGCCCTCTGTATGCGTCATGGAACCGGTATAGCCGTGCGGCCACAGCGGCATGCCCCGCTCGCCGCGCATGATGGGCTCCTGACTTGCACAGCCCAGCTCCTGCAAAGCGCGATGCGCGCACCAGCGGGCGTCTCCAAATTCCGCCTTGCGCACGTCTACTGCCTGGGAGACCAAGGATTGCTCCTGCGGGTCCAGCTGCGTGTAATTCATCAAATCCGTAAGCGCAGCGTCGGTGCGCACGTAGCAGTAGCGGGCGGTATCTGGGAACAGGTGTGGTTCCAGCATTAGCGCACCTCCTCAAGCGCCGAGGACGCGGGCTCATCACTGTGTAGGACCGGATAGGGCCACTGCTGGAGATGGCCGTGCGCCTCCCACTCGCGGGGATAGCCCAGTGAGACCTCGATGTGGTCTACCCCATCGACGTTGGTGCGGCCGGGCAGATGCAGGTGACCGTAGATGACCGCCTGCGCGTTATAGCGCCGCGCCCACGAGCGGGTATGGCGAGTGCCGCACCACAGGGCGATTTCCGGCCACGCCATGCGCAGAGTGGGTTCTTGAACCAGCGGCCAGTGATTGACCAACACCGTAGGCCCACTTACCCGGGAAAGGCGCTTGATGGAATAGGCAAGGCGATCCCAGCACCAGGCGCGAACGTCGACGAAGGGAGCGATGGCGAAGTCATCAGTCATGACAATCTGGCGTTCACGGGCACGCTCTAGGGCGCCCTCGACGGTGGTGCCAGGTGGGCGGAAGCTGTAATCATAAAGAGTAAACAGCGGCACGATGGTCACCCCGCCGAAGACGGGATATGGGTCTTCCGGAGTCACCACGCCGATTTCACGGCAGCCCTCCACCAACTCGTCATACTTGGCGCGGCCCTGGCACCTATCTTGGGAACGCGAGAAGAGCTCGTGGTTTCCCGGCACCCAGATCACCTTGGCATAGCGCCGCGAAAGCTTAGTGAGGATGCGCAGTACGAGTTCGGTGCGCTCGGCCACGTCACCGGCCACGATGAGCCAATCGGCAGGATCTTCCGGGTAAAGCTCATCGATGCGGCTGGAATTAGCGCGCACTGCCGCGTGGAGATCTGACACCGCCCATAAGGTGGCCATGGCGTGCTCCTTTCTGCGTTCTCCTTCAGGTTAGACCACAGCCCAGCGCATCGAGCGGAAGCGATAGACCACGCCGAGGAAACGGATGAAAACAAACAGCGCAAGGCCGCACCACACGCCGGGCAGGCCCGCGCCCAAGGCGTAAGCCGCCCACACGCCGGGCAGGAATCCGCAGAGCACCGAAACGACGGTCAGCGTTCGCAGGAAGGCGGCATCGCTGGCACCGAGCAGGACGCCGTCGAGTGCAAAGACCACGCCTCCCAGAACCACCATGACAATCATGATGAGCCACGGCAGCCGGATGACCTCGAGCACCACTGCATCGGTAGTGAAAAGAGCAGGGATGATGCCGATGCCCAGGGCTAGGACTGCGCCGAGCCCGAGCGCAAAGGCCGTGGAGTAGAAAGTGACCTTGGTGCCGACGCTGCGCGCGTGCTTGGCCGAGCCCGCGCCGAGCGCCGCGCCGGTCAACGCCTGGGCGGCGATGGCCAGAGAATCCAGCACGAGGGATAGGAAGTTCCACAACTGAATCATGATCTGATGCGCGGCAAGCTGGGCCGTTCCGAAGCGGGAGGCCACGGCGGCGGCCGAAAGGAAGGCCACCTGGAAGCTGGCAGAGCGCACGATGAGATCGCGACCCAACACGAGCTGGCGCTTGACGACGCCCCACTGCAGCCGCCAGGAGCCCACGTGCTCACGGTGAAGTTCCCACAGGAAGAGCGAGGCCATGATAGCCATGCCCAACACCGTGGCCCAGGCGGAGCCGGCAAGGCCCCACTGGTGGACGAATACTGGCACAGCGATGGCGCCAGGAATGAGGCCGGCCAGGGTAAAAAGCAGCGGTTTTACAGTGTTCTGAACGCCGCGCATCCAACCGTTGCCTGCCATCTCGATGAGATTAAGCGGGATAGCGAAGGCAGCGATGCGCAGCCACAACGCGGTGTCCTGGGCAGTTTCTGGATTGCCGGTTAGCCAGCGCGCAAAGTGCCCGGCACCGATCCACATGACGACCGCCAGGGTCATGCCCACGCCGATGGCCACGTAGGTAGCCTGAACACCCTCGGCTACGGCCTCGTCCTTTTTACCGGCGCCGAAAAGCCGCGAGGCGCGTGAGGTTGTGCCATAGGAAAGGAAGGTCAGCTGGGTAGTGACAACCGTGTGGATGGTTGCCGCAGCGCCAAGTGCGGCCAGCTGGTGCGCGCCCAAGCGGCCCACCACGGCCGTATCCAGCAATAGGTAGAGCGGCATGGCAGCGAGCACGCCGAGCGCCGGAAACGCGAGGCGAAATACCTCACCAGCGCTCACACGGGTGACTGCCTTACCTGGCTTCGAAGTATCTTCTGCCTCTGCCGAAGCTTTGTCCTGTTCGCGCCGCGTGATGGTTACTCCCCTACAGCATTTTCTTCGTCGTAATTGGCAAGTGCGTCGACGAGATGAGCAATGATTTCTTCTGGCTTGCCCAGAGCCGTATAGCCGGCCGCCGGGATGTGCCCGCCGCCGTCGAACATGAGCGCCACCTGCGCGCAGTTAACGGTGGAAGAACGCAGCGACACCGCCCAGACTCCCGCGCGTTGCTCTTTGAACACCACGCCCATGTCGGTGCCCTTGAGCGCGCGCACGAAGTCCACCATGGATTCCACGGCGGAATCGGAGTGCGACTGTACTTCCTCAACGGGCACAATAAGCGTGCCGAGGCGGTGCTCGCCAGCTTCGATGATGCGCAGACCAGACAGCACGCGGCCGACCATCTGCACGTCGTCGGCAGTATTGGAGTCCATCAGATCCACTGCGATCTGCTTGGTATCGAGTCCATAGAACATCAGGCGGGCAGCGATGTCGTGCATGGCTGGCCGGCCCCAGCGGAAGCTGCCAGTGTCGGTGACCAGACCGGCATAAAGGCAATGTGCAATCCCGCGATCGATCTGCACGGAGAGCATATCGAGGACGTCGAGAAGCACCACAGTGGTGGACTCGCACTCCGGATCAATCAGATTGATGGAACCGAAACCGCGATTCGATGCGTGGTGGTCGATGCACAGTACCCGGCCGGTGCCCGCCATCTTCTCCAACTCCCCCATGAGAGCGCCGGTGCGGTCGATGGAACCACAGTCCACCGTGACATAAAGGTCATAGCCTTTTGGCAGGGTGTTGACGAGCTCGATCTCGTCGGCGGCAGGGATGGTGAAGAGATTGTTCGAAATCGGGCGTTCTTGGCCGATGACGGTGCGGGTCTGCTTGCCCCGCTGGCGCAACGCCAGGTTCAACGCGGCGGCAGAACCGATAGCATCCGCATCGGGGCGCAGGTGCGTAATGATGCAAATGCTGCTCGCTTCTATCAAAGCGTCGGCAGCGCCTTGATAATCGGCGCGGCGCACCCTAGGCCTCTTCCCGATCGGAATCCTTGTATGGGTTCGCGTCTCCAGCCGGCTTCGCATTGGCCTTCAGCTTGGCAAGCTCCGCATCGCGGGCGCGGGCGCGCTCCAGCAAATCTTCCATGTGGGCGGAAGCCTCCGGAACGGTATCGACTTCGAAGGCGAGCGTCGGGGTAAAGCGCACGGAGAGCTGATCTCCCACAATCTTGCGCAGTTGGCCCTTCGCGCGGTTGAGTGCCTCTGCTGCCTTGTCGAAGTCCGGCTCGGAGTCGATGTCCTTGCCGCGCACGGTGTAGTAAACGGTGGCATCGTGGAGATCGCCCGTGACGCGAGTATCGGTGATGGTCACCATCTCGAGGCGACGATCCTTGATATCGCGTTCGATAGCACTCGCCACGATTTCCTGAATACGCTTGGCCATTCGTGCAGCACGCGCGTGGTCAACCATGGTGCAACTCCTTCTCCGTCGAACTAGCGATCTCTACCAAGATCTATAAAATCGTGTTCATCTTACATTACTCCGCATGCATGCCCTGCAGCAGAAGCTGCAAATAAAATCGCCAGGGCTTCCCCCATCGGGGAAACACCTGGCGATTCTATTTATGCCGCTTGCGGACTAGGTACGCGGAACCTCGACCTCTTCGTAGGCCTGGATCTGGTCGCCCACCTGGATGTCCGGGTAAGACAGGACCATACCGCACTCGTAGCCGGCGTTGATCTCGTTTGCGTCGTCCTTTTCGTGGCGCAGGGACTCGATCTTGGCGTCGGAAGTAATGACGTTGCCATCGCGAACGAGACGGACCTTGCCGTTGCGCTTGACCTTGCCCTCGGTAACCATGCAGCCCGCGATGGTGCCGACGGCGGAGGACTTGAACAGCGCACGGATCTCCGCAGCACCGGTGTCGCGCTCCTCGTAGATTGGCTTAAGCATGCCCTTGAGAGCAGCCTCGACCTCTTCGATGGCGCGGTAGATAATCGTGTAGTAGCGGATATCCACGCCCTCGGCGTTAGCTTCCTCGGTTGCCTTACCCTCAGCGCGAACGTTGAAGGCGATGATGATGGCGTCGGAAGCCGCTGCCAGGGAGACGTTGGTCTGGGTTACAGCACCGACGCCACGGTCGATGATGTTGAGCTGTACCTCGTCGTCGATCTCGATGTCCAACAACGCATCTTCCAGGGCTTCCACCGAACCGGCGTTGTCGCCCTTGAGGATGAGGTTGAGGGTCGAGGTCTCCTTGAGAACTGCATCCAGATCCTCGAGAGAGACGCGCTTGCGAGCCTTTGCCTGCAGAGCGGAACGCTTACGGGCATCACGCTGTGCAGCAATCTGGCGTGCCACGCGGTCATCTTCGACCACGAGCAGGTTGTCGCCGGCGCCCGGAACACCGTTGAGGCCCTGGACCTGAACCGGACGGGATGGACCAGCCTCTTCGACGTCGTTACCGAACTCGTCGAGCATGCGGCGGACACGGCCGTGAGCGTCACCGACGACGATGGAGTCACCAACGCGGAGGGTACCGCGCTGGACGATGACGGTGGCAACCGGGCCGCGGCCACGGTCGAGGTGAGACTCGATGGCAACGCCCTGTGCGTCCATCTCTGGGTTAGCAGTCAGCTCAAGCGCTGCATCAGCAGTCAGGATGACTGCCTCAAGCAGGCTATCGATGTGCAGATCCTGCTTTGCAGAGATGTCGACGAACATGGTGTCGCCGCCGTACTCCTCCGGCACCAGGCCGTACTCGGTGAGCTGGCCACGGATCTTGTCTGGGGAAGCCTCTGGCTTATCGATCTTGTTGACTGCAACCACAACTGGGATGTCCGCAGCCTTGGCGTGGTTGATTGCCTCAACGGTCTGCGGCATAACGCCGTCATCTGCTGCGACAACCAGGATTGCCAAGTCGGTGGACTTCGCACCACGTGCACGCATAGCGGTAAACGCCTCGTGACCCGGGGTATCCAGGAAGGTGATGGTGCGCTCGCCATCTTCCAGTTCAACGGTGGTCTGGTATGCACCGATGCCCTGGGTGATGCCGCCGGCCTCGCCCTCGCGCTCGTTGGTCTTACGGATGGAGTCCAAAAGGCGGGTCTTACCGTGGTCAACGTGACCCATGACGGTAACGACTGGAGGACGGTTCTCCAGCGCCTCTTCGCCACCTTCGTCCTCACCGAACTTCAGATCGAAGGACTCGAGCAGCTCACGGTCCTCGTCCTCTGGGGAGACGACCTGAACGTCGTAGTGAATCTCAGCGCCGAGCAGCTGCAGTGTTTCTTCGGAAACGGAAGCGGTTGCGGTAACCATCTCGCCCAAGTTGAACAGTGCCTGCACCAATGCTGCTGGATCTGCACCAATCTTCTCTGCGAAGTCAGCCAAGGAAGCACCGCGGCGCAGACGAATGGTCTTGCCCTTGCCGTCAGGCAGGCGTACGCCGCCTACCTCATGCTTCTGCTGCTCTTCAAACTCATGGCGCTTCTGACGCTTCGACTTCTTGCCGCGACGCGGTGCGCCACCTGGACGACCGAATGCACCTGCGGTACCGCCGCGACGTCCGCCGCGTCCGCCACCACGGAAGCCACCTGGACCGCCTGGTCCACCCTGGCCACGCCCACCGCGGCCGCGGCCACCGCCGCCACCGTTGGAGGACTTAGACGGCATGGCTGCCGGGTTTGGATGCGAAGGCATCATGGCCGGCGATGGACGACGACCGCCGCCCTGCCCCTGACGCTGGTTGCCCTCGCCCTGGCCCGAGCGTCCGCCGCCCTTGCCGCCGCGGTTATCGCCTGGCTTGCCGCCAGAACGCTGACCCTTGGAGCCGCCCGGACGTGGTCCTGGACGGCCGCCCTCGCCACCACCCGTGGAGAACGGGTTGTTGGCCACGCGGCGGGTGCCGCCCGGCTTCGGCATTGGACGAGGCATAGCGTTGCCTGGGTTTGGACGCTCTGCACCCGGCTTCGGGGCAGACTTAGAAGCGGACTTGTCCGCGCCGTTTGCCTGTGGCTTCTGACCACCCTTCGGGCCCGGCTTGGCAGCACCTGGCTTCGGGGCGCCTGGCTTGGCAGCAGACTTCTGCTCTGCCTGTGCGGAAGCAGAATCCTTTGCGGCAGGCTTTGCACCTGGCTTGGCAGCTCCCGGCTTCGGGGCGCCTGGCTTCGGGGCGCCTGGCTTCGGTGCGTCTGGCTTTGGCGCGTTAGCTGCAGGCTTTTCTACCTTGGCGGCGCCTTCAGCCTTAGCTGGCTTAGCGTCCTTGTTTGCGGCAGGCTTCTGCTCTGCCGACTTCTCACCGGCTGGCTTCTCGCCGCCGGACTGCGCCTCGTAGTGGGCGCGCATCTTCTTTACCACTGGAGGTTCAATGGTAGAAGAAGCAGTCTTGACGAATTCGCCCTGCTCCTTGAGCGTGGCGAGTAGTTCCTTGCTGGTTACTCCGAGCTGCTTTGCGAGCTCGTGAACACGTAGCTTTCCGGGCACTTGTCTCCTTGTGATCGTTACTAGGAGCCAAGGCCTGGAAGTGGCCTGACCCCTAGTTAATGGCTATGGACTTTCATCGCTGATGCTTCATCGTTGTGCGCTCATCAGTGTTCGGTCTTCCTTTAACTCTGGCTCGTGAAGGCGCGGTGCCTTCACGAATGCACCTATGAATCGCCGGCTTTCGCCAACTTCTCCAGGTACTCACGTACGTGACCTGTATCCACCTCAGTGGATAGCCGAAGCGCGCGCCGAAATGCTCGGGTGCGCTCCGCCAGCTCTAATGCAGAAAGTTCCGGGCTAATCCAGGCTCCCCTTCCGGGAAGGCGGCGCCGCGGATCCGCCACGACACGCCGGCCGCTTGGGTCATCGCGGTCAACGACAACACGCAATAGCTGCGTATCGGGAAAGCGGCGGCGCGTAGCAATACAGGTACGAATACGTACGTGAGGGTCTGACTGTGGTTGTCTCAGTGACATCCAACTCCCTTACGTTTTCGCGCTTACCTGAAAAACGCCACAGCTTTTTCTGCATGTGGGCCGTTATCTAGCTTACGCGAAAACCTGGCAGAACCTTAATTAGTACCTTTATCCCAGTGCAGCCCGATTACTAGTTGGATTTTGCATCGGAGTGGATGTCGATCTTCCAACCGGTAAGACGCGCCGCCAGGCGAGCGTTCTGGCCTTCCTTACCAATTGCCAAAGACAGCTGGTAATCCGGAACGGTCACGCGCGCAACCTGTGCTTCGTGGTCAATGACCTCAACGCGGACAACCTTGGACGGCGCCAGGGAGTTGCCCACGTAGACGCTTGGATCCTCGCTGTAATCGATGATGTCGATCTTCTCGCCGCCGAGCTCACGCATGATGTTGTTGACACGCTGGCCACGTGGACCAATGCAGGCGCCCTTGGCGTTAAGGCCCTTAGCGTGGCCCACCACTGCCACCTTGGAGCGGTGTCCGGCCTCACGCGCGATGGCCACGAGCTCGACGGTGCCGTCGCCCACCTCAGGGATTTCCAGCTCGAACAGGCCGCGCACCAGCTCCGGGTGGGTGCGCGAAAGGGTGATCTGCACCTGCGCGCCGTTGCGGGTAACTCCCACAACATATGCCTTGATACGGTCACCGTGCTCGAGTTTCTCACCCGGCAGCTGCTCAGCGGGCAGCAAGATAGCGTCCTGGGAATCTAGTTCAGTACCGAGCTGGACCACAACGACGCCGCGCTCGTTGGCGCGCACATCGCGCTGGACGACGCCGGATACGACGCGCCCTGTCAGCTCCGAATAGGACTCATAGGTGTGCTCGGCTTCTGCCTCGCGCAGCTTACGGATGATGGCCTCGCGCACTGCCTGCACACCGAAGCGACCAAAGTTTTCTGGTGTATCGTCGTACTCGCTCAAAGTCTCGCCAGTTTCCAGGTCAGTCTCCGTGACGATGACGGAAACTGCACCGGTGTCGGCGTCGATGTCAACGCGGGACTTGGTGCCCTCCGCCTTGGTTTCTGCCGACTGCTTGCGATAATCCAGGTACGAATACAACAAGGCACTCGCGATCGCTTCGAGCAGGTCCTTGACGTGGACGCCGCGCTCGTTCTGGATCGTACGGAGTGCCTCTAGATCAATATTCACTTTTCATCCTCTCGGGTTGCCGAGTTCTGCTCGGCATATTCAAACGTCTGCTGCGCTGCCTCCTGCTCGTCCGCAGAAGGTTTAGCAAATTCAATTTCTACCACCGCGCGGTGGATATTTTCCAATCGCTCGATGCGGAATTGGACTTGCTTCTTCACCGTAGTGATAAGCGCTACCGCAGCCTCATCCGCGGAAAGCGCACCGATACGAGCCACTTCGGTCTTGCCTGGAGCAGTTTCAAATGCGACGAGGCGGCCACGGTTGCGGCGCCAGTGGCGCGGGGCGGTAAATGGCAGATCGACGCCCGGGGTCGAGACCTCCAGGGTGTAGCCTGCGCCAAAGTTCAACTCGCCTGTTTCTTCCTTGGCATCGAAGAATTGGGAGATCTGATTGGAGACTTCTTCCAGGACATCGGAGCTCGGTCGACTATCACCATCGATGCGGATGATGACCTGGGATTTCTTTCCCGCCTTGGTGGTCTTTATGTCCTCCACGTCGAGTCCGCGGGGCTCCAGCAATGGTTGGAGTAGTTCAGTTAATTGTTCTGCATCTGGAAAAGCCATGCGCTCTAGCCTAACTGTTACGTGTAAGGTCTTTTGCGTGAACCGCCGTGCCCTAGCCCCCATCGCAACGCTTACCGCCCTTGGCGCACTCGCGCCCGCGCTGAGCGGATGCCAAGCCGTCGACTCCATCGTCGACTACTTTGGCCCCCGTCCCGATGAGGCACTCGTGGGCTTAGGCCGCAGCGCCGACGCGGACGCGCAGCAGCTCGCTGCGGTCGATCCCCACGCTTCGCAGTTGCGCTCCGAGCAGGCCGACGCCCTTTATGCCGAGGTCGAGCGGCTTTGCGGCCGCAACGAGAAAGGCGCTGCCCCGCGCTCCTGCGAGGTCCAGCGCGACCCGCAGGCCGCCGACCAAGAGCCGGCCGCAGAAAATATTGATGTCATCGAAGTCATGGACCAAGCCGCGGTGCATACCCGCGACGCCCTGAGCGAGGTCAGCGCGGAGTCCCGCGCGCTGGTGACCAACCAGGCCATCATCTTGGACGCGTGGGAGCCTTCCCAGCTGCCGGAGTCCCCGGAGCTTGATCCCAGCGAAGCCGCCCGCGCCCGAGAGCTTCTGGAATGGGAATACGAGCAGGTCTACGGCCTGGACTTCGCCCGCTCCTACGCCGCGCCGTCGATGGAAGAAAACATCGATGACCGCCTCGAGATGCACGAAAAACGCATCGCAGCGCTGCAAAAGTCACTCGCTCCGCTTGGCGAAGTCCCCCAACCGGCTCCCGCTTACGAGCCAACGCCTGAGGAAATGCCGCTGCCTAGCGACGCCGCTTCCGCCCAGGCTTTCGTCGACCACCTGGGGTGGAATGACTCCCTCGAGTGGTCTTCTGCCGCGTCACAAGCCGCCGCCCCCACTGCCGAGGGCGAGGAACGCGTGGCCTGGCGCAACTGGCTCATCGCCGTTGCTGCCCAATCCCACGGTTTATAGAAAAGCGTGAATCCCTAAACAAATCTTCGGGCCCCGCCTTAAGGCTGGGCTTTTACAATGGCCAGGGTGTCTCACCAGAAAATACGCCACTTTAGATGGCCCGCTCATCCCTAGCAAGGACGGCAACTCAGCCATCGTGCCAGTCCGGGTAACGGCCGGGACCTCTACCGAAAACGCCGACAAGGTCACCCAGCTGCGCGAGCACTTCGGTGAGCACGCCGGCACCCGCAGCGAGGGCTCTGTACTGGTAGGCGACCCCGACTCCCAGCTAGCTGACGAAGAATCCGCGGCCGCGAGGATGCCCGAGCCGATACCCGCCGCGGCATCCTTAGCGCGTTGTCCGCAACGGGCGGCGTGATTACCTCCGCTGGCATCCTGCTCGCGGCAGTCTTCGCCGCATTGAGCGTGCTGCCGCTGGTAGTCCTGGCGTAGCTCGGCATCATCGTCTTCATCGGTGTTCTGCTCGATACACTCATCGTGCGCACCGTCTTGGTACCGGCCTTGGTCCAGATCCTCGGCGAGAAGTTCTGGTGGCCCGCACACCTAAAGCGAGCTGCTACGAACAGCGCTAGCTCACAAGCTGCAACGCCTCGCGAATAATCAGCAACTGTGCTGGCTGACGCAGCACGTGATAGAGCTTCTTACCTACGCCCGTGGAGGATTGATTCCAATCCTTACGGGCGTGATACATATTGGCGGGCCATACCGCGAGCAACAGCGCTACTGCGGACCAGCCGCCGACGGAACGTGTGCGCTCATTCATTACTGCTGCACCGGTGGCCAGCTCCCAGATACCTGATGCATAGTTATAAAACCGCGCACCGCCTGGCAGACGCGGCGGCACGATGGATTCAAATTCTTCCTTCTTCACAAAGTGCAACGTGCCCATGCTTAGCATCACAGAGCCAAACGTAAGGGCACGGGCACGCTTCCAATCAATAGCCATGCCCTGACTCTACAACGCCGAGCTTTCTCCACCGAGCTCACAGCCACTTAAAGCTTACTGAGTAGCGGCCAGACAATGAACAGCAAACTCTACGACGCATTTCATTGCGAGGGCCCTCCCACCGCTTTTACGTTGGTTGGTCATGGACACACCGGAGATACCGCGTGGATGTTCCTTTAATGACACAAAGAGAAGGAGAACTTTCTCAATGCGTTCAAAGAAGAAGCTTGCAACCCTGTCCGCTGCCGCTGCAATGGGCGTTGCCGCACTGGTGCAACCTGCAGCAAACGCTGCCCCGGCCTCCGCATGGGACCAGGTTGCAGCATGCGAGTCCGGTGGTAACTGGCAGATCAACACGGGCAACGGCTACTACGGTGGCCTGCAGTTCAATGCACAGACCTGGAGCAGCTTCGGCGGCCAGCAGTACGCCCCAACCGCTGACCAGGCAACTAAGGAGCAGCAGATTGCTGTTGCCGAGCAGGTCCTGGCTACCCAGGGCGCCGGCGCTTGGCCAAACTGTGGTGGCCCGGTAGGCGGCTACTAAAGCCACACTCATATGTGCCATAAGGCCCTGCCCCCCTCAAGCCGAGAGGGGCAGGGCCTTCGCGTATCCACAGCGACCCAACGCTTTGCATCCCCAGCAACGTATGTGCTTTGCATCCCCCATCAACGGACCGCTTTGCATCCCCCATCAACGTACTTCTGTGTGCAAATAGGCCGCCTGATACACGGCAAACAGCTGCCCTATTTACACAGAGCGGTACTCACCTTCTAACGGCTCGCCTCAACCCCTCGCACCGCCCCCCACAAACCGCACCACCCCACGCGGAAACGCCCCGCGAACCCGCGCAGCCGGTTAGACCCAGCTGCCAGGTACCTATATATGCAAATAAGGCCCCCAAATCACAAGATTGGAAGCCCTATTTACATACAGCGGTACCTGCGTCTTAACAGCGTGCCCTTAACAGCACGCGCCAACAGCGCACCCTAACGGCTCGCCTCAACCGCGCACGAGCTCCAAGAGCTTGTCCACGATCTGCTCAGCCGGCACCTCAAGCGTCTCGCCACCACGGATGCGCAGCTCGATGATGCCATCGGCAAACGAGCGGCCAAGGATGGCGATGAACGGCATACCCAGCAGCTCAGCGTCCTTGAACTTCACGCCCGGGGAAACCTTCGGACGGTCATCAAAGAGAACCTCGATGCCAGCAGCATCCAGGTCCTCGACCAGCTTCTGCCCTGCCTCAAGCGCAGCGGCGTCCTTGTTCGCCACAGCCACGTGCACCTGGAAAGGAGCAACTTCAACCGGCCAACGCAGGCCCTTCTCGTCAGCCATCTGCTCGGCCAAGACAGCCATCATGCGGGAGATACCGATGCCGTAGGAGCCCATGGTCGGAACCGCACGCTTGCCGTTCTCATCCAGGATCTGAACATCGAATGCCTCGGTGTACTTGCGGCCCAGCTGGAAGATGTGGCCCAGCTCGATGCCGCGCTCCAGGGTCAGGGTGCCCATGCCGTTCGGTGCCGGATCGCCTTCCTTGACCTCGGCGGCCTCGATGAACTCGTCAACCTCGAAGTCGCGGCCAGCAATACAGCCCACCACGTGGTGGTTAGCCTCATCAGCACCAGTAATCCAGGAAGAGCCCGTTACCACGCGCGGGTCAGCGTAGACCTTGACCTCATTAGCATTGAGAGAACGCGGGCCCACGTAGCCGCGAACCAGGAATGGGTTCTTCTTGAAGTCCTCGTCACCGGCCAGCTCATACTCGGCAGGCTCAAGGGAGGCCTCAAGGCGCTTTTCGTCTAGCTCGCGGTCGCCCGGAATCAGAACAGCAGCTAGCTGCCATTCCTTTTCTTCCTCGCTTGCCGCAGGCTGTGCCACCTTGAGAACCATGCACTTCAGGGTGTCAGCGGCTTCCACCGCACGGCCTTCAACCTCGATGCCTTCAGAGTTAGCCCACTGCACCAAAGAGTCAATGGTCGCTGCATCAGGCGTCTGGTAAACCTTCGCCTCTGCCTGGCCTTCAATTGCTTTTTCTTCCGGCACAGGAGTAACCACGGCCTCAACGTTAGCCGCGTACTCGCCCTCCGTGGCGCGTACGAAGGTGTCCTCACCTGCCGGAGAGACAGCCAGAAATTCCTCGGACGCGGAACCTCCCATGGCACCAGAGGTTGCCTTGCAGATGGCGTAATCAATCTTCAGACGGTTGAAGATGTTCTGGTAAGCCTTGCGGTGGCGCTGGTAGGACTCGTCCAGGCCGTCGTCGCTCATGTCGAAGGAGTAGGAATCCTTCATCACAAACTCGCGGCCGCGGAGGATGCCCGCACGCGGACGCTCCTCATCGCGGTACTTGGTCTGGATTTGGTACAGGGTAACCGGGAAGTCCTTATAAGAGGAGTACATGTCTTTTACCGCCGAGGCGAACATCTCCTCGTGCGTCGGGCCGAGCAGCATGTCTGCGCCCTTGCGGTCCTTCAGGCGGAAGAGGTTATCGCCGTACTCGGTCCAGCGCTGGGTCTGCTCATACGGCTCACGCGGCAAAAGGGCCGGGAAGAGCATCTCCTGGCCGTCGATTGCGTTCATCTCCTCGCGCACGATGTCTTCAATCTTGGACAGGGTGCGCAGGCCGAGTGGCAGCCAGGTGTAAACGCCCGGCGCGGCGCGGCGGACGTAGCCTGCACGAACGAGGAGCTTGTGGCTGGTTACTTCGGCATCTGCCGGATCTTCGCGCAAGGTGCGAAGGAAGAGATTCGAAAGGCGAGTAATCATGCCTAGCACTCTACCCCGCTAGTATTTAGCTATGCTCATTCTCCTCCCTCCTTCTGAGACGAAAGCCCCCGGCGGCACCGGTGCCCCGCTCGACTTCGGAGCATTGTCCTTCCCCTCGCTGAACCCGGCGCGCCAGGAGATCGCGCAGGCGCTTGCCTCTCTCGAGGTGGATGAGGCGATGATTCAGCTAAAGCTCTCGGAAAAGCTCCGCGGGGAGGCCGAGGCCAACCAGGTAATTTATAGCTCTCCTACCCTGCCGGCCATCGAACGGTATACGGGTGTGCTTTATGACGCGCTGGATGCCGCCACGCTTTCCGACGCCGCTCGTTCCCACCTAGCCATCGGCTCCGCCTTGTTCGGCATCGTCCGCGCCGATGATCTGATTCCGCATTATCGTCTCTCCGGCGGAACGAAGCTGAGTGGAAACACTATGAAGTCTTGGTGGGGTAAGGCGATCACTGAGGCCTTGGAGGAAGTCGCGGCCCATGAGCTGGTGGTCGATATGCGCTCTGGCACCTACCAGCAGCTGGGCAAGCTCAAGACGGCGGCCACGGTTCGCGTGGAATCGGTTCAGCCTGATGGCTCGCACAAGGTCATCTCTCACTTCAACAAGCACTACAAGGGCCTACTCGCCCGCCACGTGCTCAGCCAGCCGGTGCTTCCAACCACCTTCGAGGAGTTTTCCGCAGCCGCCGCAAGCTTCCCCGAGTGGGAGACGGAAATCCGCGGCAGCGAGCGCGCCCCAGAATTGGTGCTCGTGCTTGACTCCTAGGACCGAACACCGGCAAATTAGCTGTTATAGCGCAGGCTATTGCGCTCTAGGCTGCATTCGGTGGCAATCGCAATCCCGGAGGCAAGCTTGCCTCGCTCGCGCAGGCGGTACAGCGAATCAACGATGCGGTCGCGCAATCCCCACGGCGAGATGGTGTTGATATAAATCTTGGTCCCGCCCTCAAAGCCGGCCAGCGTGGACACGCGCAGTTTGATCATCGCTCGCCACGGCTGCGCGAGGTCGACCGATGGCGCCTTGTGGTGCCATTCCTCATTACAGGCCACATCGGGGCCAACTGCCACATGGGCCGCGTGGATAAGGTCAGACATTCCGCGGATTTCCCCAGGCGTTTGCTTCCACGGCTCGCAGTGCTCGGACTTGGAGAAGATCTCCAGCGTGGGATAGCGGTGGCCAAAGCCGGCGAATAGCACCGCATAATCGTTTTCTGCAATCACCAGGTTGTGCTGCGCCGCGTAGCCTACGGCCCAGTCGTTGTACATGTTGGGATGCGCGCGCAGGATGTCATTTTCATGCGCGGCCGACATGCTGAGGTCATCAATGGCCACCAGCTGCTTGTGTAGATGGTCAAAGGAAGCCCCGGCTGGCGCCAGCCAGTTCTGGAAGGCCACCACATAGTCGGCGTAACGGTTGCGCTCGTAAAGGTCACGCATGGAGTCTACGGTGAAGGAAGTAAAGAGGAAGTGTTCGTCGGGGCTGAGCGTGCCAGATGAGGCCAACTGCGAATCGTCAGTAGCTCCTTCTACAAAGTGGCGGGCGCTAATGATGACATCGTGACCGCCACCGAAAAAGCAGCCGGCGTGTGTAAGCAGTTCCTGCTCCCCTAGGTCCGCATCTCGACCGGCCGCCCTGAGCTTCGTCCGCACGATGTTTAGAACGTGCTCGCGGCCTACAGGATTCGCAATGTAGCCCTCCATCCTCTCTTTAGTCTCCGCGTCCATCTCATACTCGTAGTTGGCCTTCCAGTAGTCGAAGGAGACGATCTCAAAGAGGTTCGGTACGCGCCTAAAAGCAGGCTGGGTTGCATCCAACGAATCTGGCGCAACCCCACGAACTATCTCGCCAGAGGCTAAGATGCGTGACTTCTCAGGCGGGGTTTCCAGCTTGCGCGAAGAACAAAAAGCACAGGTGTTTCGCGCGGCATCGGCAGCCAGCGGTTGGGAACTAGAGGCGGCATGCGCAAACGGACGATTCCCGCGGCCTGGAACGGTCCATACCTCGGTTCCGGAGAAGGGATTGACCTGTTTGACGGTGCCATCCGCCATTACTTGAATTGGCTCGATGCGGCTAAAAAGTGCTTCGCTCATGTTCCATAGGATAGACCGCGGCATGGCGGCTTGCGCGGGCTCGTAAGCTGGTGGCCATGCACCTTGATTACTTCGAAGTCGATGTCTTCGCCACCACGGCCTTTAGCGGCAATCCCCTAGCTGTCATCGCCGGGGCGGATGAGCTTTCGACCGAGCAGATGCAGCGCATTGCTAACTGGATCAACTTCTCGGAGACGACGTTCCTGTTGCACCCTACTACCGCAGACGCTGACTACCGGGTGCGTATCTTCACGCCGCACGAAGAATTCGCTTTCGCAGGTCACCCCACGTTGGGCACAGCACGGGTGTTCTGCGAGCTCACCGGGCATACAGGCGACCTCGTTCAGGAATGCGGCGTTGGGCTGGTAGATATCAAGGAAGAAAGGGAAGTCTTTTCCTTTGCCACCCCCGCGCTTTACAAATCTGGGCCATTGAGCGCGGCCGAGCTGAGCGAGTCCGCCGCAGCACTCGGCATCGATGAGACTGAAATCTACGACGCCGCATGGGCAGACAACGGCCCCGGCTGGCGCCTGGTGCAGCTTCGCGACGCCGCCGCGGTCCGCACACTGCAGCCCAACAACGCGCGCGGCATCAAGGTCGGTGTCGTGGGACTTGAGTCCCCGCAACAAGCAGGTCAACCGCTCTACGAGATACGGGCTTTTACCCCTGGTTTCGAAGACCCAGTCACAGGCTCTCTCAATGGCGCAGCAGCCCAATTCATGCGCAAGCGGGGCCTGGTACCGGCTAGTTACACCGCACGGCAGGGCAGCCAGCTTGGCAGGAACGGTTTGGTGCACATTACTGACGACGGCGCTAATGTCTGGGTCGGTGGAAACGTCCACGTACGAGTTCGCGGAAGCTTGGAGGTTTAGGCATGTCACTTCCCTTCGAACTGCACCACACCTTTGCTAAGCGCCTTCCCGGCATGGCGCGGGAAAGCCGCGGCGAGCAGCAACCTGCGCCCCGCCTGCTCATCTTGAACGAGGATCTAGCTACGGAGCTGGGCATCGACCCAGAGTGGCTGCGCAGCCCCGCTGGAGTCGATTTCCTTTGCGGGCGCAGCGAGGATAGCCCGGCACACGCGATGGCCTATGCCGGATACCAATTCGGTCAATTCAATCCGCGCATGGGCGACGGCCGCGCCTTACTACTGGGGGAAATCGAGACTCCGGATGGCCTGCGCGATCTTCATGCGAAGGGAACTGGCCCTACCCCCTACTCGCGCCCTGGGGCTGACGGGCGCGGAACAGTCCGTTCTATGTTGCGCGAGTACCTGTTCTCGGAGGCGATGCACGCGCTGGGCATTCCGACGACACGCTCGCTAGCGGTCCTTTCTACCGGCCGGCGCATCCAGCGCCAGGTGGAGGAAGAAGCCGGCATCTTGGTGCGAGTAGCTGCCAGCCACATCCGCATCGGTTCTTTCCACTACGCGGCGCAAACAGGCCAGCTACAGCAGCTGGCGGATTTCACGATCGCCCGGCATTACCCTGGCGCGAGCTACAAGGAGCTGTTTACCCGCGCCCTCGACGCCCAGATTGCTACGGTCGCGGCCTGGCAGCACGTAGGTTTCATCCATGGCGTGATGAACACGGACAACACCACCCTGTCTGGCGAGACCATCGACTACGGACCGTGCGCCTTCATGGAGACCTACGATCCTGATACTTGTTTTAGCTCCATCGACACCCGCGGCCGTTACCGCTTTGGGCACCAGCCCGACATCCTGGGCTGGAACTTCGCGCGTCTGGCGGAGAGTATGTTGCCGCTTTTCGACGCCTCCCCCAACCAGGCCATCAACTTCGCTCAAGAAACCATCAACAGCTACCACGAACGCTTCGCTGCTCAACTTGAGAGCGACTTCGTCAAGCGCTTTGGCATCAGCACCGATGCCAAAGGCCAAGCCAGGACGAACGCCGATCTCCGCAGCGAATATTTCACCGAGCTGGCAGAAAAGCAGCCGGACTTCACGCTGGCCAACCTAGAGCTGTGGGAGAAGCTGCACGGTACGCAGCCAACGAATCCGCCCGGCGGCCCGAAGAACAGTACTGTTCCGCGGATCATCCCGCGCCCACACAACGTGGAGGAAGCACTGCTCGACATGGACGCCTTCCACGAGTTCTTGGACGCCATTACTCGCCCATTTGCGCCCAACGCCAAATACGAAACGCCCGGCAACCCTGAGGGCTACCGGACGTACTGCGGAACTTAGGCGAAGTTTTTACTTCTCGTCGAGCTTGAGGGTCTTCTGAGTGTAGTCCCACATCTCGTCGTAGAGCTTCTTATCCTTGGCCAGCTTGATGCCGTAGGAAGGAATCATTTCCTGGATCTTGTCGCCCCAATGGATCATGTTCTCGCCGAAGCAACGCTCAAGCAGCTCGATCATGACGGCCGGGGTGATAGAAGCGCCCGGGGAAGCGCCGAGTAGGCCGGCGATGTTGCCCTCTGGGTTGTTAATGAGGGTGGTGCCGAACTCGAGGGAGCCGAAGTGCGGTGCAGCGGCCGGCTTGATGACCTGAACGCGCTGGCCGGCGATGACGGTCTCCCAGTCTGCTGGGTCTGCGGAAGGAACGTATTCCTTCAGCGCCTCGACGCGCTTGTCGAAGTCCTTGAGAACCTCGGAAACCAGGTACTGGGTCAGGCCGAACTCCTGCACGGCAACGCCGAGGTAGGAAGGAATGTTGTCCGGGCGGATGGACTTGAAGAGGTCGAGGTAGGAGCCCTTCTTCAGGAACTTCGGAGACCAGCCACCGTATGGGCCGAACAGGAGGCCCTCTTCGCCGTCGATGACGCGTGTGTCAAGGTGCGGAACAGACATCGGAGGAGCGCCGACGGCAGCCTTGCCGTACACCTTCGCGTGATGCTGCTTGACCAGCTCAGGGTTCTTGGAACGCAGCCACAGGCCGGAAACTGGGAAGCCAGCGAAGCCGGAGACCTCGCGGACGCCTGCTTTGCGCAGCAGATCGAGTGCGTATCCGCCAGCACCAACGAAGACGAACTTCGCGCGGACCACGGAGTAGTCACCGGTGTGCAGGTTCTTGGCGTAAACCTTCCAGGTGGAGCCGTCGCGCTTGATGTCAATGACCTCGTGGCCGTAACGGATCTCGGTGCCGGACGCCTTTGCAGCGGTGAAGAACTGCTTGGTCAGTGCACCGAAGTTTACGTCGGTGCCTGCCTCGGTCCAAGAAATTGCAACCTTCTTGGAGTTGAAGTCGCGGCCTTCGGACATCAGCGGCAGCTTCTCCTGGAATACTGCGTCGTCGTCGGAGAACTGCATGTTCGGGAACATGTGGTTGTCCTTGAGGGCCTCGAAGCGGCGCTTCAGGTAATCAACCTGGATGGAGCCCTGTGCGAAGGACACGTGTGGGACCGGGTTGATGAATGCCTTCGGGTCGGTCAGGATGCCGTTGTTGAGCTGGTGAGACCAAAACTGGCGAGAAACCTGGAACTTCTCATTAATGCCCAGAGCCTTAGAAATGTCGATGCGACCGTTCTTTTCTGGGGTGTAGTTCAGCTCGCACAGCGCAGAGTGGCCGGTACCAGCGTTGTTCCATGGGGAGGAGGACTCCAGAGCAGGTCCATCGAGGCGCTCGAAGACCATCTGGGTCCAGCTTGGCTCCAGCTCGCGGAGCATAGCGCCCAGGGTGGCGCTCATGATACCGGCGCCTACGAGGGCTACATCTACCTCATCTACAACTTGTGCTGTCTTCTTGTCGGAGGACACCTTGCTATTACCTCTTCAGATTGAAAGTTATTGCTCCTGGACAAAGCTCTCGCTGGTGAACAAGAGCCTTTAGTGTCTTACGTTCTCGCCTACCTTTTACATTCCACTATCAGGAGGACAAAGCCTGCGGCGGCTTTGGTCACGCAAAGGCCAGGCAACTGCCCTAATCCTTTGTCGCTGACAACGGCACATAACAAGGGACGCGTCACGCATTACCAAACCACCATACGCCCTTAATGTAGAAATTGGGATTCTTCAACCGGGAAAATGTCCGTTTTTCACAGTCCGTATCACCCCACTTTGCCTAGACTGTGCATATGACTGAGTCAACTCTGCAATGGAAACAAGACATTTTGGGCACGGGTTTCCAAGCCGCGACCTTGCCCCTAGGCGCCGACCCCGACGGCGAAGGCGAAGTCGAGGCCACCTTGATTCGCTATACAGGCACCGCGAACGACGCCGACGAAGCCACGGACCGACAAGACGCCGAGCACACCGGGTTAGATAGCCGGGTCGCCGTCGTGTGGGTTCACGGCATGACCGACTACTTCTTCCAGGCGCACGTGGCAAAGCACTTCCACGAGAAGAGTTACGCGTTCTACGCCCTCGATCTTCGCAAGTGCGGCCGCTCCCGGAAGCCGAACCAGAAGTGGCATTACACCACGGACATGCACCATTACTTTGTGGACTTAAACGCGGCACTCGACGCCCTCCCGCAGGACAAGGTCGTGTTCTTGGGCCACTCCACCGCAGGTTGCATCCTTCCGCTGTGGCTTGACCAGTTGCGCCGTCGCGACGAGCAGCGCCATAACCGCATTGCAGGGCTTATCCTCAATAGCCCATGGCTTGACATGATGGGTGTGCCGAAGCCGGCTTACACGGCGCTCAAACCAGCCATCTTCGCTTTAGGCAAGCTCGCCCCCACTCTCCCGCTTTACGGCGGCAATCTCACAGCATTCGGTGATTCCATCCATTCCAGCCGCTATGGCGAGTGGAACTATGACCTTGAGAAGAAGCCCCTGGCGGGCCACAAGAAATATATGGGATGGATCCGCGCGGTGTTTAAGGCATTCGACGCCATCCACTCCGGCCGCATCGATGTCGGTGTGCCAATCCTGACGCTGACGTCCACCAAGTCGAATTTCACCGCACCGTATTCGGAGGAAATCAACTACGTGGACGCGGTAATTGATGTCAAGCAAACGCAGCGCTGGGCCAAGGAACTGGGCACGCACTACACGTTGCACCCGATTGAGGGCGCGCGCCATGACGTGTTCTTGTCTCGGGAGCCGATCCGCAACGAGGCCTTCCACGTAGTCGATGAATGGTTGCCGGGCATACTTGAGCCCTAGCTAAAACAAACTGAATAAACGCACCCTAAAACGTTTCCTAAATAATAAGGAGAAAAATGACTTCGCAAGATTCCACTTTCCCGGGCGCTGAACACTTCGACCTGATCATTATCGGTACCGGTTCCGGCAACTCGATTCCTTCGGAAGATTTCGAGGATAAGAAGATCGCAATCGTCGAGGAAGGAACCTTTGGCGGCACTTGCTTGAACGTGGGTTGCATTCCGACGAAGATGTACGTCTACGCAGCCGACTTGGCGCACGCAGCGAAAGAGGGAAAGCGCCTGGGAATTGATGCGCAGGTAAATAATGTGGACTGGGAATCCATTATTGAGCGCGTCTTCGTCAACCGCATCGACAAGATTGCCGAGGGCGGCGAGGCCTACCGGCGCGGCGATGAGACGCCGAATATTACGGTCTTTGACAAGCACGCCACGTTCTTAGGCCCCAAGGCAATTGCGGTGGGCGATGAAGTCATTACTGGCGAGCAGGTCGTCATTGCGGCGGGCTCTCGCCCATCTATTCCTGCGGTATACAAGGATTCCGGCGTGAAGTTCTATACGAACGAAAACATCATGCGCATGCCTAAGCAGCCGGAGAGCCTGATTATCGTGGGCGGCGGCTACATTGCCATGGAGTTTGCCCACGTCTTCGATGGTCTTGGTACGAAGGTCACGGTGGTCAACCGTTCTGAGAAGCTCCTGCGCCACTTGGACCACGACATTGTGGAGCGCTTCAACAAGCTCGCCCGTGAGCGCTTCGATGTCCGCATCGCGAATGCCCAGAAATTGGAGAAGACTGCGGGAGGTGTAGCGCTGACGCTGGAGGATGGTTCCACAGTTGAGGCCGAGGCAATCTTGGTGGCAACGGGCCGCAAACCAAACGGCGACTTGATGGACTTGGACAAGGCAGGCATTGAGGTCCGTGAGGACGGACGCATCAAGGTCGACGAGTTTGGCCGCACCTCCGTGGAGGGCGTTTGGGCGCTTGGCGACGTCTCGTCTCCCTACATGCTCAAGCACGTTGCGAATGCAGAGATGCGCGCGGTGCAGCACAACCTCCTTCACCCTGAGGAGCTTCAGGCTATGCCGCATGAGCACGTCCCGGCGGCTGTTTTCACCCATCCGCAGATCGCGAGCGTTGGTCTAACGGAGGAAGCAGCCCTCGAACAGGGGTACAACATTACCGTTAAGGTTCAGAACTACGGGGATGTTGCCTATGGATGGGCCATGGAAGATAATTCAGGAATTTGTAAGCTAATCGCTTGCAAAGAAACCGGCCGCCTACTAGGCGCACACCTAATGGGACCCCAAGCATCGACGCTAATCCAGCAACTCATCACCGCCATGGTTTACGACGTTGACATGCGCACATTTGCTCGGAAGCAATACTGGATTCATCCAGCTCTGCCAGAGCTCGTAGAAAACGCAGTCCTTGGATTAAACTGGTAAATGACTGCATTACGTGACCATCATCACGATCACCCCCCCACAGGGAAGCCCCAGAAAGAGAGTTTGCCCACTTGAGCGCGGGGACCATCCCGAAATCCATCGTTGTAAATCCGATAGGTTTCGGGGGCAGCCCCGAAAACTTTCTAAATCAAATTACAAACGTGACGTGCAATTTAAGTGCATATGGGCTAACTTGATTGAGGACACCGGCTCGAGCCGATATTAAACCGGCGACCGTGTGTTTCTGGAAATGCTCTGAAAGCAATTTCGGAAGTAGTTTCCACAAAACACTTAGGTTTTCCATCGAAAGCCTTGCAAGTACGACATTTAAGGATTTTTGATATGCGTATCCGCAATGCAGCCCTCGCCGGCGCAACCGCAATCGCTGTAGCATTCGGCGGCACCACCGTTGCTTCCGCTGCTGAGACCGCTGACGGTTCCTCCTACGACGGAATCTTCGCTGGTTCTTCCAACGACCTGGCAAACTCCGAAGGCGAGACCAAGGGCGAAGGCTCCCTGTCTTCCAAGATCGATCTCGAGAACGATCAGGCCACCAATGGCCGCGACATCTTTGGTTCCTCCAAGGACTTCTCCGCAGTTCCGGCATGGGCTAAGGCTCTCTACGCTGCAACCATCGTTGGCGGCATCGGCGCTCTCGTTGGCGGCGTCATCGGCCCTGTTTACAACTTCATCGTTCACGGCCCGTTCGCTCGCTAATCAGCACTATCAAGAATTCCGAAAGGCAAAATAATGCGTAACTTCCGTACCGCTGCTGTTGCACTCGCAACTGCTACCACCGTCGCTTTCGGCGGCGTTTCCGCTGCGTCCGCAGCAGAGCCTGACACCCAGTCCCAGACCTCCTCTTTCTCTGGTTCCTCCAAGCTCGGTGACTGGCTGAAGGCTGATGAAGAGGTTGTCGGCACCGATCTTCTTGGCAAGGAGACCAATGACGAGAACAACGACGCAACCTGGTCCCTCGTTTGGCGCGATGGCACCATCGCTGCTGGCATCGTTGCTGCTATCGGTGGCCTGATCGCTGCTTACAACCAGGCTGTCTACACCGGCATCCTGCCGCAGCACATCCTGGACCCAATCTTCCGCCGCTAATTCACGGTAGAAGGTTCTAGGACTTTCAAAGCGCTGGCGCTCCTCCCCTTTTGGGGACGGAGCGCTTTTCGCGTATCTGGGCTCAGTATTGAGTCGGGATCAGATAGCAAAAGTGGCGCCTTCCAAGATGGAGGGCGCCACTATATTGTGTTGACTGGGTTTCTAGCTTCGACTATTCCTCATCTGGCAGCGTGAGGATTTCGGCGCCGTCGTTGGTGATGACGAGGGTGTGCTCGAACTGCGCGGTGAACTTGCCGTCAACGTTCTGCACGGTCCAGTCATTGTCCCAGATTTCGTAATCAAGGGAACCGAGGTTGATCATCGGCTCGACGGTAAGGGTCATGCCTGGCTCGAGGATGTCACGGTACGTGGTGGAATCGTAGTGCAGGACCACGAGGCCGTTATGGAAGGTAGGGCCAACGCCGTGGCCAGTGAAGTCACGGACAACGTTGTACCCAAAGCGGTTGGCGTAAGACTCGATAACGCGGCCGATGACGTTAACCTCACGGCCTGGCTTTGCAGCCTTAATGCCGCGCATCATTGCCTCGTGGGTGCGCTCGACAAGGAGCTTGTGCTCCTCAGAAACGTTTCCGGCGAAGAAGGTAGCGTTGGTATCGCCGTGGACACCATTCTTGAATGCGGTGACGTCGATGTTGACAATGTCGCCATCCTCAATCACGGTGCTATCCGGGATGCCGTGGCAGATGATCTCGTTCAGCGAGATGCAGCAGGACTTCGGGAAGCCCATGTACCCCAGCGTCGAAGGGTATGCACCGTGATCCAGCATGTACTCATGCGCGATGCGGTCCAGCTCATCAGTCGTAACGCCGGGAGCAACAGCCTTGCCGGCCTCCTGCAGGGCGTTAGCGGCAATCTTGGATGCCTCGCGCATGGCCTCAACGGTCTCAGGGGTCTGAACGAAAGGCTCACCCATCGCTTCCTGGACGGTTTGCTTCCAGACGTACTCCGGGCGCTCAATGGAATCCGGAACCGTACGGATCGGGGTGGGCTTCTGAGGGGTCAATTTTGCGCGATTACTCATGTTTGACCATGGTAGTCCTGTTCCCCACCCCGCCGCTAACCAGGTTAAGTGCTGCGGCTAGCGCTGGGTTTCGTGCGTTCTACTCGCCTTCTTGTGGCGCGGGCGCCGAGCCGTTGCCCTCGGCGCGGTAAGCATCAAGCTTCTGCAGGAAGTTGTCGGTGATGTTGACCGAGATTTCGGAACCACCGCCCAAGACAACGAGCGTAGCGAAGGCGATGTCATCGTCGCGGTAACCGGTAAACCAAGCGTGTGAGCCTTCGTTGATCTCAGCCTCACCGGTCTTGCCGTAAATAGTACCGCCGGCCTGCATACCCGATGCCGTACCGCCGGTAACCACCGCGCGCATCATGTCGCGGACTTCTTCTAGCACATGTGGGTCAGGTGCCGGGGCGTCCTCAGACGCCTTCGTCTTGTGATTCGACAGCAGAGTCGGCATCGGCGTCTTGCCGGCCGCCACCGTTGCAGAAACCAAAGCTATGCCAAACGGGCTAGCCAAGTCCGTGCCCTGGCCATACCCTGCTTCGGTGCGTTCCAACGGAGTCTTGCCCTCTGGAATGGAGCCCGTGATAGTGGTCAGCCCCGGGATGTCGTAATCAATGCCCAGGCCGAACTCCTTGCCCGTCTTCGCCAACTCGCCTTCCTTCAGGTTCGTCGAAGCCTCAGCGAAGGTGGTGTTACAAGACTGTGCAAAAGCCTCGCGCATCGGCACGCTGCCCAGCGAAAAGCCGTCGAAGTTAGTGACGGTGCGGCCGAACAGATTCATCGTGCCCGGGCACGGGACGATGGTATCCGGCGTAGCGCCCTGCTTATCCACCGCGGCCGAGGCCGTGATGATCTTGAACACCGAACCCGGCGGGAACTGCCCCTGCAGCGCGATATCGCCCTTCTTGTCTGCCTGTTCAGTCTGCGCAACGGCAAGGATCTCACCGTTGGAGGGGCGGATGGCAACGAGCATCGTCTCGGAGTCAGCACGCATGTTCACCGCTTCCTGGGCCGCGCGCTGCACGTTGTAGTCCAAGCCAACGCGAATGGAGGGAGATTCCTCGGGTTGATGCAGCTCGACGTCGCTAAGCGCGGCACCGTTCTCATTGACCACCGAAATAGACCAACCAGAATTGCCCTCGACCTCATCCGAAACAATCGAGCGCACGCGCGCCAGGATATCCGGGGCCAGGCCCGTCTCCCTCGCCACCATCGCAGGCTCCTCGTTCAAACGCACGCCTTTGATGTGCTCTAACTGCGGGCGCACCTGCTCAACCTGGGCCTCATTGAGCAACGTCACCGAGTAGCTATTGCCCTCAGAGCCCTCCAGCTCCTTAGCTAACTCCCCCGCGTCCTTCTCCGGCACGGAATCGTCCTTGGCGTGCGCCTGGTTCAACGCGTTTGAAATCTTGGCAGCCAGCGGGCGCATATCCCCCGCCTTTTCCTTGTCCACCACCACGCGGTACTGCAGGCCCGGCGATAATAGCTCCACGCCGTCGGAGGAAACCACGCTCGCACGCTTGGCGTCAATGGCGCGCAGCTCCAAGTGCTGATGTGCGCCCAAGTTCGGGTGAACCAGGCTCGGCTGCCAGCGCACCTGCCAGTCCTTGTCCTTCTTGGTCAAGGTCATCTCGGTGTCGTAGCTCAAGGTGCGGTCCTTGGGCAGGTCCCACGTCACTTTGTACTTGGCCGTGGCGTGCGTGTCATCCTGGGTAACATCGCCAAGCTCAATATCAAGACCTTCTGCCTGCAGGCCCGAGTAGGTGGCATCCAGCGTGGACGTGGTGGCGTCCGGATTATCCACCAGCGTTGCCAGCTCATCGTTGTTGCGGGCTTCCATGTCCGCGATGAATTTTTCCGCCACCGGCCCCGCCGAAACAAGTTTCGGCGTGCACGCCACAAGCGAGCTAGCCCCAAACGAAGCCGCACATAGCAGCGCCAACATCTTTCTCATGTTTCGGCATACTAGTAGCCGAAAGAGACAAAAAGTCCGCCCCACGCCGAAGCGTGAAGCGGACGATTTTGAGCGTATTTTTATGCTGAGTTTTCTGTGGTCCCTAGCGTGTTACGCGGACCTCAGCCTTGGCACCCTCGACGGCCTCCAAGCCTTCCTCGTCAGCAATGCGCATAGCTTCCTCGATGAGGGTTTCCACAATCTGGGACTCAGGGACAGTCTTAATGACCTTGCCCTTGACAAAGATCTGGCCCTTGCCGTTGCCGGAAGCAACACCCAAGTCGGCATCGCGAGCCTCACCTGGGCCGTTAACAACACAACCCATAACAGCCACGCGCAGCGGGAACTCCATACCCTCGAGACCAGCGGTAACTTCCTCGGCGAGCTTATAAACGTCCACCTGGGCACGGCCACAAGACGGGCAGGAGACGATCTCCAGCTTGCGTGGACGCAGGTTTAGCGACTGCAGAATCTGGTCACCAACCTTGATTTCCTCAACCGGATCGGCGGAAAGCGAAACGCGGATGGTATCGCCAATGCCCTCAGAAAGCAGGGCGCCGAAAGCCACGGAGGACTTGATGGTGCCCATGAACTTCGGGCCCGCCTCGGTAACGCCGAGGTGCAGCGGATAATCGGTCTTCGCAGCCAGCTGGCGATAAGCCTCGACCATCAGGACTGGGTCAGAGTGCTTCACGGAAATTGCGATGTCGCCGAAGCCATGCTCCTCAAAGAGGCCAGCCTCCCAGATAGCGGACTCGACGAGGGCCTCCGGGGTGGCCTTGCCGTACTTTTCGAGCAGGCGCTTATCCAGGGAGCCGCCGTTGACGCCAATGCGGATCGGGATGCCAGCGTCACCGGCTGCCTTAGCAACTTCCTTGACGCGGCCGTCGAACTCCTTGATGTTACCCGGGTTCACGCGGATAGCCGCGCAGCCGGCATCGATGGCCTGGAAGATGTACTTCGGCTGGAAGTGAATATCGGCGATGACCGGGATCGGCGACTTCTTCGCAATCGCTGGCAGCGCCTCGGCGTCGACTGGCTTCGGGCAAGCAACGCGCACGATGTCACAACCGGTGGCGGTCAGCTGCGCGATCTGCTGCAGCGTGGCATTAACGTCGTGGGTCTTGGTGGTGGTCATGGACTGCACCGAAATCGGGTGCTCGGAGCCAACGCCAACAGGGCCTACGAAAAGCTGACGCGTTTTGCGTCGCGGAGCCAAGGTAGGAGGTGGGCCGTCTGGGATACCAAGACCGATTGGGGTCGACATGAATGCTCCTTAACCAAGCATGGAATTTAAATGGGGATTTAACGTCACCACTTTAGCACCGCTAAGTGGTGCGCCTCTTGCCCGCCCTGCGCCCGAGGCGAGCAATAGCGCTAAGCCGAAGAGGCTTAGCCGAAGAGGCGGATCGGGTTGACCACATCGGCGACGATGATGAGCGCACCAACCACCATCAGCACGGCCGCGATGGCATAAGTAATAGGCATCAAGGCTGTGTAGTCGGCCGGACCCTTCGGCTCCTTGCCAAGCAAGCGGCGGATGGCGTCGCGAATCTTTTCATAAATGATGACCGCAATGTGACCGCCATCAAAAGGCGGCAGCGGAATGAGGTTGAACAAAGCCAGGAAGAAGTTCAGCGTCGCCAGCATCATGAAGAAGGTCGACCACAGGCTACGCTCCACCAGCTCGCCGCCTACCCGGGAAGCGCCAACCACTGACATCGGACCGTTGACATCGCGCTCGTGACCAAAGATGGAGGCCACTACCCCAGGTACCTTGGCCGGGAACTGAATGATGCCGTCGACAGTCGCGTCTAAGACATAGCCCGCATAACGCGCCGTGGCCGGGAAGGCGCCGATAAAGTCATGCTTTTCCGTGGTATCTACCGGCTGGTTGACCAGGCCGATGGAGCCGGCGTCGACAAGCGCGCCCTCCTGATTCAAACGCTTGACCGAATCCAGAGTGATCTCCAGCGTCTTGTGCTGGCCATCGCGCTCGACCTCGAGTTGCACCTTCTCCCCCGGGCGCGGGAAGACCTCCTCGCGCAGCTGCGCAAAGCTTTGCAAAGGCTTGCCGTCCAAGGCCACGACGATGTCGCCGACCTTCACTCCAGCCTTGCCCGCAGGCCCCTCGCCCTGGCAGTCCGCAAACTCGCCCTGCTGGTTCTGATCTGCTGAGCAAACCACCTCGCCCACTCGTGGGCGCACGTCTGCATCCGGGTTCGGAATGCCCGCCGTCATGGCGATGAGCAGCAAGATGACAAAACCCAAAAAGAGGTTGACCGTGATGCCGCCAGCCATCACGATGACGCGCTGCCATGCCGGCTTTTTGTACATCGCATGCGGCTCTTCCTCCTCCGTGAGGAAGTCATCTTGTTCCGTCATGCCCGCGATGTCGCAGAAACCGCCCACCGGGAAGGCCGCTAGGCCGTACTCGGTGTACCCGCGAGTAAAGCCCGCGATCTTGGGGCCAAAGCCGATGTAGAAACGGCGCACGCGCATGCCGAAAGCACGAGCGCTGAACATGTGTCCAGCCTCGTGCAAAGCAACGGTGATACCGATTCCCAGGGCGAATAAGACGATGCCCAGGATATTTGCCATAGTGGTGAAAGCTTTCTAGTTAGCCAAAGTGTCCACCAGCGCGTTTGCGCGCCGGCGGGCCTCGCCCTCAACGGCGATTACATCCTCGACGGATGAGGGTACACCAGCGAACTGGGAGGCCTCCCCCACGACCTTGTCAACCACGTCGACGATCTCTGGGAAGTGGATGCGGCCTGCCAAGAAAGCCGCCGCAGCCTCCTCGTTCGCGGCGTTGTAGACCGCCGGATGCGTGCCACCCGCCTCCGCCGCGGCGCGGGCAAGGGAAACGGCGGGGAACGCGGCGTCGTCAAGCGGCTCAAAGTGCCAATCGTGCGCCTTGGAAAAATCGAGCGCCGGCTGCGCACCGGGCACGCGATGCGGCCAATCCAGCGCCAGGGAAATCGGCAGCTTCATCGAAGGTGGCGAAGCCTGGGCAATGGTGCAGCCATCCTTGAAGGTAGCCATGGAATGAATGATGGACTGCGGGTGCACCGTAACGTCGATGCGCTCGGGGGCAATGTCGAAGAGCAAGGTGGCCTCGATAAGCTCCAAGCCTTTATTAATTAAGGTCGCGGAATTAAGCGTATTCATCTGCCCCATGGACCACGTGGGGTGCTGCGCCGCTTGCTGCGGGGTCACGTCCCACATCTCCTCACGCGTGCGGCCGCGGAAAGGGCCACCCGAAGCCGTCAACACGAGCTTATCCAGCTCCCCTTCCGCGCCGGAGCGCAGGCACTGCGCCATGGCGGAATGCTCGGAATCGACCGGGATGATCTGGCCCGGTTTTGCCATGCGGGTGACAATATGGCCGCCGGCCACCAGAGATTCTTTATTGGCCAGGGCAAGAAACGCCCCCTGCTCCAGCGTGGCGATGGTAGAGCGCAGGCCCATCGAGCCCACCAAGGCGTTGAGCACCTTGTCTGCTTCGACTTCGCGCACCAACTGCTCAGCGGCATCCGCGCCCGTGCGCACCGGGCCTCCCAAGGCTGCTGAGACTTCGCGTGCAGCCTGCTCACTCGCCACCGCCACGTGGTCAAACGAAAGATTGAGAGCACGGGCCTGCTCTATCACTAATTGCGGGTTGGAACCGCCCGCGGCGATGCCGACTACTTGGAATTTATCCGGGTTATCGGCGATAACTTCCAGTGCCTGGGTGCCGATGGAGCCCGTGGACCCGAGAATAAGAATGCGCTGTGTACTCACCTCTCCAACCCTAGCGAGCCGCGGCCAAAATAGGGTGAGCGAAATTGCCGGGGGTGTTTCTTCGCTAACGCGCAGAGGATGATTTAAACTACTACACAGAATAAATGGCATTTCATGTGCGCACTAGACCTAAGCCGCATGTACACGCAAAGGAGAGCAAGTGTCTTCCCATAAGCCGGCATCGCAGATTTTCGACGGCATTTCCACTGAGGATGTCCCATCCGCAGGTTTCGGTTGGTCCCGCATCAGCCGCTCTGGCGTTCAGATCGCTGGCTGGATTTCTGTACTCTTCCTGCTGGCCTACAACTTCGGTAACCACAAGGGCCACGTTGAGACCGTCTGGCTCATCGCTCTTGCCGTCGTTCTTGCTCTGGGCCTTATCATCTTTGCCCTGCGCCCGAACCTCTCCCAGGTGCGTACCGTCACCGCTCGCAACCAGCCGGTTGGCCACGTTGAGCCGGACTGGGTATATGACCAGAAGACGGTTTCCGGCTCCTACGCTGAGCTTAGCGACGCAGAGCTGCGCGCCCTGAACATCGACCCGGCTCGCGTTTCCCACCTGCGCGTCGAGCGCGGAACCGCTCGTCCAGCTCACAAGGCAATGCACTAAACGCATACGCGAAATACTCCCCGCCACCCACGTTGCTGTTGGGTGACGGGGAGATTTTTATGCGCTCTTTAGCTGAAGCGCCGCCCAAGGCGAGCTTGGGCGGCGTGAGTGGCTTGGGCGGCGTGAGTGGCTTGGGCGGCGTGAGTGGCTTGGGCGGCGTGAATGGCTCGGGTGGATTGGCCGAGCTTTAGGCGGACTCGCGCTCGTCGGCAGCGAGCTGGCCGCAGGCGGCGGCGATTTCATCGCCCTTAGTATCGCGGACGGTGCACGGCACGCCCTGTGCGATGACACGGCGGACGAACTCGTCCTGGCGGTCCCTCGGTGCGGCGTCCCACTCAGAGCCCGGGGTTGGGTTCAGCGGGATGACGTTGACGTGCACCTTGGAGCCGAGCGCGCGGTGCAGCTTCTGCCCCAGCATGTCGGCGCGGAAGTCCTGATCATTCTTGTCACGGATGAGCGCATACTCGATGGAGACGCGACGGCCGGACTTGTCAGCGTAGTAACGAGCGGCGTCGAGGACCTCCTCGACCGGCCAGCGGTTGTTGACCGGAACCAGGGAATCACGCAGCTCATCGTCTGGAGTGTGCAGGGAGACTGCCAGGGTGCAGGAGAGGTCTTCGTCGGCAAGCTTGCGGATAGCTGGAGCAAGTCCCACGGTGGAAACCGTCACGTTGCGCTGGGAAAGGCCAAAGCCCGTCAAGTCCTGGCCGGTTATCTGGCGCACGGCGTGAACCACGCGCTTGTAGTTGGCCAGCGGCTCGCCCATACCCATGAACACCACGTTGGACAGGCGGCCGCCTTCTTCCTCCATGAGCTTGGCGGCGTGGCGGAACTGCTCCACGATCTCTGCGGTGGACAGGTTGCGGTCGAGGCCGCCCTGACCGGTAGCGCAGAACGGGCACGCCATGCCGCAGCCGGCCTGGGAAGAAATACACAAGGTGGCGCGGCCCGGGTAGCGCATAAGCACAGACTCGAGCATGGTGCCATCGTGCAGGCGCCACAGGGACTTGGTGGTCTCCCCGTCATCCGTGGAGGTCTGGCGGATGGGAGTCATCAGCGTTGGGAAGAGACGCTCCTGGACTTCCTCACGCTTGCCGGCCGGGATGTCCGTCATCTCGGAGACATCCGCGGTGCGGTGTACGTAGTAGTGCTTTGCCAGCTGGTTCGCGCGGAACTTAGGCAGGCCAATTTCCGCGAGGACGTCAATGCGCTCGTCGTGGGACAGATCCGCGAAGTGCTTCGGCGGCAAACCGCGCCGAGGGGCGGAGAAATTAAGTTTCAATGCTTCAGCCATGGTTCCGCCCATTTTTCCACGTTTTCGGCACTTTTACCCAATTGAAACCGAGGCGAAGTGGCACAATCGACAGCTCGCAGGATTAAATAGACATATGACACAAAACGAATTCCCCGCAGACGAGACCGCCTACGCGCCAGAGACCACCGCTGATAACACCACTGGCACGCACACCGAAGTTGAGTCCACTTACTCCCAGCAAGAGGACACGAAGGTCAAAGGATCTTTCGCAGCTTCCACCTGGGCCGCACTGATCGTGGAATTCCTGCTGCTCATCGTCCTCATCGTCTTTATCCTGCAGAACCAGCAGAAGGTGCCGATGAACTTCCTGAACTGGTCGGGCGAATTCCCGGCTGGCATCGCCTACCTCATCTTCGCCATCGCCGGCGCACTGATCATGGCACTGGTTGGCATGTGGCGCATGTTCGAGCTGCGCCGCCAGGTGCGCAAGCAGGCCAAGGCACGCAACCGCTAAATACCCAGCGAGCCAAACACTAATACATTAAAAATCTCCTCCCGCATCTTCTTAAGTCACGCTCGACGCGTGGCCGGAAGAGAGGGAGGAGTCTTTTTGGTTTTGCCTTCGGCTAAAAATTTAGAAACCGTGGAAATTAGCCAAGAAGTTCACGGCCACCCAGGTCACCATGGCGGAAGGAAGCATGCCGTCGAGGCGATCCATTAAGCCGCCGTGGCCGGGAAGAATCTGGGACATGTCCTTGATACCCAGCTCGCGCTTAAATTGGGATTCCACGAGGTCGCCCAAGGTGGCGCAGAACACCAGACCCAAGCCCATCAGGCCGCCTACCCATGCATCGTGGTGCAGCAGCAGCTTCACGCTAAGGGCACCGGTGGCAACGCCAAAGATGACCGAGCCGATAAAACCTTCCCACGACTTCTTGGGGCTTACTGCAGGAGCCATGGGGTGCGAGCCGAACATCACGCCGGCTACGTAGCCGCCGGTGTCAGAGGCCACGACACAGAGCATGAAGGCCACAATCGACGCCGCGCCAGAGGCGAACGGGGTCTCCACGCGGGACAGCATCGCCGCAAACGTGGCAAACAAAGGAATCCAGGTCAGGACGAAAAGTCCCACGGACATATCGCGCAGATAGTTAATCGGCGGGCGATGCCGGCCGTTGTGGAAGAGACGGCCAAACATGAGTGCCAAGACGGCGACGACGTAGACCGCTACGAGGCCGGGGGCTCCCAGAGGCCAGGAGACCCAAAGCATCGCCTGGCCCAAGACGATGAGCAGGGTGCGAGGCATAAAAAAGGAATGCTCGCGCAGGCGTGTGAGTACTTCCCACATTGCGATAGCGACGGCTACTGCCACGACCATGTACCAAGCAAAGGCACCGGCCCAGACGGCAAAGACAACGAGTGCGCCAAGGCCCACGCCTACCCCGACCGCCGCAGGCAGGTCACGGCCCGCGCCGTTCTTCGGCTTGGGCAGACGACGATTCGACTCGCTAGTCACGCGCGCTCCTTCCACAGGAAGATGGGATACTCACAAAAAAGCGCCGCCGAGCTGAAAGTGCCCGGCGGCCAGGTTCGAGGTGCTTAGACCTCCATCAACTCGTTTTCCTTGTTGGCAACGAGCTTATCCACCTGGTCGATATAACCCGCGGTGGTCTTTTCCATTTCCTTTTCGGCTGCAACGACTTCGTCCTCGCCGGCGTCGCCGTCCTTCTGCAGCTTCTTCAGCTGGTCCATGGCCTTGCGGCGGATGTTGCGGATAGCAATCTTTCCGTCTTCGCCCTTGCCTTTTGCCTGCTTGACGAGGTCGCGGCGGCGCTCCTCGGTCAGCTGCGGGATGGTTACGCGCAGAACGTGGCCGTCGTTGGTTGGGTTAACGCCCAAGTCGGAGTTGCGGATAGCGTTTTCGATCTCTTGGATCATGGACTGTTCATAAGGCTTGATGAGCATCATGCGTGGTTCCGGAACGGAGATGGTAGCCATCTGGGTGATCGGGGTCGGCGCACCGTAGTACTCAGCGACCAGGCCGTTGAACATAGCCGGGTTTGCGCGGCCGGTACGGATGGTGACCAGCTGCTCGCGGGTGTGCTCCACCGAAGCGGTCATGTGCTCTTCTGCTTCGAGCTGGATCTCGTCGATCATTGGGTTAAAACTCCCCTTTTCGAATTTAAAGTAACTGGGATTGAATCTAGCAGGATCGCACGCCTTCTGGGGCGAAGGACGTGGCCTAAAGTACTTTCTTAGTCTTCCTTGGACTGAACCAGGGTGCCGATCTGCTCGCCGTTGACGGCGCGCTTGATGTTGCCCTCAGTCAGCAGGTTGAACACCAGGATTGGCATGTCATTATCCATGCAGAGGCTGAACGCGGTGGCGTCTGCAACCTTTAGCCCCTTCTCGATGACCTCACGCGGGGTGATTTCGGAGTAGAGCTCCGCATCAGGGTTGGTGCGTGGGTCGTCGGAATAGACGCCGTCGACAGCCTTGGCGAGGAAGAGCACCTCTGCCCCAATTTCCAGCGCGCGCTGTGCGGCGGTGGTGTCAGTGGAAAAGTACGGCATGCCCATGCCAGCGCCGAAAATAACCACGCGGCCCTTTTCCAAGTGGCGGTCTGCGCGCAGCGGCAGGTAAGGCTCTGCGATCTGAGCCATGTTGATGGAGGTCTGCACGCGGCAATCGACGCCCTGCTGCTTCAGGAAGTCCTGCAGTGCAAGGGAGTTCATAACGGTGCCCAGCATGCCCATGTAGTCAGAACGGGCGCGATCCATGCCGCGCTGGGAAAGCTCGGCGCCGCGGAAGAAGTTACCGCCGCCAATGACTACGGCAACCTCGGTGCCCTGCTTTGCAATCTCGGCGATCTGCTGGGCGACGTTTTCTACAACGTCTGGGTCGATGCCGACCTTGCCACCTCCGAACATTTCACCGCCCAGCTTAAGCATTACGCGCTTGTATCCGGTTCGCTTGGTGTCAGGGTTAGCCACGGCCTTCATCGTCTCCTTAATGCGGGCGTTTTTAAGTCCGTTCCATCTTACCCACACAAGCTCTATTGCTCATATTCAATGGGGTGGATGCCACCCGCACAGAAAACGCGAAATGGTCCTGCCGCAATTGCGACAGGACCACTAGAAAGTCTGCAGCTAAAAAGCAAGCAGCTTTAAATCGAAGCCTTAGGCGCCGACCTCATAACGCACGAAGCCCTTGATGGTGGTGCCAGCTTCCTCAGCAACCTGCTTGACGGTCTTCTTGGAGTCGGACAGTGCAGCCTGCTCAAGCAGAACGACGGACTTGTAGAAGCCGTTCAGGCGACCTTCCACGATCTTCGGCAGAGCAGCTTCCGGCTTGCCCTCCTCGCGGGTGGTAGCCTCAGCGATCTCGCGCTCCTTCTCAACGACCTCAGCCGGAACGTCCTCGCGGGTCAGGTACTCAGCGTTCATAGCTGCGATCTGCAGAGCAACAGCGTGTGCGCCCTCAGCGTTGCCCTCGTAGGAAACGAGAACGCCAACTGCCGGCGGCAGGTCAGCGGAACGCTGGTGCAGGTAGACAGCGACGTTGTCGCCCTCGAGGGTGACTGCACGGCGTGCCTGCAGCTTCTCGCCGGTCTTTGCGGACTCTTCGTCGACGATCTCAGAAACCTTCTTGCCGTCGATCTCGAGGTTGTTCAGCTCCTCGCCGGAGTTGACCTTAGCCTCGCCAGCAGCCTCAGCGATCTTGGTAGCGAAAGCCTTGAATGCCTCGTTCTTTGCAACGAAGTCGGTCTCGCAGTTGATTTCGACCATGGTGTTGCCGGAAACAGCAACGAGGCCCTCGGTAGCCTCGCGCTCAGCGCGCTTGGAAACGTTCTTTGCGCCCTTGATGCGCAGGAACTCTACGGCCTTGTCGTAGTCACCGTTGGACTCGTCGAGTGCCTTCTTGCAATCAAGCATGCCGGAGCCGGTAGCCTCGCGCAGTGCCTTTACGTCTGCAGCAGTGTAGTTCGCCATAGTTCGGGCGATCCTCCTTGGTTTCAAACAGTATTCGATGTGACAGCGTACTCGACGCTAACGTTTTACGCCGCCCTTGGGGGTGAGTTTTTACAGAAGAATAAACCCCCGCGGCCGTAATCCAACGGTAGCGGGGGCTTAGCCTAAAGTCTTTTACTCTGCGGACTCAGCAGATGCTGGGTCGGAAGCAGCAGCAGCCTCTGCTGCGTCGCGAGCTTCCTTCTCAGCGGAGTCGCCGGCAGCTTCCTTAGCTGCAGCCAGCTGGCGCTCCTCGCGGGCCTTCTTGCCCTCTTCAACTGCGGTGGCGATGATGCCGGACAGCAGTTTGGTAGCGCGGATTGCGTCGTCGTTGCCCGGGATCGGGAAGTCAACGTCATCCGGATCGCAGTTGGTGTCCAGGATGGCAACAACTGGAATGTTCAGCTTCTGAGCTTCCTTAACCGCGATGTGCTCCTTGTTGGTGTCAACAATCCACAGTGCGGAAGGCGCCTTGGTCATCTCGGAGATGCCACCGAGAACGCGCTCCAGCTTGACGCGCTCGCGCGTCAGCATGAGAACTTCTTTCTTGGTGCGGCCCTTGTAGCCGTCTTCAGCTGCGTCCATTGCCTGAAGCTCCTTCATGCGCTTCAGACGCTTGGAAACGGTCTGGAAGTTGGTGAGCATGCCGCCCAGCCAACGGTGGTTGACGTAAGGCATGCCAACGCGAGTTGCTTCCTCAGCAACTGCTTCCTGAGCCTGCTTCTTGGTGCCGACGAAGAGGATGGTGCCGCCGTGGGCAACGGTCTCCTTGACGAACTCGAAAGCCTCATCGATGTAGGTCAGGGTCTGCTGAAGATCGATGATGTAGATGCCGTTACGGTCGGTGAAGATGAAACGCTTCATCTTTGGGTTCCAACGACGGGTCTGGTGGCCGAAGTGCACACCAGCGTCGAGGAGCTCGCGCATGGTTACAACTGCCATGATTCGCTCGCTTTCTGTTGTTATTTCGGTTTTGCAAGAAAATGTGCGGTGTTTTATTCCGCACCCTAGCAACGAAGGCTCTGGTCAACACCCCACTTCATGTGGGGACCGCGTCAACACAGGGCTGTTTCTTCCTTAACCCAGGAAGCAACGACTTCGCCGCGCGTAGTCAGCGCATCGAAATGTTTTTAAACATGCCAGACACACTGCTGGGGCAAATTCTAGCCGCATCCTGCGCACTAGTCCAAAACGAGTGGCGCTTTTCCACAATTTTTCGCTGACGCGGCCCCAAACTGCGCCACATCGTTCACATGCACCTCACTAACCCCAGTTTGTTCACAGCGCATTAATCAACTCTTTCGCCACCACTGCCCCATTGCAAAAACTAGGTCTATGAAACTCAACGCAAAGAACCTGTCTTGGATACACACAAAGCCGACTGTCTGCTGGCTCGCTCTGTGCCTCGGCGCCTTTCAACTGGTCATTCTTCCCTGTGTTCCCGGCGCGCCCAACACGCCGACCGCATGGGCATATGTCGATCCCACGACGGGCGCTGCCATGGCAACGCGGGTTTTGGAAGGTTTTGATCCACCGGCACAGAAGTGGAACGCTGGTCATCGCGGTGTGGACCTGGCGCTTTCGATTGGCTCTGACGTACGCGCTGCTGGCGACGGCGAGGTCTACTTTGTTGGCAAGGTGGCGGGCAAACCCGTACTTTCCATCGCACATGCCGATGGCGTGCGCACGACCTATCAGCCTGTATTCGGGCATGTGGCCAAAGGCGATAAGGTCCGCGAGGGCCAAATCATTGGCAGGTTAGCGCCACCGGTGGACGGCAAGCCTGGCCTGCACTGGGGCGCGCTTATCGACGGCCCGGAAAAGACGTATATCGATCCGCTTTCGCTTCTCGACGCCCCGGTGATCCGGCTTAAGCCCGTGGATGGGCCTTAGAGTAAACGTCCTTGAGCCGCTGTGCGGAAACGTGGGTATAAACCTGCGTGGTCTGCAAGGACGAGTGCCCCAAAAGCTCCTGCACCACGCGCAGGTCTGCGCCGCCTTCTAGAAGGTGGGTCGCCGCTGTGTGCCGCAAGCTGTGCGGGCTTAGCCCATTGGCGCCGGTTACCTGTGCGGCTTTCTCCACCACGCGGCGTACCTGGCGTTGGTCAATACGCCCACCGCGTGTGCCCACGAAGACGGCTTCCGTCTCCCCCGCCAATTGCGCGCGGCCCTTATCCAGCCAAGTGCGCAAGGCATCAGCGGCTGCCTCTCCAAAAGGCACCACGCGCTGTTTGTTTCCTTTACCGGTAACCCGCGCGGTCTGCCGGCGCAGATCGAGGTCACCGATATCGAGGCCGGCAAGCTCTGCCACACGCATGCCGGTGGCGTAGAGCAGCTCCAGCATCGCACTATCACGCAGGAAATGAACCTCGTCGGCCGAGACGGCATTGCCCACGAGCTCCCCTGCTTCGTTCTCCCCCAGAACCTTAGGCAGGTGTTTGCCCACCTTCGGAGTCACCAAGCGCGCTGCAACGTCCGAGCCAAGATGGCCTTCGCGCACCGCCCACGTCGAAAACGCTCGAACCGCCGCGGTGCGGCGTGCCAAGGTGGCTCGGGACTTGCCGGCGGTGACAGCCTCACCGAGCCAGGCGCGCAATGCGTTCAGGTCGAAACTCGCAAAATCTGGAACGCTACGAGCTAAGTCCCGAAGGTCAGAGCGGTATCCCTTCACCGTGGCCTGCGAGCGCCCACGGATGAGCAGCTGGTGCTCGGCGAAATCCTCGATTGCCTCCACCAGCTGCCCAGATAGCTCCTCCGCGCTCCGTGTCATGTCCCAGGAGTCTACTCCAGTTGCAGAAGGCTCAACATTCCCCTGTCTAGCGCAGCGCCTTTGTCGCCTTTGTCATTTGTGTTCTCGTATCTCATTCACTGCGCCGCCAGTGCTTGCCCTCGCGCATGACCAGCCCCTGTTTCTGCAAAGCCACCAAGAGGTGGACACACAAGGCCACGCGCATGCCTGCTTGTTGCGCGATGTCTTCTGCGGTTGCACCTTCCTCGCTATTTTGTGGCGCGGCATCAAAGACCTTGAGCTCGTTGCGAGATAGCTGCTGCACCTTGCTCGGAGCAAAGTCGAGCTCGTATTGCCCTGCCGCATCCACACTTCCGACGTTGCCCACCAACCCGCGAATCTCATCCACCGATGTTACCAGCTGTGCCCGTTGGTCCTGGATGCGTTGATGGCATCCCAGCGAGCCTGCTGTGGTGACTGGCCCTGGCACCGCCATGGTTACCCGGCCGAGCGCCTCCGCCCAGTTCAAAGTGTTGAGAGCCCCTGAACGAAACGCGGCTTCTACCACCACAGTGCCGGCCGAAAGCGCCGCGACCAAGCGGTTGCGAGTGAGAAAACGATGACGCTGCGGGGTAGTCCCCGGCGCGAACTCGGAGATGACGCATCCGCTTTCCGCGATCCGCGCGAACAAGGACGCATTGCGCGCAGGATAGTTAACATCAATGCCGCATGGCGCAACCGCGACTGTTTGGCCGCCTGCTTCCAAAGTTGCTTCATGGATAGTCGTATCCACGCCCAGCGCCCCGCCCGAAACTGTGGTCCATTGATGGCTGGCCAGGCCCCCAGCCAGCAACTTGGAGACCTCCCAGCCATAGCGACTAATCGCGCGTGTTCCCACGAGAGCTACCGACTGAGCCACGCATTCGCGCACGGACTTGCCTTTCACCCACAGCGCATGCGGTGGAACGGCCTGGCTATCAAAGGTCGCCGGGGCATCGGCGCTGCCTGACTGATAGAAGCCGAAGGCCTGCGCGAATTCTTCCCTAGGCCATTCAGCATCCTCAGGAGTAATCAGCCGCGCGCCCACGCGCTGCGCCGCTGCCAAGTCTTCGTCCTGCCGCAGCCAGTCCCTCCTACTTGCCGTCTCATCTCGCAGCGCACCAATCCAGTCCGCCGCGTGATAGACACCATGTGCCACCTCATCCACGGGGTACTGGGACAACAAACCGTGCAGGGTACGAGACGGGCCTTCCACCACTCGGTTGAGATAGACCCAAGCATGCAGCGAAGTAGACAAATTTAAGCTACTCATGCCGCCAGCCTTTCCAGCACGCCCGCCCCTCGCAGGTCTAGCGCCTTGCCCACATGGTCGATGTCAGGCTGGGCGCTGCCATCAAGGTCTGCCAGCGTCCACGCTAGGCGTAGTACACGGTCAACGCCGCGCTGGCTTAGCTCGCCCTCTGCAAGATAGGCCGCAAGCATCGCCATTGCAGTCTCCGTCGCAGGACGATTCCGCCGCAAATAGGAAGCCGGCACCGCACCGTTACTGTGAACGGCAAGTCCGTCACCGCGCCAGCGCCGCTTCGCTCTATCCCGTGCTTGCGCGACCCTTTCCGCGATTGCCGCCGAAGGCTCCTCATCCACCGCATGCAAGCTCGCCGCCCGGCCCGATAAATCCACCACCATATCCAAGCGGTCACGCAACGGCCCCGACAAATTTGTGAGATAGTTCCGCCGCTCAGACGCCCTACACCGGCACTTGCTTGGCTCCTCAGCGGCACACCGGCATGGATTGGCGGCCAGCACCAGCTGAAAGCGCGCCGGGAAGGTAACTTCGCGCCGCGCACGCGAGATGGTCACGTGCCCGTCCTCCAAGGGAGCGCGCAGCCCGTCCAATACGCGCGCGGATACTTCGCTGGCCTCGTCGAGGAACAAGACCCCATGATGCGCCAAGCTCACCGCGCCTGGCCGCGGATTCCCCGCACCGCCGCCGAGCAGCGCTGCCCGCGTGACCGAGGAATGGGGCGCAATAAACGGCGCACGGGAGACCACCGCGCCGGGAGTGCCCGCCAAAGAGTGGATGGCTGTGGCCTCGACGGATTGATCGGTGCTCAGCTTGGGCAGGATGGAAGGCAAACGTGCCGCGATCATCGATTTTCCTGATCCCGGCGGGCCCACCATCAACAGGTGATGCCCGCCAGCGGCCGCAACCTCTGCGGCCCACTTCGCTTCCCTCTGGCCCGCGATGTCGCGAAAGTCTGGAACCTCCTCGCATGCGGGTACTGGTACTTCCATCCCCTGCGCCGGAGGCAAGTCCCGGCTGCCGCATGCCCATGCGAAGGCATCGACAAGCGTGTGCGCCACCAGCACGTTCATATCCGGCACCAGCGTCGCCTCAGCTGCATTGCCCGGCGGGATCACCAAGGTATCGAAGCCCTGGGAACGCGCCGTTAGAAGTGCGGGAATGATGCCAGATACTGGGCGCACGCTGCCATCCAAGCCCAGCTCACCAAGCACCAACGCATTATCGAGGAGTTCATTGCGCGGCATCTGTGCAGACAAGATCGCCAACGCCATGGGCAGGTCAAAGTGTGCGCCTGACTTCGGCAACGCCGCTGGCGCCATTGAGACCACCACGCGCGTCTTCGCCCACGGCAGCCGCGAGTTAACCACCGCAGTACGGATGCGGTCTCGCGATTCCGAGATCGCCGTATCCGCCATGCCCACCACCTGCACTCCCGGCAGCCCCGTTCCCACGTTGGCTTCCACCGTGACCACGTGCGCGGTAACGCCTTCGAGGGCCGTCGTATGGCATCTACCGAGCGCCATGCTCCACCCCTTCGTAGTGCGTGAGCTCAAATCCCTGGCCGCGAGCCACCAGTGCCACGACGTCGAAGCGCACCACGGACAAGGGTTTATCCTGCAGCCACTGCGCCGCAGCCTTCCGCATGCGCGCCAGCTTTCGCGGGGTAACGGCTTCGGCTACCCCAAAAGCATCAGAGGCCCTCGTCTTAACTTCTACGAAAACAGTCGTGGCCCCCTCCTGCACGATAAGATCAATCTCGCCCACCGCATAATGCACGTTGGCGGCCAGCACCTGTCCGCCGCGCTCACGATAAAACTTCGCGGCAAATGCCTCCCCGCGTTTTCCTAAAACCTGGTTCTTATTGGACCTTAAAAGCACGCTTTACTCCCCCAAATTCCGAGCTTTCGCCGCGCCCTGGGCTGCGACACCCGCTGAAACGCCGCAAAAGCCGCATCAACTTTTCTTTGTAAGACCCAGTCCAGCGCAGAAGCAGAGAATATAGCTAGCCCCAAAGCGCAAAAAGCGCGCCAACTGTGGATAACTCACCGCGACTCAGGCAAGTTACCGCGACAGGGCGCGCAAAGATGGTGTCGTTTGCTAAGCCAGCACAGCCTTATTCAGGAGCTGACATTTTAAGGAAATAACTATTCCGGCAGGAGGAAGTCTGGCTTATCCAGCTCCTCGATGTTGACGTCTTTGTAGGTAATAACGCGGACGTAGCGCACGAAGCGAGCAGAGCGGTACATGTCCCATACCCAGGCATCAGACATGCGTACCTCGTAGTAGACATCCGGGCCCGAGGTGTGCGGGATGAGCTCCACGGCGTTCGCCAGGTAGAAGCGGCGCTCGGTTTCCACTACGTAGGAGAACTGGCTTACAACATCTCGATATTCGCGGTAGAGGGAGAGTTCTACTTCCGCCTCGTAGTTGTCGAGTTCCTCGGCGCTCACTTGTTAATCCTCCAAAGTTGTGGGGTCAATGGGCCTTAGCTTAACCCGGAAATCACCTGAACAGTTTCAGGCGCGCGCGAGAAATTTCGCGTGGGCTTGTGCCACGTTGCGATAGCTCATCCGGTGTTCCGGGCAGGCACCCAATTGGGCGATCGCTTCCTGATGAATAGCCGTTCCATAGCCCTTGTGCGAGCCCAGACCATAGCCCGGATACTGCCTATCGAGCTCATCCATCACGTGGTCGCGCGAGACCTTCGCCAGCACGCTGGCAGCCGCAATGCAGCGCGCCGCGGCATCGCCGCCCACCATGGGCAGCTGGGGTGCGGGCATGCCGGGGATCTTCAGGGCGTCGGTAAGCACGTAGTGCGGGCGCACCTCCAGGCGCGCTACCGCCCTGCGCATTCCAGAGACGTTAGCGTGCTGGATGCCGCAAGAATCAATGTCATCCGCCTCAATATGCACCACAGACCAGGCCAGAGCCTTGTCTTTGATGATGGGATAGAGCTTCTCCCGCGTCTTGGGCGTGAGCTTTTTAGAGTCGGTGAGCTTATCCAACTCCGGAATGATCTTCTCCGGCAGGATACATGCGGCGATAGTAATCGGCCCGCAGCACGCCCCGCGGCCGGCCTCATCGACGCCGGCTACTGGGCCCAGGCCAGCCTTACTCAAGGCCACTTCGTAGGTGCGCTGTTGTTTAAGCCGCCGCATGTTGGATTTTGGGATCGTCGATAAGCTGTGCGCGTGGAATCGGCAGAACCACTGCCTCTACCTTGCCGCGAACGTTGTCCACCGGAATCGTGCCCTGCAGGTTATCGCCCAAGTGCGCGCGGGAGTCGAGCGAGTTCGTGCGATTATCACCCATCACCCAAATATTTCCCTCCGGGACCGTGACGGGGCCAAAATAGCTGCCGCCGCAGGCCTCCGAGCCAGCTGCGGTATCCACCGGCATCTCTGGCGGGGTCTTGACATAAGACTGGTCGATGGGCTGGCCATCCACCATCACTGCCGGGTCGCCTGCCTCGCAGGAAACGATCTGGCCTTCGGTAGCGATAACGCGCTTGACCAAAATGTTTTCACCATTAGGCAGCAAACCGATGGCCGCGCCGGCGTTTTCGACGCCGCGAACGAGCACGTTATCGGAGCGTTTTATTTCGAAAGAGGAATTCCAGGAATCGGCGCCCGCGAAGACCACGACATCACCGGGCTGCGGATCAGAGAAGTAATAGCTGAGCTTTTGGACCAAGATACGGTCATTCTTACAGCCCGCACAGCCATGCAACGTCGGCTCCATCGAAGCCGACGGAATCAGATACATCCGCCCGATGAACGTCTGCACGAAAGCCAAGACCAGAAACACCACGATGACCGTAGGCAGAAGATCGCGCACGCGCACGGGCTCTTCTTCCGGGGCGTGGTCAACGGCGCGGTTTTCTAGGTTGGGACGCCGCTTTCTAGGCCTGGATGTCTGGGTCATCTACCCCACCGATGTGGTTGAACGGGAAGAACACGAACATGACCTTGCCGCGGACGTTTTCTACCGGAATGGTGCCCTGGTACTGATCCTGCATGTGATAGCGGGAGTCCGCGGAAGCCGTGCGGTTATCGCCCATTACCCAGATGTTTCCTTCCGGAACGGTAACTGGGCCAAAGTAAGCACCACCGCAGGCATAGGAACCGGTCTTCTCGTCAACCTTGTAGGTTGGCGGGTCCATAACATAGTCCTGGTTAATCGGCTTGCCATCCACCATCACAGCTGGATCTCCCTCCTGACAGGACACGGTCTGGCCGCCCGTAGCTACGACGCGCTTGACCAAGGTGTTCTCATCCGGCGGGGTCAGCGAGACGTAGCTCAGTACATCCTGAATCTTGTGAATGACCTCGTTGGAAGAACGCGGCGACTGGTAATTGCGATTCCAGTCATCGGTGCCCTTGAACACCACGACGTCGCCAGGCTCTGGGCTCTTATCTCCGTAGTAGGAAATCTTCTCGGTGAAGATGCGGTCATTGGTGCAGCCATCGCAGCCGTGGAGGGTTGGCTCCATCGAACCAGAAGGAATGACATATTGGCGGCCGATGAAAGTTTGTACGAGGCCTACCACGCACAACACGCAGAGGATGATGAGAAGGGTCTCTAGGAGCCACGGCAGCTCCTTTTTCTCCTTCTCTTCTGTCTTCTCTGATATTTCTTCTACCGGCTTGGCCTCGCTAGTCGCGAGGTCTGCGCCATGGTCTTCGAATTCCTTCTCGTTATTCACGGGCTAAATCCTAGCAACAATAGGCTCGAAAACCGGCACCCTGACGAAAGCATTCAGCGAACTCTAAGCTCGCCGAATCCTCCATCAGTCCCCCGCAAGCTCCGCAAACTTCCATCAAAAAGTATTGAATTACTTTTTCGCCTGAAGTAGCGTGCTGTTTATGTCTTTGGGAATAATTGAACTTCTTTTCATGCTCGTACCGCTACTGATCATCGTTGCGATCGTCGCGGGCGTCGTCTGGTGGGCGAAAAAGGTAAGGAGCGACCAACAAGACATTAAGCACATGCTCACCGAGCAGCAAATGGCCCAGGGCTCCACCCAGCAGCCGGGCACCGGCTCAGCACAGATTTAAACGCAGGACCGAAAACAAGAAAACTAGAGCAAAGCTAACAGTCCAGACCTAACAGTCTAGACATAGCAAAAGCGCCCGCTCTCCCCCTCGAACCTCGAATGAGGAACGAAGACGGAGGCGGGCGCTTTCGGCGCTAGAACTAGCGGCGCTCCTTGATGCGAGCCTTCTTGCCGCGCAGGTCGCGCAGGTAGTACAGCTTTGCACGGCGGACGCGGCCGCGGCGTACAACCTGGATGGACTCGATGTTCGGGGAGTGAACCGGGAAGGTACGCTCAACGCCGATACCGAAGGAGACCTTACGGACGGTGAAGGTCTCACGGATGCCAGCGCCCTGGCGGCGGATGCACACGCCCTTAAAGAGCTGAACACGCTGGGTCTTACCCTCGATGACCTTGACGTTTACGTCGAGGGTATCGCCTGGGCGGAAGTCTGGGACATCGTCACGCAGCTGTGCTGCATCTACCTTTTCAATGAGGTTAGCCATTGTTTTTCCTTTTCAGTTTAAGACAGAGGACCCTAGCGCCCCTTCAACCTTGAAGAAGCTGACCGGTTCGTGCCTGTTACATAGAACAAAGGAATTCTTCCATACCCACCGCGCGAACAGCAAATTCTTGCAATTCCAAGACAGCCGCGCATCACAGGGTTTATGGTGTGTGATGCAAGTACCCCACGGGTGCCCACGAAGAAGTGGGCTGAGATAGGCGCCAAGGCCGCGTCTAGACCGTTCGAACCTGTCTGGTTAGCACCAGCGAAGGAAGTGAGGAAGGCGCCATGTCGGCTACCCCTAACGAGATCCATCCAAAGCACTCTTACTCCCCCATCATCCGTGATGGACTGGAGGTACCGGAAACCCAGATCGAGCTCGATGACTCGCCCACTGGGCCCAACGAACCTTTCCGCGTCTACCGCACCCGCGGCCCCGAGTGTGAGCCGGAGGTGGGCCTGCCGGGTCTGCGCAGCAAGTGGATTGCAGGCCGCGGCGACGTCGAGGAGTACGCCGGCCGCGAGCGCAATCTGGCCGACGACGGCAAGTCCGCCCAAAAGCGTGGTGCGGCCTCAGCGGAATGGAGCGGCGAGAAGCGTGCTGTCCTGCGCGCCAAGGCCGGCAAGCGCGTCACCCAGATGCACTATGCCCGCAAGGGAATCATCACCAAGGAAATGGAGTTCGTGGCGCTGCGCGAGCACTGCGATCCCGAGTTCGTGCGTTCCGAGGTCGCCCGCGGACGCGCGATTATCCCGAATAACATCAACCACCCTGAGTCCGAGCCGATGATCATCGGCCGCAAGTTCTTGACCAAGATCAACGCCAACATCGGCAACTCCGCCGTGACTTCTTCTATCGCAGAAGAAGTGTCCAAACTGCGCTGGGCCACCCGCTGGGGAGCCGATACCGTGATGGATCTTTCCACCGGCGATGACATCCACACCACCCGCGAGTGGATTCTGCGTAACTCCCCAGTACCGATTGGAACCGTGCCTATCTACCAGGCGCTGGAGAAGGTAAACGGCGTTGCCGAGGACCTTACCTGGGAGATCTTCCGCGATACCGTCATCGAGCAGTGCGAGCAGGGCGTGGACTACATGACCGTCCACGCCGGCGTTCTGCTCCCATTCATCCCGTTGACCACGGGGCGCGTCACCGGAATTGTCTCCCGCGGCGGTTCCATCATGGCGGGCTGGTGCTTGGCTCACCACAAGGAGTCCTTCCTCTACGAGAACTTCGACGAGCTCTGCGAGATTTTCGCGCAATACGACGTCGCCTTCTCCTTGGGCGATGGCCTTCGCCCTGGCAGCCTGGCCGACGCCAACGACACCGCGCAGTTCGCCGAGCTTAAGACCATCGGCGAGCTCACCCGCCGCGCCTGGGAGTACGACGTGCAGGTCATGGTGGAAGGCCCCGGCCACGTTCCGCTGAACATGATCCAGGAAAACAACGAGCTGGAACAGGACTGGGCCCACGACGCCCCGTTCTACACCCTGGGTCCGCTGGTCACGGACATTGCTCCGGGATATGACCACATCACCTCCGCCATCGGCGCCGCACACATCGCCATGGGCGGCACCGCGATGCTGTGCTACGTCACCCCGAAGGAACATCTGGGTCTGCCGAACCGCGACGATGTCAAGACCGGCGTCATCACCTATAAGCTCGCCGCGCATGCCGCCGACGTGGCCAAGGGCCACCCCGGCGCGCGGGCGTGGGACGACGCCATGAGCAAGGCCCGCTTCGAGTTCCGCTGGCACGATCAGTTCGCGCTTTCGCTCGACCCTGAGACCGCGCAGGAATACCACGATGAGACCCTGCCGGCTGAGCCCGCCAAGACCGCGCACTTTTGTTCGATGTGTGGCCCGAAGTTCTGTTCCATGCGGATTAGCCAGGACATCCGCGATACTTTCTCGGATTCCCTGGGCATGCCGAGCTTTCCCACCGACGCCAAGGCGGGCGAGGCAATGATGTCAGCCGAGTTCAAGGCGCAAGGCTCCAAGCTCTATCAAACGGCAGACAAGGAGCCAGCCGACCGTGCTTGATCTGCGTTGTTACTTCGTCACCGGCACCAATATGACACCGGAGATTGCCGCGGCCGCCGTGCGTGGCGGCGCGGGCGTGGTACAGGTGCGCTCAAAGCCAATTTCTGCCCGCTCGCTCTATGATTTGGGCGCCCGCGTGGCCGAGGCGGTGCACGAGGTAAATCCGCGCGCGCACGTGCTTATCGACGACCGCGTCGACGTCGCCCTAGCTCTGCGTTGCGCGGGCGCGCCCGTCCACGGCGTGCACATCGGCCAGGACGATCTCTGCCCACGTGCCGCGCGTGAGCTGCTCGGCCCCGATGCCATAATTGGCCTGACCACGGGAACGCTTGAGTTAATTAGGGACGCAAACCAGTACGCGGACGTCCTCGACTACGTCGGCTGCGGTCCCTTCCGCGCTACCCCGACGAAGGATTCTGGGCGCACCCCGCTGGGACTCGAGGGCTACCCAGAGATCGTCGCCGCCTCGCAGCTGCCCGTAGTCGCCATCGGCGACGTCACCGCGGACGATGCCGCCGAGCTCGCTGCAACCGGCGTCGACGGCCTGGCCGTCGTGCGCGGAATCATGAATGCCCCGGACCCAGCCGCCTACTGCGAGCGTCTCCTGAGCGAATTCGAGAAAGGTCGCGCATGAGCACTGCCAGCACTGCCAGCTCAAGCGTTGCCATCGTCGGCGCCGGGGTCATCGGCCTTGCCACCGCAGTAGAGTTGGCCCAGTCAGGAATCAAAGTCGATGTCTTCGACCCAGCGCCAGCATCCGGCGCCACGCACCATGCCGGCGGCATGCTGGCTCCCGCCGCGGAGGTGGTCTATCAACAAGACCCGCTCTTTCCGCTGATGCAGGCCTCGGGCAAGTGGTATCCGGAGCTTATCGCGGCCGTCGCCAAGCACAGCGACCTCGATACCGGCTACCGCGACGAAGGCACTCTCGTGGTAGCCGCGGACCGCGCCGATTCCCAGCATTTGTCAGAGCTCATGGACTACCAGAATGCGCACGGCATGCAGGTCGAGCGCATCACCGTGCGGCAGGCGCGCTCCCTCGAACCGGGGCTGAGCCCACGCTTGGCCGGCGCCGTCTCAATTCCTGGGGATACGCAGGTCTTCCCCCGGCAATGGGCGCTCGCGCTATACGACGCCGCGGAAAACCTAGGCGTGCGCTTTCACCGCACAAAGGTCACACACCTCGGCGATGGAGTCGACGGCGGAATGGTGCACACCGAAGAAGGTACTTTCGCCGCAGACCAGGTGGTGCTGGCCGCCGGACTGGGGGCGAATGGCCTTAGCGAATGGTCGCAACCGCTACGCCCAGTCTATGGCGACATTCTGCGCCTACGTGTGCCAGAGGAACGCCGCCCGCTGCTAAACCGCGTGGTGCGCGGATTCGTGGAAGACCGCCCTATCTATCTGATTCCACGCGGCGACGGAACCATCGCCGTGGGCGCGACCAGCCGCGAGGATAGCCTCAATGCCCCGCTGGCCGGCGGTGTCTATGACCTGCTGCGCGATGCCATCCGGGTGCTGCCGGGCATCGAAGATTGCGAGTTCCTGGAAGCTACCACCGGCGCCCGCCCGGGCACGCCTGATGATCTTCCCTACCTGGGGCGCGTGAGTGACAGGCTCATTGTCTCCACCGGGTATTTCCGCCACGGCATCTTGCTGGCCGCCTTCGGTGCACGGTGTACGCGCGAGTTCGTCCTCGGCGAGGACCCCAGCATCGACCTTTCGGCCTGCGACCCGCTGCGCTTTGCGCGCTAGAGCCGAAATAAAGACAGCTATATCAAGACAGATATATAAGGAACACGATGACAATCACCTACAACGGGCAGAAGATGGATACCACCGCAGCAACAGTGGCGGCACTAATTGCCGAGGTCAATGCACCAGAGGCGGGCACTGCGGTGGCCATAAATGGCGCGGTGGTTCCGCGCTCGGCGTGGGAAGACACCCGCCTCGAAGAGGGTGCGGTCATCGATGTTCTTACTGCAATCCAGGGAGGCTAGTAAAGTGCTGACAATCGCGGATAAGAGCTTTGAATCCCGGCTCATCATGGGCACGGGTGGCGCAAGCAGCCAGGGCGCGCTGGAAAAAGCACTGGTAGCTTCCGGCACGCAGCTAACCACCGTGGCGATGCGCCGCCACAGCGCGCAGGCAGGTGGCGAGAGCGTCTTTGACTTGCTGCGCCGGCTTAACATTGAGCCGCTGCCGAATACCGCGGGCTGCCGCACCGCGCGCGATGCCGTGCTTACGGCGCAGCTGGCGCGCGAGGCGCTAGGCACCAATTGGGTCAAGGTAGAAGTCATTGCGGATGAGCACACGCTGCTTCCCGATGTCGTAGAAACCATCGACGCCACCGAGCTCCTCGTGGCAGAGGGGTTTACGGTCTTGGCCTATACCAGCGATGACCCAGTGGCGGCGCTGCGCTTGGAGGATGCGGGCGCTTCCGCCGTGATGCCGCTGGGAGCGCCCATCGGCACGGGGCTGGGTATTTTAAATCCCCACAACATCGAGCTCATCGCCGCGCGCGCCAATGTACCCGTGCTTGTCGACGCCGGCATCGGCACCGCCTCCGACGCCGCCCTCGCGATGGAGCTAGGCTGCGACGGGGTTCTGCTGGCCAGCGCTATCAACCGCTGCCAAGACCCCGTGGCCATGGCCCACGCTATGCGTCATGCGGTGGCCGCCGGGCACTATGCCCGCCAGGCAGGACGCATCCCGCGCCGCGAGCATGCCCAAGCCTCTTCAACCTTTGAAGGCCTTGCCAGCTGGGCCGATGAGGTGCTCTAGTGGGCCTTAGCGAACTCGAGTCTGCCCGCACCGCGCGCCAACAGGTGCTAATCGGCCAAGATGCGCAGGTAGCTCTTAACCGCGCGCACGTGCTCATCGTGGGTGCGGGCGGATTGGGCTGCCCGGTCCTGCAGCAGCTGGCCGCCGCGGGTATCGGGCACATTACGCTCATCGACGATGACGAGGTAGCGCTGAGCAATATCCACCGCCAGGTGCTCTTCGGCGTGGATGACGTGGGCCAGCCCAAAGCCGCGGTCGCCGCCCGGCGCGCCCACGAGCTACAGCCAGAGATACACATTCAGGCGAAAGTCGCCCGATTTAGCGCCGACAATGCACTGCGACTGTGTCAGGACACAGACCTCGTCATCGACGGCACAGATACCTTCGACACGAAGTACCTCATCGCCGACGCCTGCGAGGCAACCTCGACTCCGCTGGTCTGGGGCACCGTCTTGGGTTTTCGCGGCGACGTAGCACTATGGCATTCAGGCACTTTCACACCGGATGGCCGCGGCTGCGGTTTGCGCGACCTCTTCCCTGCCGCTCCCAATGCCGATGCCCTTCCCGATTGCGCCAGCGCCGGTGTTCTGGGAGCTACCACCTCCGTCATCGGCGGGCTGATGGCCACCGCCGCGATTGGCTGGTTCACCGGAATCGACACCACCGTGGGCCAGGTATCCAGCTACACCGCGTACCCAGCTAGCCTGCGCAGCTTCCGCGTCAGCGCCGATCCTGGGCGCGCACTATGCACCTCATTGGAAGCTCATGCCGAGCTCAATTCTAACGCCAGCGTTGCTGCTAGCGCTGGCGTTGCTGCTAGCGCTGGCGAGGCTGCGGAGTGCTTCCTCGACATCCGTGACCCGTCCACACTGCTTTATAGCTCGCTGCCGGCGAACTTGCGCCAGCGCGCTCTGCCTTTTCACAAAATTGCGGCAGGCACCGCTGGCGATGAGATGGTGCGCGCGGCACTGGGCTCCTTAGATGCTCCGGCTGGCGGCACCGTCTGGGTAATTTGTGATTCTGGCAGCCGCAGCGCCGGTTTCGCGCTGCGCTATGGCGAGCTCGCCGCAGGACTTGGGCTGCGTCTGAGAAGCTACCCCGGCGGCGCGGAGCGCCTACACCGGGAGCTTGGTTAGCTCGCGCACGCGGCTTAAGCCGTGGTCGCTGCCATGACCTTGTGCTCGTCCAGCAGGCGCGCGGTGCCGTGGTGGCGTGCGCGGAAGATGAGGTAGCTGGCGGCTACCGCCAAGACGGTGACGCTGAGCAAGACCATGATGCCGCCGGCGAAGGTGCCGTCATGAATACCATCGGTGGCGCGTGTGAAGGCGTTCTTGGCATAGGTCATCGGGTGCAAAGGATGCAGCAAACGCAGCGGTGCCGGGATGGCCGCCGTGGGCCACACGCCGCCGAAAACCATGACTCCCATGGCAAAAACGCCAACCGAGAAGATGGCGCCAATCCTGCGCCCGAAGGTCACCAGCAGCAGCTGGTAGGTGGCAGCGCCCACCATCGCGATTGCTGCGAGCACTCCCAGCATCATCGGCCAGCTTGCCGGGTGCCAGCCCATAAGCGTGGACATCAGCGCCATCCCCAGCAACAACAGGAAGTTGATGCCGCTAACCACCGCGAATGCGGGCAAAATGCCACGCAGATAATAAGGCAGGGTCATAGCGAGCAGCAGCATGGCTAGGAAGCCAAAGACGAGCACCAGAAGCATCGAGACGCCGCCCGTGATTTCCTTCTTGGTTGGGTCGACGGCGCTAACGCCGGTCTGCACCGGATGGACGTTGGATTCGGTGAAGTTGATCGGCACCGCCATATTCTGTGCCGTCACGTCGGGCTGGGTAATATGCGGGGCCTTCTCAGCACCCTCCCCCAGCTTCGTGGCGAGCTGACCCGAACCATCCTTGAGCTGATCGATGCCGTCTTTCAATTGGGCACCGCCGCCCTTCAACTGACCGGTACCATCCTTAAGGCTCGTGGTGCCCTCTGCCAAGCGTCCCGCACCTTCATCCAGCTGCACAGCGCCGGTAGATAGCTCGCCCACGCCGCTTTTCAGCTGTCCGGTTCCCTCCGCCAGCTGATGGGTGCCCTGGTTGAGCTTGAGCATGCCACCTAGGTACTCGGAATTCGGGTCGGACAAGTTGTAATTCAGCTGCTGCGTACCATCACGCAGCTTCTCCAGCTGGGAGACCATGTTGCTGCTATTTGCCGGATCCAGCTTCGTCAGCAAAGTGGAAAGCTGGTCTGCCTGAGCCGTCATTCCCATTCCGCGCAGCACATCCACCAAGCCGATGAGGTTCGGCACCACTAACTGTGCTTGCTGCAGGAGTGGGATGAGCATGCCGGTGAGCTGGCCGACGCCGCCTTCGATTTGGCTGGCGCCTTCGCCAAGCTTGCCCGTGCCCTCCAGCAACTTATCGGAGCCCGTCGCCAACTCATTCGCGCCGTCGTCAAGCCGACCCGCGCCCGTGGAAAGCTCGCTTACGCCCTGGACCAGCCGGCCAGTGCCATCGTGCAGCTGACCCGCACCGTTGTTGAGCTCGCCCGCTCCGGCATCCAGCTTGTCGATGCCGGTCACAGCCTTCTCGCCGCCAACCTGGAGCTTGCCCACGCCCTCGTCAAGACGGCCTGCACCTTCGGCCGCGGTACCAATGTCATCGCTGAGCTTGACCATGCCCTCGATGACTTGATCCGCATACTTTTTGGAAATCGCGTTCTCAACGCTGGTCTGAACCTGCGGAACCAGGCTCGAAGAAATCACCGAGCCATTCGTTCCGTAATAGTCGTTGCTGGCGAAGTGGATCTGCGGTTTGACCGGCTTATCGCTAATGATGGTGACCGCTTGCTCCGAGAAAACCTTTGGGATGGTCACCACCATCAGGTACTTGCCCTTTAACAACCCATCGTTTGCCTCCTGAGCGTTCATCTCGGCGAAGTTCAGGTAGTCAGTTTCCAGGAGGCCTTCTACTACTTGATCGCCGTAGTTGACGTATTTGCCCTGCTTTTCCACGCCGGCGTCCTCATTGACCACCGCCAAGTCAATCTGCCGCATGTACTTGGAAGGGTCCCACATCGCCCACATCATCGTGGCTGCGAGGATGACTGGCGCTACCAGCAGGAAAACGATCAGCACCCGCGAGAGTGCGCTACGCGGGCGCCAGTCCAGGATGCGATGCCACCCCTTCGCTTCCGTTTCCTGCACGGCATGGGCAGCCGGCTGCGTGGCGTCGAACGGCGTTTGTTTCTGGTGCAAGGCGAAACCCTCCCTCATGAAGGTATGGTGACCGCGGTCACCCTTTTGTTTGTTTCACCAAACTTATCACTAACTCGCCGCGCTGCACTAGCACGCCACGAAGCAACTTTTAATAAATTTAGTTGCCGAAGCCGGCCTTCTTCAGCGCATCCGCCATGGAGCCGCCGGCGGGACGCCCACCGGAATTGCCGCGGCCGCCACGCGCTCCACGGCCACCCTTGGCCCCATTGCCAGTGTTGCCGCCTTTGCTGCTACCGCCGTTGCCACCACGCTTGCCACCACCCTGGCGTTGTGCAGGCTGGCCTGGTTCATCATCGAGGCGCAGCGAGAGGCCGATGCGCTGACGCTGCACGTCAACTTCCATGACTTTGACTTTTACTACCTGCCCGGAGCGCACGACCTCATGTGGATCGGAGATGAACTTATTGCTCATCGCGGAGACGTGTACTAGGCCGTCCTGGTGCACTCCGACGTCCACGAAGGCGCCGAAAGCCGCAACGTTGGTGACGGTCCCCTCCAGGATCATGCCCGGTACCAGGTCCGAGACTTTGTCCACGCCTTCCTTGAAAGTAGCGGTCTTAAACTCTGGACGCGGGTCGCGGCCAGGCTTATCCAGCTCGGCAATGATGTCGGTGACAGTCGGGACACCGAAAGTATCGTCAGCGAAGTCTGCCGGCTGCAGTTTCTGCAGCACTCTGGAGTTACCGATAAGTTCAGCCACGCCGAGCCCCGTGGACTCCGCAATGCGGGCGACCACCGGGTAGGCCTCAGGGTGTACGGCGGAGGAATCAAGTGGGTCAACGCCACCATTGATGCGCAGGAAGCCTGCTGCCTGCTCGAAGGCTTTCGGCCCCAAGCGCGGAACTTTCTTGAGTTCCTTGCGGGATGCGAAGGAACCGTTCTCGTCGCGGTAGGCCACGATGTTGGTGGCGATAGTGGCGTTCACGCCCGCCACGCGCTCAAGCAGCGGAACAGATGCGGTGTTTAGGTCAACGCCGACACCGTTTACGGCGTCCTCAACCACGCCGTCGAGGGTGCGCGCCAGCGAGGTCTGGTTGACGTCGTGTTGGTACTGCCCCACGCCGATGGCCTTCGGATCGATCTTTACCAGCTCAGCCAGGGGATCCTGGAGGCGGCGAGCGATGGAGACCGCACCACGCAGCGAGACGTCCATGTCTGGGAACTCATCCGCGGCAAGCTGGGATGCGGAGTAGACCGAAGCACCCGACTCAGAGACCACGACCGGAGTTGGGCGCTGGCCGCCGGCCTGCTTCAACATGTCGGCGATCTCGTTGGCCAGCTTTTCCGTCTCACGGGAAGCGGTGCCGTTGCCGATAGCCATAAGGTCCACCGAGTGCTTCGCACACAGCGTGGCCAGAGTGTTTACTGCCTGGCTCCACTGGTTCTGTGGCTGGTGCGGGTAGACAATTGCGGTATCAAGAACCTTGCCGGTGGAATCAACTACAGCGCACTTCACGCCGTTTCGATAGCCCGGGTCCAGTCCAATCGTGGCGCGTTGACCCGCCGGTGCCGCCAACAAGACGTCGCGCAGGTTGGTAGCAAAGACCTTGAGCGCGCCCTCCTCCGCGATTTCTTTGAGGCGCATGCGCACATCAAGGCCAGAAGAGATATAGAGCTTCGTGCGCCAGCCCCAGTGCACGGCGTCGGAAAGCCACTTGGAATCCTTAACCGCAAGATCAAAACGCTCGGCAATCATGCCCTCATAGACTTCGTCTTCACCGGCATCCAGGTTGAGCTGGAGAACGCCCTCGTTCTCACCGCGCAGCAACGCCAGGATGCGGTGCGAGGGCAGCTGGTCGAAAGGCTCAGAGAACTCGAAGTAGTCCTTAAACTTGGCGCCTTCGGTTTCCTTGCCAGCCACCACGGAAGCACCCATGGTGCCCTCGTTGAACATGCGCTCGCGCACCTCGCCGACCAAGTCGGCGTCGAGAGCAAAACGGTCAATGATGATGGAACGCGCGCCCTCGAGAGCCTTCTTGGTGTCTTCAAATCCTTCAGTCAGGAACTGCCCCGCCATCTCTTCTGGATTGGCCGTGGGGTTCTCAATGAGCTTGTCCGTCAACTCTTCCAGGCCGGCCTCACGAGCGATGTCCGCCTTGGTCTTGCGGCGCTTCTTGTATGGCAGGTACAAGTCTTCCAAACGCGCCTTGGTCTCACACTCGAGAATCTGGGCACGCAGCTCGTCGGTGAGCTTTCCCTGCTCATCGATAGCCGCCAAAATTGCCTCTTTACGCTCTTCCAATTCGCGCAGGTACGTCGCGCGCTCCTCGATGGTGCGCAACTGCGAATCATCCAAACCACCAGTGGCTTCTTTGCGGTAACGCGCGATGAATGGGACAGTGTTTCCCTCCGCCAGAAGCGTCAAAGCAGTCTCAACCTGAGACTCCTTTACACCAATCTCTGCGGCGATGGTAGCTGCAATCTTCAAAAGAAATCCTCACCTTTGTGGCTGATTTTCTGGACTCAACAAAGGTACCGCACCGCCCTTTCATCCCAGCGATGAGCGCTCCAACTCCTCAATTACTTTCCCTCACGCAGTAACGCCCCAACACATTCGTGTCGGGGCGACTCGTCCAGGAAACGAAAGCGCTTTGACGTGCTCGCAGGGTGCTAGTAGATGAGAACTGCTGCGTTGTCGCCTCCAGAACAGCGGACAGAGGAGGACGTGCCGGAGCAGTACATGTAGTAGTTGCCGCCGGTAGCCGGAGAATAAACCTTCAGCGTTGCGTTCGGGGAGCCGGTCGCAGCGTAGTTGCTTACAAAGGATGAATAAACATTTGCTGCAAAGCTTTGCGAGGTGTTGCCGGTGAGCGCTCGATAGCTGGAGTATCCAGAGGAATAGGACGGAGCTTGTGCAACGCGCTCAACAGGTACGACGGGTTCTGGCGCCTGCGCGGTCACGGTGGCCGGGCGCTGCTCAGTAACAGTTACTGGGACGGCCTCCTGTGCAGGAGAGACGAGTGCTGGGGAGGCCGCACCAGCAGCAGCATCAGAGCCGCCAATTTTGCCCATGAACGCCATGACGCCCGCCACGATTGCAGCCAGGCAAAGACCAACGATGGCCGTAATAGCCACCGTCAAGCCGGTCGATATCCCGCCGCGCTGCTCTGTGGGTGCCACGTAGCCATCTGCCGGATTGGGGAAACCAGCGACGTTGTTGGCCGGAGGGAAAGTGTTGGGGATGGACATGCGGTGCACCTGCCTTATATCGAGTAAAGAGAGAAGGAAGTAAGGAGACTTCCTTTTGATGACCTCATGTTAAGACGGACGCTACCAACGACGATTGAATCCGGGGAGCATTCCTCTTTCCGCAGTTCACAAGATGATTCTGCAGCAACTAATCAGAGGGCGAGGTTCCCCATTTTCGTCGCCGAAGTTACTACCTAAAGATTTATGGTTGCCACGCGCAGGCGGTACCCAACCCAAACTCGGTATGACCGATCTCGGAGGTGCCGTACCACAGCGTGTGCGGCGGCAAACAGTCCACCACCACCGCGGTGACCTTATGCAAGGGCAGGTCAGAGCTACCATTGACGATGACGCGCCACACGCTCTCACCTACTGGTGCGCTGCCGTGCTTGGACATGTACTCGTTGACCAAGATGTTGTCTGGCTCGCAGGTAAAGGAGATGACCTCCGCGCTGATATTCGCCGGCTCATAGCCACCTTCTGCCAGCTGCTGCGGCATGCGGGTAAGAATGTCATTCCATTCTTTTTCCGTCATCAAAATAGATAGATCGGTACTAACTTCCATTGCGTAGCTGCTCCAGGTACTTGCGGTCGGCTTTATCGAGCTCCACGCCGTCCAATAGCTCGGGGCGGCGTTCAAAGGTGCGGCGCAGGGATTGCTCGCGGCGCCACTTATCCACGAGCGCGTGGTTTCCAGAGGTCAGCACCTCAGGCACGGCCAGCCCGCGCCATTCACGTGGTTTGGTGTAGCTCGGCCCCTCCAGCAAACCATCGGAGAATGAATCTTCCTCATGAGAGCGCTTGTTGCCCAGCACTCCTGGGATTAAGCGCACGATGGCCTCGGCCATGACGAGCACCGCCACTTCCCCGCCGATCAACACGTAGTCACCGATGGAGACCTCGCGTACGCGGTAGCGCTGCGCTGCATCGTCAATGACGCGCTGGTCGATGCCCTCGTAGCGCCCGCAGGCAAAGACGATATGTTCCTCATTGGACCACTCTTGGGCGTCTGCCTGCGTGAAAGGTTTTCCGGCAGGCGTCGGGACGATAAGCAGCGGCAAGGACAGATCCTCGGCAACGCCGTCCTCCCCTACCGACCGCTCGTAGCCGGTGGCCTCCACGCCCTCGACGTCGTCGTGGCGCGGCTTATTGAGGTGCGGGAGCGAGGATTCCAGGTCCGCGGTGCGCGCGGCGCCACTGGCGACGTCGTCAAGCGCAGGGCCCCAGACCTCCGGCTTCATCACCATGCCGGGGCCGCCACCGAAGGGCGAATCATCCACCGACTTATGTGTATCGGTGGCCCAGCCGCGCAGATCGTGCACGCCCACCGAAAGCTTGCCCTGCTCGATGGCCTTGCCCAGCAAAGCATGGCGCAGCGGGTCTAGGTATTCAGGGAAAATTGTGACGACGTCTAGCCTCACAGCTCTAGCAATCCTTCCGGTGGCGTAATCGTGCAGGTGCCTTCCTCAAGGTCGACCTCGGGAACGATTTCTTCAACGAAGGGAATCAAGGCTTCCTTGCCAGATTCCAATCGCACCTCTAGCAAGGACTGGGTTGGCCCATGGGTAATTCCGGTGACCTCACCGATGCCGGCCCCCTCGTGGATGACGCGCAGACCCTCGAGCTCGTGGTCGTAGAAACCTTCGTCGTCTGGGTTATCCAGTGGTGGCGCAAAAAATTGGGTGCCGCGCAGACTATCGGCTGCGGTTCGGTCTTTTACTTCCTCGAAGGTAATGAGCAGGCGGCCCTTGTGCGCGCGCACTGCCTTGACGGTGAGATCGTGTTCCTTCTTTCCCTGGCGGCCATGGAGCACCTCGCCCACCGCGAAGCGGATTTCGGGCTCGTCGGTGGTGGCTTCGATGCTCAGCTCGCCTTTGATTCCGTGCGATTTGATGACACGGCCGATCATTAGTTCCATTTGCTCAACTTTAATCGCTTCCAACTGACGGCACGAACTACAATATTTTATACGGCTCGAGCCTTATTAAATCTGATGTTTTTGGGTAACGTTGAGAATGAAACCACCGCCTTTAGATAAAGGAGAAGCCCATGACAGATAGGCCCGTGGCAGAGCTTCCAATCAATGACGTAAGCACCTTCGGTAATGCCAGCCATCACGGCGAGAAAATGCTTAACCTGGACCTCCTGGCGGAGGCGCCGGAACCAAACGCGCAGCGCCCACGCCCGGCCGTCAAACGCGTGTTAAGCGCCGATGGCGGCAACCTCATCCTATTCACCTTTAACGCGGGCCAAAGTTTGCCGGATCACAAGGCCGCGCATCCGATTACCGTACAAACGTTGCGCGGAGAAGTCTTGTTTACGTGTGAAGGCAAAGAAGTCCTCCTCCGACCAGGCCAGATCATCCACCTTCCGGCCTATGTTCCACACCGGGTTGACGCAGTGAAATCCGACGGCGATTCACCGGCAATTATGCTGCTCACAATGTTGACAGGAGAAACAATAACGAGCGCTTAAGACGGTGAAAACATGTGTGCCTCCAAGCCACATTCGTGCAGTCACGCACACCATTGGTGTGTCCCATTACGTTGTTGGCAGTTCCGCTTGAAGGAACTCAGGATTCGTACTCCTAGCCCCATGCTGGGGCAGGTTATGTTTATCTGCGTTCCTTCTGCCTTGGGGCAGTGGAACTAGTCGCTGGCTTCGGTATGGCTTGTTTTCGTCCCTGTCTGAAAATGATCCGGGGGGTGATGCCGCCGAAGGCAGTGGCATACTCCAGACTGCTAATAGGAACCTGACCCGCACAGAATGTGCGAGGTCTCAAAGTAATCTGGATGCCAGCGTGAAGTATGTCCGACCACCAGCGATGAAATAAGTCCCATACTCATTCAATTCGCTAGGAGGTCTGGCATGACCTACGACTATGTCATCGGCATGGACGTCGGTAAATACTTTCACCACGCTTGCGTCTTAGATATCGACGGCACCCAGGTGCTATCTAAGCGCATCAACCAAAACGAAAAATCCCTGCGCGCACTGTTTTCAGCGTTCAGCGCACACGACCACAAGGTCCTTGTCGTCGTGGACCAGCCCAATAACATTGGTCGACTAACTGTCGCGGTTGCTCAAGAACTCGGGATCGACGTGCGCTACCTTCCCGGTTTGGCTATGCGTCAACTCTCGCGCATCCACGCTGGCAATGCCAAAACTGATATCCGGGACGCCTATATCATCGCCCACGCTGCAAAGAACCTTCCGGAATCCCTCCGCAGCGTCGACCGCGTCGAAGAAGCCTTCCTCCAGTTGAAGGTCCTCAACGGTATCGACGAAGATTTAGCGCGCTCCTACACCAGGCTCATCAATCAGATTCGAAGTGCACTAGTAGGCTGCTACCCGCAATTCGAACAGGCCCTTCGCGGTCAGATAATTCACCGCAAGTGGGTTCTGCACCTACTTGCACGCTACGGCGGACCGACCAAGATAAAACGCCTCGGAAAGGCCAAGGCAACTGCCTTCGCTCGACGCTATAAGGCACGCAATCCTGAACCTGTCCTCGATGCCATTTTCGCTGCCATCTCTGAGCAAACAGTTGCCATTGCTGGTGCACACTATGCCGAAATGGGCGTAGCAATGTCGGCGAAGGACGCGCTTTTAAAGCTCGAGCACCGCACACAAATCGAGCAGGAAGTCATCGAGCTCATCAACGACATCCCCCACACTCAAATCCTGCTATCCATGCCAGGAATCGGACCAAAGACGGCAGCACAAATTCTCATGACCGCGGGCGACATGACCGACTTCCCGACAGCTGGGCACCTAGCCTCTTACGCTGGCTTATCACCTCGGACAAACCAGTCCGGGACCTCGATCATGTCGAACTCACTGAACCGAGCTGGCAATAAAAAATTAAAGAACGCCCTATGGCAATCATCTTTTGCATCCATCAGATTCCATGAGCGTTCCCGGCAATTCTATGAACGAAAGCGCCGTGAAGGCAAGAGACACAACGCCGCAGTAGTAGCACTAGCCCGCAGACGGCTCAACGTCCTCTACGCCATGATGCGCAACCACAAGCACTACCACGATCCCGCACCATCACAGGAAGACCTAGCAGCCTAGACACTAAGAGTAAAGATAGCCGACCGGGTAAAATCCCAGTCGGCTAGCAGCCATGCCCGAAAACAACACGACCAAACAACCCCGCAGAGAGAATCCGCCCCCAATTTCTCCACCCGCTAGGTTGACAACCTATATAGGAACACCCCCCACCTCGGCGTACCACCACTTCACGGATCGGGAGGAACTGCTACGCGCGGTTGCCGACGCCTCGATTGATGAGCTCCTCAAGCGCCTCGACGCCGCGCTGATAGAGACCGAGGACTTCGCCGCGCAGGAAGAACATCCAGGCCCCATTCACGTCGAGCAGCTCATGCACGCCGCAATGGCTTATCTCCGCTTCGCTTTGGGCGAAAACGGCTTCTTCCAATGCATCTTGTCTGGACGCGGCTTTAATTACCCGCGGGCACTCAACGATGATCTAGACATGGGCGCTTCCGACTGCCGCTCGCCTACGCTGCACCGCTTTTCGGTACTCGCCACCAGCGGTCACCTCAGCGCGCTGCCGGAGCAAATGAAGCTCGACATCGCCAAATTCGTGTTCGCCGCCGTCATCCGCGGCACCGATTTTAAGAATCCGGAAAATCCTTATCGCAACTACCCAGGCAGCGTGCGCCCGGAAGCGCAATAGCAAAAAGCGCCTGTTACCGTTCCCCTTTACGGGAGGTAACAGGCGCCCTTTAGAAGATCTAGTTACGCAAAAGCGCGGCGAGATTACTCTGCGGACTCCTCAGAAGCCTCAGCGGACTCCTCGGACTCTGCAGCGGCAGCCTCAGCGGCAGCAGCTTCTTCTGCAGCCTTCTCAGCAGCAGCCTTAGCCTCTGCCTCTTCCTTGGCCTTCTTCTTCTTTTCGGTAATAGCCTCGATGGTCGGGCCGTTGTTGGCCTCAGCCAGTGCAGCGTTGAACAGCTCCAGCTTGGAAGGCTTCTCCTCAGCAACCTTCAGGGTGCCCTCAGCACCTGGCAGGCCCTTGAACTTCTGCCAGTCACCGGTCACCTTCAACAGTGCGAGAACCGGCTCGGTCGGCTGTGCGCCGACGCCCAGCCAGTACTGTGCGCGCTCGGAATCGATCTGGATGAGGGAAGGCTCCTGCTTCGGCTGGTAGATGCCGATGTTCTCGATAGCCTTGCCGGAACGGCGGGTGCGTGCATCAGCGATGATGACGCGGTACTCAGCGTTGCGGATCTTACCCATACGCTGCAGCTTGATCTTGACAGCCATGATTGGCTCCTTTTCTAGTCACCGAGCAGTTCAGACGCGTGGATTCAAACCACGCCGGTTCAGCTCTTGGATTTACCCTGCGCGTGACGTGCCGGCCGTCCGTAGGCGGTATACGGCGTTACGCAGAATGTTAAGTTTGCAGTGTTGTCTATCTATAGAACCAACTACCTATAGACAACCCCGACTATATTAGCGGCAGACTCCCCAAAACGGAAATCCTCCCGCGGCGAACTCTGGTGGCACTTTTCCTTTGACTTTTATGCAATCTTTGGCGGCACTGCCCGTGGCGTTATGAACAGCGCGGCCCGAGAGAGTAACCTATTTGACGCTAACCTAGACACCTTTCAGGCCAGTTTGCCTTTATATACTTCCTAACACTTCCCCTTGAGGCAAAACCTTTAAGGGGCAGACGTATGCCTTAATTGGCCTGCTGAGAGAAATTATGACTCAAAATTCACCACGCAGCTTCCGTTACCGCTATGACCTCGATGGTCTGCGCGGCATCGCCATCGCACTCGTGGTCATTTATCACGTCTTCGTCGGCCGAGTCTCGGGCGGCGTGGACGTGTTCCTTTTGCTTTCGGGCTACTTTTTCTTAGGCTCCCAGCTGCGTTACGCGGCCAAGCCTAATGCTTCTTTGAATCCATGGTGGCCAATCTGGCGCACTTTGCGACGCCTCGTTCCCAGCCTCGTGTTGGTCATCGGCGTCACCTATATCTTGGTTCGCATTTTTACTCCGGAACTGATGCGCACAGAGCTCGCCCAGCAAATCACGGCCACGATGCTGTATTTCCAGAACTGGGAGCTAGCCCGCCAAAACGCGGACTACACCGCAGCTTCTGCTAGCACCTCCCCTCTGCAGCACATGTGGTCCATGGCTGTACAGGGTCAGTTCTACATCATGGGCATCGCCTTTGCGCTGATTCTGGCAGCCATCATGAAGCTGCGCCCGGCGCCGGACCCGAAGCGCCTCAAGCAGGTGCGCTTCCCCACCGTCAACCAGATTGCTGGCCCTATCCTTATCGTCGTTACCATCGCGTCCTTTGCCTATGCTTCCCGCGATGGCCTCTACGGCACGGCCGCGAACTACTACTCCACGTGGTCGCGCGCATGGGAGCTGACCCTGGGTGCGGTTTTAGCTATTTACGGTACGAAGTGGAATATTTCTAACCGTTTTTCCAACCTGTTTACTGGCCTCGGCCTGGTGTGCCTAGCGTTTACCGGCGCTATCATTGCTGAGACCACGGCTTACCCAGGCCCGCTCTCCCTGCTGCCGTTGGGTGGTGCGGTGCTCATCATCTTGGGCGGCGGCGGTTCCATCTCCCGCCACATGGCTTCAAAAAAGGCGCGCTGGCTTGGCGACGTCGCCTACCCGCTCTACCTCTGGCACTGGCCGCTTCTGATTTTGTCCACCAAGGCCCTCGAGCTGGAGACCCCTCCATGGTGGCTGGGCATCATTATCATCGCCATCTCCCTGGTGCTGGCAGATCTTACCCACCGCTTCTTGGAGAAGCCGCTGCGCCAGGCCCGCAAGCGCCCGACGGCGGACGATATGCCGGTCAATAGCGCAATTGCCTCAATGAAGCAGCGCGCTGGCGCATTCCGAGCAGTAGGCGGCGTCGTCGTGGGCGCCTGCGTTGTCGGTTTGCTTGCCATTCAGCCGCTGTGGATGAACACCATCTACTCCGAGAATGCGGAGAACCTCGACCCGAAGCTCTACCCAGGTGCCACGGCCCTCGCACTAAATAAGCCGGTGCCGAAGGACGTAGAGTACAAGCCGGACCCGATCCTCGTTGGCGGCCTCATGCCGCCAACCGCAGTGGCCTATTGCTTTATTGGGCAGGACATGCCGGCGGATTACCTGCCGGATGCCCGCCGCGACGGCACTCCATGTGAGTGGGGCGACCGTGAGTCAAAGACCGAGGTCTACGTCGTCGGTGGCTCCCACGCGGAACAGTGGATGTCCGGCTTGGACCGCCTGGGCCGTGAGATGCACTTCAAGATCATCCCAATGCTGCGTCAGGGTTGCCCGATCGAACTTGGCGAAGACCTGACCGTTACCCCTGAATGTCACGAGTGGGGCGAGATGGTCACCGAGCGCATCCTGGATGCGGATCCGGCGCTGGTCATCTCGAATACCACTCGCCCATCCGGCCCGCTGGGAGAAGGCCCAGACTACGTCCCGGCAGGCTACGCCGAGTTCTGGAAGCAATTGGCAGACGCCAAGATTCCATTTATGGGCCTGCGCGATAACCCGTGGGGCTTTGACGATGCTGGCAAGGGCCGCGAGTTCGACGAGTGCTATGTCGCCACCGAGGACGAGAAGGGCTGCGGCATGACCTTCGACGAGGTCTACGCGCCGGTCGATCCAGGCGCGGAAATCCTGTCCCAATACGACAACATGCTGTCGCTGGATACCTCTTCCTGGTTCTGTGACAAAAATGGCGACTGCCCGGTGGTCATCGGCAACACGATGGTCTACCGCGATATGCACCACATCAGCAACGCCTTCGCGGAGTCCGCAATGCCAATGCTGCGCGAGGCCATCGAGCCGTTCCTGGCCGGCAAAAAAGTAAAGCAGGCACCGCCTAAGACGCCTGCTAACATGCCGACCTCAACCGCACCGACCACGCCGTCAGCACCGGCCGATTCCACGGCCACGGCCTCCAATGCCCAGCCGGTCCCCTACCCGTATCTGACCGACAACGACGCAGTCTAAGTCGCGGATTACTTAATTTCCTCACCCTAGAGCAAAGAAAGCGTGGTGCCAGATGGCACCACGCTTTCTGCTATTTGACCCACGCCGCGGGCACGTATGCGCACGTCGGGTCGGAAGCTAGCGGATCACCCGTCATTGCGAACGCGGTCGAGCGGGAACCGCCGCAGACGGTGGCGTACTCGCACACGGAGCACTTGCCCGACCACTGGGCGGGGTCGCGCAACTTCTTAAAGACAGGCGAATTGGCATAGATTTCGGGCAGCGGAGTGTCTTTGACGTTGCCGCAGTGCATCGGTAGGAAGCCGTTGGGATAAACATCGCCGAGGTGGTCGATGAACACGAAGCCGGAGCCTGCATTAATCGCCATAGGCGGGCGCGGGCGGCGAGTATGCGCGGCGTCGGCAGGCCCGAGTACCCGCTCGGTCTCTTCGGTGAGATAGCGATAGAGCTCTCCCCCGACGTATTCCTTGCCCTGCTGTGCCTCCAGCACGATACGGCGATACTGCGGGCCCTCAGTGGTCTTGATTGCCACGCAATTCGAAACATCGTGCAGCCAGTGCATAGCGTCCTCTCGCTCGTGCGGAGTCAGCGCCTCGAGACCCGTTCCACGGCCAGTTGGCACCAAGAAAAACACGCTCCACAGCTTTGCTCCCATGTCGATGACGCGCTTGAGCAGCTGTGGCGCCTCATAAACGTTGTTCTTGGTGATCGTGGAGTTGATCTGCAGGCGGTAGCCCACGTCCGTGACCACCTCCGCCATCTCGATGGTCTGGTCAAAGATGCCGGAAAAGCCGCGAAAATAATCGTGGGTCTTGGCCGTCGCGCCGTCGAGCGAAAGCGATAACGCCGAGCCACCCGCGGCCCGCAGGCCCTCTAGGCGCTCGCGAGTAAGACGCGGGGTGACCGAAGGCGAAAGGGAGATGTTTAGCCCCAGCGAGGTGCCGTACTCCGTCAGCTCCTCGAGGTCGCCACGCTCAAAAGGATCGCCGCCTGTGAGCACCACAATGGGACGCGGCTTCTCATAGCTCGCGATGGAATCCAATAGCGCCTTGCCCTGCTGCGTGCTCAGCTGCCCTGGCGCTGGCTCATGCTGCGCATCGGCGCGGCAATGCTGGCACACCAGCTGGCACGCGCGCGTCACCTCCCAGATTGCGATGAAAGGCTTGGCGTTGATGTCGTGGCGAACTTGGCGAACGGCTGGAGTCGGCTTCATAAATACAACTTTAGTCGTAGAAAAACACGCCTCCAAAACGCGAAAAAAGAGGCGAGGAGTTCCCTCGCCTCTTCTAGGCCCGACTACTTCTTGCCCTGGCCAAAGTCCAGGTTATTCAAGTCGATGTTTTCCATGCCCTTCGGCATCTTAGGCATACCCCCTGGCATGCCTGGCATTCCGCCGCCGCCCATCTGCTCCTGCAGCTTCTGCAGCTCCTCCATGGAAGGCATGCCGCCTGGCATTCCCGGCATACCGCCTGGCATGCCTGGCATGCCGCCGCCTGGACGGTTCTTCGGGGCCTTGCGCTTGCCGTTCTTGCCCTTGCGCCCCTTCCGCTTCTTCTTGGTGGCAGAGCGCCCCATGCCCGGGCCCATGCCAAACTGACCGGCCATCTTGGACATCATCTTCTTCGCCTCGTTGAAGCGCTCGATGAGCTGGTTGACCTCGGAGACGGAAACGCCAGAACCGTTTGCAATACGCTTACGGCGCGAGGCGTTAAGGATCTTCGGATTCTCACGCTCTTGCGGGGTCATACCGCGGATGATGGCCTGGATGCGGTCGAGCTGCTTCTCATCGACCATTTCCGCCATCTTGTTCATCTGCTTGCCGCCCGGCATCATTTTCAGCAGATTGCCAATCGGGCCCATGCGGCGGATCATCAGCATCTGGTCCAAGAAGTCGTTGAGCGTTAGCTCACCGGTGCCCAGCTTGGCGGCAGCTTCCTCTGCCTTCTGGTGGTCCAGGGTGGCCTCAGCCTGCTCAATCAGCGAGAGAAGGTCACCCATGCCCAGGATGCGCGAAGCCATGCGCTCTGGGTGGAAGACGTCAAAGTCCTCAAGCTTCTCACCGGTGGAGGCAAACATGATCGGCTTGCCGGTGACCTCACGGATGGACAGCGCCGCACCACCGCGGGCATCGCCATCGAGCTTGGTCAGCACGACGCCGGTGAAATCAACGCCGTCACGGAAGGCCTCGGCGGTCTGCACCGCGTCCTGACCGATCATGGAATCGATGACAAAGAGGACCTCGTCCGGGTTCACAGCATCGCGAATGTTGCGTGCCTGCGTCATCAAGGTCTCATCGATGCCGAGGCGGCCCGCGGTATCGATAATCACGATGTCGTGCTGGGTCCGCTTAGCTTCCTCGATGCCGGCCTGGGCGACGGCGACTGGGTCACCGTGGGAGGTACCCATCTCGTGATCGTTGGAGTCGATGGAGGTACCTGGGTCCGGAGCAAAGACCTGCACCTCCGCACGCTCACCAACAATCTGCAGCTGCTGGACCGCGCCCGGACGCTGCAAGTCACAGGCGACCAGCATCGGTGTATGGCCTTGCTTGGCCAGGTGCTTGGACAGCTTACCGGCCAAAGTGGTCTTACCAGCACCCTGCAGACCAGCCAACATGATGACCGTAGGCGGGTTCTTTGCCAGCTGCAGGCGGCGAGTCTCGCCACCCAGGACGTCAACGAGTTCTTCATTGACAATCTTGACAACCTGCTGCGCCGGGTTCAGCGCCTCAGAGACCTCTGCACCGGCAGCGCGCTCCTTAATACGCTTGATGAACGCGCGGACTACGGTCAGCGAGACGTCAGCTTCCAGCAGCGCAAGGCGAATCTCGCGCGCGGTGGCATTGATGTCGGCCTCGGTCAGCTTGCCCTTGCCACGCAGGCCCGACAAGGCAGTTTGCAAGCGATCGGACAGTGACTCAAACACGAGTGAGTGCTCCCTAAACAATCTCGAGTATTTTTTAACTCCCCCAGCTTAGCCGCTGACTAGCGCTTCGGTCACATTCCTGACCAATGTCGCGCGCGCGACATCGCCTAGCGGTTTGGCGTGCAGCACCATCGTTGCGCCCGGAACGTAGCTCGTAATCCATTCGCAATCGGGAAGCTTGGCGATGACATGTCCAAGCACACCCGTACGCTCGCCCGTGCGCACCTCGAAGATGCTTCCCGTCCACATCGCCGTTGTGGGCGCGCCATCAATCTCCGGAAGCATGGTGTACACGCCAGATTTATAGGACTGGATGAAACGCGCCTCATCGGCCGCCGCATCGAAGCTCTCCGCCACGGTACGCACGTCGAATTCGGCAGCAAAGCCCTCGCCTTGCTCGTCACTTACCCTGCCCATGCGGGAGGACTCGATGGTCCACCCCAACGCCGCAATCAGCGCCAGCGGGCGGATGACCTCGCGCTGATACTTGCCCCGCCACGAAACCGTCAGGGTGCGTTCATCATAGTTCGCCTTGAGCGCAATCTCCTTTTCCGCATACACCACCGGCTTCGTAGGTGCCAGCGCCTCCATCTGAGCAAAGGCGCGCGAAGACAGCACTCGAATGCCCGCCTCCAAGCGCGAATTCCACACGCTGGGGCCAGTCGATAAAGCGTCCGCGCGTGCCAAGACCAGCAACAGCGAGAGCGTCAGGTGGTCATAATGCACCGCCGCCAGCAACTTATCCCGGGCCGCGTCCGATTCCGGGTCCATGCGGGAGACCAGTGCGGCCAAGGTTGTGTGCTCTGCCACGAGCGTCTGCACGCGCGAACGATCCGCCAGGCTCAGCCGCATTTTTGCCGCGGCCTTGGCCACCATTTCCGCTCCTACGACGGAATGCGGGCGGCCATAGCCCTTGCCGATGTCGTGGTACAGCGCCGCTAGCAGCAATAAGTCCGGACGCGCGACCGTGGTACGTACCTCCGCGCAGCGCGCCACGGTCAGCATGGTGTGATAATCCACAGTGTGGGCGTGACTACGCTCCCGTGGCAGCATCCCGCGGATGTGCCCCCACTCCGGCATCAGAGTCTCCCACAGTCCCACTTCGTCAAGCTCCTCAATGAGCCGTGGCGTGTCGGTGGGCGAAGACAAGATGGTAAAGAAGGCGTCGGTTATCGCGGTATTCCAACACTCCGGAAGCGCAGGCGCGTTAGCCAGCAGCTTCCACACGCCCGGCTCTATGGGCCGGCTCGTGCGCGCCGACGCCGCCGCCACGCGCAGCCCTAGCCCTGGGTCCTGCAGATCAGCGTTGCGCGCCAGCGTGACGTAGCCGCCACTATCGACGACGCCTAGATCCAAAGGCTTGCGCGAACGGTCTCGTTGCCTTTTGCCCACGACGCCGCGGGCCGTGGCAAGCGCGCGCTCCATCGCCCTATCGACTGTCGATGCCGCGCGCACCACCGTCGCCGAAAGCTCGTAACGGTCCGCGAAACCCAGCTCGTCAGCGATCTCCGCGGCGAATTCAGGGTCCAAAAGGTCGCGGTGACGATGGGCATGCATATGCAAAAGGCTTCGGACATCGAGCAGCAGGTCACGCTCGGCATCCAGCCGCGGGGCGTCGGCAAGATTGCCCAGGGCCAGGGCCCTAATGAACTGGATATCGCGCAGGCCACCCCGCCCGTTTTTAATGTCCGGATTCGCCATCGTGGCCAACGTGCCCGAACGCCGCCAGCGCGCAATTGCGGTGCTGACGAAAGAATCGAAATGCTTTTGCAGCAGCACCCGCCACTGGGATAGAAGCTTGGCGCGGGCTTCGTCGACAAGCGCCTTGCTCCCCGCCACAAAAGACAGATCCAGCTGCGCAAAACCCGCCGCCGGATCCGTGCCGGCTATCTCCGCGCACTCGCCCGGGGTACGCAGGGCATAATCCAGGTGATACCCCGCCTGCCAGATGGGATACCAAATATTGGCCACCGCCTGCTCGTCTAGCACCATCCCCTCTGGATGAATCAACAGCAGATCCAGATCGGAATACTTTGTCATCTCGCGGCGCGCAAAAGACCCCGTCGCTGCGAGGGCGGTGCCCTCTGGCAGCTCCAGGGTCTTAATCAATGCTTCTGCCGCATCGAAAGCTTCTGCGCGCAGCTGCGCGGCTTTGTCCATTTAGACAGCAGCCTCGCCGCGCTCGCCGGTGCGCACGCGGATGACGTCCTCGACTGGGGTTACCCACAGCTTGCCGTCACCGATCTTGCCGGTGTAGGCAGCCTCAACGATGGCGTTGATGGTCTCTTCTACCGCTGCGTCATTAACAACGACCTCCAGCTTGACCTTCGGGACGAAGTCGGTGGCGTACTCGGCGCCGCGGTAGACCTCGCTGTGTCCGCGCTGCTGGCCAAAGCCCTGCGTCTCAGTCACGGTGAGACCATGAACCTCAAGCTGTTCCAATGCCTCGCGAATATCCGGCAGCGTAAAAGGCTTTACAACAGCAGTGATGAGTTTCATGTCCTACTCCTTGGGCTCCGATTGAAAGTATGTGCCTAATGTGATCATATTAGCGTCAACGGCGCCGCCGCGGCGCTAATTAAATCTCGTCTTCACTGGCCTCTACCATGTCGGTCTGCTTCCGCACGCGGCGCGCATACTTCACGTCCGTGACGGTGACGCCGTAGATGGAGCGGCCCATGTAGAAAGAGCCAACGGAGCCGATAATCCACACGCCAAAGCATGCGATAAGAACGCGCACCAGCGACCACAGATCAAAGCCGTTTTCAGCAAAGTCCACCACGAGCTTTCCCACGAGCAACAGCGGCACCGCAAGGCCGACGGTCGGGCCCAAGAGGTTTACTCGGGTCAACGCGTCGGGGGCGCGCCACAGCGCGATTGCGGTAGCAACCACCAACAAGGTGGCCACGATGAGGAGAATGGATGCGATGATTTCGTACCACGCCATGCTTATCGACGTCCCTTCGAAATGATGCGCGCCATCGACAACGTAGGCAGCACGCCGGCTGCAATCGCTGCCAGCATGGCGATGTCATAGAGAATCGAGGCGTGATTGACAAAGGTCCAAGCGATGTACATGCACAGCATGCCGTAGAAGGCCATGTCTGACATGACGGTACGTGTCAGCTCGTCGCGGGAGCGCAGCGCCAAGATCAAGGCCGAAGCCAGGGCACCGCCCATCACGAATATGCAGACGAAAATGACCCATTCGAAAGCGCTAAAGTGCGCGAAATCTACCATTATTCGCCCTTCCTTTCCGGACGCAGCGGCCAGACGGAATACTTCTCCGTCTCATCCGCTGGCAACGGGGTGTCTTCTTCTTGCGCGATATCCGGCGCACGCATGTGGCGGCCGACGGTCTCGAGTGGGTACTCGTAGAAGGCCGGATCCAGGTCCTTGGTATCGCTCTGGCCTGGCACGCCATAGTCGATATCCTTCACGTGCGGCGCCAAGCGCTCCTCCATGTCCGCGAGCGACTCCATGATTTCTACCGGGTCATCGCCCATGACCGCCTGGACGAGCACGATACGCGGCAAACCCTCTGCCACCGGCTCGCGCAGGCCCAGCGACAAAGTGCCAGGGGTTGCGGTGATAGACGAGGTAAACCAGAAGATCTCCCACGCATCGGTCACGCGCAGCGGGTAGCGCACGATGACCGGGTGGTAGGAATTATGTGGCTTGAAAGACTCCACGGCCAGGCCGAAACCGGCAACGAAGATCTCCTTAATCAGCCATAGGCCATAGGCACAGGAGTGGAAGAAAAGTTTCATTTAGCGACCTCCCTGGATGGAGTCGATGTCCGGCAAGGCAACGGGGGCGTCGCCAAGCACGGCTTCGGTATAAGCCTGAGTATCCAGCAGATCCTGTGCCGCGTGCAGGGTGATATCCATGAACGGGCCTGCCAGGACGAACATGGTCAGCGAGCCCATGATCAGCGCCGCGGAAGGAGCCATCAGCTTCTTGCGGATGATCAGTTCCTTCGGCACCTTCTGCTTTGGCAGATCCTTGCCCCAGAAAACCTCGCGCCACACGCGCAGCATGGACAAGAAGGCGGCAAAGGAAGCGATGATGATGACCGCGATGACAATCCATGCCCATACCCCACCGGTGCGGGCGATCTCGATGACGATCAAGACCTTGCCCCACATGCCAGAAAATGGCGGGAAGCCCACCACGGAAAAGGCACCGGCGGCGAAGATCCAGGCGATGAGCGGATCGCGGCGTGCCAAGCCCGAAAGCTTAGATAGCAAGCCAGTGCCGTAGGTCTCTTCGATGGCACCAGAGGCCAGGATGAGCGAGCCCACCGTGAGCATGTGGTGGATGGTGTACAAGATGCCGGCGGCGAGAGCTCGCTGCGGATCGTGGGTGGTAAAGGCCATCATCACCAAGATGAAAGGCATGCCGTTGAGCATCTGATAGCCCAACACGCGGCGGATGGAGTTTTCGGCCAAGCCACCAAATGCGCCGATCAGCATCGAGATGATCATGACCACGATGATGAGCGTGCCCCAGCGCTGGTCCATGCCAAAAAGGTGGACCCACAGGCGGTAGAGCATGTAGACCGCAACCTTGGTGTGCAGGCCGGAGAACAAGCCCATCACGGCAGCCGAGGTGCCTGGGTAGGTACGCGGCAGCCAGGACTGCACGGGGAAGACGCCGGCCTTCGCCGCGATGGCGATGACTACGATTCCCGAGGCCACGGTCACCGGGCCGTGGCCTGCCGCAGCGCCCTCTAGTGCGGCGAGGTTGACCGCGCCGGTAACGGAGTAGATATAGCCCACGCCGACGACCAGCAGCGTCGAGGCAAAGAGGTTAACCAGAACGAAGGCACGGCCGGCCGCGAGGCGCGACCAGGTACCGGACATCGTGATGAGGCCATAAGAAGGCAGCAACATGACCTCGATGAACACGAAGAAGTTGAAGAGGTCTGCGGTAAGCAGCGCGCCGCAAACACCGGTGATGAGAATCAGCGTCAACGATGGGTAGTAGCGCGACTTCGTCTCGCCGCCCACGATGGCAAACCAGTTGGCGCCGAATGCGACGATCATCGTCGTGACAATCATCAACGCTGAGAAGGTATCTGCCGCGAAGGCAATACCCGCGTTACCTGGGTAGCCGCCCACGGTGTGGGCCACCACGCCGTTGTTCAAGGTATAGAGCAAGAGCGCGAAGCCAGCAAAGATTCCGATGCCCGGGATAATCAGCATGATGGAATCACGCACGCCGCGCCACGGGGCCATTAGGGCCAAGGCCGCGGCCACGAGGGGAACCGCTGGGAATAGCGGCAACAGTGCACTGACGAGTTCAGCCATTACTTCTCCCCTTCCTCACTGTGATCCAACTGCTTGACGCGATCCATCTTGTTGGCCGAACGCTGCAAAATCTCTCGATTCTTAGAATCACGACCCAGCGTGGAAAACGCGTGGTCAATGGTGTTGTCATCAACCGGCTCCACGATGTCCGTGTCATCATTGGCGCCCATAGCCGCCATGGTTAGCAAGATCGTGGAGGTCGCCATGGAAATGACCACGGCGGTAAGCACGAAGGCCTGCGGAAGCGGGTCCGCCATCTGGTCGTGTGCGACCTGCGAGGGAAAAGATTCCCCGCGGTAGGAGTACACGCCCGTAGCGAGCAGCGTCAGGTTAGCGCCGTGGCCGAAGGCCATCATGCCCAGCACGATGTGGACCAAGCCACGCTGCTGGATGAGATAGACCGCAGAACCGATAAGCAGTGCGATGGTTAGTGCAAGAATCATTATTTCTCCCCGCCTTTCTGGCGTGCCACGCGCGGCGAGTCCTTCTTAGTTCGAGCCTCAGACTTGTTGAGCAAAGCCAGCGGATTGCTCGAAGGGTTGATGGGCTCGGGGTAAGGATCATCGACGTCGTCAAGCACAACGCGCGGGGTCGTCGGCAACGCGGAATCGTCATCGTGGATCCATGGCAAGAAGTCGCGCTCCGTGCCCGGGCGCAGATAACCGCCGAGGGCGTTGATGGCCATGGTCAGCATGCCCAGAACCGCGAGATAAATACCGAGGTCGAAAATCAGCGACGTGGTCCAGTGCTGGCCCAAGGCGTGGCCATGGATGGCGGTCAGGAAGCCGCCCGGCTCGCCGTGGTGCGGGATGTAACCGATAAAGCCTGCAGTCAGCGCCACGATGATGCCGATGCCCGTGAGGTGAATCGGGGTCATACGGCCGAAGACAATCTCGTCGGAGCCGCGGGACAGGTAGGTCAGGCCGATGGCTGCGCCCATAATCAGCGCGGCCGGGAAGCCGCCACCCGAGGCCTGGTGACCGCGGTAGAAGACCACGACGGAGGTGACAACCAGAATCGGAATAACGATGGCAATGGCCTTACGCAGCGGAACCGAATTTAGCTGCGACTGGCCGAACGGAGCCGGGCGCGTGCCGGAGGTAAATGGGAAGCGCGGCAGCGTGGAGGTAACAGAAGCAATCACCACGGCGGCCATGCCCAGAACTGAAAGCTCGCCCAGGGTATCGAGTGCACGGAACTCCACGATGATGGTGGCCACGACGTTGTCGCCGCCGGTGATATCCGGAGCGTTGTCCAGGTACCACAGAGAAATATCGGAACGCTCGTGGCGGCCCATCAGGCCCCAGACACCAAGGAAGGCGGCCACGCCGGCGAGGACAGCTACCACGATGGAGCCGGTCTTACGCGATGTCTCTTGCACTGGGCGGAACTTCTCCGGCAGGTAGCGCAGCACCATCATCATCACGATGACAGACAGCGCCTCGACGGTGAACTGGGTCAGCGCGACGTCGGGTGCGCCGAGCAGGAACATCTGCAGGGTCACGCCCGTGCCGGCGATGCCGATCATCACCGCGCCCGTCAGGCGGTTGCGGGTGCGCACCAGGCCAAACATGGACAGCGCGACGATGGAAAGCGGCAAAATATCCCATGGATTATCCAGGCCTTCGACGCGTGGTGCAAGTGCGACGCCGTCGACGCCCTCGCTGATAAGGCCTGCCGCAGCCAGAATGATGAGCAGCAAGACGATGGGCAGCATCAGGCGTGAAGGATTATGGGTATCGGACATGCGGCCGACGAAGCGGCCGATCGCGGTCGCGCCATTTTGGACGGAGCGCAGAATCTCGTTGCCGGTGCGCGGAACCAGCTTGGTGTCCTCGAATGCGGACCACAACTGCTTGCGAATGAAGATGCCAGCGATGCCTGCAATGAGCACTACAACGGAGATGACCAGTGGAACGTTCACCCCGTGCCACAAGGAAAGATGGGCGTGAGATTCCATTCCCACGGAACCTGCCATCAAGTCCAAAGGCTTGTCGAACTTGCCCAACACGAAGACCAGCGGCAAGGACATAAAGCCCGGAAGTGCTGCCGGCAGCCAGAGGCGAACAGGCGCCTCGTGGACCTTGGACATGTTGCGCGGGCCGTCGAAGAAGGCGCCGAAGACGATCTTGGCGGAGTAGGTGAAGGTAAAGAAGGCGCCGATTGCGGCAACCATCAGCAGCACCAGCTGCCCTGCCCCACCGATGGGCGCGTCTTCGAAGGCGGTGAGCATGCCCTCCTTGGAAACGAAGCCCAAAAGCGGTGGAACCGCGGCCATCGATGCCGCGCCGATAACCATGGAGCCGAAGGTCCATGGCATCTTGTTCCACAGCACGCCGAGGCGGCGGATATCGCGGGAGCCGGCCTCGTGATCAATCACGCCGATGAGCATGAAGATGGAAGACTTAAACAGTGCGTGCGCCAGCGTGTGCACCAGGGCGGCGGTGATAGCAAAAGGCGTGCCGACGCCGATGGTGGCCACGATCCAGCCCAGGTGCGAGACGGTGGAATAAGCGGTCAGCTTCTTCAGGTCAGTCTTTTGCACCGCAAAGACCGCGGACATAACGGCGGTGCCCATACCAACGACGATGAGCAGCCAGTTCCACACGGCCACGTCGTGGAAGATGGTGGAGAAACGAATCAGCAAGTACACGCCTGCCTTGACCACTGCGGCTGCGTGCAGGAAGGCAGAGACCGGCGTTGCTGCGGCCATGGCCTCTGGCAGCCAGAAGTGGAACGGAAACTGCGCGGCCTTGGTAAAAGCGGAGCAAGCAATAAGAACTGCCACGGCGGCAGTAAGGCCTGGGCGCTCGTGCCAGACACCGGAGGCCAGAATCTTTTCCAGGTTGGTAGTACCCGCGGCCGTCGCCGCGATGGCCACGCCTGCCAACAGGGTAAGGCCACCGATAAAGGTCAAAATCAGCGTGCGCTGCGAGCCCTTCTCACCTGCCTTACCCGAACGCGCGATAAGCATAAACGAGGCCAGGGAAACCAGCTCCCAGGCAAGAAAGAGCAGGATGACGTCGTTAGCCAGCGCCAGCAGCAGGATCGACATGGTAAATGCCGTCATCAGCAGGTAGAAGCTGGTGTTTCCTTTGCCCTTGGGCAGGTAGGCGGCCGAGTAGGTAAGGACTACGGCGCCGATGACCAAAGCCAGCATGGCGAAGAATACGCCCAAGGCATCGCCGCGCAGAGCGAAGTGGACGTCGATGCCGGTGTCTACGACGTCGCCAACCCACGTGCGCGAGAAAGACAGCTCTTCGCCCGCCGATAAAGTTCCAAATTCTTTGGCAAGAAGACCTGCCGCCACAATAAAAATGCCGGCTAGGGGGTAGCCGGCGGCGCGATCAGCAACCTTGACGGTTACTGGGGCAAGAACCACTGCCAAAGCTGCGAGGAGGACAACATAAAGAAGTGTCACGAAAAATTAGCCTCACAAACCATTGTGTAGAGATTTATTACTTAGAGCGCGCATAAAATACGACGTTCCCACACTACCATTGTGGCCCACGTCAAAGCACATTTTTTCGGTATTCAAGGCGACAACTCGCGCGGCGATTTTACAAGAAAAACAACCTCCAAGCAGCGCTTTCCAGCGTCGTTCTAGCGGCGGCTCCGGAAAGCACCACCCCATACAAGAAAAAGCCGCCGCGGAAAGAAATCCACGGCGGCAAACGCGAGGCTAAAGGAGGCTACTTCTCCCCGAGCAGGGCGTCGACGAAGCCCTCGACCTCGAATGGCGCGAGGTCATCGGCACCCTCGCCCAGGCCAACAAGCTTGACTGGGACGCCGAGCTCCTCCTGAACCTGGAAGACAATGCCGCCCTTGGCAGTGCCATCGAGCTTGGTCAGCACCACGCCCGTGATGTCGACGACCTCACGGAAAATGCGGGCCTGTGTGAGGCCGTTCTGGCCAACGGTGGCGTCGAGAACCAGCAGAACCTCGTCCACCTCAGTCTTCTTTTCCACCACGCGCTTGACCTTGCCCAGCTGATCCATCAGGTCAACAGAAGTGTGCAGGCGGCCGGCGGTGTCGACGAGGACGACGTCTACGCCTTGGTCAACGCCCGCTGCAACGGCATCGAAAGCAACGGATGCCGGGTCAGCGCCCTCCTTGCCGCGGACCGTGCTGGCGCCGACGCGGCGGCCCCAGGTTTCGAGCTGATCCGCCGCGGCTGCGCGGAAGGTATCCGCGGCGCCCAACAACACCTTGTGACCCATCGCGACGAGCACGCGCGCAAGCTTGCCCGTGGTGGTGGTCTTGCCGGTGCCGTTGACGCCGACGACCATGATGACAGCGGGCTTGCCTTCGTTCGGCATGGCCTTGATGGAACGGTCCATCTCCGGGTGGCCAGCCTCTATGAGGCACTCGCGCAGCATCGCGCGGGCCTCTTCCTCACTGGCGACGCCGCGCTCTGCGAACTTATCGCGCAGCGCCTCCGTGACCTTCATAGTGGACTTGGTGCCCAGGTCCGCCATGATGAGGGTGTCTTCGATTTCCTCCCACGCTTCCTCGTCGAGGTCACCCGCGGACAAGATGCCCATCAGGCCCTGTCCAATAGCGTTCTGCGAGCGCGACAGGCGGCCGCGCAAACGACCCAAGCGGCCACCTGCCGGCGCGATATCAGGTTCCGTCGCCTCCGGCGCCTCGACAACCTCAGCGTCCCCAGAGACTTCAAGCTCCTCCGGCTCGGCCTCTAGCGCTGCCTCAGCGCCCTTCGTCTGCGCATCGGCTGCCGCCGCGGCTTCCTCAGCCTCCGCAGCTTCGGCATCAGAAGTTTCTGCTGGAGATTCCGGGGCTTCATCTGCCGGGACTTCGTCTGTAGTTTCGGAAACAACCGTCGGCTCTTCCGCGACCGCTTCCTCCTGCGGCGCCTCAGCAACCGGTTCATCTGCTACCGGCTCCTCGACGGCCGGCTGTTCAACCGGGTTTTCATCTGTTACCGGCTTGGTCTTTTCAGGTTCAGTCTTGGCAGGCTCAGACTCAGCCGGCTTGGAGGCAGCAGCAGCTGCAGCTCCTGCGGCAGCAGTACCGGCAGCGGCCGCGCCGGTTGCAACACCAGCGGCGGGTGCGGACTTCTCAGCCTTAGGCTCAGCAGGCTCGGCCGGCTTGGCAGGCTCAGCCGGCTTGGCAGGCTCAGCCGGCTTGGCTGGCTGAGCGGGAACCTTCTCAGGCTCCTTGGCGCCGCTGCCGGCGGGGGCAAAGTTGAACCCGGACTTGGCCTGGTAGTTGCCAGACTTTTGCTCCTGGGTCAGCTCCTTGGGAGCATCCTCGGCAGGCTTGTCGAACGATACTTTCTTGGCATCGCCGCGCTTTTTACCTACTGCTACCAGCACAATCGCCAGCAGCACAATGACGGCTACGGCAATAAGAATCCACATCAACGTCGTATTCATGCCCTCTATAGTGCCAGGCTTGGTGAAGCCTGGCACTACTACCCTGCGGATTAACCCTGGGTTTTGGACTCAGAGTCGGGCCCAGCGTCGGGCCCAGCGTCGGGCTCGACGGCATCGCCAAGCGTAGCGCCGCGCGGGGCATCGACGCCTAGGCGCGTGGCGTCCTCGGCTGCAGCGGCGGAACCAGGGGCGTCGCCGGCCTGGCTCATACGCTGCGAAATCACGCGCGTGACGCCATCGCCACGCATCGTCACGCCGTAGAGGACGTTAGCCACATCCATCGTCGGCTTCTGGTGCGTGATGACGATAAGCTGCGAATCCTTGCGCAGTTCCTCAAACAGGGCGATGAGGCGTCGCAGGTTGACGTCATCAAGCGCGGCTTCAACCTCGTCCATCACGTAGAACGGGCTCGGGCGCGCACGGAAGATGGCCACCAGCATCGCCAAGGCGGTCAGGGACTTCTCACCACCGGAAAGCAAGGATAGGCGCTTGACTTTCTTGCCCGGCGGGCGCGCCTCAACCTCAATGCCGGTGGCCAGCATGTCATCCGGCTCCGTCAGGATCAGGCGGCCCTCGCCACCCGGGAAGAGGGTCTGGAAGACCTTCGGGAACTCCGCCTCCACGTCGTTCCACGCATCGGTGAAAAGCTGCAGAATCTGTTGATCCACATCCTCAATCACGCCCGCCAAATCCTTGCGCGCCTGGATAACGTCATCGAGCTGCGTAGACAGGAAGGAATAGCGCTCCTCCAGCGCCTTGTATTCCTCCAGCGCCAGCGGGTTGACCTTGCCCAGGGAGTTCAGGTCCTTTTCTGCCTGCTTCAGGCGAGCCTTTTCCGCGCTACGGTCGAAGTCCTCGCCCGGCGTGTAATCGCGCAGCAAGTCAGGGATCGCAATGCCCAACTGGTCCACGATCTTCGCTTCGGTCTCATCCACGCGCACCTGCGCCTGCGAGCGGGCGATTTCGGAATTATTGGCGTTCGCCGTCAGGCGGTCGAGCTTCTGCCGTGTTGCCGAAACCTGCTGCTTGGCCGCTTGCAAGCGCCCACCTAACACGTTGCGCTGATTGACCAACTCATCGCGCTCAGCGGTGGCGCGCTCCAGGGCCTGGGATGCGCGTCCGGCAAGGTCCGTGGCATGACCCGCCACCGCTTGAGCTAAGGCGGCCTGTGCTTTACGACGCGCCATCGCCTGCTCATGGCGGGCCTTTGCCTGACGTTCATGCTGCGCTTGGCGACGCAGCGCGTCGCCCTTACCCGCAGCCTGCCCCACCTTGTCTTGGGCGGTGCGCGCCGCGAGCTGAGCCTCCATCTCCATGGCCTTGACCTGCTCCAAAGCGGCCGAGGCAGCATCGCGCTCGTGGGAGGAAGGCTCGCCGTCTTCGACCTCCTCATCCACGCGCGAGAGGCGGTCGCGGGTCTCCGCCAGCTGCTCACGCACTTCGGCAAGTTTGACCTCAATCTCGGTCGCACGGGCCGCGGCTTTCTCATGCTCAGCCTTGTTGACCTCGTGCTGCTTCAGCAGGCGCTGATGGTCGCGCTGCCAGGCTTCCACGATCGTGTCGTGCTCACGCAAGGCCGCCTTTGCCGAGGCCGCTGCGACGCGAGCCTCCTCGGCCGCCATCTTCGCGCCCTCCAGGGTGCCGGAAAGCTCTTCCAACTCCTGCGTGGCAGATTCCAGCTGGCTTTCTGCCTCCGCGATGCGCGCGGTGACCTCGACGGTAGAAGAAGCGCCGGTGCCGGCCTCGACCCAGCCCTCGCCCACCAACAGGCCCTCGGCGGTAACCGCGCGCAGGCGCGGATCCTCGCGCACCAACTCGCGGGCTAGGGCAAGATCGCCGACCAGCGCGACGTCGGAAAGCAGACGCGTCAGCGCCGCCTGCACCTCGGGTGCAAGCTGCATCTCATCCAGCAGCCAGGTCGCACCGCTGGGCAGGTTGGCGTCCAGACGCCAGTCGGAGGCACCCGCGGCAGTGGTATCCACCAACGGGGTGCGGGCGGCGGTGCTCAAGGCTGCCACGATGTCCTCTGTAACCACGCCCGTTTGCGCCTCCGCGAACGCGCCCAACGCCGCCGCAACGGCCGTGTCATGGGAGGTGGTGATGTATTGCGCCAGCGGCTTAAAGCCCTCGCCCAAGTCGATGTTTTCCGGGGCGGTCTGCGCCAAAGTATCGATGCGCGAGCGCAGCGTGTAGACCGCGCGCTCGCGTTCGCGCTGACCGTCGCGAAGCTGCTCCAGGCGTTTTTCGGCCGCCCCTGACTCACTCGCGGCCCGCACGTGAGCCTCTTCCAGCGGCTCGCGCTCGGCGTTTAAGGCCTCCAACTTATCGGCAACTTCGTCCGCCTCCGCCCGCGCCGTGCGCGTGCGCGCCTTGGTCGACTGCAGCGTCTCCTCCTGGCGCGCGAGCTCCTCCTCTGCCGCGGAGACCTGCCCGGCGAGGTTTTCCTCGGAGGCGATGAGGCGAACCACTCCCTCGCGACGATCCGCAATCGCGCGTAGCTGCGCCATGTGTTCCTTTTCCACCTCTTCGAAGACGGCGCGGCGTTGCGCCACCTCCTCGCGGATGGACTCCAGGCGCTCGGCGGCCTCTTCGGCCTCCATGAGCAGCTCTGCGTGCTCCTCGTCCGCGCGCAGAGCACGGGCCTCCAGCTCTTCTGGGTCTTGGCCTGCATAGGCGACCTGTGCGCCGACGTTTTTCGCGCGCTCTTCTGCAATGCGCTGGGTGGCAGCGATGCGCTCGGACAGCGTCGACAGGTCGAACCACAGCTTCTGCGCGGCCTCGGCCTGCGGATTAACCTCCTCGAGCTGGGCCTCGATTTCCAATTGGACGCCGGTGGCCTCTTCGTGCTGCTCGGTAGCTTCCGCCACCTGCTCGGCGAGCACCTGAGCCTGTTGCTCGGCATCGGCGTACTTCTTGCGGGTTTGCACGACTTGGTCGCCGGCGATGCGCAGGCGGGCATCGCGCAAATCCGCTTGGACGGTGGCCGCGCGCTGGGCGGTTTCGGCCTGACGGGCCAAAGGCTTTAGCTGTTTACCCAGCTCTTCGGTGAGATCCTGCAAGCGATCCAAGTTGGCCTGCATGCCGGTGAGCTTGCGCTGCGCTTTTTCTTTACGACGCCGGTGTTTGAGCACGCCGGCGGCTTCCTCAATGTAGGCGCGGCGATCTTCTGGGCGCGATTCTAGGATTTCGGAGAGCTTGCCCTGACCGACGATGATGTGCATCTCGCGGCCGATACCGGAGTCAGAAAGCAGCTCCTGGATATCCATAAGGCGCGCTTTGGCGCCGTTGATTTCATACTCGCTGGCGCCGTCGCGGAACATGCGGCGGGTGACAGAAACCTCGGAGTATTCGATGGGCAGCGCGCCATCGGAGTTGTCGATGGTAAGGGTTACCTCGGCGCGGCCTAGCGCCTTGCGGTCGCCCGCGCCAGCGAAGATGACATCCTGCATCTTGCCGCCGCGCAGGGTCTTGGCGCTGCCCTCGCCCATGACCCACGCCAACGCGTCGACGACGTTCGACTTACCTGAGCCGTTCGGACCAACCACGGCGCAGATGCCGGGCTCGAATTTCAGGTTCGTCGCGGACGCGAAAGACTTGAAGCCTTTGAGCGTGAGCGATTTCAGGTGCATTCGTGAAAGTTTAGCAAGCCTAGGCGCTAGCGTTCGATAAAGCCGCTCTCACCGCGTGGGTCCGACCACTGCTCCACCACGGTGGTTACGGTTCCCGGGCGCTTGGTAGTAGAAGGCTGCTCGCGCAATAACTCGAGCAGGCGCTCGCAGTCCTCGCGCAGGCCTTCGGCAACAACCTGCACGCGCCCGCCCTTTAAGTTCGTGGCGTGGCCCGCAAGACCCAATTCGAGGGCCCGAGAGCGCGTCCACCAGCGGAAGCCAACGCCTTGGACCGTACCGTGCACGAAAGCGGTCAGGCGTTGCATTTAGTACTCCCGTAGATTGGTGCGATCCGACAGGTCATACTTGTGCTGCAAGTGCTTGCGGTCCTCCGGGCTGCGGCGGGTAACCGGGTCAGAGCCGTCCCAGCACTCGACGTTTTTCAGTTCCGGCATCATGTCGCGATGGAAAATCGGGTCCACGCCGTCACGACGCTGTTCGTTGAAGTTCTTCAGCAGCTTGATGGCCACGCCGGACAAAGGAACGATGGCAAGAATATTCAGGAATACCATCGTTGCCGCGCCGGTATCTGCCAGGGCGAAGACCAAAGGCAAAGAGCCCACGGCGCCAAACCATACGAAGAAGAGCACCACGAGGCGGAAGAGGATCAGCAGGCTCTTTTTGCGGGTTAAGTACTCCACGTTGGCCTCTGCCAAGTAGTAGTTGCCCAGAATCGAAGAAAATGCCAGGAAGAATAGGATGAAGCTGACGAAATGGATGCCCCAATCGCCCACCTCAGAAGCCAGTGCAGCCTGTGTCAGGGAAACACCCTCGGCTTCCGCGCCGTAGTTGACGGTAGGCCCCAGCAGGATGATGAAGGCGGTGATAGAACAGACAACTAGCGTGTCGAAATAAACGCCCAAGGTCTGCACCAGCCCCTGTTTGACTGGGTGCGACACGGCGGCGGTAGCTGCGGCGTTCGGCGCGGAGCCCTCGCCGGCCTCATTGGAAAATAGGCCGCGCTGGATTCCCTTCATCATGGCAGTGCCTAGACCGGCGCCGGCGATTTCCTTGAAGCCCAAGGCGTGGCCGATGATGTCACCGATCATGCCCGGGACCTTGTCAAAATTGGCCACGACAACGAAGCCACCGATGAGCAGGTAGGCAATCGCCATAAACGGAACGATGACCTGAGTGATATTCGCAATACGCTGCACACCACCGAAGATGATGAGAGCGGAGATAGCAGCGATAACGCCGCCGATGATAAAGCGGAAGGAGAAGTCGTCACGGCCGAAGGAGAACGCGATGGAATCGGCAATGGCGTTGGTCTGGAATGCGTTGTAGACAAAGCCGAAGGTAAAGGCGATGGCCACAGAGAAGATAGCGGCAAGCGGGCCCCAGCCTAGGCCACGCTTCATGTAATAAGCCGGGCCGCCGCGGTAAGCAGTGCCTTCACGGACCTTCCACACCTGAGCCAGGGTGGACTCGATAAACGCCGTCGCACCGCCCAGGATGGCAATCAGCCACATCCAGAACACGGCACCAGGTCCGCCCACGGAAATAGCCACAGCCACGCCCGCGACGTTGCCGGTGCCCACGCGCGAGGCCGCCGAAATGGTAAAAGCCTTGAAAGCGGAGATTCCGCCGTAGTCCTCATCTTCGTCGCGGCCGACGCCCTTCGGACGTTCCACCACAGCCTTGAACATTTGCGGGACCATGCGCACCTGTACGAGCGCAGTCCTAAAGCCGAAAAATAGTCCCGCAGCAATCAAGATCCACGGGATCAGATAAGTCCATACCGAATCGTTGAACGTTGTCACAGCGTTCTCAATAAATTCCATATGGAGTATTAAACGCTATATATCCCCTATCGATCCATTAATAGGTTTGGCAGCGGGGGCAATAGTGGGTAGATCTACCGCCCACAACCACCCTTTTTAGCGGCGTCGCACACCTATCGCACGGCTCATCGCCACGACCGTAGGCATGCAAAGAGCGGTCGAAGTAACCCGACTCGCCATTGACGTTGACATAAAGCGCATCAAAGCTAGTGCCGCCGACTTTAAGGGCAGCGCGCATGACGGTCGCGGCGGCGTCGACAAGCGCAACTGCGTCGCGTTGACGCAGCGTGGAGGCCTTCTTTTGGGGCTGTATGCGGGCTAACCAGAGCGCCTCGTCGGCATAAATATTACCGATTCCCGAGACCACAGTCTGATCCAACAACGCCGTCTTCACCGCCGTCTTCTTCCCACGCAGCCGCCGCGCCGTGGCAACAAGGTCAAAGTCCGACTCCAGCGGATCCCGCGCGAGGTGCGCGATCTTCGTCCATGGGGCCAGCAACCAATATCCAAAGGTGCGCTGGTCCACGAAGTTCAGCTGGACGCCGCCGCTTAACGACGCCGCGATGCGTACATGTTTCGAGTCCATCTCCCCCACCCGCATTTGGCCGGACATGCCGAGATGTACGAAAAGCACATCGCGGCCGGGATCCGTGAGGTCCTCGTCGGCGAATTCCAGCCACATGAACTTGCCGCGCCGTGCCACACTCGCGATTTCGCGGCCGGCTAGGAGCTGTTCCAAGGGGCCATCCTGGCCGCGGTTGGCCCGCGAGTGCAAGACTTTCACGGACTCGAAGCGGCGGCCGGGAAGATAGGCCTCCAGCCCGCGGCGGACGGACTCGACTTCTGGAAGTTCAGGCATTAATTCTCGCGATTAGCGGTGCCCTGGACCAAAAGCGGAGTTTCGCGCAGAGTATCGCACGCCTCTTGCGCCGCCTGCTGCTCGGCCAGCTTCTTGTTGTGGCCAACGCCGTTACCCACGGTCAGGCCTGCGACGGTAGCCACCGCGGTGAAGGTCTGGTCGTGCTCTGGGCCGGTAGAGGTAGCGGTATAGACCGGCATCGGGGCCTTCAGCTCGGCGCACAGCTCCTGCAGGTTGGTCTTCCAGTCCATGTGGCGGCCGGAGACGACAGCGTTGTCGATCTTCTTCTGGAACAGGCGCAGAATGACATCGCGCGCGACCTCAAAGCCGTGCTGGCGATAAATCGCGCCGAAGATGGCTTCGGTGGTATCCGCCAGAATCGAATCTTTGTCACGGCCGCCAGTGGACTGCTCGCCCTTGCCCAGCAGGATATGTTGGCCCAGCTCAATCTCGCGAGCGATATCGGAAAGCCCATATCGCGAGACGATGGAAGCGCGCATCTTCGAAATATCCGATTCCGGACGCGAAGGATACTGCTCGTAGAGCTTCGAAGCCACGGACAGGCCAAGGACAGCGTCGCCTAGAAACTCGAGGCGTTCGTTGTTGGGCAAGTACCCGTTTTCGTTGGCAAAAGAGCGGTGGGTCAGCGCCAGACGCAAGTTTTCATCGGCCAGGTCGATGCCCAATGCCTGCAGCAACGGGCCATGATCGACGGCGCTATAGGCCTGCTGGAGGGCTTCCTCGCCGGTCAGCTTCTTCTTCTTGCTCACAGGAACTTCTCCAGTCCAGACCAACGGATATCGACTTTGTCTTCCTCTTCGCCAGAGACTCCGGTGGAAACGCCCTCCGGCATCTCTATGTCGCAGCCTTCCTCGCACACCGGCGCAAAAGGCAGGCTCAGGCCGGCTTCATCGATGACGGTCTGCAGTAAATCGATTTCGTCGTCTACGACCTCAGGAACTTCATCGCCAGAGCCTGCATCCTCATCATCGAGTTCGTCGCCGCTGATGAAAGACTCGTCTGCGGCAAAAACCTGCGAGACCTGCAGATCCAGCTGCGGGTGCAGCGGGCGCAAGCAACGAGCGCATTCGCCGGTGAGAGTGCCGGTAACCGTGGCGTCGACAAGCACGCCCGATCCCAGGGGTGTCAAGGTGGCGTCGACCGTAATCTCGTCGCCTTTTGCAACGGCGATCATCTCGACGCCGATACGTTCGGGCGCAGGGCCCTTCTGCACGCGCTGCTCCGGCATTGCGGCAGCGCCCTGGCCACGCAAGAGCTCGGCCACGTTAAATTTCAGCGGTGATTCCAATACATCTGCCATAACGTCTCTTAGCCTACATTGTGCGGCTCCATCCTTTTAGCCGAGCTTTGCCCATGCTTGCCGACGCCGCCTTTTGCCCGCTATCTGGGTGTTGCCTGAACTGCACCGCACAAGGTCCTATGCGCTAAAGGCGGGTGGTTTCCCAATGACTTAGCGGGTCTTAGGCTAGGGACTATGAATTACGGCACCACTACACAAAACAGCGAATTAGCCCAGCTTGGATGGGCGTTTTCTCTGCTTTGTGTGCTGCCGGTGGTAGCGCTTGGCGCAATCGCATATCTGCGACACCACCGCAGCCGCCTGCGGCCGGGGATGGCACTGCACTCCCTGGCCTATCGCGGTCTGGGTTTGGGGTTTGTGCTTGGTGCTTTCGTGGCGCTTCCACTGCCCTTCGACATCACGATGATTGTCGCCTCCGCGCTCCTAGGCCTTGGCACCGCGTGGCTGGCCTGGAATGCGCGCGAAGGGCTATCGGGCGTTCTCATGTCCGTTGCTACGGCGCTCGGCGGTATTTTGAGCGTTGTCGCAGGGCAATATTTGGTGGAGGCGCTATTTTCTGTGCGCCTCATCGCGGGTACGCCTATGGAAACGTTTGCATTGTTGTGGGGCGTGTTCGGTTTTCCCGCAGCGGTATCGGCGGCGATTGCCGTTGCTACAAAGACGATGGCCCCAGCTGATGAACAGACGGTGTACGACAAACCGTCTGGCCACCAGCAAGGGCCATCGTCTCCGCGCCGCAGCCGAGCTATGCAAACCCTATGCAAACAGAGTGTGCATTCGCCGCGCTAGCGCCCGGGCGCCGGAAGCTCTCGGCGCTTCTGTGCATCCGCGCTATAGGTCTTAGCGTTCGTAGCGCTCGGAGCTTTCGGCGCGGTACTCGCCGCGCTCGCCACGGTCGGTGCGGTACTCGCCACGCTCGCTGCGCACATCTGCGCGCGAATCGCTGATGCGGGAACGCACACCCGCGCCGCGGCGCAGCGCTTGACGGTCAGAGTTCACGGTACGCAGCAGGCCGGAAAGGGTGCTTTCAAACTCGCCGAGCTTGGAATCGACAAACTCGTCGCACTCGGTGCGCAAACGATTCGACTCGGTGTGGGCGGTCTCCACAATGCGCTGCGCCTCATCGTTCGAGCGGCGGACCACCTCGGACTCAGAGACCAAGCGTTCCTGCTCCGCCTGGCCTGCGGCGACGCTGCGCTCGTATTCCTGATTGCCCTGCGCGATGGTGCGGTCCGCATCGGCACGCGCGCTTTCAATCATGGCGCTCGCATCGTCTTCCGCCTGGACAACCATGGTGGTCGAGCGCTGCTGGGCGTCGGAAAGCATGGCGTCAGAGTCTTCCTGCGCACGCGCCATAATCTCGTCAGACTGCGCGTTTGCATCCGCGACAATCTGCGCAGCGCGTTCCTCCGCGCCAGCCAAGATTTCATCCTGCTTATCTAGGACATCCTGTGCATCGTCCATTTCGACAGGCAGGGCGTTACGGAGGTCGTCGAGAAGCGCGAGCATCTCGTGGCGCGGGACCATGCAGTTGGCCGTCATGGGAACGGAGTAGGCCTGCTCCAAGTTGCGAACAAGTTCATCAAGGGACTCAAATACGCGGTACATGCGCTCAGAGTAACCAAAGAAACTTTTTTCACACGTTTCCCACGCGGCACTTGCAATAAAAATCTAAAGTTCGACTTCAGGCTTAGAGCGGCGCTAAACGACGCCCTGCGCCAACATCGCATCAGCCACCTTCTTAAAGCCCGCAATATTCGCGCCCGCGACATAATCGCCCTCCATGTCATACTCCCGCGCGGTGCGGTCGATGTTTTTGAAGATATTCGACATGATTTCGTGCAATCGTTTGTCGGTGTAGTCAAAAGACCACGAATCGCGCGAAGCATTTTGCTGCATCTCTAGCGCAGAGGTAGCCACGCCGCCTGCATTCGCGGCCTTGCCCGGCGCGAAATTGAGCTGCGAGCCCACGAAGTAGTGGACCGCTTCTGCGGTACACGGCATGTTCGCGCCTTCGGCGACGTAGCGCACGCCATTTTCTGCCAGCAGCCGCGCGGCATCGACGTCGAGCTCGTTTTGGGTAGCGCACGGCAACGCAACGTCGGCAGGCGTGGCCCAGATATTGCCGCCCTCGTCATATTTCACCCCCGCTTCCTGGGCATATACGCTAATGCGCTCGCGGCGCACCTCCTTGACGTCCTTCAGCAGCTCGATGTCAACGCCGTTTGGGGTTTCGACGTACCCCGCGGAGTCGGACATCGCCACGACAGTGCCACCCAACTGCTGGACCTTCTCGGCCGCGTAAATCGCCACGTTTCCGGAACCAGAGACAATGACCTTCGCACCGTCAAAGGACTCGCCATGGGTTTTCATCATCTCTGCGGTGAGATAGACCAAGCCGTAGCCGGTGGCCTCGGTGCGCACCAGGGAGCCACCCCAGGACAGCCCCTTGCCTGTCAGCACGCCAGACTCGTGGCGATTTTCCAGCCTGCGGAACTGGCCGAACAAGTAACCAATCTCGCGCCCGCCAACACCGATATCGCCTGCCGGAACATCCTGATATTCACCGATGTAGCGGTGCAATTCCGTCATAAAGGACTGACAAAAGCGCATGATTTCCGCATCCGACTTGCCCTTCGGGTCGAAATCAGAACCGCCCTTACCGCCACCGATGGGCAGGCCGGTCAGCGAGTTTTTAAAAATCTGCTCGAAGCCCAAGAACTTGATGATGCCCAGGTTCACCGAAGGATGGAAACGCAACCCGCCTTTGTACGGGCCCAGTGCGGAATTGAATTGCACACGGAAACCGCGGTTGACGCAAACGTTTCCGCGATCATCGGTCCAGGGAACGCGGAAGATGAGCTGGCGCTCGGGTTCGCATAGGCGCTCGACCAGGCCGTAGTCGGCGTAGTGCGGGTCCTTGTTCAGGACAATCTTCAGCGAATCCAGCACCTCAGAGAGGGCTTGGTGAAACTCAGGCTCGCCGGCGTTTCGCTTTAAAAGCATGTCGTAGTAGTTGGAAATTTGCTTTTCGATGTGCATCTGGTGCGCCTTTCGCCGGCGAGGGTGCCGAATCGGTGGTTTACAGGACACCAAACAGTTTTCTATCGTTTGACCAAAAGTGCAACTACCCGCGAGGTGAAACCGCCCACGAATTAGTGGCCACCTATACTTTTCGGCATGCATATCATCGTCGCACCGGACTCTTTCAAAGGGACAGCAAGCGCAATGCAGGCCGCGGCAGCCATCGCTGGCGGTCTGCGCGAGGCCCTTCCCGACGCCACCATCACCACCTGCCCCATGGCCGACGGCGGCGAAGGCACCTCCGAAATCCTCGCCACCGCCGCCAGCCTTTCCGGCGTCGAGGTGCAAACGATTACACTGCCCACCACCGACGCCCGCGGGCGGCTGACCGAAGCCAGCTACTTCCTGGCCGGCGAGCATGCGCTAATCGACGTCGCCTCCGCCACCGGGCTGCCCGCCGTCGCCAATGACCTCGACCCACTGCACTCGGATTCCTACGGCACCGGCGTGCTCATCGCGGACGCCGAAGCCCGCGGCGCTAAGCACATCGTTTTATGTCTTGGCGGCAGCGCGACCATCGACGGCGGAATGGGCATCCTCGCCGCACTTGGTGCGGCGGCACACGACGAGCGCGGCTACGCACTACCCAAGGGCGGTGCTCCCCTCGTTCGCCTCGACAACATCGACACCGCCCAGCTCAACATCAAGGCCGGTGCCCTTGACTACACCCTGCTCGCTGATACCCGAGCCGTGCCTATCCAGGCCGCGACCATGTACGGCCCACAAAAAGGCGTCGAGGGAGAACACATCGCGCTGCTCGCGGGCGCTCTTCTTCGCCTCTGCGAAGTAACCGGCACCGACGAAAACGCCGAATCCTTTGGTGCCGCAGGCGGCATCCCCATCGCTTTGCACTGGCTTTCGCAAACGCTCTGGGGAAGCGAAGAACATTTCGAAGTAGTCCCCGGCGGCGCGTATGTGGCAGAAAAAATCGGCCTGTCGGCGAAACTCGCCGAGGCAGACCTCGTTGTCACCGGCGAGGGCCGCTTTGATGAGCAATCCCTCACCGGCAAAGTTGTCGGCACCGTCGCCGAGCTAGCCGGCGAAACGCCAGTCGGCGTCATCGCAGGCTCCATCGCATCGCCGCTTCCCCACGGCGCCGTAGGAATCGAACTCGACAGTGCTCAAGGCGCCGCGAAAGGCGACGTCGTGGAGCAATTGCGCGCCGCCGCCCACGCGCTGGCCGCTAAGGTTGCACCTGTACAGACCACGGAAAAATAGCAGGCCGCTCGTGCGCGACCTCATCTTCCAAAAGCACGTGGTCCTTCGGCAACACCGCGTGCGGGGTGAGAAGTCGCGCTAGCACCATCGTCAGCTGGTTCACGGATCCCTTCACACCGTCGACCTCAATGTTGTAGCGATAAACATTGGCATTTTCTAGCTCGCGGTCAAAGTGCTCGTCGCGGTAGGTCTGACGCAACTGCTCCTCCAAGCCGGCCGGCAAGGTGGGATCTTCCTCGCGGGTTACGCGGGCAGCGGCCAGCGTTTCATGTGCAACCAGCTTTTCGGTGGCAGTGCTAAAGACCTCCGCCACTCGCTTGGCCTGAGCGTTCGGCACAAGAACATCAAACTGAATAATTGGCATGTAGGTAACCCTACCCAAACGAAAAGAAAATTAGCTATGGCAGATTCCACCAAAATCGCAAACCTCTTGAAAGACTCCCACGGAGACCTTAGCTGGCAGCGCGAATTCTACGAGGACCTTCACGCTCACCCTGAGCTCTCCCACGAAGAAGAGCGCACCGCCGGTCGAATCCTCGAGCGCCTGCGCACTTTCGACTGCGAGATTGTCCAGCCTATCGGCGGTTTCGGGGCCGTGGCCATCTTCCGCAACGGCCCCGGCCCCACCGCTCTTTTCCGCGCTGACTTCGACGGGCTGCCCGTGCAAGAGGAAACAGCAGTTGCATACGCCTCCCGCAACGGCAACATGCATGCTTGCGGCCACGACATGCACACTACAGCGCTGCTCGGAGCCTGCGCGCTTCTCGACGCCCACCGCGACGGCTGGTCCGGCACCTTCCTCGCTCTTTTCCAGCCAGCAGAAGAATCTTCCATGGGAGCAAAATATATGCTGGCCGATTCCCTTACTACCCGCGTCCCGAAACCCGACATCTGCCTCGGCCAACACGTTATGCCCGGCAAAGCAGGCGATGTTCTGTCCCGCTCCGGAGCAATCATGGCCGGTTGCGACTCCCTGCGCATCACCATTCACGGACGCTCGGCACATGCCTCGATGCCGCACGCAGCCGTTGACCCGACCTATATCGCCGCCATGGTCATCACGCGTTTGCAAGCCATCGTTGGACGCGAGGTGGCACCACATGACTTCTTTGTCATTTCTGTAGGGGAGCTGCATTCAGGCGATAAAAACAACATCATTCCTGAGACCGCCGAGCTGGTGTTGAATACCCGTTATTACAAACCGGACGTCGCCAAGCGTGTGTATGCCTCCCTCGAGCGAATGGTGCGCGCGGAATGCGAAGCCTCCGACGCCCCCAAGCCGCCGGAATTCGAGTACTTTGCCCACGGCGAAGTCACCGACAACGATCCTGCCGCCCACGAAACCGTGCGCGCAGTCTTCGACGCCGTCTTCGGCGCGGCCTCGGGTACAGCCGAACCTTCGACGGCCTCCGAGGACTTTTGTTACCTCCCCCAAGCTTGGGGTGTGCCGTATTATTTCTGGTTTATTGGCTCGACACCCGCGGAACTGGCAGATAACCCACCCGTCAACCACCAAGCGATATTCCTGCCCGATTATGAACCCACCGTGGCATCGAGTACCCAAGCCGCCGCAGCAGCGGTGCTGGCCTACCTCGCAAATTAAGCAAGCGCTTGCGCTCAAGGCCGGATAAGCTGGCACACGGTATTTTCCATTCTCTTAAAGAACCAGATAGGTAATAAATGAGCCAGCCCAAGCACTCTGCTTTTCAGTCCACTGTCCCCGCACACGTGCGCTCCGCTGCCGGGGTTAGCCCTTCTGCTGCCAGCCAGCGCAAATTCTGGTCCGGCTTATCTTCTGCTGTCGTAGCCGAAATCGCTGACAATTGGGAAGCTACCCGCGCTGCCTACTCTGCGACCCGCCAGCAGCACTACTTTTCCGCCGAGTTCCTGCAAGGCCGCGCGCTGCTTAATAACCTCACCAACCTGGACTTGGTCGACGAAGCCAAGGCCGCAGCGAAGGCAGCCGGCCGCGAGCTTTCCGACGTCCTCGAGGCCGAGCACGACGCCGCCCTCGGCAATGGTGGCCTAGGCCGACTCGCTGCTTGCTTCCTCGATTCGGCGGTCACGCAGGACTACCCAGTCACCGGCTACGGCCTGCTCTACCGCTACGGCTTGTTCCGCCAGTCCTTTGACAATGGGCACCAAAAGGAGCAGCCCGACGCATGGATGGAAAACGGTTACGAGTTTGTCATTCGCCGTGCTTCCGATCAGCGTCGTGTGCACTTCGATGACATGGACGTCCGTGCGATTCCCTATGACATGCCGATCACCGGCTACGGCACCGACAACGTCGGCACCCTGCGCCTGTGGAAGTCCGAACCCATCGACGAATTCGACTACGATGCGTTCAACTCACAGCGGTTTACCGACGCCATCGTCGAGCGCGAGCGCGTCATGGACATCTGCCGAGTGCTCTACCCCAACGACACGACCTACGAGGGCAAGGTGCTGCGCGTGCGCCAGCAGTACTTCTTCGTTTCTGCTTCGCTGCAGCAGATGATCGATAACTACATCGCCCACCACGGCGACGACCTGCGCGGATTCGCGAAGTACAACTGCATCCAGCTCAACGACACACACCCGGTGCTGGCGATTCCAGAGCTTTTGCGCCTGCTTCTCGACGACCACGGCTTGTCCTGGGACGATGCCTGGCAGGTTGTCACAGAGACTTTTGCTTATACCAACCACACCGTTCTCGCCGAGGCGCTGGAGAGCTGGGAAGTGTCTATTTTCCAGAAGCTGTTTTGGCGCATCTGGCAGTTGGTGGAAGAAATCGATCGTCGTTTCCGGCTGGATATGGAAGCTCGGGGCGTCGATTCCCAGCGCATCGAATACATGGCGCCGGTGTCCAACGGGCAGGTGCACATGGCGTGGATTGCCTGCTACGCAGCGTTTTCTATCAACGGCGTCGCCGCCCTGCATACGGAAATCATCAAGGCCGACACGCTCTGCGAGTGGCATGAATTGTGGCCGGAGAAATTCAACAACAAGACCAACGGTGTCACGCCTCGCCGGTGGCTGAAGATGTGTAACCCGCGCCTGGCGAAGCTTCTAACCAAGCAGTCCGGTTCTGATGAGTGGGTCACCGACCTTAACTCACTTGCCTCGCTTACCCAGCTTTCTGAGAACAAGAAGGTTCTGCGCAAGCTCATGGAGGTAAAGCACAAAAACAAAGTCGACTTCGCAGAGTGGATCATGCAGCATCAGGGCGCGGAAGTCGACCCGGATTCTATCTTCGACGTGCAGATCAAGCGCCTGCACGAGTACAAGCGTCAGCTGTTGAATGCGCTTTATATCCTGGACTTGTATTTCCGTATCAAGGAAGACGGCGAGTCCGTGCCGAAGCGTACCTTCATCTTTGGTGCGAAGGCCGCCCCGGGCTATGTCCGCGCTAAGGAGATCATCAAGCTCATCAACTCCATCGCTGAGCTGGTCAACAACGACGAAGACACCCGCGATGTCATTCGCGTTGTGTTCGTGGAAAATTACAACGTCTCCCCTGCCGAGCACATCATCCCGGCCGCCGACATCTCGGAGCAGATTTCGGTGGCGGGTAAGGAAGCATCCGGCACCTCGAACATGAAGTTCATGATGAATGGCGCGCTCACCTTGGGAACGATGGACGGGGCAAACGTTGAAATCGTGGAGGCAGTCGGCGAGGACAACGCGTATATCTTCGGCGCTTCCAACGAGGAGCTGCCAGCGCTACGAGAGTCTTATAACCCTGGCGAGCTCTACGAATCCGTCTCGGGTTTGAAGCGCGTTCTGGACGCCCTCAACAATGGCACTTTAGGCCACGAGAATTCCGGCATGTTCGGCGACTTGCGCTCCTCGCTTCTCGACGGCCAGGGCATCCACGCCCAAGACACCTACTACGTTCTCGGTGACTTCGACTCTTACCGGAAGACCCGCGACCGCATGGCACAAGACTACGTCGACGCCCCACTCGACTGGGCCAAGAAGGCATGGCTGAATATCTGCCTTTCCGGCCGCTTCTCCTCTGATCGCACGATTGCCGATTACGCCGCCGAAGTCTGGAAGCTCAACCCCACCCCAATTAATAAGTAACCACGACCAGTAGGCGCTAGGCATTTCACCTAGCGCCTTTTTGGCTTTCCCCGCCCTACGCGGCCCCGCCACTCAACCGCTGCCACTCAACCGCCGCCACTCAACCGCCGCCACTTGCACCCACGCCGTGCAACCCGTGGCTCCGTTTGCACGAGCGACCGGCAGGGGCAGCCCGGCGCAAATCTAGGGTGGCGGGCGGAGGTTGTGTTTTAGAAACATCGGCCTGCCTGTTTTTGGTGAAAGCCAGGCAAGATGGCCGTCGATAAGCGTCATACGTCCGCGATGCGCGGGCCCTAGCGGGTCATCCTGGTTGAGCCCGTTGTGATAGGCGCAAAGTGGCACCAAATTTTGGAGGTTGGTGTACCCGCCGTGGTTCCAGGCTTCGATGTGGTGGATTTGGCAGTCATCGAAAGGCACGGAACATCCCGGCCATACACACTCGCGGAACTTCGCTTTGAGTATGGCACGCTGTTTATCGTTTGCGATGCGCTGGGTTCGGAAGGCATCGACCGGCCCAGCCAGCGGATGCACGAGGACGGCCTCCCCATGCTGGGCCAGCGCGCGCTGAATATACTGCGCGCCAGAGACCACCGCGCCGTTACTCAGCTCAATGGTGACCTCCTCACCCTCACCATTTACGATGCGGTCGAGTTGGTCAAGATAAACAATCGCCGAGGTCGATACTTTAACGGCCCCGCCGCTCGCGTTTCCGGCCACCAACGCGCGGAAGCCCGCAAGGGCGCCGTCCGCATGCGAAATGATGGCGCGGAAGTCCTCGATGGTCATCGCCTTATCGGTGATACGGATTGCGCCCAGGCCGTTGGAGTACCGGGTATGCGATACCTGCGGCTGGGGCTGCGGCGGAGTGAGGATCTCGCGTAGCCGAGCGCGCGCGAGCCCGTCCACGTTATTGGCTGGCGCGTGGCACAACTCGACTCTTAGGTCCCACGCATGATGGCGGTTGCGCACCCGCGCGACGTATTTCTCGATCCGGGCCAGCACGCTCAATCCATGGCCACGGCGCCGCGCGCCGGCGAGCGCACGAGCCTGCTTGCGGGTATACGGCGTCTTGCCAAAATAAGGCTCGGCGAGGCGGATGAGATGGTCGGCGTCATCGGGGCTTGCGCCTAATGCCATGATTTCAGACTTGCTTAGCGCGGCCGCCTCGGCGAGAAGATCCACGCCGCGCGCCCGTGCTTGCAAATACGTCTGAAGGTTCATACCTTTCACGCTAAAAGCACCCACGAACCGCCACAAGCATCAGTTTTTGGTCTGTGGATAACTTCGCCTAAAAGAGGCTAAAACGCGCTTTCCGATGACGCGGCCACAAAGCTATCCACAAAAAGAGGCCTCCCTGCGCAAAAGCAGGAAGGCCACAGGGCTGACGGGCCAGCGATTACCGAGCGCCGGCGAAGCGCGCTCAAGGAGCTCGGTTAGCGGCTTTCACCCAACATGTGGCACTGAATCATGTTGGTGTTGCCCGCAATTCCCGGCGGGGTGCCAGCGATGACGACGATGAGGTCGCCTTCCTTGTAACTATCCATGGCCAGCAGCGAGCGATCGATGGTAGCCATCATGTCGTCGGTGGAGTCCACGGCATCGCTCAGGAAAGTCTGCGCGCCCCAGGTCAGGGCCAGCTGCGAGCGCACCTCCGGGAACGGGGTAAACGCAAGCAGCGGCAGCTTGGAGTGCAAACGCGCCACGCGCTTTGCGGTATCGCCGGAGGTGGTGAAGGCAACGATTGCCTTCGCATTCAGGCGCTCCGCGATGTCGCGCGCCGAGTAGGACACCACGCCGCGCTTGGTGCGCGGAACGTGCGAAAGCGGCGGCACCTGGCCATCGGACTCAGCGTTCTGCACGATACGAGACATGGTGCGCACGACGTTCTGCGGGTCGATGCCCACGGAGGTCTCGCCGGAGAGCATGACGGCGTCGGCGCCATCGAGCACGGCATTGGCCACATCTGATGCTTCCGCGCGGGTCGGGCGCAGGTTGCTGATCATGGAATCCAGCATCTGGGTTGCCACGATGACCGGCTTAGCGTTTTCACGCGCGATTTGGATGGCGCGCTTCTGGAACAGCGGCACCTGCTCGAGCGGCACCTCGACGCCCAGGTCACCACGGGCAATCATGATAGCGTCGAAAGCAAGGACGATGGACTCCAGAGCATCGACCGCCTCCGGCTTCTCCAGCTTCGCGATGACCGGCACGCGACGGCCCTCTTCGTCCATGATGGCGTGGACTAGGTCGACGTCGGCTGGCGAGCGCACGAAGGACAGCGCGATCATGTCGACGCCGAGCTGCAGAGCGAAGCGCAGGTCGGTGATGTCCTTTTCGGATAGAGCCGGCACGGAGATATCCATGCCGGGCAGGGAAACACCCTTGTTGTTGGATACGGGGCCACCTTCAGTGACCTCACAGACGACGTCGTTGCCATCTACTTCTTTACAGACCACGGCGACCTTGCCGTCGTCGATAAGCAGTCGGTCGCCGGCCTTCGCATCCTTCGCGAGGTTCTTGTAGGTGGTGGAAACGCGGTCGTGGGTGCCTTCAACGTCGTCGACGGTGATGCGAACGATTTCACCTTCTGCCCACATCTCCTCGCCGTTGATGAAGCGACCCAAGCGGATTTTCGGGCCCTGCAGGTCGGCTAGGATGCCGACGGCGCGGCCAGTTTCATCGGTGGCCTCACGTACCCAGCGATAATTGGCTTCGTGGTCGGTGTGCTCGCCGTGGGACATGTTAAGGCGAGCGACGTCCATGCCCTCTTGCACGAGGCGCAGGATTCCGTCCTTGCTTGCCACAGCGGGACCTAAGGTACAAACGATTTTGGTTCTTCTATCCAACATTAAAAGCCCTCTTCACATCGGGAATGCTAACGTCACCCAACCTACCCGCGTTCGCTGGCAACGGCCACTGCCAAACCCAACATGAACCCGCAAATCCACAGAAAATCTCACCAAAACCAGAAATACCCGCATAAAAGCGGGCATGAATGGGCAACGTACGCTACTTAGTGTGATTCCTGCGACTCATCGAGCGCTTTCGGCCCGTTACGCGCAGGATCTACCTCAGCGGGAGTCTCCTGCCCGCGCGGAAGCTTGAAAAATACCACCAGCGCCACGATGAAAAGCACTACTGAAACAATGACGTTGATACGTAGGCCGAAGACCATCGTGGCCTCATCCGAGCGCATATTCTCAACGAAGAAACGGCCCAGCGTATACCCCGCCACATAGAGCGCAAACACGCGGCCGTGCCCCAGCTTCCACGCCTTTTGCGCCCACAGCAGGAACAAACACACGGCAACATTCCAGACCAGCTCGTAGAGGAAGGTCGGGTGCACGGACGTTATTACTTCCCCAGTTGAGCGGCCCGATACCGGCGCATACTCCCCTGCCTCGTTGATGCGGTAGTAAATATCCAGCGCCCACGGGACGTCGGTGGGCCGGCCGTAGAGCTCCTGGTTAAACCAGTTGCCGAGCCGCCCGATGGCTTGGGCAAGAATGAGACCGGGAGCGACGGCGTCGGCAAACGGCGCCATGGGCACCTTTTTAATCTTGAACATCACCCAAATCGCGAACACACCGAGCGCCACCGCGCCCCAAATACCGAGGCCGCCGTTGGTGATTTTCAAGGCATCGGCCGGGTTACAGTCGGCACAGAAATACTTCTGGTGATCCGTAATCACGTGATACAAGCGCCCGCCGACGATGCCCGCCGGGATGATAACGATGGCCGCATCCCACACGACATCGGAATTGCCGCCACGCGCAACGTAGCGGCGCTGCGTCATCCACATCGCCACCAGAATGCCGACAATGATACAAAGTGCGTAAGCACGCAGCGGAAACGGACCTAAATGCCACACGCCCTGCGGCGGGGACGGGATGTTTGCCAGAATTTGCACGCTAGACAGTTTGCCTTATCCGGCTGGACAAAGCCACTAAAGAGACTTCCGCGAAGGGCACGCCGGGTGCTGGCCAGCAGCGACCAAGGAACGCGCCGCGGCGGCGGGGTCTTGGGCCGCCATGATGGCCTCTCCTACCAGCACCGCATCGGCGCCCTGGGAGGCATATCTCAACACGTTACGTGGCGAATTCACACCGCCGATTGCGATGCGCACGATGGATTCCGGCAGCCCCGGCACAATCTCGGAGAAGGCCTCGCGGTTGATGGCATCCGAGGCCACCGACCATGCGTTAATGGCCACCACGCTGCCACCGGCCTTGATGGCGCGGTCGACTTCATCACAGGTGCGCACCTCTAAAATTGCGGTCATTCCCAGCGATTCAATGCGATCGAGCAGCGCCTCCAACCGCGCTTGCTCCAAGATCTCCACCTGCAGCGGCACCGCATCCGCGCCATAGCAGCGCGCCTCGTGGATCTGGTACGGGTCCACGATGATGTCGCGGCAAATCATCGGGATATCGATCGCCGCGCGGGCCTGACGCATATCCTCCAAAGAACCGTGGAAGCGCCGCCTGTCGGTCTGGCAGGCCATCAGGTGGACCCCCGTGGCAGCTAGCTGCGCGGCCATCTGCGCCACCGACTCCGGTGAGGCCAGGTGTGCGATTTCGCCGGCATAAGGCACGGCGCGTTTGATTTCGGTAATCACGGAGCAGCCCTGGCGCAACAGCGCAGCACGGACGTCGCGTGGCTCGCTCATGGAACGCGAGCGCGCTTTGATGTCTTGGAAGGAGACGCGGGCTTCGCGCACGGCGACGTCGTCAAGCACACCTGCTATCAGGTGGTCTACGGCGATCGGAGTGGACATCAGCACCTCCCTCCACAGGGGCGTTTGAGATCACACTTAGGCTATCGCGATGGCCCGCGAAATAGAAATTCAGGGGCGTTTTACGTCCGTGGGGTCAATGTCGGCGTCGAGCGCATCCCACATCACGCGACCGGAATCGGTGGTGGTCTCCAGTTCCTCGGCGATGCGCTCCTGGCGGGCGGCCGGGCTTTCGTACTTGGTCGAGCGGGGCTTGTCGACGCCCGGTTTGCGCACCAGCAGCATCGCCCCAAACAGCGCGCACGCTGCGCCGAAGATGGCAAGAATGGGGCCAGCCTTTGCGGTCTCGGTGCTAATAACGGTGGCCCACTCCGAGATATGCGCACCGTTGACGGCATTCTCGTCGGAGGAGCCGGCGCGCAGGAGTTCTTGGGCGCGAGCGGCGTCGGCGCCGTAGGTCAGCAGGGAGACTGGACTCCACGCCACGGCGGCTGCGGCCAGCGCGCAAATGACGGCCACGATGCGGCGGGAGGTGCGACGCAGGGCCGCCACGGCGACGGAACCGGCCAAAAGCACAAGGGTCAGCGCGATTAGTTCGAGGGACCAGAAGGAACCCACCATGTCGACGGTGCTGGAGCCGGACTTATCGTCTTCTACGGCAGCGGTAGCCCACGTCATGCGGGATGAAAGCCACAGCAGGATTGCGCCTGCAGCAATTAAAAGTGGGCCAAGACGGCGTGCCATCTAAAATGCGCCTCCCAAAAGGTCACGAGAATCGAAACAAGTGCGGTCTCCGGTATGGCAGGCCGCGCCTTCTTGGCGAACTGTAACCAGGATGGTGTCGCCATCGCAATCCAGCCGCACCCCCAGTACTTCTTGGATATGCCCCGAGGTCTGGCCTTTTATCCAATAGTCTTGCCGGGAACGCGAATAATAGGTGCCCTTGCGCGTGGCCAAGGTGTGCGCGAGTGCGTGGTCATCCATCCATGCCAACATCAACACCTCGCCTTGTTCGGACTGGGCGATGGCGGGAACCAGGCCGTCGGCGTTGCGCTTGAGCAGCTTAGCGACGCCCGGGTCTAGCTCGAAGTCTGCTGGGCTACTCACTTGCGTACCTCGTAGGAGGCCGCCGCGAGGGCATCCTTCACCTCGGCGATTTCCACCTCGCCGAAGTGGAAGATGGAGGCCGCGAGGACGGCGTCGGCGCCAGCCGCAATAGCCGGTGGGAAGTCGGCTGCCTTGCCCGCTCCACCGGAGGCGATGACGGGGATAGACACCGCAGCACGCACCTTCTCGATGAGCTCGACGTCGAAACCTGCCTTCGTGCCGTCGCCGTCCATGGAGTTCAGCAGAATCTCGCCGACGCCCAGCTCCGCGCCGCGGGCCGCCCATTCGATGGCGTCGAGTCCAGCGGAGCGCGTGCCGCCGTGGGTGGTGACCTCGAAGCCGGAAGGCATGTGTGGGGCTCTGCGGGCGTCGACGGATAAGACGATGCATTGGGAGCCGAAGACCCGAGCAAGCTCGCGCAGCAGCTCTGGGCGGGAAATCGCCGCGGAGTTGACGGCTACTTTATCGGCGCCGGCGCGCAGCAGCTTACGGGCGTCGTCGATGCAACGCACGCCGCCGCCCACGGTCAGTGGGATAAAGACCTGGTCTGCGGTACGTTGCACGACTTCGAGCATGGTGCCCCGGCCTTCTTTCGAGGCGCTGACGTCGAGGAAGGTCAGTTCATCGGCACCGAGTTGGTCGTAGCGGGCGGCCAACTCTACTGGGTCGCCGGCATCGCGCAGGTTTTCAAAGTTTATGCCCTTGACCACGCGGCCGTTGTCCACATCGAGGCAAGGGATAACACGCACGGCCAAGGCCATGGCATCCTCCTTTTTAAGACTTTTGGCTGTGGCGGGCCACGATGTCGAGAATCGTGGCGTGCACTTGAGGGGTGCCGGCGACCAGACCGCGGGCGCCCGGAGCCCAGTCGTTGCCTTCGGGGTCGGTCGCGATGCCGCCAGCGGCCTTGATGAGCAGAGCGCCCGCAGCGTTGTCCCACGGATGCGGCGAGAAGTTCACCACGCCGTCGAAGACGCCCTGCGCCACGAAAGCCGAATCAACCCCCACGGAGCCGGTCATGCGTGGGCGCAGCCCGGTCTCGCGCAGCTCGTGGAAGATATCCGTGGGCAGGTGCGAAGAGCAGCCGACGTGCCCGCGGCCTTCGTCAAAACCGAGAGAATCCGCACCGCCGCCAAAGCCGGTGGCAGGTCCGCCAACCGAGCGCAGGCCCATGCCCTCGGCAGCCACCACGCGGCGCACGAGCAGCGGGAAGTCCGCCACCGCAACTACGGGGCGCGAGTCATGGATGAGGCTGACCAGAACGCCACACAGCGGGTTGCCCGCGGAATAGTTCGCGGTGCCGTCGATGGGATCGACCACCCACATGGTCTCCTCGGACGCAAACACGCCGGAGGGCGAGGCAGACTCCTCGCCATAAACCGGAATGCCGGTGAGCTGGGTGAGCTGCTGGCGCAGCTGCGCCTCGATCTGCAGGTCCACTTCCGTGGCAAAATCGCCCTCGCCCTTGAAATGGGCAGGCGGCGCGCCGAGGCCGGCGCGGAATAGTTCGCTTACTTGGTCAACGGCCGCCTCGGCAAAAGCCACGAGCTCACGCGGTTGAGTCATGAATTGGCGCTCCTCGCTTTAATAAGTGTCAATGGGGTCGATGTAATCTTCTTCCGGCAGCGGCTCTACCTCCGCCACCGCCGCGATTGCTTCTTCGAGGCTAAAACGCTGCTCATAGAGCGCTTTCCCGACAATCGCGGAATCGATGCCCTCGTTTTCATACAGCGCCAGCTCGCGAAGATCGTCCAGGCTAGAGATGCCGCCCGAGGCCGTAATCTTAGCCTCAGTAGCCGCAGCAACCTCACGCAACAGCTCCACGTTGGGCCCTTCGAGGGTGCCGTCTTTGGTGACGTCGGTGACCACGAAGCGCTGGCAGCCTGCCGCATCGAGACGCTCGAGTACCTCCCAGAGGCCTCCGCCATCCGATACCCAGCCGTTGCCGCGGCAGCGCCACTCGCCTTCTTCTAGCTGCACCGCCAAGTCCACGGCAATTTTGTCGCCGTGCTTTTCCAGCATTTCTTCAACCCACTCCGGATTCTCCAGCGCCGCGGTGCCGATGTTGACCCGCCGCGCGCCGGTGGCAAGCGCACGCTCCAAAGACTCATCGTCGCGAATTCCGCCGCTCAGTTCCACCTGCATCAAAAGCTCCGCGGTGATCTCCGCCATCAGCGCGTGATTGGAACCGCGGCCAAAAGCCGCATCGAGGTCGACAAAGTGCAGCCATAAAGCCCCCTGCTCCTGCCACTTGAGCGCAGCCTCGCGCGGGGTGCCATAGTTCTTTTCGGTTCCGGCCGCGCCTTGGTCGAGTCGCACAGCCTGGCCGTCAACGACGTCGACGGCCGGCAACAAAGTAAAGGTCATGGTTTCAAATCCTACTTAAAGCGTATTAATCCAGTTGCGCAACAACTGCGTCCCTACCTCGCCGGACTTCTCCGGGTGGAACTGGGTGGCCCACAGCGCGCCATTTTCCACGGCCGCCACGAAACGGTCCCCGCCGTGCTCAGCCCAGGCCACCCGCGGCGGCTCGGTGATTTCGGTTTCCAGCTCCCAGCGGCGGGCCGCATAGGAGTGCACGAAATAGAAGCGCTCTTCCGGGGAAATCCCCGCGAACATCGCCGAGTCTGCAGCAAATTCCACGGTATTCCAGCCCATATGCGGAAGCACGTCAGCCTGCAGCTTTTCCACCCGGCCAGGCCACTCCCCGCAACCATCGGTGGCAATGCCGTGCTCGAAGCCGGCGTCGAAAAGCACTTGCATACCCACGCAGATCCCCAACACCGGCCTGCCACCGGCCAAACGCTGGCCGATGATCCGCGGGCCCTGGGCCTTTTTCAGCCCCTCCATGCACGCGGCGAAGGCGCCGACTCCGGGGACCACGAGGCCGTCGGCAGCTACGGCCACCTGGGGATCCGCAGTGACGGTGACCTGCGCGCCTGCGTGTTCAAGCGCGCGCTGCGCCGAACGCAGATTGCCGGCACCATAGTCCAGCACAACAACATTCTTGCCTGTCATGGGCTATACCTTACGCAACCTTCGCAAACGGGTCTTAATATCGTGTGTCTCGCTAACGCGGGTACGTCCCAGCAGCGTATCGCTGACGGTCAGCAACAGCCCGCCCGCGATAATCGCAGCGCCCGCACCAAACGCGCCGCTATAGCCGGTGCTGGCGACCAACGCGCCCAGCACCGTGGAGCCCAAGCCGGTGCCTGCGTCGTAGAAAATATTCCACACCGCAGAGGCCTCGGAAATCTTTTCGCGAGGCGCGCGGTCGAACATCGCCAGCAGTGCCTCGTTCTGCGCGATGCCAAAGGCACCGCCGAAAATTACGGCGCCACAAACCAGCAGCCACAGCGACCACCCTTGCGCGAGCGTGAAGGCAATCAACGCCACGCCACCGGCGGCCGCGAGCTGGGCCGGGATATACAAAGTGCCGGGTTTGCCAAGGCGGTCTGCCACCGCGCCTGCGAAGTAACGCATCACCATCGTCGCAGCACCCACTAAGGAAAGCAGCAGGCCGCCGACGGCTGCGCCGGTGACTGGGTCCAGTTCTCGCGCCGCGGGGGCGATGAACGTGGAGACCACGCCGTAGCTCATTGAGAAGGTGGTAAGAGCTAGGGCCGGCACAGCGAAGAGTTTCCACATCGGCGCGACGGCTCCGGTCTCACGATTCGCCACGCTTGACGACGCCGCCTTCAGCGATGGCACACGCAAACACATCACGAAGCCAATGATGCCGATGATGCCAGCGGTGATGTACGCGGTTTCAAAGCCCCAAGCCTGCCCCATCGCAATGCCGGCCGGCAAGAAGACCATCTGGGCGAATCCGACAAAGACGCCGATCATGCCGGTGGCCTTGCCCAGCAGCCGCGAGGGGGCGATTTCTGCGATCAGCGCGCTTTCCGAAACTGTCAACGCGCCGAAGCCAATCCCGCGCAGGGCGGAAAAGGCAAGCACGACAACGGCGGCGTTACCAAGCAAGTGGCCGAAGGCCGGAACGCCGAGCAGCAGCGCGGCCGCCGCCATGACGGGACGGTAGCCAAAGGTGCGCAGCATGCGCGGGGTCAAAGTCTGGGTGATAACCGTGGCGGCCATGAAAGCGCCGGTCGAGGCGCCCGCCAGGGTTGCCGAGCCGCCCGAGTCAAGCACCGCCAGCGGGACCACCGGCAGCAGAATGGACCACGCACCAAAGGCCGCCGCAACGGCAATCATCGTGGCGGTATAGCCCGGGACCTTCCAGATGGACTGCTTCGCGTTGCTCACTGGCCCATCACACCAAACATCCACGCCAGCGCTGCTGCGATGGATACCGCGCCGAGCACAGCAGCCACGATGGTAAAGAACTTAGAGCCTTGCTGATAAGCAGACCAGGCACCACCAAAAAGAAGTCCTGCCACCAAGAACAGGACCAAAATCAAAAAGTTTCCAGAAATTATAAAGCTCCCTTCGTGGAAGGAATCCCCTTTACTCGGGGATCCGGTTCGACGGCCTGTCGCAGCGCACGGGCTACCGCCTTGAATTCTGCCTCGGTGATGTGGTGCGGGTCGCGCCCGTAGCGCACGTTGAGGTGCAAGGTCATTGCCGCGTGTGTGGCCAATGTTTCGAAGAAGTGGCGGTTGATGACTGTGGCATAGTGACCGCCAATAATCTGCCATTGTAGATGCTCCGGCTCGCCGTTCATCACGAAGTAGGCGCGGCCGGAAAGATCCACCACTGCTTCTACCAATGTCTCATCCATGGGCAAAAGCTGCGAGCCGAAGCGGCGGATGCCAGCTTTGTTGCCGGCGGCGTCGGCAAGCGCGCGACCCAACACAATCGCGGTGTCTTCCACCGTGTGGTGGGCATCGATGTGGGTATCGCCTTGGGCGTGGACCATGAGGTCAAAGCTGCCGTGGGTGCACATCGCGCCCAGCATGTGGTCGAAGAATGGCAGGCCGCTGCTAATGTCTGCGTCCCCGCTGCCGTCGAGGTTTATTTCGACGCGGATTTGGGACTCGTTAGTCACCCTTTCCGCTTTGCCGATGCGGTTTGCCATTAGTTTTCTCCTTCCGCAGTTACTGTACCGCTAAGGTTCGCTGCCACCGCAAGGAAGGCATCGTTTTCTGCCGGCAGCCCGATGGTGGCGCGCAGAAATCCGCGCTGGCCGACGTCGCGAATCAGCACCTCGCTACTCAAAACCTGCTCCCAGACCGCGTGCTGATCTGCAAAGCGGCCAAAGAACACGAAGTTGGCCTCGCTTTCTACCACAAAATATCCCAGTTCCTGCAGCTTTGCGACGACGCGTTCGCGCTCCGCGGCCAGCTTGTGCACCGTTTCCAGTGTCTCGGCGCTATGCCGCAGCGCGACGATGGCCGCGGCCTGGGAAAGCGTAGAAAGGTGAAAAGGAAGGCGCACGAGCATTACGGCCTCGATGAAGGCTGGGTCGGCCACGAAGTATCCCAGGCGCCCGCCGGCGAAGTCAAAGGCCTTGGACATGGTGCGCGAGACCACCACCTTGGTGGGATATTTCGCAACCAAGTGGGCAGCCGAGGGCGAGGAAGAAAACTCCATGTAAGCCTCGTCCACGATGATGATTCCCGGCGCGGCCTGGACCAGTTTTTCGATGTCTGCAAGGCGCGTGACATCGCCGGTCGGATTATTCGGCGTGGTGATAAACACGATGTCGGGGCGGTGCTGCGCTATAGCTTCCAGCGCTCGAGGCACGTCGATGCGGAAATCCACACCGCGTGGGCAATCGATGAACTCGGTGTGGGTGCCCGCGCACAAGATGGGGTGCATGGAGTAGCTAGGGCTAAAGCCCAGGGCTTTACGCCCTGGGCCGCCGAAGGCCTGCAGGAGTTGCTGCAGAACCTCGTTGGAGCCATTTGCCGCCCAGAGGTTTTCCGCTTTCAGGTTGGTGCCGGTTTGGGCGCTTAAGTACTCGGCCAACGCGCGGCGTAGCTCGGTGGCGTCGCGATCCGGATAGCGATTGAGCGTGCTTGCCTGCTCCTCGATGCTGCGCACGAGATCCGCTACGAGGGCGGCAGAAGGCGAATAAGGGTTTTCGTTGGTGTTGAGCTGGTTGGCCACGCGCAGCTGCGGCGCACCGTAGGCAGACTTGCCGAGCAGCTCTTTACGCAGGGGCAGATCAGAAAGTTGGGTCATGGCTATATTCCTTGAAAACGGGCGGCGATGGATTCGCCATGGGCTGGCAACTGTTCGGCGGCGGCGAAGGCGATGACGTTGTCAGAGATCTCTGCCAGCGCCGCTCGGTCGTACTCGATGAGGTTTACTGGGCGCAGGAAAGTATGGGTGGATAACCCGGCGCTAAAGCGGGCGGTTCCAGAAGTTGGCAGCACGTGGTTGGAGCCTGCGGAATAATCCCCCAGCGGCACCGGTGCATACTCCCCGACGAAAATCGCTCCAGCATGCTTAATGCGTTCGGCTACAGCGCGGGCATCATTGGTGTGGATTTCCAGGTGCTCGGCGGCATAGGCGTTGGCAACCGCGATTCCGGCCTCTAGGTCATCGACCAGAATGATTCCCGATTGTTGGCCTTCCAGCGCCTCGCGCACCCGCTCGGCGTTGCGGGTGACAAGGTAGCGCGCGGAAACCTCGGCGTCGACAAGCGCAGCAAGCTCCGGCGAGTCAGTGATGAGCACGCTCGCCGCCAGCGGATCGTGTTCTGCCTGAGAGATTAGATCGTAGGCAATATAAACCGGGTTCGCCGTGGAATCCGCGAGGATGGCAATCTCTGTGGGCCCTGCCTCCGCATCGGTGCCCACCACGCCGCGTACCAGGCGCTTGGCTGCGGTGACGAAGATATTGCCAGGGCCAGTAATAATATCCACCGGCTCGAGGGAGGCCTCCCCCGTCACCGGTTCCTCGTCGCCGTAGGCCAGCAAGGCTACGGCCTGTCCCCCGCCGACGGCCCAAACCTCGTCGACGCCCAGCATGTGGCAGGTCGCCAGCACTGTCGGATGCGGCATGCCAGCGAACTGCTCCTGCGGCGGCGAGGCCACCACCAGGCTGGAAGCGCCCGCCTCCTGCGCGGGAACGGCATTCATGATGACCGAGGAAGGATAGACCGCCTTGCCACCTGGAACATAAAGGCCCACGCGCTCTATCGGCTGGAAGACCTCCGTCACCGTGGCTCCCGGGCCAAGCGTCGTGGTGTGCGCTGCCGGCTTCTGCTCCGCGTGTACCTTGCGCACGCGCTTGATGGATTCCTCGATAGCGGCACGGACTCGAGGCTCCAGCCCGGCGGCGGCTGCGGCGAGCGCGGCTTGGGAAACGCGCACGGCGGCCGGGCGCACGCGATCGAATTGCTCGCCATAGTCCAATGCCGCAGCCGCGCCCTTTTCCCGCACCGCATGCACCATCGGTGCTACCTTGTCCAGATAAGCCGCAACGTCAGCGCCGCCGCGTGGCATGACTCGGCGCAGGCGGGCGGGGCTTAAAGTCTTTCCGCGCAGATCGATGGTGTGCAACATAATCCGAGACCTTTCTATAGCTAGACCAATATACTAACGCCGATTCCCCAGCGGTAGGGCGAGTTTTGGTAATAGAATTGGGCCACAGCTTCTCTCCCCTTATTGCACTATCGCTTAAGCAAATTATGGAAGGCAGGGCCCAGCGCATGGATGAATTCGATTCAGATGCCAGCTGCGAGTCCGCCACGAGCGCGAAGCTCCTGGATCGCATGTGCGAGATCGCTTCCCGCTTGGGCATTCATTCCATTAAAGCCACTGATGAGCTAGTGATTTTTCCACATTCCACGGCGGGTGAAACCCGCGTGAGCCTCGACGCTGCGGGCGAGCCGGTGTTGCGTTTTTATACCACCCACCAAGGCCACTTGGGCTTCGCGGATATAGCAGCGCTGGGCGAATTCGCCAACGACTGGAACCACGACTGCATCTCGCCGCGCGTGGTGGTGAATTATGCCGATCCCACTGCGGTCACGCTGTGGGGGCATACCTTCCTGGTGGTTCAGGACGAGCCGCAGGATTCCCAGTTAGAGGCCGCGCTGGTGCCGGCTTTGCGCAATGCGGGGTTGTTTTTGAACGCGCTTGCCAACGCCTTCCCTACCCTCCGCAGCCAGCCATCCCCAGCGGAGGATTCACCGGCGTCGGAAGACTCAACAGCGGAGGTGCTGCCCGTGGACATCGCACGGGTGGAGGATATCCTGCGCAGGCTAGGCATCAATCGCTTCCAGACGGACGCCGAGCAATCCGTTTATGCCTGGATAAACGATGTTTTATTTGCATTCGTGCTCGATGTGGGCCCGAGCCTAATCATCAAGGGCCACTGGGACCCAAACTTAAAGGGCGAGGATTTCACCCGCATATTTTTAACGTGCAACGACTGGAACCGCACGCATCATTCGGCGGCGGCGTTTTGTCACTCGAACGTCGACGGCCTGCAGGTGCGCTTGGATTACACAGTCATGACAGGCGGCGGGCTCACCGACGCCCAGCTATTGACCAGCCTGGGCCGCGGCATGAAACACATCCTGCACGGCATCGACGATATTGCCCGAGAGGCGGTTGGCGCCTCACCGGTGCAGTGGCCTTAACAGCCCTTAAAATGCCTTAAAGGCTCAAACTACTGGACGATTTCGTAGTTGCCGGCCTTAGCCAGGGCCTCGTTCATCGCCGGGACGGAGGGGATCACATCGTCCTTGTGCTTGACCACAAGGCGGGCATACTCATGGTTCGTGATTTCGAAGGTGGCCTGGCCCAGGCCACCGGAAGCGAAGATGTCATAGAGTGCCTGCAGCGCTTTGCGGACATCGTTGTCATTCTTTACGCCGCTGACGTGGTAGTGAGTGGAAACAATAATCGACATGAGTCAAATTGTACGACTTTTGCCGTTAGATTCCCGAACTTAGATACGGCCGTTGAACGCCTGCAGCGCAGAATCCTCACGGGTACCGCCGCGGCCGTCGCCGTAGCCTGCGTAATCAGCGATCCAGCTAACCCTGGAAACCCACTTCACAGCCTTGTAGCCGTGGTTGGATTCCACGCGGCAGCGCGCCGGGGCGCCGAGATGGATGTCGACTTCATGGCCGTTGCGGGACAGGGCGATGACAGACTGTGCATCCAGGGCGTCGTCAATGCTAAAGCAGGCATAAAAGGGCTCGCGCGGGCGGTTGTCGTACATCTTCTGCGCTAGGCCATAGGACTCGACCATGACGTAGTTGGCGCCTTCTGGGCGCGGGCCCAACAGGCTAAGCACGTCCTCGATGGAAGGACCAGCCCAGCGGGAGGTCGCCGACCACCCCTGCATGCAAGTATGCGTTGCCACATAGGACTGCTGCGGCAACTCACGTAGCTGCTCGATGGTAACGACCTTCTCTACGCCATTAATGTCATCAGCCAGCGTGATTTCGTAGCCCTTCCAGTCATTCTCGCGGAACTTGGTCCACTCCGGCGACTCATCGGGCGTCGGCGGCAGGCCGTTGGTCCAGTGAAACTTGGAGATGTCCTTATCGGTATAAGCCTGCTGGGTAGAAGGCGAAACCTTCAACCAGTTCAGGAAGAGCTTGCGGCCGAGCTCGGTAAACTTCACCACGATGCGCTGGGCACGGGCACGATCCGCCAGGGACCAGTAGGACAAGAAGATCCAGAACAAAATGACCACCACGATGGTAAAGACCACGGTGGTAAAGGCCTGCGCGTAGCGCTCCACGCTCACGTCGCCGAAGACCATGTGGACCATGTTGTGCTCGCGGTGAACGAAGAACACGAGGAAGACGTGCACCACAATAAACGCGCTCATCAGCACCATTCCAATGAAGTGCAGGGAGCGAGCACCTTGGTGGCCACCCCAGAACTTCACGTAGCGCGGGAACTTCACTCGCACGGCCGGAGCCATGGCTACGCCGGTGAGCATCATAAACGGCGCCAAGATGAAAATGACGAAGGAGTACGCGAGCTGCTGGAGGGCGTCGTATGGCGTGAAGTGCTCCAGCGAGGGTGCCTGCAGGCTCAAGTAGACCTTGGCCGATTCCCAGGCCTCAGGGACGATATCCCAGGAGGTTGGGATCAGCCGGCGCCACAGGCCGGTGGCAAAGAGCAAGGTAACGTAGACAAAGCCGTTGAGCACCCACAGCATCACCGCGGCGCCATGCCAGTGGCGGCCCAATCCGATGTTCTCGCGGCCGGGCAGGGAAAGCATCGGCGAGACTGAAAGCTCATCCATAAGGGAGGTGTAAACGCCCTCCTCTTTGGGCAGCTCACGCTTTGTAAATTTGATCCACTCGGTGCCAGGCGCGCAATCACTGCGCCACCACAGGCGCGGCAAGGAAGAGAGCATTTCGATGCCGGAGCGCAGCAGCATACCGATGAGCACGAAGTTAATGAGGTGCGAGGCCCGCAACCAGATAGGAAAGTCTGGGTTTTCACCCAGAGCCAATACATAGTCCATGGGAAAATTCCTCAGTGGTGAGAGATACAACTTTTCACTAGTGTGACTTATTTTTCATTGTGTCGCACCCACCCCGAAATACCAATGGTTTTTCCGTGCTTATTTAGTTTTTGGACAAAATCGACCCGCATAGCTGGAACAATGCTGATTTACTCCACAGCATGATTCCCGCCACACGTCCAGCCAATTACACATAATGTATACCCCCGAGCCCCACATCCTCGGCCTCTAATCTGCGCCCGGCACATCCACGAAGGCCGCCGACCAATAAGCAAACATCGCCATAAACGGCGAAACCACCCACGCGATACCCGGGGCAAACTTTGGCACAAACTGGACCACCTGCCCCGGATCCGCCGGCGCGGAATGCGCCGTTACCCCGCCTACCACGTAGAAAGCCGCCGCACCTGCCAGGCAGGCCACCCCACACCACAGCAATTGCCCTACACCGCGGAACGTCGCGCCGCGCATATAAGAAAACAGCCCAAAACAAAGCCCCAAGAAACCCACCAAGACAGCGAAGACAATGAAGGAAGAAAATTGCACGTCAGCAACATTTTCGATGGCATAGCCGCCGTCTTCTACTTCACGGCCGGTAAGAGTCGGGCGCCACATCCCCCACACCGCCCCCACTGCCGAATAGACAACAAGGATTAGGGCAAGCAGCCCCGCGCCGAACCCGATGGAGCGAGGAATACGAAACTTGGACTTGGACACCATTTCTTTATAAGGCCTGACTCGAAGGAACTAAAAACGAAAAGGAGGAAGTGCCAAAGCACTCCCTCCTAATAAATTACAGCGCCTTGTTTGACGCTATTTTCTCCGCGGAGAGTTTAGACCTCGCCACAGAAGGTCCAGTTGCCGTTCTCGCGGCGGAATCGCATGGTGGAGCTATCCAGACCCTCGTTGGTGTTGACGTTGACGGTTGCGGAAGCATCGTCACCGTTGACAACAACGTCGTTGATGGACTCAACGCCAATTGCGTTCCAGTCGAAGCCATCCAGCTGGGAGGTGTCCTGACCGGAAGCTGCGAGCATGTTCTTCAGCTCATTCATCGGAACATCCGGGATCTGGTTGTAGTCCATGTTGGCAACCTCAGAGCCCTGCGCGTTCAGCACTGCGGAGCAGGTGTGATCCGGCATGTACTTGAAGAACTGGCGCATGGTCTTGGTCTCGTAGAGGCCGCGGACCAGCTGATTGATGCCGTCGACATCTCCCTGCTCTGCCGGAGCGCCCTCAACCGGAGCAACCGGCGCGGCGTTCTCAAGCGGGTTGGAGCCACCTTCGAATGGGTTAGCCAGGGTCTCCTCCGCAGCAGCTGCGTTGGAGTCCTTGTCTGTGCCTCCCTTCTTCTCGGCGTCCTTGCCGTCCTTCTTGTCCTTGTTTGCGTCCTTGTCCTCGGACTTCTTTTCCTCGCTCGGAGCAGCAGACTTGCCCGCATCCTTGGAAGCCTGCGTGGTCTTCGCGGCGGTGGTCTTGTCGCCGCCCTGAGCGTTGTTGGCTTCTTCGTCGTTACCGCAGGCAACGAGAGCCATCGGCAGAACCATGGCTACAGCAACGAGGGACTTCTTCGCAGGGGTTAGAAAAGACAAGGGTTAGGCTCCTGAAATATTTATGATGGCTGGCGTCAAGGCTAAATGTAGACCGCTGTAAATCGGTTCCGAATGGACGCCGATTCAGCGCAAGCAAAACAGGCTGAGCCAGATTTCTTTCCGCCTCATCCTAACAAGGCGAAGGTGCGGAATACATGCCGGATCCCTCAAAGAAACCTGTGAACCTAGGCCTTTTCCTACACATTTACTGTCAAATGTTAAGCCAGTCACCACTATTCGACGCACAGGCCTTATACACCTGCCGCGCCGCACGGATGCACCGACAGCCGGACAGGTAAGATAACAGCGTGCAATTAGACCGAGACCGAATTCTTTCGACAGCCCTCGAGCTCTTAAATTCCTACGGGCTCGCGGATGTTACGATGCGCAGAGTCTCCACCGCACTCGGCGTAGCGCCCGGCGCGCTGTACTGGCACGTCGCCAACAAGCAAGCGCTCATCGCCGCCATGGCCGAGAAAATCCTAGCGCCTGTTTCCGGCACGAGCCCGCTAGACGTCGCAAAGAGCCTGCACTCTGCCCTGCTCAGCTGGCGCGATGGCGCAGAGGTTGCCAGCGCTGGCCTCGCCTACCCTGATTCCGAAACGTGGGAAGTACTCACCGAAAAGATCGCCGCCTCATTTAAGTCAGTCGAAGGCCACTACGCCTCGGAAGCCGAAGTTCAGGCAGCGTCACTGGCCATCGCGCACCTGATCTTGGGCGCTACCCAGATGGAGCAATCGCGCCAGCAGTTAGTGGAGTCAGCTAAGGCCACAGCCACTGCAGACGCCGCGGATAGCTCCCCCGTAAACCACGGCCCAGATATCCACCGCGGCGTCGAGATCATCGTAAACGGCCTAAGTAACCCGCTCGCAGACACGGGAAATTAATTATGCTCTAGGGCATGACTGAAACCGCTGTCTGCCCAACCCACGCCTGGCCAGGAAAACCCGCGCCACTAGGCTCCACGTTCGATGGCTCCGGTACAAACTTCGCCATCTTTTCTGAAATCGCCGAAAAAGTCGAGCTCTGCCTCATCGACCGCGAAGGAAAAGAAGAGCGCGTCGAGCTGAATGAAATAACAGCCCATGTCTGGCATGCCTACCTGCCCAACGTTGGGCCGGGCCAGCGCTATGGCTACCGCATCTATGGCCCCTATGACCCCGCCAATGGCCTGCGCTGCGATCCCTCAAAGCTGCTGGTAGATCCGTATGCTAGGGCCTTCGACGGCGATTTCGATGGCGACGCCTCCCTCTACTCCTATGACATCCACGCCGAAGAGGAAGGTACCGGGCGCAACACTGAAGATTCCCTCGGCCACACCATGCTTTCGGTGGTCATCAACCCCTTCTTCGATTGGGCCGGCGACCGCCGCCCCCGCACCCCTGATAATGAGACGGTCATCTACGAAGCCCACGTCAAGGGCATGACCATGCGCCATCCCGACGTGCCTGAGGAGCTGCGAGGCACGTACGCGGGCATGGCGCATCCAGCGATCATCAATTATTTCAAGGAGCTCGGCGTCACCGCCGTCGAACTGATGCCGGTGCACCAGTTCCTGCAGGATGATCGCCTACGCAACCTCGGCCTCCGCAACTACTGGGGCTACAACACCTTCGGCTTCTTCGCTCCTCATCTGGACTATGCCTATGCCAAAAAGCCCGGCGAGGCCGTCGCGGAGTTCAAGACCATGGTGCGTGCCTTCCATGAGGAAGGCATCGAGGTCATCCTCGACGTGGTCTATAACCACACTGCGGAGGGCAACCATCTAGGCCCCACCTTCGCCTTCCGCGGCATCGATAACCACGCCTACTATCGCCTGGTTGATGAGGATAAGAGCCTCTACATGGACTACACCGGCACCGGTAATTCCCTTAACGTTCGGCATCCGCACTCGCTGCAGCTGATTATGGATTCGCTGCGCTACTGGGTCACGGAGATGCATGTGGACGGCTTCCGCTTCGATCTGGCGGCGACGCTGGCGCGGGAGCTTGACGACGTCGACAAGCTCGCCACCTTCTTCGACCTCGTGCAACAAGACCCCGTGGTCAGCCAGGTCAAACTCATCGCAGAGCCCTGGGACGTGGGCCATGATGGCTACCAAGTGGGAAACTTTCCACCGATTTGGAGCGAGTGGAACGGCAAGTACCGCGACACCGTGCGCGATTTCTGGCGCGGCGAGCCCGCCACCTTGGGAGAGTTTGCCTCGCGGCTTACCGGCTCTTCCGATCTTTACGGCAACAACGGCCGCCGCCCTACCGCTTCCATCAACTTCATCACCGCCCACGATGGATTCACGCTGCGGGACCTCGTCACCTACAACGACAAACACAATGAGGAAAACGGCGAGGACTCCCGCGACGGCGAGTCCTTCAACCGCTCCTGGAACCACGGCGTGGAAGGGCCTACCGAGGACGAAGAGATAAAGAAGCTGCGCCGCCGGCAGGTGCGCAACTTCCTGACCACCTTGTTGCTTTCCCAGGGCACGCCGATGCTTTGCCACGGCGACGAGTTCGGGCGCACGCAGGGCGGCAATAACAACGTCTATTGCCAGGACAACGAGATTTCCTGGATGGATTGGTCGCTGCTGGAAGAAGAAAAGTCCGAGGCAATGCTGGGCTTTACCAAGCGCGTGCTCGCCATCCGCCGCGCGCATCCGGTCTTCCGCAGGCAGCGTTTCTTGGCCGGTGGCCCGCTGGGCTCCGACGTGCAGGACCGCGACATCGCCTGGCTGGTGCCCTCTGGCAAGCTGATGACGCAGGACGACTGGGATCATGACTTTGGCCGCGCGTTGATGGTTTACCTCAACGGCAACGCAATCACCGAGACCACTGCCCGCGGCGAGCGCATCACCGATGATTCCTTCATCATGATCTTCAACGCCCACCACGGCGAGATTGAGTTCACCCTGCCTACCAAGAACTTGGGCGCGCGCTGGCGGCTTATGGTCGATACGGCAGATTCCGGCGGCTACCCCGCGGAGGAAACCTACATTGATGCAGAGGGTACGATCACTGTTCAACCGCGCTCGACGCTGATTCTCCGCCAGGAAGAGCCGCCAGTCTTCGACGCTTAAGAAATTTTCCTCCGATTTTCCCGGAAAGGTAGTTCGTGTCTTTTCACGCCCACGCCACCCGCATCGATGTCACGAATAAGGAGCTTATTTTCCAAGTTTCTTTGCTTTCTGCTTGCCTGGGCAAGGCTAAACAGGAGCAGGTTGCGCTAAGCGACGTCACCGATGTCACCGTCTGCGCCCCCACCGCGGCGGGCTTTGGATACGTGGAATTAGGCGGCGTCGGCAAGCGCATTGCCTTTGCCCCCAATCAGGACGCGGCGGCTTTCGCGCGTGCGGTCGAGGCTGCGCTGCGCGGCGAGGCGCCGGCGGAGGCGGCCTCGGTCAGCGGGCTGAACTTCACCGCCGTTGATGTGGAAACCGCCAACGATGATTGGGGTTCGGTGTGCCAGATTGGTGCGGTGCGTTTCCGCGATGGGCAGGAAACCGAATCCCGCACGTGGCTGTGCACTCCCCCGCCGGGCCTTGAGAAGTTCGCCGATATCAACATCTCGATCCACGGCATTAAGCCTGCCGACGTCGAGGGAGCCCAGCCTTTTGCAGAGGCCGCGGCGGAACTTTTTGAGTTCATGGACGGCGATGTTTTGGTCGCGCACAATGCGCAGTTTGATTCCACCGCTTTGCGCCAGGGCCTGCTGAAGGCTGGCAGTTCGATTCCGGAGATCACCTTGGCATGTTCGCTAGCACTGGCTCGCGATGCCTCTTCTGCCGGCGTTATCGATGTGGTCAACCACAAGCTACCCACGGTGGCTGCATTCTGTGGCGCCGATGACTTCCAGCACCACGAGGCAACTGCCGACGCCCGCGCAGCCGGCGTCATCGTCGCGGACCTTGCGCGGCGCTTTGGGCACGTGGGCTCGGTGGATGAGCTCTTCCGTTCCCGCGAATTTAGCCTCGGTAAGTTGGATAAAGAGGCAATTCTGCCAGTGCTGCGCGCGCATACCGCGCCTACCTCTGCGGCCGACCTTGGCGCTGGCACGGACTTCCGCGACAAGACCCGTAAGTCGGGTACTAAGACCGACGTAAAGACCGGCGGAAGGGAAAGGAAGTCCAGCCGCGGACCCGCGCCGTGGCAGTCGGTAGCCACGCCGGATACCATTCCGGACCCGAACCTCGATGCGGATCCGGAAGGCGCGCTCTTTGGCCAGAACGTAACTCTGACCGGTGACTTTGAGCCTTTCGATAAAGGTCTGCTCTGGAAGGGCATCGCTGAGCGCGGCGGCAAGATTGGAAAGAACGTCACCAAGAAGACCACCATCCTGGTCCTCGGCGAGTGGGCAACGAAGACCTCGAAGGAAAAGCGCGCCGAAGAGCTCATCGAAAAAGGCCAGGACATCGCGTTGTGGCCGGCGTCGAAGCTGCTGGAAGAACTCCAGCTCAATGAGCAGCCGCCTTTCTAAAATCTCTCCTGCTCCGTTGGGAACCGATGGCGGGAAATGGCAGTCCAATTAGTGCAGAAAGTGAATTATTCGTCCTGCGGGGAGGACACACGCCATGACCACTGCCATTGCGCCGGAAAAGTTTGAGTCGCTAGATTTCGAGGCCATCGCCCTAGCGGGGTTGCTGCCGGCCCTAGCACGCCGGAAGGACTTCTCGGGTGCTACCTTGACGGACCAGGGCTTTGGCGATACTCCCGCTGGAGTGCAGCTCTCCCGCCAGCTTTCGGTGCTATTCCTTCAGCGCGACGAGTTCGCAGACACCTCCGCACACGCTCCGCGGGCTTTTGTTTCGCATCGCACTATCAGCGGTTTCGGCTTGAGCACCCGCCAAGCGTGGGACTTGGCGGCAGCGAACCTGCAAAGGCGCGCTCTTACTGCCCAAGGCCTGCGCTTTCGCACCCGTTGCGCGGCGGAGATTCTGCCGGGCTGCGAGGAAGGCATTCAAATCCAGGCCCGCGGCGCCGAGGCTAGCGCGTGGTTGGCGCATCCGCAGACTTTCAGCATCATGGACTCGCACCTGCGCCGCTTAACCCATGCAACAGCTCGGCAGACGTTGTACTACCTGGTTCCGGATCCCGCCACGGTGGTGGCCTTGCATGACTCGCCGCTAAAGCGCGTCCGGCACTGGTCACGGCGCATAAACGAGCAAAGGCGCCTGCGCGGTGCGGTTCTTGCGCCCGAACCACTATTATGGGCTAACGGATTTCCTCTAGAAGCTTAGGGGAATAAACGCATGCTTAAGCAAAAAGTCAGGAGGTCGGTGCGGGGTGAAGGAATCCGCCATCTCTCGGTTGAGCAACCAGTATCACGAGTGGGTTCGCCGGCATCCACGAGCAGAAGCAGACTTCAACGAGGCCATCGAGGACCTGCTTAACGACGCCGGCGTTATCTTCGACCGCGCCTCCGCCCGCGTCAAGCGCTGGCCATCGCTAAAAGCCAAGGCCAAAAAGCGCCACGCAAACGGCGAGCTTTATTACCCCAGACCCTGGGAAGACATCCACGACGTTCTCGGCGTGCGCATTACGGTCTTCCACTCCACCGCTATCCCCCAGGCGCTCGAGGTCTTGGGCGATTCCTTTGCGGTGGTGCGCTCGGTGGATAAGGCCGCAGAGACCCGCATTTCCGGCGGTTTTGGCTACGGCTCCCACCATTTAGTGCTGCGCGTGACCAACGCGATTGAAGAGCTCGCAGAGTACGAAGGCTGGACCTTTGAGGTACAAATACGCACCGCGCTGCAGCATGCGTGGGCAGAGTTCGAGCACGATATCCGCTATAAGCAAGGCACTGCGGCTCCTTCCGCGCAGGTTGACCGCCTCTTTACCTTGGCCGCCGGGCTTATCGAGCTGGCGGACCAGCAATTCGATCAGATTGCTGCGCTGAAAGATCCTTCCACGGATACCAGCGAAGACGTAGAGCTTTCCGCCGAGACCCTGCCCGGTGTCTTGGCTGTGTTGATGGGCGGGCGCTTCCCGCGCTCGCGTTCGGAGCACTACCGCTTCCTAGCAGAGATTTTGGAGCTCAACGGTGTGACCACAATGAGCCAATTGAAGTCGCTGCTGAATGCAGGTGACATCGCCTTCGTACACGACGCCATCAATTACCGCTTCCGCCCCGGCCAGGTGCGCCTCATCGACGACCTGCTGCTTAATAAATTTGGCAAGCAGCACGTGGAGGCCACTGCCCTTGCAGGAGACCGCAAAGACCGCAAGCGCCGCCTCAATGGCCGCTACAAAGCGCTGCAGAATTACCGCGCGCACTCCTCAAAGACGGAGAAAAAAGAGGCCAATAACTAGCGGAAGCCACCGCGGAACTTTTCCATCTGGCGGCGTTCCTTCTTGGTAGGCCTGCCCGCGCCGCGCTCGCGGACTGGAACCGAAGGCATGAACTCCTTCGGCGGTGGCGGCGGCGCATGGTCGATGTAACATGCACGAGCCACCGGCGCTCCGACGCGCTTTGCCACGGTGGCTAGAACTTCCAAGTCATGCTCGTAGTGGTTGCGCCAGATACGTACGCGATCTCCCGGAACCACCTGCTGGGCAGGCTTTACCGCATTGCCGTTGAGCTTTACGTGCCCCGCCTTCACCGCCTCAGCGGCCTCCGAGCGCGTCTTTGCCATGCGCACAGACCACACCCAGGCATCGATGCGGACGGGTTTTGAGTCAGGTTGAATCGGCATCTAAGCCTTCGGATCTAGTAATTGTGGTTTTCGTTGACGATCTTTTGCACCTTGCGCCAGTTATAGGCACCGCCAACCACGGCGACGATAAGGCCCAAGGTCATAAAGACCCAGAAACCAGACAAGGCCCACCCAAGCAGCACGCCACCAGCAACGCCGCCGACCACGCTAACTACTCCGTTCCGGGAGTACTTACGAACCTGCTGCTTCTTCAGCTCGATCGGATTGTTGGGGCGTCGTTGCATAGTCATGGCGGCCATTCTAGCGCAGCGCCGACTTTCCCTCGCCCCTAGGCGCCAAGCTCCACCCAGGCAGTGCCGGCTTCGCTAGATTCCACCTCGCCCTGGGAAAGTGCGGCGAGCGTGGCATCCAGGGCTTCTCTGCCGCCGGGCTCGATAGCCAGAGTAAAGGTCACCGCCGCACCATATGCGGTATCAGTAATCTCATAACCACGATTGCGCAGCTCCGCTTCCACGCGGCCGGCCTGGGCATGGCTGAATTCGGCGGTATATAGCTCCCGCAGCGCCCGCGTGCTGCGCTCGACCAATTCGAGCGCCTCGCTGACCGAACCGCCATAAGCATGAACGAGCCCGCCCGCGCCCAACTTCACGCCACCGAAGTAGCGCACGACTACGGCACAGATATCCAGCATTCCCGAGCCTTTCAGCACGTCAAGCATGGGTTTTCCGGCCGTGCCGGAAGGCTCGCCGTCGTCTGAGGAGCGCTCCACTGGGTTGGCTTCATCAACGTGGTAGATATACGCCGAGCAATGGTGGCGGGCATCAGGGAAGCGTTCGCGCGCGGCGTCGATAAACCCACGCGCCTCACTCTCACAGGTCACTCGATCCACGAGCGTGATAAAGCGCGAGCGCTTAATCTCGATCTCATTTTCAATCTCGCCCGGAACGGGCCGTTCATAGCTGGTCAACACTGCGTGTCAGTCTACCTATCCCACCAGGAAGTCATATTCGGCGGTGCCTGGATGCAGCTGTTGAACGTGAATCTTGGAACTTTCCATGCGCTCAAGCAGTCCGTTCAGGTCCTCTGCACGCCCCAGCTCAAGTCCCACCAAGGCAGCCCCAGTCTCACGATTGTTTCGCTTCAAGTACTCAAACAGCGTGATGTCATCATCCGGGCCCAAAATATCCTGCAGGAAATGACGCAGCTGGCCTGGTTCCTGCGGGAAATTAACCAAGAAGTAGTGCTTCAAGCCGCGATGCACCAGCGAGCGCTCCATGATTTCGGCATAGCGCAAGACGTCATTGTTACCGCCGGATATCACGCACACCACCACGCTGCCTGGCGCTAACTCCAGCTCGCGCAGACCTGCCACCGAAAGCGCGCCGGCGGGCTCGGCAATGATGCCCTCGTTCTGATACAACCCCAGCTGCTCGGTGCACACAGCGCCTTCAGAAACGCTGTCCCAGCGCACGCGTTGCCTGTTTTCCTGCAGGATCTGGAAAGGCAACGCCCCTACTCGTTTGACTGCAGCACCATCGACGAAAGGATCAACGCTTTCCAAGGTCACCGGCTCGCCTGCCGCGAATGCCGCGCTAAGCGACGCCGCGCCCTGCGGCTCAATTCCCACCACCTGGGTGCGCGGGGACATGTCTGCAAGATAAGAGGTAATTCCGGAGATCAACCCTCCGCCGCCGACGGGAACCACCGTGGTATCCAGGGACTTTCCCTGTGCTGACAGTTGCGCGAGTACCTCAGCAGCGACGGTGCCTTGTCCCGTAACGGTGTCACGCGCGTCGAAGGGCTCGATGAAAATGGCGCCGTGCTCGGCGGCGTCGGCATGCGCGGCTGCGGCGGCCTCATCGAAGGTGGAACCGGTGACCACCAGCTCCACCATGTCTGCCCCATGTACCTTAATGCGGTCGCGTTTTTGCTTCGGAGTAGGTTCTGGGACGAAGATTTTTCCTCGAATGCCCATCGAACGGCAAGCATAAGCTACGCCTTGCGCATGGTTTCCGGCCGAAGCTGTCACGATGCCGAGACGGCGCTGCTCCGCCGAAAGGTTTGAGATGCCATACAGCGCGCCGCGGATTTTATAAGAGCGCACGTCTTGCAGGTCTTCGCGCTTCAGATAAACTTCAGCGCCTATTTCTTGGGAAAGGCGCGGGCAATAGTGCAGGGGTGTGGGAGAAATTTCCGAGCTAATTCTCGCCTGTGCCATCTGAATATCGGAGGCATGAATGGGTGAATAAGCAGCGGAAGTTTCAGTCATGCGCCAAGTTTAGCGTGTCCGCTACCCCGCGGGATGCGATTATCTAATAATCGACCGGTTTACGGGAAGTTCACTCAGAACTTTCTGGAGTGTTAGGTGAAGTTAGCATGCGGATAACTTTCTCCAGCGAAGGTATTCGATGGCTTTCGCTGCGTTTTCTCGCACGAACTATCTCTCCTTTCCTACTCTCTTCCTACTTTCTTCGAGGAATTCACAACTTATGTCTCAAGCTCCCCGTTTTTCTCTCCGCCGGCGCGCTACCGCAATGTGTGCGGCCCTCGTGACCAGTTTTTCGCTGGTTAGCCCCGCACATGGCGCCATCGTGGCGAAACCGGTAGAAGAATCTGCCGCCGACGCCGGAATCAAGCTCTCCCCGCTGGGCACCTACGAGTCCGGGGTGTATGGCGAATCGGCCGCGGAAATCGTGGCCTTCCACGCCGCTTCCCAGCGCATCCTGACCGTCAACGCGGTATCGGGCGAGGTCGATATCCTGGATGCTTCCGACGCCGCGCACCCGCGCAAGGTTTCTACCGTCTCCGCTGGCGGCGACAAGGAAATCAACTCCGTCGCCGTCCGCCCTGATGGCCTTGCCGTCGCAGCCGTTCAGCAACAAGACAAGACCGAGCAGGGCGAGGCTCTCTTCTTTGACGTCAACTCGGGCGAGGAGTTGGGGCGTATTACCGTCGGAGCACTGCCGGATAACGTACACATCACTACCGATGGCGCTTACGCTCTGCTTGCCAATGAGGGCGAGCCTTCTAACGAGCTCAACGCAGCTGGCGATGACTACCTAAGCGATCCGGAGGGTTCCATCTCCGTCATCGCGCTGCCGCAGGATGTCGCAGCGCCGACGCAGGCAGATGCTCGCATCGCTGATTTCCGTTCTTTTGATAACACCCCGCTTCCCGCAGGCGTGCGCGTGTTTGGCCCGGAAGCACACGATGCTAGGCCTTCCATCGACTTCGAGCCGGAGTACATCACCTCCGCCGAGGGCAAGGCCTACGTGAGCCTGCAGGAAGCGAATGCCATTGCGGTCGTTGATATCGAATCAGCAAGCGTGGAAAAGATTCTGCCTGCCCACATCACTGACCACTCCCAAGTAGCCCTCGATACCTCCAACAAAGATGACGCCGCCGAGCTGCGCACCTTGGGGGTTAAGGGCTTGTCGATGCCGGATTCCATCGGCGCTTTCCAAACCAACGGTCAAACCTATTTCGCCACCGCAAACGAGGGCGATGCCCGCGAATGGGGCATCGATGAGGAAGATGACGGCACGGGCGTCTACTCCGAGGAGGCCGAGCTGAAGGACCTCATTAAGGCAGGAAAGGTATGTGAGGGCGCGCTTGGCGACGCCAACCTCGACGAGCTTGCCAGCAAGAAAGTCGCCGGCAACCTGAAGGTCACCACGGCTTCCGGCTGGAATGCGGACAAAGAATGCTTCGATACGGTCTATAGCTTTGGCAGCCGTTCCTTTTCTATCTACGACGCCACCGGCAATGTTGTATTCGATTCTGGCTCCGAGTTCGAGGAAATCAGCGCCAAACTGCATGCCGAAGGCCTCTTAAACCACAACGCCGACAATGAGTCTGCGGAGTTTGATGATCGCTCTGATAACAAGGGCCCGGAACCAGAGGCACTTGCCGTTGGCAAGGTGGGCGATAGGACCTACGCATTCATCGGCGCCGAGCGCCTCGGCGGCATCTTTGTCTACGACGTCACCGACCCCGCAAATGCTAAGTTCACCACCTACGTCAACAACCGTGACTTCAGCACCGATGAATTCTCCCAGGCCGGCGACCTAGGCCCTGAGGGCTTTGCGTTCGTAGACAAGGAGGACTCGCCAACCGGGCGTTACATGCTCATCGTCGGCAATGAGGTCTCCGGCACGACCACCACCTACGACATCGAAGACCTCGCCTCCGCAGACGAACCCGCGCGCGCCTCTTCCGGGGCTTCATCGCAAGGTTCTTCCCTGAGCTCGACCGGAAGCTCCGCGCATGGCTCCTCCGTGGGCGCGGCGCTGAGCATCTTCGCTTTGATCGCAGCGGTGGTCGGTGTGGCCTTCACACCGGGCCTACGTGACCAGATTCTCGGCTTCCTGCCTGGACATCTGCGCTCTGAACTGGAAAAATTCTTCTAGTAAAATTTTAGGCTCTTGATTCGCGCGAGCTTGCTACGGTAGATGAGTTATTAATTGCCTTCACTGGCTCCCGCGCCACACTCCAAGGAGAACTAATTCTCATGCGTCTTTCCACCACCATGGTCGCAGCTTGCGCCACCGGTCTCGCTCTCATCACCCCTGTCGCCGCAAACGCCGCTCCAGCTGCTCCCACGCCAGAACTGTCCGCTGAATGCCAGGCCCAGGTAGATAAGGCTGTTCAGGACCACAAGGATGCTGTTGAGGCCGGCACCGCGGGTTCTTCTTTCATGGGCCCACAGGAGCTGCTCAAGGGAATCCTCAGCGGCTACGGTTCCTCCGGCATGCCGGCAACCCCGCCATGCGTTGCTGCAGAAAAGGACGCCGCCGCTAAGGCCAAGGAAGAGGAAAATTGGTCAAAGATGCCGGAGTGGGCACAGTCCGCTCGCCCATCTGAGGAGACCAAGGAAGTCTTCGCTTGGGTCTCCATCGCCCTGACCGGCGTCGCTACGGTTGTCCAGGTCCTCGCAATGGTTGCTAAGGCTAACCCGGCCATCCTCGAGCCGGTCAAGCAGATGCTGCGCAACGCAGGCGTCAAGTTCTAAAACCTTAAAGAAGCGGCACGCGCTCCTCACTTTCGCGGGGTAGGGCGCGTGCCGCTTTTCGTATGTGGAAGACCTATTCAGAAGGACTAGAACAGTTCGCGGGTGGCGAGCTCGGCGCCATCGACAAGCGCTTGTAGCTTTGCCCACGCAATCTGATAGTGCAGACGCCCACCCAGGCCGCAGTCAGTCGAGGCCACGACGTTTTCCGGGCCTACCAGCTCGGCAAACTTGATGATGCGATCGGCCACGAGCTGCGGGTGCTCCACCGCATTGGTGGAATGCGAAACCACGCCCGGGTAGATGACGGTTCCCTCCGGCAGCTTGTGGTCCTGCCACACGCGCCACTCGTGGGCATGGCGCGGCGAAGCGCCCTCGAAGGAGAAACCACCGACCTTGGCCTGCAAAATCTCTTCGATGATGTCACCGAACGGGATGTCGGTGACGTGCGGCCCGTGCCACGAGCCCCAGCAGATGTGCAAGCGGGTCTGCTCGCGCGGGATGTCCTTGATGGACTCGTTGAGCACAGCGATGCGCTCATGCAGGAAAGCCTGGAAGTCAGCCACTGACGGCTCCGGCACCACGCTATCCCAGGCCTCTGCCAGGTCAGGGGCATCGAACTGAACAGTCAGACCAGCATCGGTGATGGCCTTGTACTCCGCTTTCAGGGCCTCACCGCAGGCGCGGACCAGGTCGATGTCTTCCTCATAGAACTTGTTGGGAAGGCGCGCCGCCGAGCCCGGTGACAATGCCGCCACGAAGCCGTTGCTGGCCCCTGTCTTGCTCATCGCCTGCTTCAGCAAGGAAACATCCGCATCCACCTGGTCTTGGCCAATGTAGGTCACGGGACCGGTGAACTCTGGGTTCGCCACCTTCTTGCGGCCGGTGAAAATGCCCGAGTCAGGGTCGTTATAGGCCTCCGCGAAAAGCGCTCGGTCACGGCGATCCTTCATCGAAGAAAGGCGAATCTTACCTGGCTCCGAGCGAATCTTATCGCCGATTTCCCAGCGATCCTTATCGGTCATCGTGAGCCCGCCCAAACGGGTAAAAGAGTAATTCCACCACGCGCCATAATCCACGGCACCTGAGGTGATATGGCCGTATTCTCCTTCGTTGAGGATGTCGATGCCCATATCCACTTGGCGCTTTACGACGTCGTCTACCGAGCGCTCCAAGATCTCGTGAAAGGCTTCATCGCTAATTTCTCCGGCAGAACGCTGAAGGTTAGCCTCCAGCAGTTCCTTCGTACGCGGCAGCGAACCCACGTGGGTCGTGCGAATCTTGTTGACCATAAGTGCGTGTACCTCCGTTTTTCTTCACTTCTAGACTGTGCTGTCTAGATTAACCGAAGGCTCCACGCGCTTTAAGGCTTTTGGCTCTTTAGATTCACCCGCTAAGTTCACCCATTAAAATCACGCGGCCGTCTAGCCCAGAATTCCGGCACCCATCGTGGCCTTCAAGTCACCCATCAGGTTGCCCGAACGCTCCACGCGCAAATGTTCGCCAAGGACCATCATGGTGGACTCCGCGCCGTCGACAAGCGTTAAGTACACATCTGACTCGCCCTTGTTATTGACCAGCACCTGCTTGAGCTTGGCGATGTTTTCCATCGTGCACTGATCCGTGCGCATGGTAAGGCGCAGCGGCAGGCCCGCTCCCCCACCTGGCCCCAAATCCGGCACCCGGATATCGGAGCAGAACAGGGACATACGCTCGTCACGAATCTTGACCTGTACTTTGGCCAAAATGATATTATCTTCCGCAATCTGCGGGGCCACCAGCGAATAGACCTGGTTAAAGACCAGAATATCCACCTGCGCGCCGTTGTGGTCTTCCATGTTCACAATCGCCCACGGAGAGCCATCACGCTTGGAAAAGCGCCTGTCAACGCCCGAGATAATGCCGCCGATAACCAGCTCCTGACCGTTGTGGACCTCGCCGGAGAGAATCTTCGGCAGTGGCGTATCCGTCTGCGATTCAAGTGCTTCCTCGAAACCGTCCAGCGGATGGCCGGAGACGTAAAGACCCAGCATCTCGCGCTCCAAGGCGAGCTCATGCTTGCGCTCCCAGTTGTCGTCCGGGATATCGATGGCGAAGGCAGAAGCCACTTCAGATTGCTCATCGCCGCCGAAGCCAGCAAAAAGGTCGAACTGCCCCTTGTCCGCTGCCTTCTTCGTGGTCTGCACGGCATCGACTGCATCCTCATGGATGAGCATCAAGCCCTTACGTGGGTGTTCCATGGAATCGAAGGCGCCGGCCTTGATGAGCGATTCCGTCACGCGCTTGGTGCAAGCGGTCAGCTCAATCTTGTCGAGGTAATCCGAAAAAGAGGTATATGCGCCCTTTTCCTTGCGGGTCTTGACGATGGACTCCACCACTTCCGAGCCGACGTTACGGATAGCGCCCATGCCGAAGCGAATATCCTCACCGACCGCCTGGAAGTTCTCCACGGACTCGTTGACGTCGGGCGAAAGCACCTTGATGCCAAGGTGCCGGCAATCGGATAGATAGATAGCGGACTTATCTTTCTTATCGCCCACCGAGGTCAGCAGCGCTGCCATGTACTCCGGCGCGTAGTAGGCCTTGAGATAAGCGGTCCAGAAGGAAACCAGGCCGTAGCCTGCGGCGTGGGACTTGTTAAACGCGTAGGAAGCGAAAGGCTCAATCGTGCCCCACAGCGCGTCCATGGCGTCCTTGGAGTAGCCGTTTGCCTGCATGCCGCCCCAGAACTTGTCGTACTGCTGGGCTAGGACTTCCGGCTTCTTCTTACCCATGGCCTTGCGGAAGCCATCTGCCTCACCAGCGGTGTAATTGGCCACCTTCTGGGAGATACGCATGATCTGCTCCTGGTAGACGATAAGACCGTATGTCTCATCGAGAATCTCACGCAGTGGCTCCTCCAGCTCAGGGTGAATCGGCGTGATTTCCTTGCGGCCGTTCTTGCGGTCCGCATAGTCCCAGTGTGCGTTAACGCCCATCGGGCCCGGGCGGTATAGCGCCAACGACGCGACGATGTCTTTAAAACCCGTCGGTTTCATGCGCTTAAGCAGCTCCTGCATGCCGCCGGAGTCCAGCTGGAACACGCCCAGGGTCTCGCCGCGGGAAAGCAGCTCGTATACCTTCGACACGTTGGGGTCGTCGGCGTGGATTTCTTCGAGGTGGATTTCCTCACCGCGGTTTTTCTTGATGTTTTCTAAGCAATCGCCGATGACGGTGAGGTTTCGCAGACCCAGGAAGTCCATCTTCAGCAGGCCAATAGCCTCGCATGCCGGGTAATCCCAGCCGGTAATATACGCGCCGTCGGCAGGCCTTTGCCACATCGGAATGTGGTCCATCAGGCGCACGGAAGCCATAATAACTGCACAGGCGTGCACACCGGCCTGGCGGACGACGCCCTCGAGACCACGCGCGGTCTCATAAATCTTCTTGACGTCCGGGTCCGTCTCAATCATCTGCCGGACCTCGGTGGCCTCCGAGTAGCGCTCGTGTTCCGGGTCCATGATGCCCGATAGCGGAATGTCCTTCGCCATGATGGCAGGCGGCAGCGCGCCGTTGATGCGGTCAGCCATCTGGAAGCCTGGCTGGCCAAAGTGCACCTTCGCGGAGTCCTTGATCGCCTGCTTGGTCTTCACGGTACCGAAGGTAATCACCTGCGCGACCTTGTCTTCGCCCCAACGATCGGCGGCGTACTGAATCATCTCGCCACGGCGGCGGTCGTCGAAGTCGATATCAATATCCGGCGCGGATGGACGCTCCGGGTTGAGGAATCGCTCGAAGAGGAGGTCGTGCTCGATTGGGTCGATATTCGTGATGGTAAGCGCGTAAGCCACCAGCGCGCCTGCCGCGGAACCACGCCCCGGCCCCACGCGAATGCCCACGGATCGCGCATGCTTGATGAGCTCGGCCACGATGAGGAAGTAGGAAGGATAACCCTTCATATCGATGACGCTGATTTCATACTCAGCGCGCTTCACGTACTCCTCCGGCACCTCCTTGCCCGGGAAGCGATCCTGCAGGCCCTCCATCACCTCGTGGGTCAGCCAGGAGGTTGGCGTGTGGCCTTCCGGCACGTCCGCAATCGGCATGCGGTCGTGGGTATGCTCCTCCCAAATCTCGCCGTAGTCCTGTACGCGTTCGGCGATCCACAGGGTGTTATCGCAGCCGTCTGGAATCATGTCATCCCAGATCTCACGCATCTGCGCTGCGGATTTGATGTAGTAACCGGTGCCGTCAAACTTGAAGCGATCCGGGTCCATGAAGGTCTTGCCGGTCTGCACGCACAGCATTGCCTCATGCGAGGGCGCCTGGCTTTCCAGCACGTAGTGGCAGTCATTGGTGACAAGCGGCGGCAGGTCCAGTTTGCGACCGATTTCCAACAGGCCGTCACGCGTGCGCTTCTCGATGTCGAGCCCGTGGTCCATGAGCTCCAAGAAGAAGTTGTCCTTGCCATAGATGTCCTGCCACATCGCCGCAGCCTCCAGCGCCTCGTCAAACTGGCCTAAGCGCAGGCGAGTCTGGACGTCGCCAGACGGGCAACCGGTAGTGGCGATGATGCCTTCTGCATGCTCTGCGATGAGCTCGGCATCCATACGCGGCCACTTACCCAATTGGCCCTCATAAGAAGCCAGCGAGGAAAGCTTGAACAGGTTTTTCAGGCCCGTCGCGTTTTCCGCCAGCATCGTTTGGTGCAGGTAAGCACCCGATGCGGAGACGTCGTCACGCTTTTGATCAGGAGTGCCCCACAGCACGCGCTTTTTGTTAAAGCGCGACTCCGGCGCCATGTAGGCCTCAATGCCGATGATGGGCTTCACACCCGCGCTGGTCATCCTCTTATAGAAAGCGTTAGAGCCATACATATTGCCGTGGTCGGTCATGCCCACGGCCGGCATCTCCTGGCGCACCACCTCATCGGCGAGCATGTCCACCTTGGCCATGCCGTCCAACATCGAGAACTCGGTGTGATTGTGAAGGTGAACAAAGGAGGAGTTTTTCGCCATGCGGGTTAGTTTAGCGGGCGCGTCAAACCCCGACGCCGCGCCGAAAATACTGACAAGAATTCTTCGCAGTTTCGGCTGCCAACGAGTACATTATTTCCCGATGATTTACACCATTGCTGCCTATCTCATGTGGGGCTTCTTCCCCGCTTTCTTCCCGCTTTTGCTGCCAGCGAGCCCGCTGGAGATTCTGGCGCACCGCATCGTGTGGACTGCCATGCTGGTTACCGGTTTCCTTTTCTTCACCGGCGGTTGGCGCGAGTTACGGGCGTTTAGCGCACGCAGGTGGGGATGGATGCTCGCGTGTGGTGTCGCCATTACGGTCAACTGGGGCACTTACGTCATTGCGATTAACTCCGGGCATGTTGCCGACGCCGCGCTGGGCTACTTCATCAACCCGCTTGTTTCGGTGGCGCTCGGCATCATCTTCTTGAAGGAAACGCTCAACAAGGCGCAGGCGGCATCGGTTGGCGTGGCCTTCATCGCCGTTATCTGGCTGACGTTTATGACCGGCCAGGCGCCGTATATCTCCCTGGCTTTGGCGTTTAGCTTTGGCATCTACGGCCTTATGAAAAAGCGCATCCACGTCTCCTCTACCGGTTCGGTGGCGGCGGAGACCATCGCGATGCTGCCGGTGGCAATCGGCTATCTGGTCTGGCTAACCTTCCAAGGCCAATCCACATTTGTCAGCGAAGGCCCCAGCCACATTGTGCTTCTGATTGCCTCCGGCCTGATCACCGCTTTGCCGCTGCTGTGCTTTGCCAAGGGCGCCAAACAGCTACCGCTGGCCACAGTGGGCATGCTGCAGTACATGACCCCTATCATGCAGATGCTTTGGGCACTATTTGTCAATCACGAGCACATGTCCACCGCCCGCTGGATTGGCTTTGGCATCATCTGGGTGGCGGTTATCATCTACCTCGCGGATCTGGTCCGCGCGCGCCGCGCTTCCCGACGCCTCGCCCGCTAACGCATCTCTTTCCGCGCTGCCTTTGCTCGGCGGCGCTTTTCTTTTTCTTCCTGCGCATCAAGCGCCCAGCGCGGCATCTGAAAAATCATAAACAAGCAATAGACAGCCACGAAGGCACAGATGCCAATCGAAAGCGGCTCACCGGAAGTAAAAAACAGAAACACCAGCCCAATAAGACAGAACACCAGCCCCACCCACACGGCAATGTAGGCAAAGCGGTAGTTCGGCATCCAGGCGCTGGTATCGGCAAAAATGCGCATCTTTATCCTCCTCTGTTTCCTTCTTCCGGTTCTGTTGCCAGCTCTTTTACAAGAGCCCGTGTGTGAGCATGCACTAGTGCTGCAAGGAGTTTAGGGGCCGGACGCCAAAGCTGCCCCAGGCGGCATCGGCAGGCGCGGGTTCTACTGCAGCAACCAACTCGTTGCCGGCAATCTCGCGCAGGCTATCGCCATCAGCCCAGACGATCACCGCATCCACCTTCGACGGCACATTCGCTTGGCCTACTCCCGCATAGGAATCGCGCAGGCGCTTTATTTCCGTATCGATAACGCCAGCGCGGTCTGCTCCTGCAGTAGGCTCCGGCACTGCCAATGGTGCCGCCATCCCTAAGATGATGGCGCTCATGCGCGGGGCCGGCTCCGCCAGAGCGGCGACCTGCTGCGAGTTCAAAGAATCGTCGAAGCTGACCAACGCATATGTCGGTTCATCGGCAGCAGCAAGCGCATCTGCCGCCCGCGCTATGTATTCCTCCCGCGACTCATTATCGGGGCCTAGCTGATCCCCCTGCAGAGCCACCGTCGATTTGGTACCGAAAAGCCCAAAGCACAGCAGGATGAATAGAACAAGCATTACTGCCATAACGCCCGCTGCTATCCGACGCCGCCGATAAATCTCCGGTGGATGCTTCATCCGCGTAGTTCCTCCAGTGCAAAGCGCAGATCATCCGGATACGGCGCCGATACCTCGAAGTACTTTCCCGTTCCCGGGTGGGTAAAGCCCAGCGTCACCGCATGCAGCCACTGCCTGACCAGCCGCAGGCGCTTGGCCAGGTTCGGATCGCAGCCATACATGGGATCGCCCACGCAGGGATGCCCCGTTGCCGCCATGTGCACGCGAATCTGGTGAGTGCGCCCAGTTTCTAGGTGCACCTCGAGCAGGCTGGCCTCGCGAAAGGCTTCAAGTAGCTTGTAGTGGGTCACGGCGTGCTTGCCATCGCCTACCACCGCAAACTTCCAGCCGGAGGAGGGATGGCGGCCAATCGGCGCATCGATGGTTCCCACAATCGGGTCCGGCAGGCCCTGGACCACCGCGTGATAGGTCTTGGTCACGGTGCGTTCTTTAAACGCTGCCTTCAGCTGCGAATAGGCGCGCTCACTTGCGGCCACCACCATCACGCCCGAGGTGCCGACGTCAAGGCGGTGGACGATGCCCTTGCGTTCGGTAGGCCCGGCGTCGGCAAGCTGGTAGCCCGCCGCGCGCAAACCGCCGATAACTGTGGGGCCTTCCCAGCCCAGCGTCGGATGCGCCGCCACGCCCACCGGCTTGTGCACGCAAATGACATCGTCATCGGCATAGAGCACATCCATGCCCTCGACGAGCTCTTCCTTCGGAATCAGCGGCTCCTCCGGTGCAGGCATCATGACGTCAATCCAGCCGCCTGCCTCCAAGCGGTCGGACTTGGCTACCGCAGCACCGTCCATCTCGACGTCGCCAGCCATGCACAAATCCGCAGCCTTTGCCCGGGAGATACCGATGAGCTTGGCCAAGGCGGCGTCGGCACGCATGCCCTCAAGGCCTTCTGGAATCGGAAGCCTACGACTCTCGCGCATCGCCACCTGCCTTTTCTGCTTGCTTCTTTGTATCTTCCAGCAACATCGCCACAATGAATACCGCTACGCCGCAGGTAATCGAGGCATCCGCCAGATTAAATACTGCGAACCGTCCCACGGAGATGTAATCCACTACATGACCAAACCAAAAGCCCGGCTCGCGGAAGAGGCGGTCGATGAGGTTACCCAGCGCGCCGCCGGCGATCATGGCTAAGCCCACGGCCTGCCATTTGTCCTTCATCCGCGGCGCCGCGATAGCCACGCCCACGACGAATGCCAGCTGAATGGTGGTAAACAGCCAAGTACTGCCCTCGCCGCCCATAGAAAAGGCCGCGCCGGGGTTAAACAGAAGGTAGAAACGGAACCATCCGCCGATAACATTCATCGGCTCCCCCTCAGTGAGGATGGACAGCATTATTTGCTTTACTGCTTGGTCGATGACGGCCACCGCGATCACTACCGCGGCCATCAGCCCAACGAAACTCCTTCTTTTTTGACTCACCCAAGTCATTCTAAACACCCGCTTCCGGTAATTTGGAATGCTGTGTTCCGTGTTAAAGCTTTAGCCACCGTTTCTGTCCTCGCGCTTGCCGCCTCACCGCTTAGCGCCTGCTCCTATGAAAAGCCTGCGCCAACCGTTGAGCAGCCGGTGGGCCTGCCAATCGACGCCCCGCGCATCACCGTCGAATCCGCAGGCAGCGGAGAAAAGCGGGTGCTTTCCTACCACGACGTCGATGCCGAGCAGAAAGTCACCTATTCCGTAACCGAGGGCTTTAGCCAAGACCTGATGAAGTCAACAGCTGCCAAGGACTTCAATGCCTCCAAGATTAAGGCGGCCACCACGACGCTGCCGCTTGAGGCCAGCGTCGATGAGGCTACCGAGAACGTCGAAGGTCAGCTGCCTGCTACCCGCAACGTTTTTGCCACCAGCGGCACGCCTGAATACTCCGGGGATGCTGACGCTTCCTCCGGCGAGGGATTCCAGTTTGGCTGGCGTGCCGAGGACTCGGGCCAGATGTCTTCGCTGCGCTTGGCCGCGCCGCAAGACGGCACCGACGAGGCCCGTGGCATTACTGAACAGGCCATCATGAAGCTGACTTCCCTGCCTGTAGTCTTCCCAGACGAGGAAATCGGCAAGGGTGCAAAGTGGTCAGTGGAATCCCGCGTGGCCGGCGAGTCCACTTTGCTGCAAACGGCAACTTATACGCTGGATGAGCAGGACGGCGACGTCGTCAAGCTCAGTGTTTCTGTAAAGCAGCGCCCATCCCTGGGCGCACTGTCTTTCGAGGGGCAAGCCGCGGGCACGGAGCTGGCTGATAAAGAGCTCAAGGTCATGGACTCCACAACCGATTCCTCTGGCCAGCTGACCGTGGACCTGTCGCAGCCACTGCCAACCGAAGGCGAGGTGGCCATCGACACCAAAATCACCTATGGCGCCGACTCCTCCGACCTGCGCGTGGTGCAGTCCACCACCACAGACCTGAAATTCGCCCCAGCTAAGTAATTCCCGGCTTCGAGTTTTAGCGCTTATTTTCTAGCGCTTGTTACTGCGCCGGCTGCTCGGCTGGCGCACCTTCTGCCGGTTGCTCGGCGGGTTGTTCTGCCGGAGCGCCCTCTGCTGGCTGCTCGGCCGGAGCGCTTTCTGCCGACGCACCTGCAGCGCCGCCTGCGGTATCCGCGCACATCGGCGGAACTTGCTCTGGCGGCACGATGTTGGAAACCAGGATGCAGGCCCAGTTCTTCGACAGCTTCCAGTCGCCGTTTTCGAAGACAAACTCAACCTGGTCTGCGGTCTGGCCCTGGCCGTCCGGGGTAGAGAAGTTAACGGTAGCCAGCGCGGATTCTGGGCTGTAGCCCGGCAGCACTGGGTCGACGACCTCAAAAACTGCGCCGGACTCTGCCTGGGAGGCCGCCATGACGTCAAAAAGCTCTGGCGCTTCCTCGGAGCCCTGCACGGTCTTGGTCTTTTCCTCGACCGGCACGTTCGGGTCGGTGGCCTTGGTCAGGATGGCGTTAAGAGCAGCGGCATCGGGAATCTTGGTGGAGGCAATCGAGGTCTCCTCCGCACTCGAGGACTTCTCAGCAGATGATGGTTTTGCCTTGTCAGCTTCGTCGGAAGAAGAGCAGGCAGCCAAAGCGGTAGCAGCACTAACGGCCATGAGAGCGGCCCCGAGCTTGGTGAACTTCACTTTTTCTCCTCACGTTGGGTGGCGCGACTTCGCATCTTAGCGCGCAAAAATTGTCGCTTTTCTTCACACCACATTACCCACGCCACTTCCATTTCCGTGCGCCCCGCGCCCACCAACACCATCTTTTTCGCTACTAATACCCCGCCGCTAATCGCTAGGGTGGAGTCCATGACTATCGCGCTTATCGCCACCGGCGGCACCATCGCCTGCACCGCGGCCGCGGACGGCTCGCTCATTCCAACAGTCACCGGCCAGGAACTGGCCCGTAGCCTTTCGGCAGACATTGAGGTCATCGAATTCCGCCAACTCGACTCCAGCTCCATCACCTTGGCGGATCTCGATGAGCTGCTCGGCACCGTCCACGCGCAACTCACCCGCACCGACATCGAAGGCATCCTCATCACCCATGGCACGGATTCCATGGAAGAAACCGCCATGGCGCTTTCCATTTTTGATCCGGGCGCAAAGCCCGTTGTTCTCACAGGCGCGCAGCGGTCTTTCGATCATCCCGGAGGCGACGGTCCGCGCAACCTCCACGACAGCCTGCACCTCATCGAGCAAGGAACCCCCGGCGTTTATATCCAGTTCGGAGGCATGACCATCCCGGCGCGCGGGGCACGCAAGAACCACACCTTTCATCTCAACGGCTTTGAATCGATGCCCGTTGGCGAATCCGAGCTCTTTCCCCTACCGCTTGCCCCACTCGCACCACACCCAGTTGCCATCCTTGCCGCGTACCCCGGCGCTGACGCCACGCTTGTCGACGCCGCCATTCCCCACTTTTCGGGCCTCGTCATCGAGGCACTCGGTTCCGGAAACATGGGCGAAGATATGGGCGAAGGCGTAGCGCGCGCACTCGAAGCAGGCCTTCCCGTTGCCATCAGCACCCGCGTGCCCTACGGCACTACTTCCCTCGCCTACGGCGGCTCCGGTGGCGGTGCAACGCTTGCCGATAAAGGCGCGGTTAGTGCTGGCGCTTTCCGCCCCGGTCAAGCGCGAATCCTTCTCGCCGCTGCCCTCGCCACCGGCGCCCCCGTCTCCGAAGTCTTCGCTGCGAAAGCGGCGCCGAAACAATACTCGCGCTAGCTTTACACAGAGCCTGGTTCAGAGTCCAGATCAGCGTCCTGCGCAAACCACTCCGGCCATGCCAAAGAATCAAGTGGGTCCCCGGGCATTAGATCCGGATCATCAGCACTAAAGGATTTGGTGCGTCCGGGGCCTGTCGCACGCGTTTCAAACCGCACGCTGACCACACCGTGACCGGCGCCCTGAATCCAGCCGTGGCCATAATCGGGATGATAAACGTCTTGCGTTGCCCGCCACGTGCTATCGGGTTCGTCCTCAATGCTTACTTCCACGCGCCCCTCATCAAGTGCGTTGTCCGAAACTCCGGCCTCGTAGTCATCGTCCGCTTTACTTGGCGGGCGCACCACCACGCGGTCCAACTCAGGAAAGAGTACGTCTTGGCGCGCGGCCTCCAAGCCCGAATAGCTCACACCCACCAAACGAATCGGGCCAAGCTCATCGGGATAGCGCGCGAGCTTGAATGCCGTTGCTTTTAAGGTTTCCGCATCATCCGTGGCATAAGGAAGCGTGGCCGAGCGCGATTCGATGTGGAAATCTGCCATCCGCAGTTTGACGGAGACGGTGCGGGCACCGCGGCCGTCGCGAAGCAAGCGCCGATGCGCGCCTTCCGCCGCCCTCACAATCGCAGCGTCTACCTCCGCTACCGTGAGCAAATCCTTAGGGTAGGTATGCTCCGTGGAAATCTGCTTGGCCACTGCGCGCGGGGCCACCGCCCTGTCGTCGATGCCTTGAGCGAGCTTCCACAAATCCACACCAATCGTCGCGCCTAAAGAAATCTCCACTTCTTTTTGCGACATCGCCGCCAGCTGCCCGATGGTCTCCACACCGATAGCCGCGAGCTTCGTCCGTGTCACCGGCCCCACGCCCCAGAGCTTGCCCACCGGCATGGGGTGGAGAATCTCCAACTGTTTTTCTGCTGGAATCACAAACGTGCCGTCCGGTTTGGCCTCCCCAGAACCAATCTTGGCAAATTGCTTACCCGAACCCGCCCCAATCGAACTCGGCAAGCCAGTCTCCGCACGAATCAGCTCCCGCAGGTTATCTGCCCATTCTTTTACTTCTTCCGGGCTCGCGCCGATCAAAGCTTCAGGCTCCATAAAGGCCTCATCGATGGAAAGCTGCTCAATGACTCCCACGTGTTCCGCGAGAATCTTAAACACTCTTTTCGACGCCGCCGAGTACACCACGTGCCGCGGCTGCACCACCACTCCGCGCAGACCAACCAGCTGCTGGGCGCGGAAAGTGGGCATAGCTGAGTGGGCGCCGAACGCGCGGGCCTCATAGGATGCGCCCGCCACGACGCCGCGCCCGCCGACGCCCGCGACCAACACCGGGCGCCCAAGCAAAGTGGGCCGGGTCAGCTGCTCGACGGACGCGAAGAAAGCGTCCATGTCGATGTGTAAAACCCAGCGTTGCATGCGCCCTATTTTAGAACATGCGTCCTAAATGTCATGCACTGCCCAGCTTTCTAGCATGGAAAACACGCGAAAAGTCTCGCAGATCTCATAAAGCACGAAGGTGATCACCGCCTCACTAATAGCACGATTTTTTGGACAACGCCCGCGGCTTGTATGCAAGATGAATGCATGCCGAATGCAAGCACACCAGCCGCCGAGCGCGCCTATGAATGGGTCAAGCGTGCAATCATCGAAGGTGACATTGCCGAATCCGAGATGCTCTCCGAGGCAGTCATCGCCTCAGAGCTCGGGATGAGCAGAACTCCCATGCGCGAGGCCTTCCTCCGCTTGGAAGTTGAGGGTTTTTTGAAGCTCTATCCCAAACGCGGCGCGCTGGTGGTCCCGATCAGCCCGCGCGAGATTCGCGAGGTCTACGAGGCGCGCCTGCTTGTCGACGCCCACTCCGCCCGCCATATCTGCGCCCTCCCCGCCGCGGAACGCGCCGTCATTGCTGATTGCCTCGATGCGACCATCGCGGAACAAGACGCCGCGCTCAACGCCGGTGACATGCGCACATACACCCACCTCGATGCGCGTTTCCACCAGACCATCATGGACAACGGCGGCAATAGCCTGCTTGCCCATCTCGGTCACACGCTGCGCGAGCGTCAGCAGCGCTTCACAGCCACGGCAATTGGCCGCAATGTGGAGCGAGCGCGTGGCTTCGTCGCCCAACACCGCCTGCTTGCCGACGCCCTCCGCCACGGCAACTACTCCACCTACCGCACCGAACTCGAAGACCACCTGACTACTTCTAGGAATCAACTGTGACCGCTCAAACCTCAACATCCGCATCGTCGCTTTCCCATGTGCCCGCGACTGAGTCCGTGCCTAGCGCATCGCCAGCGCCGGAGGTGTTGCCTTCGTTTAAACCTCATTCGTGGTTTCCCGTCGCCGGTTCAATGGTGGCGGTCGCGTGGGGCGGCAACGAGTTCACCCCATTGTTGGTGATGTACCGCGAGACTTCGCACTTTTCGCAGGTGACCGTCAACGGTTTGCTCGCGGCTTATGTCTTGGGAATCATCCCCGCGTTGCTTGTGGGAGGCCCGCTATCTGACCTCATCGGCCGCAAGCCCACTCTCCTGCCGGCCGCGCCTTTATCGCTGCTGGGGTCTTTCCTGCTGTCCATCGCTCCGCATGAACCGCTTATCATCGCGCTAGGTCGCGTGCTGTGTGGCATGGCGCTGGGCCTTGTTATGGCGGTGGGTTCCACGTGGATTACCGAGCTTGTTTCCCGGGCTGGAGGGGACCCCGCGGCCGGTGCAAGAAAAGCTTCGCTGTGCCTTACCGTCGGATTCTTGGTGGGCGCCGGAATTGCCTCGGTACTGGCGCAATGGGGCCCTTGGCCCACGCACTTAGCTTATATCCTGCACATTCTGCTGACTCTCGCGACTGCGGTTTGGCTGACGCATACTCCGGAAACTCGTGAGCCACGCCACGGTACGGTAAAGACCACCATCTTGGAGCTGAAGGTTCGCGAGATGCTCGAAATGCTGCATATCCCGGCCGCCGCTCACAAGCGCTTCCTGCGCGTGGTCGTTCCCGTTGCCCCGTGGGTATTCGGATGTGCCGGTGCCGCCTATGCCTTGCTCCCGCAGTTGCTCGCCACATCTGCGGGGCAAACGCCCATTGCGTTCTCCGGCCTCATGACCGTCATTACTTTGGGCTGCGGCGTTGGCGTGCAAATGCTCGGACGCCTCATCGATACCCATAAGTCCGCCCGAGCATCCGCGATCGCCATGGCGGTTATTACGCTCGGGGCTTTCATCGCGGCCTTCGCAGCGCAGACGTTGTCGCTGCCTTTGGGCATCGCCGCTGCCGCCACGATGGGCGCTGGCTACGGCCTCGCCCTTGTCGCCGGACTCTCCGAGGTCCAGCGGATCGCCGGTGAAGAGGAGCTGGCAGGCCTCACCGCCGTGTACTACTCCATCTCCTATACCGGCTTCTTCATCCCTATGGCGTTTAGCGCACTATCGGCCTACATCGGATTTACGAAGCTTTTCATCATCGGCAGCATTTTGGCCATTTTGTGTCTAATCAACGTCACTATTGCCTGGCGCGCGCACCTGCCCGGCGCACAGCGCTGACTTTGCGCACTGTGGCCTAAATAGTCACCTCCGCATCAAGAAAGGCGAATTCATAGTATCGATCCGCTGCAAGCTGCGCCGCGAGACGATCTACCTCCTTGCGGCTGCCCACAGACAATGCCAAATGATTCCACCCGGCCGAAGCTAGCCGCTTTTCATGGCCTAGTCGCGCCATGATTTCTAGACGGGAACCGTCTTCGAAACTCAGAAAATAGGTCTTTAGCCCTGTACGTACATGGCCATGTGTTCGATTCGCATACCTGCAAATCTACATAGAAAAATACCCGGTTAACTGGCCAAAAGAAACGTGCCCGGAAGGAGACACGATCTCCTTCCGGGCATTATTCACTTACGCTCTGACATCCAGGTGTCTATACGTTCGTGCGCGCGACGGTCGCGGTGACGTCCTTGACCACCTTGTGGCCTTCAAGAGGCTCGGTAACCACATTGAACTCGGTGGCCAGAACCTCGGCCGCAATGTGCTCCGCGTGACGCTGTGCCCATTCTTCCTTCTCGGCCGGAACGGACAGGACAACGCTGATGCGGTCGTAGACTTCAAAGTCCTCGGCTTTACGGGCATCCTGCAGGCCGCGGATGACGTCGGCGGCCCAGCCTTCTGCCTCGAGCTCCTCGGTCACCTCGGTGTCCAAGACCACGAGGCCATCGACGCCGTCGATACGCGCCGTCGATGCCGGGTTCGCAGCCTGCAGACGCTCGGTGTACTCATCAGCGCCCAGAACGATATCGCCGTCAACGACAACCTCGTCACCACGGCGCTCGTAATTACCCGCCTTCAGGTTCTTGATTGCGCGCTGGACGTCCTTGCCCAAGCGCGGACCCGCGACCTTTGCATTACAGACAACCTCGAAGGTGCCCACGGAATCGACGTCGTCGGTCAGAATGACATCCTTCACGTTGACCTCATCGCGGATGATGTCCGCAAAGTCAGCGAGCTGCGCGGAATCAGCCATGGCCACGGTCAGCTTCGGCAGCGGCAGGCGGTTACGTAGCTTGTTGGACTTACGCACGCTCGAGGCTGCGGAAGCTACCGCGCGCACTGCATCCATCGCGGAAACCAGCTCCGCATCAGCCGGGTAATCCTCAGCCTTCGGGTAGCTAGCCAAGTGCACGGAGCGCTCGCCGGTCAGGCCGCGGTAGATGACCTCAGCCACGTGTGGCAGCAGCGGAGCCACCACGCGGGTGACAGTCTCCAGCACGGTGTAGAGGGTGTTAAAGGCCTCTGCGTGCTCTTCCTCTCCCGACCAGAAGCGGTCACGCGAGCGACGCACGTACCAGTTGGTCAGCACGTCCGCGAAGTGACGCACCTCCTCCGTCGCCGCAGCGATGTCAGTATTCGCCAACGCCGCATCGGTATGCTCCACCAAGTCATGGGTCTTAGCCAGGATGTAGCGGTCAAGAACATTGCCCGAAGTGACATCAAACTTCGCCTCGCGGCTCGCGTAGAGCTGCAGGAAGGTATACGCATTCCAGATCGGCAAGATGGCCTGGCGCACGCCCTCGCGGATGCCCTGCTCCGTGACGATCAGATTGCCGCCGCGCAGAATCGGGCTGGACATCAAGAACCAGCGCATCGCATCCGAGCCATCGCGGTCAAAGACCTCGTTGACGTTCGGGTAGTTGCCCTTAGACTTCGACATCTTCAGACCATCATTGCCCAAGACGATGCCGTGAGCGACGACCTTCTTATACGCCGGACGGTCAAACAGCGCCGTAGACAGTACGTGCATCACGTAGAACCAACCACGCGTCTGGCCCGAGTACTCCACGATGAAGTCAGACGGCGAATGCGTCTCGAACCACTCTTTGTTCTCAAACGGGTAGTGCTTTTGCGCAAACGGCATCGAACCAGACTCGAACCAGCAATCCAGCACGTCCGGCACACGAACCATCATGGACTTGCCCGTCGGGTCATCCGGGTTCGGGCGGGTCAGCTCATCGATGTATGGGCGGTGCAAGGAGGTAGGACGCACGCCGAAGTCTGCCTCCAGCTCATCCAAAGAACCGTAGACATCAACGCGCGGGTACTCCGGGCTATCGGAAACCCACGCCGGAATCGGTGCACCCCAGTAGCGAGTACGAGAAATGTTCCAGTCTCGTGCGCCTTCCAGCCACTTACCGAACTGGCCATCGCGGATATGCTCCGGCAACCACTCGATTTCGTTGTGGTTTAGCTCCACCATGCGGTCACGGAACTCGGTCACCTTCACAAACCACGCCGGCATTGCCTTGTAAATAAGAGGCTCGCCCGAACGCCAAGAGTGCGGGTAGGAGTGCTCAATCGTCACGTGGCGAACCACGCGGCCAGCAGCTTTAAGATCCTTGATGATGTCCTTGTTCGCATCGAAGACCAACTGGCCCTCATACGGCGGAACCTGCGAGGTAAACTCGCCGTCCTCATCCACTGGGATGGCAAGTTCGATGCCGTACTTCTGGCAGGTCAACATATCGTCCTCACCAAAGGCTGGAGCCTGGTGAACCACGCCGGTGCCGTCTTCAGTGGTGACGTAATCTGCAAGGATGACCTGGTAGGCGTTCTCCAGCTCTGGGAAGAATCCGAAGATCGGCTCGTAGGTAAAGCCCTCCAACTGATTGCCCTGGAAAGTTTCGAGGACTTCTACCTCGCCGAGTTCCTTGGCCAACGTCGCCGTCAAAGCCTCGGCCATGATGAACGTGTGGCCTGCGAAGTCGCCATCCGTGGCTTTGAACAGCACATAGTTAACCTCAGGGTGGACCGCCAAAGCAGCATTCGACGGCAAAGTCCAAGGTGTCGTGGTCCAGGCGAGGAAGGAGGCGTCGGCAAGCGCAGGATGTACGGAAAGCGTCTCCGCAGCCGCCGAATCAGCCTTCGCACCAGTAACCGGGAAAGTCACCGTCAGCGTCGGGTCTTGGCGCATCTTATAAGAATCATCCAGGCGAGTTTCCTGGTTAGACAGCGAAGTATGCTCCGCCCAGGAATAAGGCAGCACGCGGAAGCCCTGGTAGATAAGGCCCTTATCGTAGAGCTCCTTGAAAGCCCACATGACAGATTCCATGTAGTTGATGTCGAGCGTCTTGTAGCCGTTCTCGAAATCAACCCAGCGTGCCTGGCGGTTGACGTAGTCTTCCCACTCATCTGCATACTGCATAACGGACTTCTCGCAGTACTCATTGAACTTGGCTAGACCCATGTCCTGAATCTGAGCCTTGTCCGTGATGCCCAGCTGCTTTTCCGCCTCCAACTCAGCCGGCAAGCCGTGGGTATCCCAACCGAAGATACGTGGCACATAATTGCCCGCCATCGTGCGGTAACGAGGGACGATGTCCTTAACGTAGCCGGTCAGGAGGTGACCGTAGTGTGGCAGGCCGTTCGCAAAGGGAGGGCCATCATAGAAGATGTACTCAGGACAATCCTTGGTCTGGTCCAAGCTGGCTTTGAAGGTATCGTCTTCCTTCCAGAACTTCTGGACGATTTCCTCCATGTCGGGGAAACGGGTGGAACCACCGGTCATGTCTACCTTGGGGTAGACACCGCCTACGTTTTCGCTCATTAATCTTCCTTCACTCGAGTGCTGGTGCAGGGACGCGCCTTGCGGCTCGCGGTACCACCCTGCTTGGCGCGAAAATGCGCCCGCTTCGTTTCGGTGAAGGAGATTTCGGTCCCACCCGCTCGGTTCTACTTTTAAGCTCTGTGGCTTAGGTTCTTCCGAGATGCTCCCCGGTGATGGCCGGATCATTGCATACGTGAGGAAATTATACCCACGGCGTCAACTTTTCACAGACTGAGGTTCCCGAGTGGTGCAAATGGATATCAATGAGTCGGTTGAGACAAAGTTATCCACAGGTTGAAAAATTCCCCTTGTGCCTTGTCGATAGGGCTTTTTAGGGTGGGTTTATGACTTCACTTCAGGCATTCTTAGCGGCAATACGCCCAGGCATGGACATCGTGGCTGGGTGCGCAGGACTGTCTGAAAAGGCTTTGATATCGGCTGGCGCGCCGGATAAAACGGCACAGCAATTGCTCGCGCTTTACGACGTCTACTTTGGCCGCACCGCTTTCACCCGCCGGCAACGCGATTCCGTGGCTGCAGCGCAAAGGCTTGGCCATTCCCTGCCCACAATCGAAGTTATCGAACGCTACGCAATGCGCACGAAGACCCAACGTGCGGCGTGGCAGATGCGCGAGGAACTGTGCAATACCAAGGCCGATACCCTCGCGATGGAGCAGCTAGCGAAGAAAAAACTAAAAGCGCTCAATAGCGAGCGCGAGCCAGAGCAAGGAGTAAAGCTGTATCGCCGCAAGGATAAGCCATGGACTTTGGCGATCACCGGCCCATCGACTTTAATCGCGGATATGCATGCGGCTATCGACCCTGCTTCTCCCCTGGAGTCTTTGGAAAACCTCTTCTTCCGCGCTGCTAAGGACTCAACAAGAGTGTCTAGCGCAACCGGAGAAAGGCCGCGGGTACATACCAACGTCATCGTACAACTGCCCGCGCTGGCAAAGATCTTGCAGGGCGACGGCGAGGAGATAAGCCTGCAAATGACAAACGGCGCCGTCATGTCCGGCGCGGAGTTCGTGAGAAGAGCACTGGACTCGTGCCTTGATTTCGCCACACTCGTGCATCCACATGAGGGGCCGGTGAATCTCTATCGAACGAAGCGCTTTGCCAACAGCAAGCAAAGGCTGATGGCGGGAGCAGAAAATCCCACCTGTGCTTGGCCAGGTTGTAATCACCCGGCAGATACTAGTCAGGTGCATCACTTAAACGCCTGGTCGCAGGGAGGTCCAACGAACATGGCAAATCTTGCGACTTTATGTCACTACCACAACGGCGTGAACGAAGACGACCCTAACGCCCCGCCGTTACGCGGTAGGTTAGCCAGGGTCGATGGAAAGGTGCGCTGGCAGCGCGGCTAGCAAAAAGGCAACAACCACGACTATGTGCAATGCAATGTCAGGGCCATGCGCCACAATCTAGGAGGCAGGGTGCTCCCCTGCCTCCTCGTCCTGCGCAAAATCAGGTTTGCGCTTGCGTAGACCGTCTATCACGAACAGCACCATGCCTAGGCCGGCAGAAGCGAAGAGAAGATACAGCGACCAATCAGCTGCAGTCAGAATGAAGTTGACGAGAGCTAGGAAAGCCACGAACGCCAAGACGAGTGCTGCAACAAGCATTTAAACCTCCAGAAAAGCGCCCTCCCGGATACTCGGAAGGGCGCTTTATAAATAGCTTTTACTTGCCAGCCTCGCCGTTAGGAGCAGCGGTGCCGCGAGTCTCAAGCTCCTCCAGCTGGGACTCCAGCAGGGTCTTCAGACGGGTGCGGTACTCGCGCTCGAAGGTGCGCAGCTCAGCGATACGAGCCTCAAGAGCCGTCTGCTGCTGCTTGACGGTGTTCATGACCTCGGTGTGCTTCTTCTCAGCGTCAGCCTGCAGGGCAGCAGCCTTCTCCTCTGCCTGGCGAATCTGTGCCTCAGCGCGGGAGTTAGCCTCGGACTCGGTCTGCTTTGCCTTAGCCTCAGCCTCGGAAACCAGCTTCTTGGAGCGAGTATCAGCGTCTGCGAGCTGTGCGTCGAACTTCTGCTGAGCGTCTACGAGCTGTGCCTTGGAGCGGGAATCAGCATCGGTCAGCTGCTTCTCGGCGGCAGTGCGTGCCTCGGAGAGCATGGACTCGGACTCTGCCTTTGCCTCGGAGGTCAGGCGGTCTGCCATCTCCTGCGCCAAGCCCAGAACGCGAGCTGCCTGCATGTGGGTCTCTGGGGTAGCCAGGCCGTCGGCAGCCTTGGTTGCGGCAGCGCCAACACCTGCACCAGCCAGACCAGAAGCCGCTGCGGTCTTTGCAGAGCCAGCGTTCTTCTTCAGGTCCTCGTTCTCCTTCTTGGAAGTCTCGAGGTCCTTCTTGGCCTGAGTAGCCTCTGCACGAGCTACCTCGAGCTCGCGCTTTGCCTTTGCGGCGTCCTCGCGTGCAGCCTTCAGCTCAGCATCGCTGTTCGAGAAAGCAGCAGCCGGAGCCTTAGCGGACTCAGCATTCTTTGCCTGTTCCTGCGCGCGCTTTGCTTCTTCCTTAGCCTTGGCAACTTCATTCTTGGAATCAGCAAGCTTGGTCTCGTACTCAGCGCGCAGCTTGGACTCGATCTCCTTACGGAGGGTAGCTTCGTCTGCACCCTTAGTAGCTGCGGACCCTGCAACGGCACCCGCTGCAGCACCAGCGCCGCCCTTGGACTGCAGCTGCTCTACCTGAGACTGCAGGTCATCATTCTCGTCCTGCAGCTGGGCAAGGGTGTCCTCGACGAGGTCCAGGAACTGGTCGACCTCATCCTCGTTGTAGCCACGCTTGCCAATTGGCGGCTTGCTAAAAGCGACGTTGTGAACATCAGCTGGTGACAGTGGCATTGACTTCTCTTCCCCTTCGAGTCGGTGCAACTCCGGTGGGTCCGGAGTTTTTGGGAGATGTAAACGTATCCCGAGAGTACCTAAATTCTGAACTCAGGTGTCTACTCAGGATTCGCTAACAAAGAACTTGTGCGTTTAATTTTACGGAATATCAGTGAAGATTATATCCAAAAGCCCACATTATCTAACGTTGCACGCAGTCTCAACGTTAACGGGAGGTTTTAATACACCCGCACTACAAGAACACTGCAACAACAACCATCTGCAGGACCATCAAAATCAGGAACAAAACAAGGATGGACATGTCCAGTGCCACTCCACCCAGACGCAGCGGCGGGACCACGCGGCGGAGTGCCTTTACTGGCGGGTCAGTAACTACAAACAGCGGCTCTGCCACCACCATGAACCACCGCGGTGGGTTAAATTGGCGCGAGAAAGACTGAATCATCTCGATGATGATTCGCAGGGCCAAAATCCACGAGAAGATACGTAGAAACAGCAACAAACTATATCCGATAATGCTCACCCGCTCGAGCCTATATGAACTACCCCCGTGTTCGGCACTCGGCTCGCTAATGGCGAACGCCGCCCTCCCCTTCCCCCACCAACACTTAGAGGAAAGATAAGACGGCGTTACTTTAAAAGCTTCTGTTTAACGCAGGTGCGCTGCGCGCTCAAGCTCCAGAGTGGAGATGCCTGCATCCTTCGGCACGATGGCGAAAACGCGACGGTCGGTGTCCATACCCTTGGTCAGGTTGAGCATGCGACCCTCGAGACCGAAGCACAGGCCAGCAGCAAAGTCAATGAAACGCTTTGCCGACGCCTTGTCCGCATCGGTCAGCTCAAAGACAACGGCGTCGCCATCACGGAACGGTGCGCCAACCTTGGCCGCATCGTTGAAGGAAACGAGGGAAAGCGCAACGATGGTCGGAACGAACTCCTCCTGTGCTGCCGGCTCGAAAGAGCGCGGGGCGTAAGCAGCAGAGCCGTTGGACTCATAAGTGCGCTCGTCTGCGTAGTATGCATCGTCCGCTTCGATGTCCACCGGACCCAGTCCGAAGAACTCTTTCGTCCTATCAATCAATGACATTTCTGGTCTCCCTCTGACCCTAATTGTTGAGCATGTTTTTGGTGCGAATGTTACTCATGTGAAAGCAGTGAATTGCACCCGTGAAATGCGCTTTTGCGTTGCCACTTAACCTAATGGGCGGGGTCCCATGATGCCGGTTCCGACACGCACGATATCGCTTCCCGCGGCAATCGCCACAGCCATATCCGCGCTCATTCCCGCCGACATCAAAAGCTTCCGTCCAAGGCGGCTGCCCACCTCGTCACAGAGCTTGCGAACTCGGGCAAAAACTTCAACCGGGTCCGCATCTAGGGGCGGAACGACCATGAAACCGCGCAGTTCGAGGTTGTCGAGATCCTCCACGACGCCCACAAGCTCATCGACATCCGCATAGGCTACTCCCCCGCGCGCACTATCTCCGTCGTGGGAGAGCTGGATGAACACCGGCAGTTTTCCTTCGCGCTCGCCCGCTTGCAAAGCATTGCCGACGCCCCGGTCCAACGCACGCGCAAGCTTTTCCGTATCCAACGAATGCACACTTTGTGCCCACCGCGCGACGTGATTGGCCTTCTTCGTCTGAATCTGGCCAATCATATGGAAACGCATCTGCGGCAACTCCGCCGCCTTGGCACGGGCTTCTTGTTCGCGGTTCTCGGCGACGTCGGTGATACCAAGCTCGGCGAGTAGCGCGACGTCGGCAGCCGGGTGAAACTTGGTCACCGGCAGCAGTTCGGGCGCAGGACGGCCGGCATTCTTGGCGATTTCTGCGATATCAGCGCGGGTGCGCTCGAGGTTTTCCTGTAATTGCTGCTTGCGTGTCATTTATGCCTCCAACCAAATAACACCGGCTTGGCGTCCGGTAGTGCCTTCGCGGCGGTAAGAAAAGAAGTCGCTGTCTTCGATGGTGCAGCGAGGGTCAGCTTCAATGTTGGTAATTCCCATCCCCATCAGCTGACGGACAAGACCCTTGCGAACGTCGACGCCCCAGGTGCCCTTCTTTGTGCGGGTCTTCGCCCCGGGCAAGTGCTTCTCGACGTCGTTTGCCATAGCCTCCGGCACCTCATAGTTCAGTCCCGATGCGGCGGGGCCGAGAAGAACTTGAATGTTGGAGGGGCTCGCGCCCAGTTCGCACATCGTAGTAACCGTGTTGCGAATGATCCCGTTGCGGGCGCCGAGCCGACCGGCATGGGCAGCGGCGATAACGCCGGCGGAGATGTCGCTGAGCAATACGGGGGTGCAATCAGCAACCAGAACCCCGAGTCCTAAGCGTTTTTCGGTAGTGACGATTGCGTCGGTCGCCGCCACTGGGGTGCCAACATGGCTACGGTCGACGCGAGTGACGGTGTTGGTGTGGAGCTGTTCCATCCACACAATCTCATCGAGCCCGAGAACCCTGGCGAGACGGGCGCGGTTATGGGCGACGTTTGCCGGGTCATCGCCGACGTGGTCGCCTAGGTTGAAAGAGTCGTAAGGCGATGACGAAACCCCGCCCGCACGAGTCGTAAAGACCATGCGAACGGGGCGTTTAGGTGCTTCCTCGTTTACTGGCATGCACTCCAGGTTAGCGCAGTATTTTGCTGCTTTAGCGCATGAAGGACGGCACGTCGAGATCGTCATCGCCGTCATCGTGGCGACGGTCGTCACGACGATCTGCCGGGCGGGACAGGCGGTAGTCGTCACGGCGATCTTCACGAGCAAAACGATCGGAGCTGGTGAACAGACCGTTGGAGGAATGGCGTGGACGGTAGGTCTCAGCCGGCTGCTCCTCGTAACGCGGCTGCGCAGGTTCCTCGTAGCGCGGCTGCTGCTGTACCGGCTGCTGCTGTACTGGCTCCTGCTGCAGCGGTTGCTGCTGTACCGGTTGCTGTTGGTGCATTGGCTCCTGTTGTACCGACTGCTGTGCCGAAGCTTCCTGGCGGTTATCGAAAAGGGAGCCCGGACGCTGCTGCTGCGGCTGGGACGGTGCCGGCTGAGCTGCGGTGGTCATGTTGGCCTGTGCATCAAAGCCGGTGGCGATGATGGTGACGCGGACTTCGTCGCCCAGGTTGTCATCGATGATGGTACCGAAGATGATGTTGGCGTCTTCGTCAGCACGCTCCTCGACCATGGATGCAGCGGCGTTAACCTCATGCAGACCAAGATCAGAGCCGCCGGCGATGGAGAGCAGAACGCCCTTTGCGCCTTCCATGGTGGACTCGAGCAGCGGGGAGTTGATTGCCTGCTCAGCGGCATTGAGCGCACGGTTATCACCGCGTGCAGAGCCGATGCCCATGAGAGCGGAGCCGGCATCGGCCATGACGGAGCGGACGTCGGCAAAGTCGACGTTAATCATGCCCGGGATGGTGATCAGGTTCGTAATACCCTGGACACCGTTGTGCAGGACCTCATCGGCTGCGCGGAATGCCTCGACGATGGACAGCTCCTCGCCCCCCAGCTGCATCAGACGGTCGTTCGGGATAACGATGAGCGTGTCGCAGACGTCGCGCAGCTCCTCGATGCCAGACATTGCCTGGCGGGTACGGCGTGCGCCCTCGAACTTGAATGGACGGGTAACAACGCCGACGGTCAGCGCCCCCATCTTTTTCGCGATGGAAGCAACGACCGGAGCGGCGCCGGTACCAGTGCCGCCACCCTCGCCGGCGGTGACGAAGACCATGTCCGAGCCTTCCAGGGCATCCTCAATCTCAGTCTTGTGGTCTTCTGCGGAGGTCTTGCCAACCTCCGGGTTAGCGCCCGCGCCGAGACCGCGGGTGGCTTCGCGGCCGATATCGAGCTTGGTGTCAGCATCCGAGAAAATCAGCGCCTGGGAGTCGGTGTTAATCGCGACGAACTGAACACCCTTCAGACCTTCTTCGATCATGCGGTTCACGGCGTTAACGCCGCCGCCGCCGACACCGACGACCTTGATTTCCGCGAGGTTATTGCTAGTTGAGATCATGTGAGGGGTGCTCACCTTTCACTGTTGGTGCGTAAACGAGGATTTTTATTGCACGCGACTTTATCTCACGCGCGGTTATTTCCATCTTTATGGAAGTGCCGTAGTTTTTCACGTACATTTTGCCGCGTGTCGGTACCCTCAAGTTGTAGTTTAGGGTTGCTGACGTGCAGGTTTTCAAATCACAAACGCCCCACGCACCCCACCTGTATGACCAAGATGGGCTCTGCGCAGGGCGTTAAATTCAGACGGCTATTTCGTGGTTACCAATTCGGGGTTTGAAATATTCCACTGCCCGCCTTCCATCTTCAAAACCGTCTCGAAAGCCAAAGCCTTATTGGCGTTATCCTCCGAGGCACCCCAGAAGACGCTGCGATCATCTTTCAAACGGAAAGTCATCGAATAAGCGCTTTTAACCTCGAGAGACTTCACCTGTGCGCGCAACGGCTGTGGCAAAGCGGCGACTACCTCCACGGCATCACTCATCTCCTCCGAGTCGGGCTCGGCGCTGCCGGTAATTTCCACTGCGCCCTCCGGCGGGGTGTCCTCGGCGAATTCTTCACCCTCGGCGTCGATAAGCTTGTTCTTATCACGGAAAGCCACCGCCTCGTGTTCTGTAACCTCCACGCTCAAAGTCGACGGAAATGAGCGCGATACGGTTGCGGACTTGACCCACGGCAAGCGTGCGACTCCCGACGCCGCTGCACGGGCATCTACCCGCACTAGGTTCTCGCCTTTAGCGACACCACTGGCTTCTTCCACCTGTGCTGCATCGACATGGCTTATGCCTTGTACCTCGAAGGAAGAAACCTTGAACACAGGGAACATCCACACGGCAACTGCCGCCAGCACAACGACCGCTACGAGCCCCGTGACAGAAACCGCAATTGTCTTCTTAGTCATTAAGCGCCTTCAGCTCATCGAGGATCTCCGCGGCCAGCATCGTGACTGAACCCGCGCCGATGGTGAGTACGACATCGCCAGGGCGCACCAGGGACACAACATCTTGAGCCGCCTCCGAGAAATCCGGTTCGAAAATGACCTTCATCTCTTCCGGCATTTTGTCGGTGATGATGCGGGAGGTAATGCCCTCCACCGGTTGCTCCCGAGCGCCGTAGATGTCGAGGACAACGGCGGCGTCGGCAAGCGCGAGTGCTGCAGCGAACTCCTTGTCGAATTCCATCGTGCGGGAGTACAGGTGCGGCTGGAAGCATGCGATAACGCGCGCCCCCTTGCCTTCTGCCTCTACCTTTTGGCGGGCTGCACCGAGGACTGCGGTGACCTCGGTTGGGTGGTGGGCATAGTCGTCGAAGACGCGCACCTCGTGCTCGGTGCCTCGGTACTCAAAGCGACGGCGCACACCGGTGAAATCACTAAGGCCCACCGCGAGATCGTCCAGGTCGCCGCCGGCCAAGCCGCCCGCGATAAGCGAGGCCAAAGAGTTAAGCACCATGTGATGCCCCGGAATCTGCAGCTCATAGGAGAGCTCTTCCGCCTTTCCACCGGGCAGCGTGACGCGTGCACGGACTTGCATGCCAATGACAGAAACCTGCTCTTCTGCTACCTCAGCGGCCAAGGGAATCTCCGGATACTGCGCGGCTGCTTGAGCGCTGCCGTAGCCAAGAACGTTGATTCCGCGGTCAAGGGCGCGTTTACCGGCCTGCGCTGCATGCTCATCCTCCAAGCACACGACGAGATGTCCGCCCGGCACGATGCGATCGGCGAAGTCGTCGAAGACCTGATAATAGGCCTCAGCATTGTGGAAGAAATCTAGGTGGTCCGGCTCGATGTTGGTAATCACCGCGACTTCAGGGCTATAGCGCAGCAAGGAAGCATCGGATTCATCGGCCTCGGCGACGAAGGCATCGCCAGTCCCGCCATGAGCGTTGGTGCCCGCGCGGTTGAGCTGGCCACCAATGGCAAAGGAAGGATCAAGACCTGCCTGCTGCATCGCAGAGACGGTCATCGAGGTGGTGGAAGTCTTGCCATGCGTACCAGCGAGGAGCACCTGCTGGTGGCCCTCCATCAGCTCGGCGAGAAGGTCGGAGCGGCGAATCACCGGAATGCCGGCCTCCCGCGCACCTACCAACTCCGGGTTATCCTGCGGGATGGCTGCGAAGGAAGTGACCACGACAGTCGGCTTCTCTCCCGCCAGCTCGAGATTTTCTGCCGCGTGGCCTACCGCAATCTTTACACCCATCGTGCGCAGGATTTCCACCGGCGTTGACTCCTTAACGTCGGAGCCGGTAACGACGCCACCACGCGAGGCGAGGATGCGCGCCAGGCCAGACATGCCAGAACCGCCGATGCCCACCATGTGGACGCGAGTGAGGTCATAAGAGTCAGTCATCTTCTTTAAAATTCCTTCAGCTTCAAAGATCTTGCGCGAGGGTTTTAAGCGCGCGCTTGCTCGATGGTGGTGGCGATTCGGTCGGCGATGGTGTTGGCAACGTCGCCTGCAGAGCTCGTCGCCGTGGCCTTCTGCATTGTGCTAAGGCGTGCGCCGTCTTCCATGATGCCGCGGACCTCGGAGACCAAGCGCTGGGGGTTGAGTTCGGCGTCGGCGATCTGCACGGCAGCGCCGGCTTCCACTAGCTCGCGGGAGTTCAGCGCCTGCTCCCCATTTCCGATTGGCAGCGGCACATAAATGGCAGGAACGCCAGCGGCGGTTACCTCAGCGACCGTCATCGCGCCGGAGCGGCAAATCATCAAGTCAGCTACGGCAAGGGCACCGGCCATATCGTCGATGTACGGCAGCGGGATGTAATTCGAGGCAAACGCCGGCGCCGCGTTCTTCTTTCCATAGGCGTGCAGAACTTGGTACCTCTCGGTCAGCTCCGGCAACGCGCCCGCCACTGCCTTATTGATGCTGGCTGCGCCCTGCGAGCCACCGGTAATGACGATGGTGGGCATATCCTCGCGCAACCCCCAACGCTTGCGGGCCTCCGCAGCCACAGAACCGTCGGGGTCTTGCCCCATTCCTGGGCGCACTGGGATACCCACGACCTCGCCCGGCATGCCGGAGTTCGGGTGCGCGTTGAAGCCGATTCCGCCCAAACGCACGCCAAGCTTATTTGCGATGCCCGAAAGCGCGTTGGTTTCTAGCACATAAAAAGGCATGCCTAGAGTCTTTGCAGCAAGGTAGGCCGAAGCGGAAACGTATCCGCCCGTTCCAAAGACCACGTCAGCCTCAACGTCTTTTAAAACCTTGCGGGTTTGCATTACCGACTTTGCAACGTTCAAAGGAAGCTTAAACAGATCGGCGTTCACCTTGCGCGGAACCGGAACGGGAGTCACCATGCGCAGATCCACCCCGCGGGCGGGAACGATATCGCGCTCCAGTCCCTTCTCGGTGCCTAGCGCGGTTATCTTCGCGCCGTGACGCTGCCGGAGCGCTTCACCCACTGCGAGCGCTGGTTCGATATGGCCTGCGGTGCCGCCACCTGCAAGGACGACAGAAATGGGGGTGGAATTCATGACCTACAGGCTACCAGCGCCACCCGGGCTTACCGCTTCTCGCCGCGCCGCGGCAGGCGGTAATCACTAGGCCCACGGCTCGTCACCGTTCGGCCAAAGCGTTCCTCGCGCTCCGCTGGCCGACGCCCGCCCCGATTCTTCTGCGGCTGCGAGGCATGGCGGCCTCCCTTACGCTTCGGGGCGGCGTCGGAAAGCTGCGGCTCGGGGATGAAAAACAGACGGTCGAACAGCGGACGGCCGAAGTTCTGCATCGCAGAAATCTGCAGCGGCTCATGGCGCGCGACGTTACACAGCACGCCCATCGAACCGATGGTGATAAGCGCTGCGGAGCCGCCGGCGGAAATCATAGGCAGCTGAATGCCCGTCACAGGAAGAAGCCCCACCACATAGCCGATGTTAATGAAGGCCTGGATAACAACGCCGACCGTCAATGTGGCGGCCAGCAGCGCCTGGAAAGAATCCTGCGCATTCTTTGCCGTACGCAGACCGATATAACCCAGTGCGGCAAACAAGCCGATAACCAACAAGCCGCCCCACAGTCCGAGTTCCTCGCCAATGATGGCAAAGACGAAGTCATTCTTCGCCTCCGGCAGGTAGAACCACTTCGCACGGGATTGGCCGAGGCCAACGCCCCAGAACCCGCCGTCGGCAAGCGAAAGGAAGCCTTGGTAGGCCTGGAAACCGGTGCCCTGCGTGTCCTCGATGTTGCCGCGGAAAGCATCAAAGTAGGTATGGAAACGGTGCGTACGGAAACCGCCGCCCAGAAAAACTGCGGTTAAGCCCAACGCACCGAGGCCAATGATGGTGGCGGCGACGCGCCAGTTCACGCCCGCAAAAAGCAAGGTGAAAATAACCACCAAGGCAAGCGACGCCGCCATGCCGATATCGCCCTGCAACACGATGAGCACGAACATCACAGACGCGATGAGCGAGTACATCATGAATGGGTCAGAAAGACGCAGCGAACGGTGCGGCTTGCCCGCCAGCGCCGAAGCGCCGTACATCGCTACGGTGACACGTGCGAACTCAGAAGGCTGGAAAGCCACAGGGCCCAGCGGAATCCAGGACTGCGAGCCCACCGTCTCACGACCGGTACCCACGCCAGGAATCAACACTGCGATAAGCAAGATGATGGACAAAAGCAGCAGCCACGGCACGAACTTACGCAGCGTATAAGGAGAAACCCGCAGCGCAATCCAGAACAAAATCAGGCCGCCTGTCACGAGCAGGCACTGGCGGATGGCATCAGTCCACACGTTGGAGTTTTCCGTGAAGGAAGTAGCCATGGATGCGGAGAATGCCATGAGCACGCCAATGCCAATCAGCGAAAAGATGATAATCCGCAGCAGCTGGTAGTCCAGCCCCGGTTGCGCGCGGTAGTGCTGACGGATTTCGCCCACGCGTTGGCCGAGCGTCTTCGACGCTGGTTGTTGCGGCCTAGTTGCGGTCATGGAGTCTCCTGAATTGCGTGGTTAACGTGCGATGCGCTGGGCGGCTGCGGCGAAGAAGTCACCGCGCTGCGCCATGCCTTGGTACATATCCAACGATGCCCCAGCCGGCGCCAAAAGGACGGTATCGCCGGGTTCGGCGTGTTGCACTGCGACGGTAACCGCCTCCTCCATTGCCCTTAGGGGATCGGTGGATTCGATGACGGTGGTGGCAACTCCACGCTGCTGGAGGGCATCGTAGAGCACTTGCTTGTCGACGCCCATTACAACCGCTGCTTTTAGCCTTTCCGCGTGGGCGTCGAGAAGATCGCTGACGTCGGCACCTTTGAGCTGGCCGCCAGCGACCCACACCACATTGTCCAACCCGCGCATCGCGGCCTCGGCTGCGTGGGGGTTGGTGGCTTTGGAGTTGTCGATGAAAGCGATGCCGTTATGGCGGTGCACTAGTTCGCCGCGGTGACCGGCGACAGTGTAGCTTTCGAGGCCTTCGGTGATTGAGGCCGGCTCGGCACCGGCGAGCACAGCGGCGCAGGCGGCGGCTGCGGCGTCGAGAATACCCGCCATACCAGAGGGCTGAAGGGCGGTGACATCGTTGATGACGGTGGCGCTAACGCCTGCCACGTTGTTAATAACGAGCTGGCCGTCGATGACGCCTACTTCCCCATCATTCGGAATGGTGTGGGTAAAAGCGTGGGTGTCTGAAGAAAGCGCGCCGCATTCTGCGGCAGCATCGGCGTATTCGCGGACCTGGGAGTCGTCGCGGCCGATAACCGCATGGGCGCCGGATAGCACCTTCGCCTTGGCCTCGGCATAGGCGTGGAAGGAACCGTGCCAATCGAGGTGGTCGTCGGCGAGGTTGAGAAGTACTCCGACCTCCGCGCGCAGCTGGGAGGACCAATGCAGCTGGAAGGAGGAAAGCTCAGCGACGAGGACATCCACGCGTGGGCTGGCGGCTAGGGCGTCGAATGGCGAGGTGCCGATGTTTCCGACGGCTTGGGAGCGCTTTCCGGAGCGCTGCTCATCGGCGGCCATGATTGCGGCCAGCATGCCGGTGGTTGTGGTCTTGCCATTGGTGCCCGTGACGGCAAGCCAGGTGCGCGGTGCGCCGAAGACGCCAGCGGCATCGAGGCGGTAGGCCAGCTCGACATCCCCGATGACCTCTACCCCGGCCGCAGCTGCGGCGAGCAAAAGCGGCGAGGACGGTGCCCAGCCCGGAGAAGTAACAACGAGGGAGTAATCGGCGGGGTTGGCGGTGGCGGCGTCGATTGTGGTGACAGAAAGGTCGGCCTCCAGGCGTGCGCGGGAATCCGCGTTGCCATCAGCCACCACGACGTCGGCGCCGAGGCGCAGCAGTACGCTCGCGCAGCCGCGGCCGGACACGCCCGCGCCGGCGACCAAGATGCGCCCGCGCAAGGAATCAGGCAGAGCCGCGGGCGAGACCTCGGAATTGGAGGCAGCAAAATCGAAGGCAGCGGACATGACTAGCCCACCAGCCCGATACCGGAATCAGCGAGCCAGTCGCCGTAGAAGATAGCAACGCCGGCCATAGCCGCCATGGCGGCAATCAACCAGAAGCGCACAACCACTGCGGTTTCTGCCCAGCCACCGTTTTCGAAGTGGTGGTGGATTGGAGCCATACGGAAAAAACGCTTACCGCTGGTGCGGAAGACCACGATCTGGATAACAACGGAGACGGTCTCGATGACAAAGAGCGCACCGATGATGATCATCAGCAGCTCGGTGCGGCTGGTCACGGAAATGCCTGCGACGAGGCCGCCGAGCGCGAGGGAGCCGGTATCGCCCATGAAGATCTTCGCCGGTGCCGCGTTCCACCACAGAAAGCCCAGGCAGCCGCCCAATCCAGCGGCGGTGAGAACCGCGAGATCCAGCGGGTCGCGGACCTGGTAACAGCCGGCTGTGAACTCGGTGGCACAAGAGTTGCGGAACTGCCAGAAGGTCATGATGGTATATGCACCCATGACAATCGCGGTGGTGCCGGCTGCGAGACCATCCAGACCATCGGTAAGGTTCACGGCGTTCGACCACGCCGCGATCAAGATGTACATGAAGATCAAGAACACGATGGTTCCCACGATGGTCGGGCCAACCGCGAAGTCGAAAGTCTCAATATCTCGAACGAAGGACAGCTTCGTGGTACCAGGTGTCAGGCCAGTGTCATCCGGGCGCTGCAGGCAGAGCAGGCCAAAAGCCAATGCGAGGGCGAGCTGCCCCACCAACTTGGCGGTCTTGTTTAGGCCCAAGTTGCGCTGCTTGAAAAGCTTGATGAAGTCATCGGCAAAACCCAAGCCGCCGAGGCCCAGAGTCAAGCCCAACACCAAGATTCCGGAGAAGGTAAAGCCACCGTGGCCGGTCACCTGCCCGTAGATTCCCACCGTCAGGTAGCCCACCGTGATACCTGCCAGAATGGCCAGGCCGCCCATGGTCGGGGTGCCGCGCTTGCGCAGGTGCGACTTCGGGCCGTCCTCACGGATCTCCTGACCCTTGCCAACATCCGAGAAATAACGGATGAGCAGCGGGGTGATGAAAATCGCTACGAGAAAGCTGACCACACCAGCGATGATGATCTGTGTCACTTGCTTGGGTTCCTTCTAATATTCGTGAGCTAGCTCTGGTTGAGCTTTTCTGCAACGAGCCACAGGCGTTGGGCATTCGAAGCTTTGACGAGGACGACATCTTTGGCGTCCCTATTTGGCCAATCGTCCACGCCTACTGGCGCGGTACGCAAAAGGCCGTCAACAATTTTTGCGGCCTCATCAACATCGGCACAGACACTAGTATTTATACCCTTTGCTTGTGCCGCTTCCGCCATCGCCCGCGTGTTGACGCTAGTGCCCACGGCCACCAGATGGTCTACGTGGTACTTCGCCAGCTCACTGCCCAACTGGCGGTGCGAGTCGAGTGCGTCCTCGCCGAGCTCGCCCATCTCGCCGAGCACGGCGATGGAACGGGCGTCGGGACGCGCCGCCGCTGTATAAGCCAGCGCGGCGATGGCTGCACGCATGGAGTCTGGGTTTGCGTTGTAGGAGTCATCGATGAGCGTGACACCATCGCGACGGTTGCGCACGTCCATGCGGTGCTCCGACGCAATGCGGTGGCCAGACAGAGCGTTGGCTACCAGCTCGGCGCTTAGCCCCAGCTCGATGGCAGCTGCAGCGGCGGCCAAGGCGTTGGAGACCTGATGCGCGCCGAAGACCTGCAGTTTCACCGGCAGCGGCTGCGCGTCTGGGGTATGCATCATGAACGAGGCACGAGCGACGTCGTCAAGCTGGATCTGCGTAGCGTAGTACTGCGCATTGGAGCCTTGCTTATCCACGGCCGAGTAGTAGACCACCTTCGCATCCGTGCGCGGCGCCATGCCGGCGACGAAAGGATCGTCCGCGTTGAGCACTGCGACGCCGCCGTCTTTCGCGCTCGGTAGGGCCTCGACGAGTTCGCCTTTGGCTTGGGCAATGTTCTCGCGGGAGCCGAACTCGCCCAAGTGGGCGGAGCCGACGTTCAAGACCACACCGACCTTGGGTGCGGTGATGTTAGTGAGGTGGCGAATGTGGCCGATACCGCGAGCGGACATCTCAGCCACCAAGTATTCGGTGTGCTCGTCGCAACGCAGAGCAGTATAGGGCAGGCCGACCTCGTTGTTAAAAGAGCCCGGAGGCGCGACGGTCTCCCCCGCTGCGCGGAAGATAGTGGCGATGAGATCCTTGGTGGAGGTCTTACCGGCCGAGCCGGTCACGCCCACGATGTTGAGGGCGGAATCGGTAGCTAGGCGTTGTGTGACCGCGCGCGCCAGTGCGGACAAAGCCTCGATGACTGCGGCGGCTGAGCCGTCTTCATCGTTGGCATAAATGTCAGCGTTAGCGCCGTCGCCTTCGACCTTGCCCTTCGGCTCAACGACAATAGCCGACACGCCAACAGGACGTGCCGCCAGCACAGCAACTGCCCCGGATGCGACTGCTTTTTCTGCAAAATCGTGGCCGTCTACACGGGCACCCGGCAGTGCGAGAAAGAGCCCGCCCGGGGTGACTTTGCGGGAATCAAATTCGACGAATCCAGTCACCTGCACGGAAGGATCTTCCACGCAATCGAGGCGACCGCCAGTGATGTCAGCGATTTCTTGAAGGGTCAATGCAATCATGCTTGTTCCTTTTCCACAGTGTCACCGTACCGCGCATTTTCCTGTGGCGCGTTGCCGGCTAGCTTTTCGTCGAGAGCGCGTGCGAGCTCTTCGCGGTCGTCGAAGTGAACAGTCTCATCGCCGATGATTTGGCCGACCTCGTGGCCCTTGCCTACGACGATGACGGCGTCGCCAGGCGTGGCCCAAGCAACTGCCTCGTCGATGGCGGCGGCACGGGAGCCGACCTCGCGGATATCGGTGGTCGAGGATGCCTCGCGCGCGCCCTCAATGACGGCCGCGCGGATGGTGGCTGGGTCCTCGCTGCGGGGGTTATCGTCGGTGACCACAACAAGGTCTGCGCGCTCTGCGGCGGCAGCGCCCATCAGTGGGCGCTTGGAGGAGTCACGGTCGCCGCCGGCGCCGACGACCACCGCGAGGCGCCCATCGGTTCCCTCGAGCTGGCCACGCAGGGTATCGAGAACGGCGGCGACTGCGGCCGGCTTATGGGCATAGTCAACCACCGCGACGAATTCCTGGCCGCGGTCGATGCGCTCCATGCGTCCTGGAACGGCCACGCGCTCGAGGCCGTCTAGGAACTGCTCGACGTCAACGCCAACGGCGGCCGCCATGCCCGTGGCAAGTGCGGCGTTGGCGATGTTGAACTTGCCTGGCATCGGCAGCTCGAAGGAATGCTGCTGACCAGCGAAGTTCATATCCACATGCTGCTCGCCGGTGACCTCGGTGCCGGTCTGGGTCGCGGTGACCAGAGTTGCATCGACGGCGTCGGCCAGTTGCTGTGCCTGCTCTGCTGCGGTGGTGGCAACCACGGTGCGCGGCTTACCGGCGGCGCGCTCCAGCATCCGCTTGCCCCACTCATCGTCGACGCAGATAACGGCGGAGGCGGCCGATTGCGGGCCGTCGAAAAGCGCGGCCTTGGCCTCGAAGTAATCCTCCATCGTCGGGTGGAAGTCGAGGTGATCTTGGCTAAGGTTGCTGAAACCGCCAACCTTGAAGTGTGTGCCCCGCACGCGGCCCAGCTCGAGAGCGTGGGAGGAAACCTCCATGACCACGTGGGTAACCCCCTCCGCGAGCATGCGTGCGAACAGCTCCTGCAGCGTCGGCGCCTCCGGGGTGGTCAACTTGGTGGGAACCGGCGTGCGGTTGATACGAGTGCCGGTGGTGCCGATGAGACCGACCTTGTAGCCAGCGTGGAGCAAGCCCGCCTCAAGCAAGTAGCTGGTGGTCGTCTTGCCGGAGGTGCCGGTGACCGCAATGACGGTCAGCGACTTCGTCGGGTGCTCATAGATTTCTGCGGCGATGAGCCCCAGCACGGCGCGGATGTCTTCGACCACGATGATCGGGCGGCGCTCCCCCGCTTCCTGCAAGTGCTGCAGGCCGGCTTCGTCGGTGAGGATCGCAGCTGCTTCGGTGCCGCCGGCGAACTGGGCGCCATGCACGCGGGTTCCGGGCAACGCTGCAAAGAGGCCGCCCGCAGCAATCGCCTTGGAGTCGAGACTGCAGGAGGAAACAGTGACGGTCTCGTCACCGATAACGCGCCCGCCGCCGATAGTAGCGAGGCTTTCTAGGTCTACGCTCATTGCTTTCTCCCTTTTTGTAGTGCGAAGGTGTGGTATTCGTTGAAGTTTTATTGAGCGCGCAGGGTTAGCTCCGGCGCGGGCTTGGACGGTGGAATGTTGTCGCGGTTGAGCAGCCAGCTGGCGATATCCTTGAACACCGGCGCAGCAGACTGGCCGCCGGAACCGTTGTCGTTGACGCCCGACTGCGGTTCGTCGAGCATAATGGCGACGACGAAACGAGGGTCGTCGGCAGGCGCGATGCCCGCGAAAGTGATCCAGTACGCGGAGTTGGAGTAGGCGCCGGTCTTCTCATCGACCTTCTGGGCGGTGCCCGTCTTACCGGAAAGCTGATAGCCCTCGATGTTATTGCCACCCGCGGTGCCGTTCTGGACGCCATTTGGATCCTTCTGGAACACGGCGCGGAACATATCGACGGTGGTCTTCGCCGTCTCCTCACTGACCACGCGGGTCTTGCGCGGCTCGTCGAGTTTTTCCTTTTCGCCGTCTGGGCCGGTGATGGAGGAAATAATGCGCGGTTCGATGCGCTCGCCTCCGTTGGCAAGCGCCTGGTAGACGCTGGCCAATTGCAGGGTGGTCCAGGACTGGCCCTGGCCGATGGGCAGGTTGGCGAAGGTGCCGCCGGACCACTGTTCCTGAGCCGGTACGAGGCCTGCGGATTCATTTGGCAGTTCAATGCCGGTGGTCTCGCCAAGGCCGAAGGCCTCGAGATACTTGGCGTAGCGCTCCTGGCCCAGCTTCTGGGCGAGCATCAGGGTGCCGACGTTGGAAGACTTACCGAAGATACCCGTGGTGGTGTACGGCTCGACGCCGTGCTGCCACGCGTCGTTGACGGTCACACCGGACATGTCGATGGAGCCCGGGACTTGGTGGACCTCGTCCGGAGTGGTGACGCCTTCCTGCAATGCGGCAGCGGCGGTGATCACCTTGGCAACGGAACCTGGCTCATAAGGGTGGGACACGCTGCGGTTGTCGAAGGCCTTGTCTTCTTTGAGCTGTTTTTCAATGTCCTTGTTTGGGTCGATGGTGCCCGTGTTAGCCATGGCAAGAACCTCGCCGGTAGCGACGTCGAGAACGACTGCCTGGGCGTTCTTCGCCTTGGAGTTCACGCGGGCCTTTTCGAGCTTTTGCTGGACATAGGTCTGCAGGTCTAGGTCGAGGGTCAAGGTGACGTTCTTGCCATCGGTAGCTGGAACCTGATCGCGCAGGGTGCCCGGGATGGCTTGGCCACTGGTGGAAACGTCCTCGGTGGAGCTGCCGTCGATACCTGTCAGTGTGGAATCGCCGGAAGCCTCGAAACCGAACTGGCCTTGGCCGTCCATGGAAACCTTACCGATGACGTTTTCGGCAATTGCGCCGTTGGGGTACTGGCGGATCTGCTGCTCGTCGGCAGCCAAGCCGTGGTACTCCTCGGCGATCTTTACGGCGACGTCAGGATCGACGTTGCGGACCAAGACCTCGTACTGCGTATCAGCGTGAAGCTTATCGAGGATGTGCTTGGAATTGACGTCTCCAGTGCTAAGGCCCGCGTCCTTGATCTTGTCTGGGATACCCTCAGCCATCTCCTTCAGGCGGGACTCGACCTTGTCATCTAGGAACTTGTTGCGGGAGGCCTCGTCCATGTTTTCGAAAGAATCCTCGCCAGTTGCCTCAATCTCTTCCTGCTCCCGCAGCTCTTCGCGCAAGCGGGTCGGGGAAACGGTCAGCGAGCGGGACTTCATGGTGTAGGCAAGGCGCTGGCCGTTGCGGTCAACAATCTCGCCGCGGCGGGCAGAGTCGATGTAGACACGGGAACGCTGTGCCACCGCCTTTGCGGCAAGATCCGGGCCCCACACGAGCTGTACCCAAGCCAGGCGCCCGCCTAGGATAACGAGGACGACCATCAGCGCAGAAACGACGGTTTTAACGCGTTTACTAAGGATTTCCTTCTGCGGTAAGAATTTGAAGCGGCCGGGTGCCGCAGGACCGCGGGTTTGCTTATCACGGCTGGCGGCAGTGACGCGCTCACTCGGACGCAGCGCATTGGCACGCGGCATAGCAGAGCCGGTGGCGGCCCCACGATGGGTTCGGTTAGTGGGACGACCCTGACGGTAGCCTTCGTTACGTCCTAGGCGGCTTTGATTATTGCGATCCGCAGGGGTGCCCCTGTCGGCGCGCCCCTGGTCCCTCCGGGAACCGCCATGGCGGTCACCTGAATTGGGTCGAGTCACAAAGTCACCTTTTCCTTTTGCCGATTATCTTTTTACAGCTCATCACGCTGCAGACAGTCCTGAATCAAGATTCTGCCCTATAAATGCGAAGTGCTCGCGCAGGCACGCGCGAGCACATCCGAAGAAACCACATTCACGGCTAGTTAGCATACGGCGCTTGCGCCGGAATGTTTGGCAATTCCACCTGCGCGCCCGGTGCCGGCGATGAGGCGTTCTCATCACCTGGCTGTCGGTCCGTGCGTTGGCGGCCCTGCGGCACCTCGTTCAAGCTACCGGAAACATCCTTGGTTGCATCCGGGTCACTGGATGCCTGGCCCGGTCGAACCGGTGCGCCGTTGACGTCGACGATCGCTTCGGTTGCCGGATCCGCCGGGCGCTTCTCTTGCGGGTTACCTTCTGGGTCAACCTCAACGATGCCCGGCTTCGTCGGAACGCCCATCTTGGCCTCGTTGGCACGGCGCGCTACGTCGGATGCCGAACGCACATTTTCGAGGTCGCGGTTCAAAGTCTCCAGCTGGTTATCCAGCTCAGACTCCTGGACGGTGAGATCCTTGACCACGAAGGTCTGCGCGGTGGAAATACCGGACAGCCACATGGAGACGACCACGCCGAAAATCAGCAAGCCGATTGCGATGAAAGATAGCCGGGTAAACAGCGAGTTCTTCTTGGTGGTTTGCTGCGGAAGCCGGCGGCCACGGAAAGACACGACTTGCTTCGAACCCAAGCGGTTGCCGCGGCGCGTCGGCACTTGTGTGCGATGCGGGACGCGGCGCGGAGTACGCTGTGGGACCGCACGGCGGCCTGGCTCGAGAAGAGTCGTGGCGGCTCCGGTATCAGTTCCGGTAGTAAAGTCGCGGCTCGCCCCCATGGTGCGGGTCCTTCCTAGTGCTGGGTTCTGAAAAGTCTGTGCGGAGTAGTTACGTTCAGGGATGCGTTCGTTGAGACTCATGACGTGCCTCCCGGTGGGTGCAGCGAAGGCTCACCCTCAAGACGCTCGATAGCGCGGACGCGAACCGAAGCAGCGCGGGAGTTTTCCTCGATCTCTTCGGCGCTCGCCTTTTCCGCACCGCGGGTGACGGTCTTGAACTTCGGAGCGGTACCCGGCAGGTCCATCGGCAAACCGGCGGGAGTTTTCGACTTCGTCAGCTCGGCAAAAGCCTGTTTGACGATGCGATCTTCCAACGACTGATAGCTCATGAACACCGCACGCCCGCCCACGGTGAGTGCGTCAGTGATGACAGGAATAACCTGCTCGATTGCCTCCAACTCGCGGTTAACCTCCACGCGCAGCGCCTGGAAAGTGCGCTTTGCAGGGTGCCCGCCAGTGCGGCGGGTGGCAGCCGGGATGGTGGCATAAAGCAGTTCAACGAGGCGCTCAGAGTTGCTAAAGGGCTCCTTCTCGCGCTCCTTGAGGACGGCGGAGGCAATCTTGCCTGCGAAGCGCTCATCGCCGTAGGTCTTCAAGATGCGCGCCAAATCGCCGTGGCTATAAGTATTGAGGATATCCGCAGCAGTAATCCCATGCGAAGGGTCCATGCGCATATCCAAAGGCGCGTCGGTCTTATAAGCAAAACCACGCTCGACCTGGTCAAGCTGCATCGAGGAAACGCCCAAATCGAAGAGCGCTCCGGCGATTCCGTGTTCACGCGCGACGTCGAAAATCGCGCCCTCTGCGCGCTCGATTTCTGCACACACATCATCAAAGCGGGCATTGACGCCGACGAAGCGATCTCTGAAGGGCGCAAGGCGTTCGGTGGCTGCCGCCAAGGAGGCGCCATCGCGGTCGACACCAATTACGCGGACATTGGGGAACTTGTTCAAGAAATACTCGGTGTGCCCGCCGGCCCCCAAGGTGCCGTCGATAAGCACTGCGTTATCGCCCGCAAGAGCAGGTTCTAGCAGCTGCGCCATGCGCTCACGCATAACCGGCACGTGGCCGTGATTATCCGCTACGTCATAATTTACTGCCGAGTTGTTGTCCTGAGCCGTCATCGCTGCTAGTCACCCCCCACTTTTGAAAAATTGTCTTACAGTGCAAAAGGAGTGCGTATAGGGCCCTGTCCGAGGCAGGTTTCTGATATCGGGGAAGTACACCAGAGCATCCACCTCGGGCAGAGTCCGTACACGCACTCATCGCTAGCTGCATGTCTAAAGCAAGCCAGCTAGTACGTCATCGGCGTCTGCAGCCGAGTAAGCATCTTCAGTTTGCGCCTGGTACTCAGCCCATGCGGCTGCATCCCAGATTTCGAGGAAGTCGACCGAACCGACAACCACGCACTCCTTCTTGAGGCTTGCGTACTCGCGGTGGGCTGCTGAAAGCGTGATTCGACCGTGCCCGTCTGGCCTTTGCTCGTCCGCACTTGCTGCCAAGTTACGGATAAACGCACGCGCATCTGGGTTCGTACGAGATACCGCCGCCGCTTTTCGCGCTCGCGCCGCAAATTCCTCACGCGGGTACACCGCTAAGGAATGGTCCTGACCTTTGGTGACCATGAGGCCACCCGCCAGCTCTTCACGGAACTTCGCTGGAAGCGTTAGCCGCCCTTTGTCATCGAGCTTGGGAGTGTAGGTACCGAGAAACATCCCGGGTCCACCTTCCTGTTACTCGAAACTCCGGATTCCTCTGTGTAGCCCCTCGCACCGGCAGATGTTCAACACACATCCGCAGACCCTCGGTTCCACACTGTGCCCCACTCTACCCCACTTTCCCCCACTTCTGTCACCCTCGACTGCGTGTTTAAAAGTTTTCCGACAAATCAGCCAAGGTAGAAGACCATTTTGTTGGTGGGAAGAATTCCCCAGCCACCCCCTTGACAACACCCCACAAACACCCCAATTGCCCCACCAATCACACCAACATATTGCGCCCCACCGCCACCTTGAACCCCGCATATTGCGATTAGTGCAGTCCCCGCTCAGCCCGCGATGCACGTTTACAGCTCTCCCAATTGCAGCTGCTGGCCCGGGTACCGACGTTTGGCGGCCCATCTCTATATCCGTTTCGACAAATACCCAGGGCTGGAAACCCAGAGTTCATGGCCGGTTTTCAATCACGCCATAGCGCACTAAACCACGAACAGGAAGTCTGGTTTTCCAGGGCTGGTAATCCTCTTGAACACCCCATAGCCTCCTCGCACGCCGCTGGGATACGCACCGCCCAACGCGCGCAAAAGGCCACACTCCCCTCCCCGCGGTGGGGCAAAGTGGAGAATGTGGGACGAAGTGGGCGGAAGGGGTGAAAGTGGGAGATAGAGCTCAGAGAAAACTAAAAGCCCGCATCCAGAAGGATGCGGGCTCTAGCACCAAAGAAGCTGGCAGCTTATTCGAAACGGCGGCGGAAGTTCTCCTCAAGGCGGGAGCTCACGCCTTGACGGTTGCCAGCCGGGCGGCGCGGCGCGCTATAGCTAACAGCCTCTTTACGGCCACGCAGCATCCACACGCCAGCACCGAACATCACGAGGAAGCCCAGTACAGACAAGGCCACAAACCACAGTGACTGCTGTGCCAAAGCTACGCCGCCAACCATCAACAAAAGGCCGACAACGATGAGGGCAACCCCGCGCAGGGTGATGGCGCCGCCGCTACCGAAGCCGGAGTCACCCGTAACGGAGGAACCAAACTTGGGATCATCCTGCATCAAGGATCGTTCAATTTCACGCAGTGCCTGCTGCTCGTGCTCGGAAAGCGACACTTTTCCTCCAATTGATCTCAATGGGCATCGGGCCGAAAATCCACGCTGCGATGCACCTACGCGCCACCGCGCAAGCTTTGGGTTACACCATGATTCGTGAACTACTAACTATCTAACGCCCAGAGTAATCAGTAAGTTCCCGCAAGCACAGTCTGCCCCCACCACTATTGGGCAACGTCACACCCAGAGTAAATAACTGGCCCCGAAACCACGCAGCTAGGCAGCAAGAGAACCGAAGACAATCCCCTCTTCAACCTCTGCCAAAAATTCCGCAGCCAAGGCCATTAGCTTTACAACGACTTCTTCATCCGGCGCACCATCCAGCCCGGAGGCCACACGAGAACGAAGGCGGGAATATCCACGGAAACGCTCCGCCCAATCCCTCTCGGAAGCGCCCACCATGGCCAGCTGCTCCCACGCACTCGAGGGCAAACGGCGCCGCTTTGACACTGCGGAATCTGCGATACGCGCACCGGCAGTGCGCAGACCCGCCTGGTATGCAAATTCGAGGGCTTGGTCCCAACGCTCAGCGGCAGCCATGGCGCGGGCCTGCGACAGAAGGTCTCCGGCTTGCGTTAGAAAACGGTCGCGCTTGAACGCGCCTGCGGCAGCGCGCGACCCCTTGAACTGTGCTGTTGCAGAAATAACCTGTGCCATGATGCTCCTCCTTTGCTGTTGTTAACCATAAATCTAGAGCGTGCGCTGGACATCTACTTCCAGATTAGTTCAAATGTTCGAATAAGGCAATGGTTTTCCCACTACAGCCAAATATTTTCGAACATGCCCTCCCCTCTTCGGGGCATCGCCAAGCAGGGCAGGAACTTTTGCCGGAATTCCTTGTCGAACTCTGCCAAGATCTGCTGATATTAAAGACGTGAGTTTTCGTATTCGTCGCTTGAGCCCGCAAGAGTTCGCCATGCTGGCGCCCCCCTTGGTCGATATTTACATCGCCGCCATGGGATATAACCCCACCATGCGTGCAAATCGAATCAAGGCATGGAAAGCAGACATCATGCGGCCAGGGTTTACGGCGGTGATCGTGGAAGATGAGTATGGAATAGGCGGCGTCGCTTATGGCTTCATCGGTTCGCCCGACACCTGGTGGGACCGGCAGCTACGGAGGGGATTCGCCGAGGCCGGCGGGGCCACTCAGGAGCAGCTGGAGATTCTCCACAACTACTTTGAGCTCGCTGAGATTCATGTCGCGCCGAACCTGCAAGGCCATGGGCTGGGATTGGCGCTAATAAAGGAGCTGGCGTGGAACGCTCCTGCCAGTTACCTTTTGCTGTCGACGCCGGAGGTCCCCGACGAGGCCAACGCGGCATTTCGGCTCTACCGTAAGGTGGGATTCTTCGATGTGCTGCGCGAGTTGGAATACCCCGCTGATTCCCGTGCCTTTGCAATTCTCGCGGCACGCCTGCCGCTTTCCACCACGTAACAGGGAATGTCCGGTTCAACAGGTAACGTGTGGGGAGTGAAAGACAACAGCATTCCTTCCCTAGAGCAGTTCCCGGATACCGCCCGCGAAAAGCTCCTAGAGTTTTTAGACCAGCGCCGCCCCGAGGTCGCCGAAATCGGCGGCCCCGTCGTTGGCGCCACGTCTTACTTGGAAAACTTTGTCCTCGACGGCGGCAAGCGTATCCGCCCCACCTACGCGTGGGCGGGTTTCTTGGGCGCACGCGGCTTGGACGGCGAGGAAGATCCGCAGGCCATGGCCACCGCCGCATCGTCGCTGGAATTCATTCAGGCCTGCGCGCTTATCCACGATGACATCATCGATTCCTCTGATACCCGCCGCGGCAACCCCACAGTGCATCGCGCCGTCGCAGCGCAGCATCGCGCACAGAACTTCCACGGTGACGCAGACTTCTTTGGTCAGTCGGTTGCCATCCTCGTCGGTGACCTCGCACTAGCTTGGGCCGAAGACATGCTGCAAGGTTCAGGTCTAAGCAGCGCGGCTTTGCAGCGTGCGCGCGGCCCATGGGCGGGCATGCGCACCGAAGTCATCGGCGGCCAGCTGCTCGATATCTCGCTAGAGGCAGCGGGCTCTGAGGACCCCACTTTGGCCAATTCTGTGAACCGTTATAAGACGGCCGCCTACACCATCGAGCGTCCTCTGCATTTGGGCGCCGCGGTGGCAGGTGCTGACGCCGCGCTTATCAGCGCTTTCCGTGGCTACGGCCGCGACATCGGCATCGCCTTCCAGCTCCGCGATGATCAGCTGGGTGTCTTTGGTGACCCAGAAATCACCGGCAAGCCCGCCGGTGATGACCTGCGCGAAGGCAAGCGCACCGTGCTGCTCTCGTTGGCTTTGCAGCGCGCTGATGAAAAGGACCCAGCATCCGCGAAGGTGCTGCGCTCGCTCATTGGCAACACGGAAGACCCAGCCGAAATCGCGCAGATGGCTCAAATCATCGCTGACTCCGGCGCCCCGCAAATGCTGGAGGAGCAGATTTCGGCCCTAACCGAGTCCGGCTTGGGCCACTTGCGCAAGGCCCATGTTGATCCTGCAGTCACTGAGACCCTCGAGGCACTGGCTATTAAGTCCACTGCCCGTCGAATGTAGGCACTATGACCGCACCTGAGAAAGGTCACAAGACTTATACCGTGCGCCTGCCCAATGCGCTGCCGGTGGGAATCATCGCCAGCATCATCTTGGCCTTTGCCTCGTTTTCGGGCGGCGCCACGCGCAATCGCGGCGGTTTCCTCGAAGCGCTAAACGTCGGCTTCTTGGCTTATGGCCACGGCCGCAACGTGGGCATGGTGCTCTACTGGGTCGGCTTGTTTGGTCTGGTTGCCGCATGGATTTTGGCAGGCCGCCAAGTTATTAATCCGCAGCTGAAAAACCCTCAGCACAACGGTGGCCTACGCTCTATCCGCATCATGTTGAGCGCTTGGATTGCGCCTTTGCTCTTCGCCGCTCCCCTAGCCTCCCGCGATGTCTATTCCTATCTGATGCAGGGCGCCATGGTGCGCGATGGCTTCGATCCTTATACGGAAGGCGCAGCGGTCAATCCAGGCCCGTTCCTGCTGGAGGTCTCCCATGACTGGCGCAACACCACTACCCCATATGGCCCGCTGCACTTGTGGATGGCCGAGGCAGTCACGCGCGTAGTCGGGGACAATGTGGCCGCCGGTATCATCATCTACAAGGCGATTTCCCTGCTTGGCTTTGCGGTCATCGCGTGGGCGATTGTGCATCTCACCCGTGCCCTTGGCGGCGATCCTGCCCTAGCGCTGTGGCTTGGCGTGGCCAACCCAGTGGTGGTGTTGCACTTGGTAGCGGGCATGCACAACGAGTCCGTGATGGTGGCTTTGGTATCACTCGGCCTGCTGGCTGCGGTGAAGAAACGCTTCCACATTGGCTTGCTGCTCATCGGCGTCGCGGTGGCGCTTAAAGCCACAGCTATCTTCGCAGCCCCCTTCGTGGTGTGGATGATGGTGCTGCACTATGCGCCGGGCTCGGCCTCGCGCGGGCGCCAGCTTGGTGCTTTTGTGCTCTCCGGCATCGTGGCTTTGGCTGAGGTAGGCCTTGCGGTGGCTGCAATTACCTGGGCTTCGGGCAGCTCCTGGGGCTGGCTTTCGCAGATCAGCGGCAACTCTAAGGTGGTCAATCCCCTAGCTGGCCCTACCTTTGCCGCCGATGTCATGATTCCGTTGATTCAGATCTTCAGCCCGGATACCACCTACAACGGCGTGCTGAACGTACTGCGCACCATTTCGATGGTTTTGATGCTCATCGGCTTGGTGGCCATGTGGTGGCTGGGCCGCGGCAGCGTGCGCCGTGCCATCGCCGGCACTGCGGGCGCCTACCAGGTGGCGTTCCTCTTCAATTCGGTGACTCTGCCTTGGTATTACGCCTCGGTGCTGACGCTGATGGGCACCTTCCGCCCACCGCTGTTGCTGCTGAAGATAACCACCGGCGTTTCGCTGTTTATCGGCGTCGCTTTCTCCGGCGATGGCAACCACCAGCTCTATAACTGGTGGTGGGATATCGCCATGGTCGTTGCCGCGTGGGCTTTAACGCAGTGGATCTTCGCTGGCGTCAGCCCCAAGATCGGTGATGGGCTGCGTAGGAACGCAGCCCAGGAACCCATAAAAGCAGAGTCTGCAGAAAAAGCTACTGCCTAGAAAGCAGAAGCCTGCGCGCGGCGGATAACTTCGCGCGCCAGGTGGCCGTGCAAGGCGTCGATCGGGCGGCCCGGGAGAGTTTCATCTTCGGTGAAAAGATGGATGAAGATCTCTTGGTCGCTAAAACCGCCGTCGCTAAGCACGGTGATAACGCCTGAAACATACTTGGAGATAACGCCCTTCTGATTAAAGAAGGCAGCCGGCACCAAGCGGGTACCTTCTGCGTTGCGCCACGCGATGAACTTGCGGGCGCCCAGCAGATCAAACACGCGGGTAATCTGCAGGTCGAGCTTGTCCGCCACCTCTTGCAGCGTCAACAGCTCCTCGCCTTCCAGGAGGGCAGCGATTTCTTCGTTCTTGGCCTGTTCGGAATTCATCTGTGGATTAGTCACAGACACAACCTTAGCCGGATACCACATCGCTGCGTCTATCAGCCATACTGGATTACATGACAAGGCTGGAAATAGGCGACATTCTCGAGGACCGCTATCGCGTCGATCGGCCGATCGCGCGGGGCGGCATGTCCACGGTTTATCGCTGCGTCGACATGCGCTTAGGCCGTGCGGTGGCGGCGAAGGTGATGCATGAGCACTATCAAGACGATCCGGCCTTTGTGAAGCGTTTCGAGCGCGAGGCCCGCGCGATGGCGCAGCTGCAGCATCCAAACCTCGTGGGAGTGCATGACTTCTCTTCCGATGGCGTGCCAATTTTTCTCATCATGGAACTTATCACCGGCGGCACCTTGCGCGAGCTGCTCGCCGAGCGCGGACCCATGCCGGCACACGCCGCGGCGGCGGTCATGCACCCGATGCTCATGGGCTTGGATGAAGTCCATCGCGCGGGTTTAGTCCATCGCGATATCAAGCCAGACAACGTGCTGATTACCGCACAGAACCGCGTGAAGGTGGGGGATTTTGGTCTGGTGCGTTCGGCCGCAGCGGAGCGGGGCTCGAGCCAGATCATCGGTACGGTGTCGTATCTTTCGCCAGAGCAGGTCACCGGTGAGCCGATTACGGCGGCCTCCGATGTTTATTCCGCCGGCATCGTCCTCTTCGAGCTTCTGACAGGCAGCGTTCCTTTCCGTGGCGCTACCCCATTGGAGCACGCGCAGGCACGCCTGCAGGCAGATGTGCCGGCACCTTCGTCTCGCATTGCGGGAGTGCCGAAGCTTTTCGACGCCCTCGTCGCCACCGCCACGGCGCGGGAAAAGTCCGAGCGCTTCGCCGACGCAGGCGAGTTCTTGGACGCGCTTGACGACGTCACGCGGGAGCTCGCACTCCCCGACTTCACTGTCCCTGTCCCCCGCAACGCTGCCGCCGCCCGCACTGCCGAGCAGCCCACGGATTTCTCCGGCACGGGGGCTACCCACGTCTTCGATGCCACCACGGCGTTAGAAAGCTCGGCGCCCCAGCCGCGGCCTGCCGAAGAAGAACCGGCAACCGAATACCTTCCGCAGCAGCCACAGCGCGCGCCTCTTAGCTTCGAAACGCGCGCCGATACGCCAGCCGCGCCGCGGCCGGCGGCTTATCCATCGCAGACACGCATCGATCCCTACGCCGGGCAGGTGCCCCCGACTCCGCAAACTCCACCGGCTCCGATGCCGCAGCAGGCGCCGGCTCCTGCCCCGCAACAGCACAATCAGCTCTCCCGCATCGCGGAGGAGGAACCAGAAGAGCGCCGGGAAACTAACCGCAGTATCTTCTCACTGCTGCTTTTCCTGGCGCTCGTGGCACTAGCTACCGTCGCCGTGGCGATCGGCGGCTGGTGGTTTGGCTCAGGCAACTACGGCTTCTTGCCGCAGTTCCTAGCCTAAGTAGCGGTCTTTGCCCGCTAGTTGCGCAGCATCTCCGCTATGAGGAAGGACAACTCCAGGGACTGCTGGGTGTTGAGACGCGGGTCCACTGCGGACTCGTAACGACCCGGCAGGTCTAGGTCGGTGATGTCCTCAGCGCCGCCCAAGCACTCGGTGACGTCCTCGCCGGTGAACTCAAGGTGCACGCCGCCTGGGTGGGTGCCCAGCTCGCGGTGGACCTCGAAGAAGCCTTGGACCTCGTCGACGATCTTGTCGAAGTGACGGGTCTTGTAACCATTCGACGCCGTGAAGGTGTTGCCATGCATTGGATCGCACTGCCAGACTACCTTGTGGCCGGAGTCTTCTACTGCCTTGACCACTGCTGGCAAGACGGTACGCACCTTGTCGTGGCCCATGCGGGTGATCATGGTCAGGCGTCCTGGTTCGCGGTTCGGGTCGAGCTTTTCTGCGTACTCCACCGCCTGCTCCGGGGTAACTCCAGGGCCAAGCTTGATGCCCACGGGGTTACCGATGAGCGCGGCGAAGTTGACGTGGAAGTCCTCGAGGCCGCGGGTACGCTCACCAATCCACAGCTGGTGGGCGGAAAGATCGTAAAGCTTGGTCTCGCCGTTGGTGTCCATGCCAAGGCGCAGCATGGAACGCTCGTAGTCCTTCAACAGGGCCTCGTGGGAGCAGTAGATCTCAGCAGAACGTAGGGTCTCGTCAGAAACTCCGCAGGCGTTCATGAAAGCCAGGCCGTTTTCAATTTCATCGGCCAGCGCCTGGTAGCGCGCACCAGCCGAGGAGTTTGCCACGAATTCGCGGTTCCACTCGTGCAGGCGGTACAGGTCGGCGGTGCCAGACGAAGTCAACGAACGCACCAGGTTCATGGCAGCCGAAGAGTTAGCGTAGGCGCGAATCATGCGGGCTGGGTCGTGACGCCGGGCCTCTTCGGTGGGTTCAACTCCGTTGACGATGTCGCCGCGGTAGTTGAGCAGACCTTTTGAGTCCATGTCCGACGAACGCGGCTTCGCGTACTGACCGGCGATGCGACCCAACTTCACAACCGGGGTCGAAGCGCCATAGGTGAGCACCACTGCCATCTGCAGCAAGGTTTTCACGTTGCCGCGGATGTGCGGCTCGGTATTGGATTCAAAGGTCTCAGCACAGTCGCCGCCTTGCAGCAGGAATGCCTTGCCGAGCGCGACGTCGGCAAGCTTGCGCTTAAGCTCTTCAATCTCCGGTGCCACGACAATGGGCGGCACGGATTCCAGAATCTTGCGCACGTTATCTGCCTGCGCGCGATCCCAGCTCGGCTGCTGCTTGGCATTGCGTGCGATGGCATCCTGGAATCGCTCCTCGATGCCGGCAGGCAAAGGTGGAAGATCCGGAAGTGCTTCTTTAGGGATATCTACTGTCCAACTCACATGGCTATTTAACCATTAGCTCCCTGTCGCAGGATAGTTTGGGACTAGATAGTTACTTGGTTGGCCCTTGTCAGGGGTAGTGCCTCCATGCAGGCGCGGAACTTGGCTAGGTTATGGCGCGCGTCGACAAGCGCGTCGTGATTGCCCTGCGGCACCGGCGGCAACTTCGGGCAGCCGGCGAATTCCCAGTACTGCTTGAGCTCGCGGGTATAGCGCGGGATGCGCTTAGGCAAGCCCGCCATATCGCCCCACAACTGGGCCAAAACCACGTGGTCATAGGCGCCCACCCAAGCCCAGAGCTCGACCGGAGTGGAGTGCTTGGTGAGAAACTCTATGAGCTCCTCACGAATGCGGTCGCGCGACTTCCAGACGGGATCGCTCGGGGAAGGCAGCTTATCGAGAACGTTCTCGCGCACCCACGCGTTGGCATGCGCGGGGTTGAAGTCGGTAGATACCGCATAAAATTCGCTGCCATCTTCGCCGACGATGCCAATGGAGACCAGCTCTATGGTCTTTCCATTCTCAATAAACTCGGTGTCATAGAAGTAGCGCACGGGGCCTAATCTTACTTGGCTTCCCTCCCTCAGCATGCCTTGGGGTCTGGGGTGCAAGAGGCGGTGCTTGGCGACGCCGCCCGACCTCCGCGCCCACGCATGCACCTGCTAGTCGCGACGGCGTGCGCTGCAACAATGAACCCGCTCGCGGCGGTGGGCCTTTGGGTCTTGCCGCGGAGTGATTTCTGGCGGAGTGTTTTCTGGATGATAATCCTGCTGTGCAGGCGCGTCGATGAGATGCGAGATGTCTGGCGGTTTGAGCAGCCAGCCTACAATCGGCACGCGCCCCAGCGCCCATAGCGCCAGAGAGGCAATGGCTGCGAAGACGAAGCAAGCGATCAACCAGAACCAGGTGTTATCCAGCAAGTGCTCGCCGTGCAGGGTGACCTCATGTGGGAACCAAGCCATGAAGAAGCCATAGCCCACTGTAAGGCCGATGGGATGCGCCAAGTAGATGGGCAGCGTGTGCGAGCCTATAAAGCGCAATCCCTTGGACAGGACTGGGACATAGGAGACCCAAATCGCAAGCACAATGCCCAGCGGGACCTCCAAGGCCTGTTCCACGAAGCGGACCAAGATGTGCACCTCGTTAGAGGTCAGGTACTCCGCACCGGGCAGCGGCCATGGAATGAAGACCTCCTCGGGATAAGAATCCCAAGCACGGCGGAAAAAGGAGCCGCAGAGGTAAGCCACAATGGTGCCGCCGTAGAAAAAGGCGGTGGAAAGGCCAAAGTGTCCCTTGAAAGGTGCCTCGATTTCGGAGGCGAAGCGGGTAATCCAGTCCCGGAAGAAAGCCGCGGCTACGAACATCGGCAGGAACATCATTGCCTTGGCAATGAAGGTAAAGTGCGCCTGCCACGCCATGAACAACAGCGGCGTAAAGCTTAAAAGCACGGCCAGCCAGCCGGGCAGCTTGCGTACGCACCACAAGAAGATGTTGAAGAAGATCAGAGAATGGATAAACCAGGCCATCGTGTGGCCAAAGACCATGTTGAACAGCATCTCATTGCGATCAAAGATGTCGCTTTCGAAGACCCAGTGTAATTCGAGGCGTTTTACCTGCAATTCCACGGCCATCCACACCACATAGGGCACGATGAAATACCACAGGCGGCGCGCGAAAAGCTGCGGGAAGGTGAAGTTAAAAACCTTCGTAGAAAAGTAGCCGCTGACGAGGAAGAAGAGGGGCAAACGCAGCGGGTCTAGCCAGAGGTTGAGGGCCGCGAGTCGGGTCTCGCTGGATTCGGGAACAGTGAGCGTGACGTGCAAAAGAACAACGCCAAGGATGGAAATACCCTTGGCGATGTCAGGCCACGCTAATCGAGCCTTAGGGGAACTCACCGCCTAGTGCGCCTCGTATTTTGGTTCCGCGCCTGCAGGATAGCCCTTGCCTGCTTGCAGGGAGGCTTTGACCTCAGAGGCATAGACATCGACATATGGCTGGCCGGAAAGCTCGGCCAATTCCTGCATAACGTAATCGGTGAAAGCACGAATGGTGTCATGCTCATTCGGGTCCAAACCGCGTTCCGCTGCCCACTCATGCGGATCGATCGGCTCGGCAACGCGCATGCCGACCTTGGTAGGACGCGGCACCCAGCTGCCGATCGGATTGGCCTTGCGGGTACCGATCATGGCGATCGGAATGACCTTCTTCCCGGTGGTCATGGCGATGCGCCCCATACCAGTACGACCTTTGTAGATGCGGCCATCAGGAGAACGGGTGCCCTCCGGGTAGATGCCAAAAAGGTCTCCTCTATTCAGAATCAGCTGTGCGGATTCCAGCATGGCATCGCTGGCGTTGTCGCTGTCGCGCTCGACAGGGACCTGGCCGACCGAGCTGAAGAACCACGCTTGCGCGCGGCCCACCAAGCCCGGGGTAGTGAAATACTCGCTCTTGGCCAAGAAGGTGATCTGACGCGGGCACATCAGTGGGAAGAAGAAAGAGTCCATCACCGCTTGGTGCGTGGAGACAAGAATCGCTGGACCTGCAGTGGGAATGTTATCCATGCCTTCAGTCCACGGGCGGTTCCACAACCGCAAGGCAGGACCGAAAAAGATGTTCTTAAATGCCCAGTACCACTTGTTTCGCATCGCGTTGTCCCTGTCGTTTAATTAACCTACGGCAAGCCCATTGCGGGCTAGGTCAGCTACGCCAATCATACCCGCCGCTGAGCCCAGATCTGCGGTGGCCACGCGGGCCAGCGGGCGATGCCCCGCCCCTACTATTTGGCGCGCCATGTTCTCTCGCGCGGTGCCTAGGTAGAGATCCGCATCATTGGCGACGCCGCCGCCAATCACGATCAGCTCGGGATCCAAGACGTCTGCCACGATGGAAAGACCCTGGCCCAGCCAGGTTCCGAAGTGCTCCATGACGGCTAGGCCGAGAGGATCGCCGGCGCGTGCGGCGGTGGTGATTTCTACTCCCTCGGCACCTACTGGCAGCGTGGTGGAATAGCTTGGGCGCAGCTCCTCACAGGTATCGGGCAATGCGGTACCGGAGGCATAGCGTTCCAGGCAGCCGCGCTTGCCGCAGGAGCACTCGCGTCCACCCGGTACCACGATAAGGTGGCCGAATTCTGGGGCCGTGCCAAACGCGCCGCGGTAAATCTTGGCCTCGGTCATCAAGGTTGCGCCAATGCCGGTGCCGACAGAGAAGAAAACCCAATCCTTGGCGCCGCGCCCGGCACCGAAGCGCCACTCTCCCCACGCTGCGGAGTTAGCGTCATGCTCGAGGCGTACGGGTAGACCGAGCCGCTTGCTTAAGATTTCGCGCACCGGCGCATCGCGCCACGGCAAGTGCGGGGCAAAGCGCACGGTTTCACACTGGGGATCCAAAAAGCCGGCGAGTGCCAAGCCGACTGCGGAGATCTCATTCTTCTCACGGAGGGTGTCTACAGCCTGGACGATGTCATCTTCTAGCTGACGGGCGTTATCCGCGGTTGGCACGCTCACCGAATCAACAATGTTGCCCTCCGCGCTGATGGTCGCCGCGCGTAGGTTGGTGCCGCCGATGTCGAATCCAATGGTGAATCCGGAGTCCGCGGCAGGTTGAGCGTGTTCAAGCATGCACAACAGGATATACCCCCGCCGGGGTATTGGTCACATTCTGCATGTTCGAGCGGAATCGATAAAGAAATTAATCTCTGCCACTAACCCAAGATTTCACGCAGGCGCCCACCCATGATTTCCCACGTCCATGCCGTCTCCACGTGGTTGCGGCCAGCCTGCCCCATGCGGCGGGCGCGAGGTGCATCGCCTAGCAAGGCGCACAATGCCTCCTCCAATTCGGCAACACTTGAACCGCTCACCACGATGCCGGTGCCATCCGTGACGGTCTCCGGTGCGCCGCCGGAGTCACCGGCGATGACGGGCACGCCGCAGGCCTGGGCCTCAAGGTAGACGATGCCCAAGCCCTCGACATCGAGGCCTCCCCCACGGGTACGCGCGGGCATGGCAAAGACATCGGCGGCGTGCAGGGCCATCTGCAGCTCCGTAGTGTCTTTGGCCTCGCGGATGATGACGTCGGGGGCATAGATTTCGGCTAACCGCTCTAAAGCTTTCCGGTAGCGGCCGCGACCAATGATGAGCAGTTGTGCATTGGGAAATTGCGCGCGCACCTTCGGCAGGGCTCGCAGCAGCTGGTCTTGCCCCTTGCGCGGGACCAAGCGGGAAATACACGTGATGACGGGACCATCTGACAAACCGAAGTGCGCACGCGCAGCCTGCTTTTTCTGCTCATCGGCCGGCTGAAAATCCTCCAGGCTCACCGCAGAGGGAAGATGCACCCACTTCGGCCCAGGGCCAAAAGGCGCTTGCAAACGACGCAGCGTGTAGTCGGAGATATACGTAATAACATCAGCGTGCTCTCCGATGCACCGCAGCGCCTGACGGGCAACCGGAAGCATGGACCACCCCACCTCGTGGCCGTGAGTAGTGGCCACAACCTTGGTCGCGCCGGCTTCCTTGGCAGCCTTGCCCATCAATGCAAGAGGGGCTGCCGCACCGAACCAAACGATGTCGATGTCATAGGCCTTGATAAGCCGCTGCATCTCGCGCACGGTTGCCGGAGTAGGCAGCATGATGCGACGCGGCCAACGGATGACCTGATAGGGCTGGGCGGCATCGTAAAGCGCGGCGGCCTCAGCATCCTGCGTCGAGGCAAAGACGACAACCTCGGACGGATCCAGGGTGGAGACGAAGTCCCGTAGATATGACTGAATCCCGCCAATCGTGGGCGGGAAGTCATTGCTAACCAGTAGTGTGCGCGCCATGCGCCCTACTCTAGTAGCGCACCGCTCCTTGGATCGGCATAGAGTCCACCGGAACAACCTGAACCGGCACGCCATAGGTCGAAGCATGTACTACCTTGCCATCGCCGACGTACATACCGACGTGGGTAACTCCTGGGTAGTAACCGATGATGTCACCGGGCTCGAGCTGATCGAGTGGGACTTGGGTGCCACCTGCGAGCTGCGCCTGCGAGGTACGCGGAATGGACTTGCCCATCTGCTGATAACTCCAAAGCATAAGACCTGAGCAGTCAAAGACGTCAGGGCCCGTAGCACCCCAGCCATACGGCGCACCCAAGCGGGTAAGGGCAGCTTCGACGGCCTTGGAACCGGAACCGTCGGACAAGGCGGCAACGTCGACGTCCTTAGCGCCGAAGCGGCCCACAAAGGCAGCGCGCTGCGCCTCGTTTAGGCTATCGACCTTTTCCTCGATCTCCTTCTTCTGTGTTTCGAGCTCTTCCTGCTCCTTGAGAAGGCGATCCCGCTGCTGTTCAAGCTCCACAGCCTTATCCTGCGCGGCCTTTACGGCAGCGGCGGCTTCGTCCTGTAGTCTGCGAGCGACGTCGGCGGCCGCAGCCTTGTCATCAAGATTGCGTTGCGCGGTGCGCGAAAGCGCACCAAGGTAGCCCATACGTTCAACGGCGGTGCCAGGATCTGCGGCATCCAAAGCGGCTGCGACGGCACTGGTGGAATCACCGCGGTAACGCGACTGGGCGATGCCGTTAATGCGTGCTTGTTGGTCTGTTACAGCAACAGCTGCAGCATCCGCTTTTATGCGCGCGTCATCGGCACGCTTCTGGAGTTGTTCTACTTCCTTTTCGGTAGCGGCCAGTGCATCCTCGGAAGCCTTGACTTCCTCGTTCTTGGCAGCCACGCGCTGGGCGACGTCCGCGACACGGTCAACCAACTTCTGCAGGTCCTCGCTCTCAGGACTGCCAGGTTGCTCCGCAGGCGCTGCGGCAGCCGGCGCTTCCTGAACTTGCTCGACCTCTTGCGCCGCTGCTTGCGGCACGACCCCCACGCCCCAAGCGGTGGATACGGTAAGCGCTGCGGCCAATGTCGCGTAGAAAGTGCGGTGGGCCCGCAAAGTGGAAGAAAGCACGGTAAAAGTTCCCCAACTTAAAAAAATAATAATAGACCGCTTAATACTAGCGTATATCTCGCACTAAAAGCGAGTATGCGAACAAAAGCCATAAAACCACAAATAGCCCCTGCCGTCCATAAATAAATGGAGGCAAGGGCTAATAATGCCGAATGCAGCTACTTAAGCCTTAGAAGCGAACTGCGGAGTGGATCGGCATGTAATCCAGAGGGCGCTCCTGAACCGGGACACCGGAGTTCAAAGCGTCGATGATGGTGCCGTTGCCGGTGTAGATACCGACGTGGGATGCACCGGAGTAGTAGACGATGATGTCGCCCGGCTGCAGAGCATCCAGGGAGACCTGCTTGCCAGCAGCAGCCTGAGCCTGGGAAGTACGTGGGATCTCAACGCCGGCCTGGCGGTATGCCCAAGACGTCAGACCGGAGCAGTCGAATGCGCTCGGGCCGTTTGCACCGTAAACGTACGGTGCACCAATGACGGAGCGTGCAGCTGCGAGAGCCTTCTGCCCTGCAGACTGTGCCGGAGCAGCGGCTGGAGCCGGTACCGGCGCCTGTACGGACGCTGCGTAGTTTACGTGCTCCTGCTGCAGGGACGGAACATACTGCTGAATGTTCGGAACCTGGTTGATATTCGGGACGTTCTCCAGGCCCGCAACCTCGAAACGGTAGTCGGTGTTAGGGATGACTACCTCGGCACCCTGTGCAACTGCTGGGACTGCAACTGCTGCGGACGCTGCAGCAACTGCGGTGGTTGCAATACGGCGGGTGGTGATTGCGCCCTGACGACGGTGCTTAGACACGAATTAAACTCCAAATCTTCCTGTGCGCCTACCTCGAATGAGCACGCGCAATTACTTCGCAGAAATACTGGAAGCAAAGATTCACGCTCGGGTTCACAATTTCTGCGAACCATTCGAAGCTCTGGCCCGGGGCGGGCCTAGCGTTCGTTGATGCTCCGTTCCTGTAGGAGCATCTCCACTCGGCCCCCGGATTAGGAGGGGCCAGATGCGGCACTTAAATCTTCAGTTCGTTATTGAGCACCACTTCGTCGGTAACTCAATGTCTCAAGTAGGTTACGAAACAGTTACGGCCAATGTCGAATCACCGACCCAAAACCGCGGTCGTTATCGTCCCGTTATCTTCCATTGACATTTCTGAAATGTTTCAGACCTTTAGCCGGGGAACGCTCCCCGTTATCATTTTGAGACAAAGCCTAACCTGCAAAAATAATGGCCAACAATGCCGCTTGCAGGACACTCATTATCATCAACTCTTGAAGCGAATTTAGTGTAAAAAATTGCGACAGTGACCTTCCTCACAATTTGGTTTTGGCCCGGATTTGAAAGCTCACGAGCACCAATTTTCACACACATTTGTACTCAGTTTGGGCGAGTGTACGCGCCAGAAGAATGCACTACTCCCCTATTTAAGACGTTCTCCTTATCCCCAGAGTTCTCGCCTTAAAACCTGAATGGATTGCTTCCTATATATAAGGAGTAGAAAACGGCGAGCAACGCAGGCGCCTAGCGGACCGATGTGGGGATCCGCTAAAGCCCCCGTCTTTCCTACTAGCAGTAGGAAAGACGGGGGCTTGTGAGCGAGTTTCAGGCTCTTATATAGAAGCCTTAGATGCGGCCGTGCTCTTCGTCTTCGCGACGGTTTGCCTCGTTGAGGCGGCGGAACATTTCTGCCTCCTCAGCGTGGTTCTCCTCGTGAATCTCGTGGACACGGTGCATGAGTGCGGAGTCATCCGGGGAGAAAATACCCTGGGTCTCAGAGTCAGCGAAGCCGAGCTGGTTGAGCTGCTTCGGAACCTGAGCGCCAGCGTACTCGAGCGGCACAGCGTGGCCGTGCTCGTCGACTGGGCCGAGCGGTTGGTGAACCTCGATGAAGGCACCATTCGGCAGCTGCTTGATAACACCGGTCTCGATGCCGTGCTCCAGGACCTCGCGGTCAGATCGCTGCAGACCAACGCAGATGCGGTAGGTAATGAAGTAAGCGATTGGAGGCAAGACGATGAGGCCGATACGGCCGACCCAGGTCATTGCGTTCAGCGAGATCTGGAAGAAGTGTGCGACGTGGTCGTTACCACCGGACAGGGTCACCAGCAGGAAGAAGGTGATAGCCATTGCGCCGATAGCGGAACGAACCGGAACATCGCGCGGACGCTGCAGCAGGTTGTGGTGAGCATCGTCGCCAGTGAACTTCTTCTCCAGGAACGGGTAAGCAAACAGCAGCACAACCATGGCGCCACACAGGAGAGCTACCCAGAACGCGGATGGGATGGTGTAGTTGCCCAGGTACAGCTCCCATGCCGGCATGACACGAGCAACACCGTCGGTCCACAGCATGTAGATATCCGGCTGGGAACCAGCGGAGACCTGAGACGGGTTGTACGGGCCAAGCAGCCAGATGGCGTTGATGGTCAGCAGACCAGACATCAGAGCCAGAACGCCAGCAACCATCATTCCCATGCCGATTGCCTTCGTAGCAAAGACCGGCATAATGCGGACGCCGACAACGTTGTTTTCTGCGCGGCCTGGTCCAGGGAACTGGGTGTGCTTCTGGAACCAAACCATGATGAGGTGAGCGGCAACCAGACCCAGGATGATGCCCGGGATAACCAGAACGTGCAGGATGTAGAAACGGTCCAGCATGAGGTCGGACGGGAAGTCGCCGCCGAAGATAGCCCAGTGCAGCCAGGTGCCGATAATAGGCAGGCCCAGGATGATAGCAGACATGATTCGCAGACCAACACCGGAGAGCAGATCGTCCGGGAGGGAGTAGCCGAGGAAGCCCTCGACCATGCCCAAGAGAATCAGTGCACAACCGATGATCCAGTTGGCCTCACGTGGGCGACGGAACGCACCGGTGAAGAAGATGCGGAGCATGTGAGCAACCATGGACATCATGAACATCAGTGCTGCCCAGTGGTGCATCTGGCGGATAAACAGGCCGCCGCGAACCTCGAAGGAAAGATCCAGCGCAGTTGCGTAAGCGCGGGACATCTCAACGCCGTTCAGCGGGGTGTATGCACCGTCGTAGATGACCTTCGTGATGGAAGGGTCGAAGAACAGTGCCAGGTAGATACCGGTCAGTAGCAGGATGATGAAGCTGTAAAGAGCCATCTCACCGAGCATGAAGGACCAGTGGGTCGGAAAGACCTTGTTCAGCTGGGTTCGCAGTACTCCGGCTGCGGAGTAGCGCGAATCCATGTTGTTGCCCATCTTGGCAAGTTTGTTACTCATTATGACTTACGCTCCCAGAATGCAGGTCCGACAGGCTCGATGAAGTTGCCCTTGGCAACGAGGTAGCCCTCTTCGTCCACGCCGATCGGCAGCTGCGGCAGTGCACGGGCTGCAGGTCCGAAGACCGGCTTGCCGTAGTGCAAAGCGTCGAACTGCGACTGGTGGCACGGGCACAGAATGCGGTTGGTCTGAGCCTCGTACAGAGAGGTCGGGCAACCAATGTGGGTACAGATCTTGGAGTAGGCGTAGTAGTCGCCGTAGTGGAAGTCTTCCTGACCAGCACGCTCAATTGCCTTCTGTGCGTCGGAGTGACGCAGGCGGATGAGCATCACGGCGTTGCGGTTGCCGTGAATGGAGTGCATGTGGTTTTCGTAGACGTCCTTATCCTCAGACCACAGGTCACCGTCGTTGACGTCTTCCGCAGCAAGCGGGAAGACAGTCTCCATACCGCCGGCAGCGAGGTCCTCAGGACGCACGCGAACCAGACGAGCGAGGCCACGGGTGGTGTAGTGGGTACCAGACTCGCCCTCGTGCTTTTCCGCAATAGTAGAGGTATCGCGAGCCAGGTAGAGCTTCACGCCCTTTTCGTGCATGGTCCAACCGGAAGTCCACAGAGTGCCGTCGCCAGCGTAGTTAAGCTCGTGGCGCTTCTTCCATGGGTTGTTGATTGCGCCGCCCAGCGGAGCAATAACGGACAGACCAAACAGAACGCCTGCGCCGCCGAGCAGACCCATGATGGTTTTGCGACGACCCAGAGTGGAGGTCTTCCAAGAATCGTTCAGAAGAGCGGTCAGGGTGCGGCGGTCAACTTCCTCGGAAGGGCCGTCGTGACGACGCTGAACGGAAATCTCTTCAGGCAGAATCTTCTTAACGTACTGAACGATGGCAAAGCCCAGGGCCAAAATAGCCAGGCCAGCGGTAACACCCAGCAACGGGGTGTAAAGGGTATGCCACCAGATGCCGTCCTCTCCCAGCATCTTGTACTGCCAAGGCCAGAAGAGGTAAACGCCAAGGAAGGCGATACCAGCGATGACAGACAGTGCCAGCCAGAAGGTGACGTTACCGGCGGCGCGCTTTTCAGCTGGGTCGCCATCAACCGGGAAACGCTCCTTGCGGAACGCAACGGTTACGTCATCGAGCTCGGTGCCGAGAGCGGCGAGCTCATCGTTGCTCATCTTGTCGAGCTCTGCGTTGGTGTAGTTCTTCTTTACATTGCTCATGAGCGCGATCCAATCCACATAGCGGCAACGCACAAAGCGCTGATGCCGATGATCCACATTGCGAGACCCTCAGCAACCGGGCCCAATCCACCCAGGTCCCAGCCTGCTGGAGACGGGGTTTCCTTCGCAGACTTGAGGTAGGCGATGATGTCCTTCTTCTCGTCTGCGGAAAGCTGACGGTCAGAGAACTTAGGCATGTTCTGCGGACCGGTCAGCATTGCCTGGTAGATCTCCTGCTCGTTGGCCGGAGCCAGCGGCGGAGCGTACTTACCGGAGGACAGCGCGCCGCCCTGGCCGGTGAAGTTGTGGCAGGATGCACAGTTCATGCGGAACAGCTCGGAGCCCTTAGCGACGTCCTCGGCCTGAATCTGGCCGTTGTAGTTAGCGCCACGAAGAGATTCCTGAGCAATGGTGCCGTCTTCGTTGTAGACGATGTCAGCGCCGCCACCATTTGCTGCAACATAAGCTGCAAGCGCCTGGGTCTGCTGCTCGGTGTAACGCGGGGTTTTGCGCTCAGCCTGTGCGTCGTTGGACATCATCGGCATGCGGCCGGAGTGCACCTGGAAGTACACGGAGCCAGCACCGATGCCAACGAGGGACGGGCCGCGGCCCTCGATGCCCTGCAGGTTGGCACCGTGGCAGGTGATACAAGCAACGTCGTAGATGTCCTTGCCCTCTTGAACGAGAGCCTGGTCATCCTTCTGAGCGGTTGCGATCTGCGCGTCTGGGGTCAAGGCGGAAGCCAGGACACCAGCACCAGACAGACCGATGCTCAGAGCGAAGGCGCCGGCAAGAGTGCGCTTCGCCTTGCGGCGACGGCGGGTCTTCTTAGCCGCGGCAGTGGTCTCTTCCACTGCGGCGGTTTGCTGAATGTTATCCATCATTTTCCTTTAGATAACTCGTACACGGAAATGGATGGCTGTAGGCCGAGAGCCTGCTCCCGGGCTCCTACGGCCTACTGAACTAGGTAGATGACTACGAACACGCCGATCCAGACAACGTCGACGAAGTGCCAGTAGTAGGACACTGCCATCGCTGCGGTTGCCTGTGCTGGCGTGAACTTGGACTTAGCAATACGCGCCAGAATGATCGCGAAGGAGATAAGGCCTGCAGTCACGTGTGCAGCGTGGAAGCCGGTCAGGATGTAAAAGACCGAACCGAAGACGCTGGACTGAACAGTCACACCGTGCGTGATCAACTCTGTCCACTCAAATGCCATGATGCCCAAGAAGACAACACCCAACAGCAAGGTCACTGAGTACCAGAGTCGGAGCTTGTATACGTCACCCCTTTCTGCTGCGAATACGCCGAACTGGGAGGTCACGGAAGACGAAATCAATACTGCCGTGATGATAAAACCCATCGGCACGTTGATATGGGCGGTATGCTCCGCCCAGTCGCCTTCCTGGCCGTTTGCACGCGAGGTGAACCACATCGCGAACAGTCCGGCAAAGAACATCAATTCCTGAGACAGGAACACGATGGTGCCAACGCTGACCATGTTGGGTCGGTTCAGCGCGGCAACACGTGGTGCTGCCATACCTTGGTTTGAAACTACGCTCGTCACGCATAACAGTATGGTCGGTCAGAGACGTGAAGTCACTTCAATTCCCCCCGATTTTTTGAAGCTACTTTTGGCCATGCCACAGTGCTTTGCCAGCAAAGGTTAATTTTGGAGAAAATCGGCTGCTAGCGGGAACTTTTGCGACTACTTTACGACGCCCTATCCGTGCAGGTAAACAGCTTATTGGTCGGTTGACCACAAAAAGGGCCGCGAAATCGCCGGAAAATTTGAACACTTAAGATGCACTTTGCAACCGAATTTAGCAATTTGCTCGATGATATAAATCACAAAACGGGCACTGCCGAAAATGGCAGGTTTCCAACTTTCGGTTGACCCCCGGGAAAATAGCCCCTAACGTGCCATTACTCGGCGATATAGCGCGCGCTGATGGCAGCTTTCACTACCGTCTCCTCCCCCGCCACATCCGCTTTAGAAATTCTTTTAGATTTTGCGGGAACTTTTGGAACTTGCCATCCGACGCAAAGATCGCCAAAGTCCCCCACCACGGAAAGTGATGGGGGACGCGAGAAGTTTTAGGCGAGCGTTAGTGGCTGCCGGGATAGGCCGCCACTAACGCGCAAGGAAAATTAGTGCTTTTCCTTCGGCAGACCGTACTGCAGGGACAGACCGGTAACGGAAGCCACCAGGCAGGCAGCGCCGAGAACGATGAGCCAGAAGTACAGGAAGATGATGCCCAGACCAAGCAGCGCGATGGAGCCGGTCATAGCCAGCGGCCAGATGGAGCCCGGGGAGAAGAAGCCGAGGATGCCAGCGCCGTCCTCAGTTTCTGCCTCTTCCCAGTCCTCAGGAGCGACGTCGACGCGGGAATCGGTGAAGTTGATGTACACGCCGAGCATGATGCACAGCAGGAACGCCAGGGTAAGGCCGACGATGCCTGCCCACTCCGGACCGTACAGGTAGCCGTCATCCTTCACGAAGTTCACGCCGAGGACGTAAACAATCAGGGAAACAAACAGGTAGGTCGCAATCGAGTAGAAGACCTTAGATGTTGCACGCATTGTGAAATTCAGTCCTTTTCTACTTATGCCTTCGGGGTGTCAACGAAGTTGTCACCGGTGCGGGTATCGCGCTGAGAGTTGAACGGAGAGGTGGTCACTGCGTAAGGATCCTGGCCGATGTGCTCAAGAGCCTCAGCGTTGGTTGCCTCCGGGTTCTGCTCACGGAACTTCAGGTACTTATTGAAGTCATCGCGGTTAACAACACGGATCTCGAAGTTCATCATGGAGTGGTAGGTACCGCACATCTCGGCACAGCGGCCAACGAATGCGCCTTCCTCATCAATCTTCTCGATCTGGAAGCGACGCTCCTGAGCGTTAGCCTCTGGGTGCGCGTATACGTCGCGCTTGAAGAGGAATTCCGGAACCCAGAATGCGTGGGAGACGTCACCGGAAGCGAGACGGAACTCAATCGGGGTCTCGGAAGGAAGAACCAGAACCGGAACCTCTTCGGTGGAGCCGACGGTCTCGATCTTGTTGAAGTTCAGGTAGGAGATGTCACCCATGGACTTGCCGTGAATTGGGTTCGGGTTCTCCACACCCTCCGGGTCAACGGAGGATTCTTCAGCAATCTTCTTACGCTCGGTGTCCTCGCCGTTGTAGTTCTCGCCGTCTACCTTGTTCTCGGCGTAACCGAACTTCCAGTTCCACTGGTAAGCGGTGACATCGACGGTAACCTCTGGGTTCTTATCCAGTGCGGTGACCTTCTGCTGCGCCTGAACGGTAAAGAAGAACAGGCCCATGATGATGAGAATTGGCACGATGGTAAGAGTCATCTCCAGCGGCACGTTGTACTGCAGCTGCTTAGGGAATTCGCCCTTGCCATCCTTTTCAGCCTTCTTCGCGTTCCACTTGAAGATGGCGGTGAGGAAGAGTCCCCACATGATGAAACCAACAATCCATGCTGCAACCCAGACCCAAATCCAGAAGTTGTACATAGACTCCGCCTCAGGGGTAATGCCCTTTGGCCAACCAAAGCCCAAGAGGTTCTCAACGGCGGTTGGAGCTTCTACGTCACAACCAGCCAATGCGAAGCCGCCAAGAGCGATTGCGCCAGCTAGGCCCGCCTTACGGGCAAAGTTGCGCTGCTTACGCTGTCCCACGTGTGTTCTGCCTTTCTGTCCACACAAACTTCTCGAATGCTCACAGAGCATTCCTATCCAATCAGGATAGTGGATGGAGCCTGCGTTTCTTAAGCATTTGATAGCTTCACAGGCCTTCCGAAACACTCTGCAAACTGCGAACGCACTGCATGTTACCGGCCCACCTGCACAAGGGCAGAACCAACCCCTCGAATGGCGGGTTTAGCCTATGACCCAATTCACAAAGGTCATGCGGCTACATCATCCGAAAGTTCGCACCCTAACGGGTAAGCTGCGCCAACCCCTCCCCGATTGCTGAACAAAGACTGCCACGAAGCTTGTAACTCGGCGCGCGTAACTCCATTTAGGATTTAAGCCCCGTAAAGTATTCGGAAGAAAAATACCCTTGATTAATAAGGAGCAACCACCCTATGTGCGGACTTTGCGGACTACTGACCGCTAACCACGACGCGGCCAAGTACGTAGATGCCCTCGAACAGTCCTTGCAGTGCATGCACCACCGCGGCCCGGATGCAGCGGGCACCTGGCATGACGACGACGTCGTCTTTGGCTTCAACCGCCTGTCCATCATTGACCTTGAGCACTCCCACCAGCCACTGCGCTGGGGCCCAGAAGATAATCCAGAGCGCTATGCCCTGACCTTCAACGGCGAGATCTACAACTACATCGAGCTGCGCGAGGAGCTTAAGGCGGCCGGCCTGAAGTTCAACACCGAAGGCGACGGCGAGCCCATCGTCGTGGGCTACCACCACTGGGGCGAGGATGTAGTCAATCACCTGCGTGGCATGTTCGGCTTTGTCATCTGGGACACCGAAACCAAGACGATGTTTGCCGCCCGCGACCAGTTCGGCATCAAGCCGCTGTATTACGCCACCACCGAGGCAGGCACCATCTTCGCCTCCGAGATGAAGTGCATCCTCGATATGGCCGAGCCGCTGGGTCTAGACCTCAGCCTAGACAAGCGCGCAATTGAGCATTACGTCGATCTACAGTACGTTCCGGAACCGGAATCCCTGCACGCTAACATTCGCCGCGTCGAATCCGGCTCTACCGTCACGCTGCGCCCGGGCCAGAAGGTCACAAACGATCGCTACTTCAAGCCGCGCTTCCCGGTCCAGAAGGTGGCAGAGGGCAGCGAACAGCAGCTCTTCGACAAGATTGCTAAGGCGCTTGAGGACTCCGTCGAAAAGCACATGCGCGCAGACGTCACGGTTGGCTCCTTCCTTTCCGGAGGAATCGACTCCACCGCGATTGCAACCCTCGCAAAGCGCCACAACCCGGATCTTTTGACTTTCACCACCGGCTTCGAGCGCGAAGGCTACTCCGAAGTCGACGTCGCCGCAGAATCTGCTGAAGCAATCGGCGTTGAGCATATCGTCAAGATCGTCTCCCCAGAGGAATACGCCACCGCGGTTCCGAAAATCATGTGGTACCTGGACAACCCGGTGGCCGATCCGTCCCTGGTTCCGCTGTACTTCGTGGCCCAGGAGGCCCGCAAACACGTCAAGGTCGTTCTCTCCGGCGAGGGCGCGGACGAGCTGTTCGGCGGCTACACCATTTATAAGGAGCCGCTTTCACTGGCACCATTTGAGAAAATCCCTTCCCCGCTGCGCCGTGGCTTAGGCCAGCTGTCGAAGGTTCTCCCAGAAGGCATGAAGGGTAAGTCCCTGCTCAACCGTGGCTCCATGACCATGGAAGAGCGTTACTACGGCAACGCCCGCTCCTTCAACTTCGAGCAGATGCAGCGCCTTATTCCGTGGGCCAAGGAGGAATGGGACCACCGTGAGGTCACGGCGCCTATTTATGCGCAGTCCCGTGACTTCGACCCAGTTGCCCGCATGCAGCACCTCGACCTGTTTACGTGGATGCGCGGCGACATCTTGGTCAAGGCCGACAAGATGAATATGGCTAACTCCCTGGAGCTGCGCGTGCCGTTCCTGGACAAGGAAGTCTTCAAGGTGGCAGAAACCATTCCGCACGATCTGAAGATTTCCCACGGCACCACCAAGTACGCTCTGCGCAAGGCAATGGAGCAGATCGTTCCGCCACACGTTCTGCACCGCAAGAAGCTCGGCTTCCCAGTTCCAATGCGCCACTGGCTGGCTGGCGACGAGCTCTACGGCTGGGCACAGGACCAGATCAACGAGTCCCAGACCGAGGACATCTTCAACAAGAAGGAAGTTCTGGAGATGCTCAAGGAGCACCGCGACGGCGTGAGCGATCACTCGCGCCGCCTGTGGACGGTCCTCTCGTTCATGATCTGGCACGGCATCTTCGTAGAAAATCGCATCGATCCGCAGATCGAACAGCGCGACTATCCGGTAAAGCTATAAGACAGGTTTCGTCACTTTGACGTTTATCCAAAAAGTGCCCGCCGCTTGACCTGTCTCCCTTATCTTTCAAAAGGAGGAACAGAGGAAAGCGGCGGGCACTTTTCGTGCTTGCAGCCACGAAGGGCCTTAAGCCAAGACGCTTTAAGCTGAAACGCTTAAAAGCGCGCTATTTAGTTAAAGGAGTCACCACAAGCGCAGGAGCCACCGGCATTCGGGTTGTCAATGGTAAAGCCCTGAGACTCAATGGTGTCAGCGAAGTCGATCTTTGCGCCAGTGAGGTAAGGAACGGACATCTTGTCAACGACGAGGTTTACGCCATCAACGTTGTCGACCTTGTCACCATCGAGGCTGCGGTCGTCGAAGTACAGCTGGTAACGCAGGCCAGCGCAACCACCTGGCTGGACGGCAATACGCAGAGACAGGTCATCACGGCCTTCCTGCTCGAGCAGAGCCTTTGCCTTTGCGGCTGCTGCCTCAGTCAGGATGACGCCGGTAGCGGAAGCTGGAGCGGTCATGTCTTCTCCTCTATTAAGTACGGGTTTTTCTGGCCTCTACCCTACCCTCAATGTTTCGAAGGTGGAAAGGTTGACCTCGCTTACGTCTTTCACAACACCGGGCAGGGCGGGCCTATTCCCATTTAATGGCCACAACCTTGTAGTCTGATCAACGTGAAACTTCCGTGGCAAAAAGATGAAAAGGCGGACGGTAGCGCCGCCCTCCCCGCTTCTCAGACGAGCGAAACCCCGGCTGCTAAAAAGCCGGAGGAACACCGCAAGGGTTACACCCCGCCGAAGGGTCGCCCCACGCCGAAGCGCGATCAGCAAGAGATCGCCCGCGGCGTCAAGCGCGATCCGCACGGCATGTCCGAAGCCCAGCGCTACCAGCACCGCAAGGAAATGAAGGCTTCCATGTCCAAGGAGGAATGGAAGGCATATAAGCGCAAGGAGCGCGAGGAATCTCGTGCGGCTAACCGCCTTGCCCAGGAGCGCATGGCAAGCGGCGACGAGCGCTACCTGCTGCCCCGCGATAAGGGCGAAGTCCGCCGCTACGTGCGTGACTGGGTAGATTCCCGCAAATTCATCAACGAGTGGATGATGCCTATGATGCTGCTTCTGCTTGTGGTTATGATGCTGGCCAACTTCAGCCCCAACGTTGCCAACTGGGTCAATATCTTCGCCATGGTGGTTATCGCGGTAATCGCCATCGAGGGTTTCTGGCTGGCTCGTCAGTGCAACAACGCAGTGCGCCTGAAGTTCCCGGGAACCACCGAGGCTGGCTTCGGCTTGGGCTTCTACGCATATACGCGCGCTTCCCAGCCGCGCAAGTGGCGTACCCCAAAGCCACGCGTCGAGCGCGGCGCTACCGTCTAAGGCAGTCTTACTTAATCTAGGTAGTTATTAAGGAGTAGCGATGTCTGAGCTCACGCCGGTTCCGCAGCCTGATCAGCAAGCAGGCCGCGCCGTCGCCGACGCGTTGGCTTCCTCTGTACGCGGAGATTCTTTCGGCAGGTTGAGCTGCGTCGCGAGCTGGCTTGCTGCTTGTCAGGGTGTCGTACCAGCGGCGGCTTTGCGCCGCCCACGCGTTGTCGTCTTCGCTGGTTCGCATGGCATCGCTACCCGCACTTTCGAAGGTGTCGGCCTTTCTGCTTTCGCACCCGAATCCGACGCGCAGCAGATTGCTGAATTAAAGGAAGGCACCGGACCGAGCCACAGCTTGGCACGCCGCGCAGGCGCCAGCATCACGGTCGTCGATTGTGCGCCCTCCGCCCCTATCGACGCCCAGCCGGCGATGGGCAACGAGGAGTTCGAGGCGGCGTTTTCTTTGGGCCAAGCCACTGCCGACGCCGAGATTGATTCCGGCGCCGATCTGCTCATTCCCGCCGAGGTGGGCGTTGGTGCTACCACCGTTGCCGCAGCGCTCATGGGTCATTTCACCAGCACTGAGCCGGTCGCCATCGTGGGTCCTGGCTCGGGCACCACGGATGCAATGTGGAAGACCAAGGTCACCGTGATCCGCGACGCCATGTTCCGCATCCGCAACTTGGAGGGCGCGGAGGTTATTCAAGCCGCATCCTCGCCTAGCTTTGCGGCATTGGTGGGCTTTATCTGTCAGGCCACTGCCCGCCGCACGCCACTGCTTATCGACGGCCCGCTGTGCGCCACCGCCGCAGTCTTTGCCGAGTCCCTCGCCCCAGGCGTAAAGCAGTGGCTGCTCGCGGCGAATGTCACCACGGAGCCGGCACACATTAAGGCCTTGCAGCTGCTGGAGCTGCGCCCACTGCTTGAGCTTGAGATGCGCGCCGGCCAAGGCCTGGGCGCGCTGGCCGCATTGCCGCTCATTCAGTCCGCCCTCGAGCTTGCCGCGGACGAACTCAATGTTCTCGCAGAAGCTCAAGAGCCGACTCTAGAATCGGCTCAAGAATAGGCCCAAACAGGCGCCGCAGGATTAGCCGGCCTTCTCAACCAGCGTGTGCAGCCAGCCGTGGTTATCCTCTACGCAACCACGCTGGATGCTAGTTAGCCGCTCGCGCAGCGCCATCGTGGTCTTGCCGGCTTCGTTGCCGTTGACCTTGAAATCAACGTCGTCGCCCATGACATGGCCCACTGGAGTGATAACGGCGGCGGTGCCGCAAGCAAAGGCTTCCGTCATCGCACCCGATGCAACATCATCGCGCCATTGTTGCGCAGTGATGCGGCGCTCCTCAACTTTAAGCCCCATATCCTGTGCTACCTGCAGCAAGGACTTACGGGTAATGCCCGGCAGCAAGGAACCGGATAGCTCTGGGGTAACCAGGGTCTGGTTTCCTTCCTCGCCGTAGATAAACGCTAGGTTCATCCCACCCATTTCTTCGATGTACTTGTGTTCGATGGCATCGAGCCAGACCACCTGGTCGCATCCCTTCTCCGCAGCCTGTGCCTGCGCAAGCAGGGAGCCCGCATAATTGCCAGCGAACTTCGCCGCACCAGTGCCACCTGGAGCCGCACGCACATAGTCGGTGCACAGCCAAACCGATACCGGTTTGATGCCACCGGAGAAATATGCACCTGCCGGTGAGGCAATCAGCACGTAGCGATAAGAATTCGCCGGGTGAACGCCCAAGGAGACCTCAGTGGAAATCATAAAGGGGCGCAGGTAGAGCGCCTCCTCGCCGCCCGCGGCTGGAACCCATGCCTGATCGACGTCGACTAGCTGGCGCAGCGACTCGATGAACTCTTCCTGCGGCAGCTCCGGCATGGCCAAACGCGCCGCAGAATCGATGAAACGCTGCGCGTTTTCTTCCGGGCGGAAGGTGGCGATGGAGCCATCCGGCTGGCGGTAGGCCTTAATACCTTCAAAGATGGCCTGGCCGTAGTGGAAGATGTTGGAGGCTGGGTCCATGCTAAACGGCGCATATGGACGCACCTGCGCGTCATGCCAGCCCTTTTCTTCATTCCAATCGATGGTCACCATGTGGTCGGTGAACTTTTTGCCAAAGCCAGGATCCTGGAGAATCTCGGCCAGCTTTTCAGCGGAAGTGGGGTGCTCAGTACGCGTTACGGTGTAATTCAACATGTCCCACACGCTACTCCCTTTTTCTATAGGAGGGCAGGAAAAATTCGCCTAAAGATGTGAGCTAGACGGGTAGGGTGTGTGAGGTAAAACCATTTTCAATCCCGAATGCAAGGAGGAAATCGTGGCAAAGTCCGCGTTTACCCTGCCCGCCCGCGGCAGCTTCCCATCTGTTGAACTGGCAAAGAAGGCCCCAAAGAAGGCCGACGCATTGCTCATCGCAGCTTTCAGCGGCGAGGATGGCCTTGAGGTTCCGGGAAGCGACGCACTGGATTCCGCTGCGCTGCGCGCTACCTACGAGGCGCTTGCTGCGGTAGACGCAACTGGCCGCGCAGGCGAAATCACCCGCATCCCTGCACCGCAGGATTCCATCGCGCCGCTCATCGTCGCTGTCGGATTGGGTGACGCTGAGCTTCTCGACGCCGAAATGCTGCGCCGTCACGCCGGCACCGCCGCGCGTGCGCTCACCGGCGCCGGCACCGTGGTCACCACCCTTGCGGACTTTGGCCTGACCGCCACCGTCGAGGGCCTCATCCTTGGCGGCTACGCTTACCGCGGCATCCGTTCCGGCGAGGCCAACGACTCCGAGTCGCCGGCTTCCTTCAGCGTTATCGCAAACAAGAAGGCAGCCGAAGAGTTCGAGGCCGCGCGCGTTACCGCTGAGGCTGTGAACCTCGCCCGCGATCTGGTAAATACCCCGGCTAACGAGCTCTACCCTGAGTCTTATGCCGAATTCATCTCCAACGAGGCTGCCGCGGCAGGCCTGGAGGTAGAGGTACTAGATGAAAAGCAGCTGAAGAAGGAAGGCTACGGCGGCATCATCGCCGTGGGCAAAGGCTCCAAGCGCCCACCACGCCTAGTGCGACTTACCTGGGCACCGAAGGATGCCACCAGCACCGTTGCTCTGGTGGGCAAGGGCATCACCTTCGATACCGGCGGCATCTCCTTGAAGCCAGGCGCCGGCATGTGGGACATGATCTCCGACATGGGTGGTTCCGCAGCCATGGCCGCTGCCATCATTGCGGCCGCCAAGCTGGAGATCCCGGTCAATGTCACCGCTACCCTGCCATTTGCTGAAAACATGCCAGGACCGGGTGCTACCCGCCCAGGCGATGTGATTACTCACTACGGCGGAATCACCTCTGAGGTACTCAACACTGACGCCGAAGGCCGCCTCGTTTTGGCAGATGCCATTGCTCGCGCCAGCGAGGATAAGCCGGAGTACCTCATCGAGACCGCTACGCTTACCGGCGCGCAGATTGTCGCACTGGGTACCCGTACCGCTGGCGTCATGGGCTCCGATCTCTTCCGCGACCGCATTGCCGAGATTGGCCGCGAGGTCGGTGAGAACGCATGGGCAATGCCGCTGCTCGAGGAACACGACGAAGAGGTCAAGTCCCAGGCCGCCGATATCCGCAATATCAACGCTAAGCGCGAGGGCGGCATGGAATTTGCCGGTACCTACCTGCAAAAGTTCGTCGGCGAGGGCATCGAGTGGGCGCACATCGACGTCGCCGGCCCGTCCTGGAACAACGGCGCACCGCACGGCTACACCCCGAAGCGCGCCACCGGCGTTCCGGTTCGCACCGTGGTTGCAGCGCTGCGCGAAATCGCAGAGTCCTAAACCGCAGCCCTAGCCTGGGCTTCTAATCAGCGCCGTGCTCGCGCTCAAAGCGGGCGCGGCGCTGTCTTTGTTCTTCTCGCTTGCGCAAGATGCGTTCGCGCTCCATACGCTCGCGCATGCGCTGGGGGTAGCCGGTTTCTTCTACGTCGTAGACATCGCATTGCAGCAATTTCGCCACAGCATCAATACCCTTCGGCCCGCCGATCCGGCGGCGGATGAACTGGCCAGTCTCATCCACGACGACCACGGACATCTCGTTGACCACCGTTTCAGGTTCTACAAATGCTTCAATATAGGCGCGTCCGCGCGCCCACTCAGAAAGGGCTGCTGCGTCTTCCTTCCGGATCGTCTCGCCAGGCCCGCGTGGGGGCCGCAGCTGGGACCTAGATCTGTTTCGACGGAAGGGATTGAACATAGGCCATGAGTCTACTCCCCCGCGTACTTTCGCACTTAAAACGGACTGGTGGACCCAGATGTGCACGCTAGTCGCACTCACGCGGTAGGATTGAGCATCAGCGTTAAACAATTCCGACTTCCGAGGAGTCTTATTACTTATGGCACACTCTGTTGTGATGCCCGAACTGGGCGAATCCGTAACCGAAGGCACGATTACCCAGTGGCTGAAGTCCGTGGGTGACACGGTCGAGGTCGACGAACCATTGCTCGAGGTCTCCACCGATAAGGTCGACACCGAAATCCCTTCCCCCGTTGCGGGCACTATCCTCGAAATCAAGGCTGACGAAGATGACGACGTAGAGGTCGGCTCCGTGATCGCCATCATTGGTGACGAGGGCGAGTCTGCTTCCGATTCTTCCGCTGAAAAGCCAGCCGAAGAAAAGAAAGAAACCAAGGAAGAGCCGAAGGCTGAAGAGAAGAAGGAAGAGGCTTCTGCACCGGCTGCTTCCGGCTCCGCAACCGACGTAGCTATGCCAGAGCTCGGCGAGTCCGTCACCGAGGGCACCATTACCCAGTGGCTGAAATCCGTAGGTGACACGGTCGAGGTCGACGAACCACTCCTCGAGGTCTCCACCGACAAGGTCGACACCGAAATCCCATCCCCAGTCGCCGGCACCCTGACCGAGATCCTCGCCGACGAAGACGACACCGTCGACGTCGGAGCCATCATCGCCCGCATCGGCGACGGCAACGCTGCCCCTGCAGCTTCCTCCGAAAAGGAAGAAGCCAAGGAAGAGCCAAAGGCTGAGGAAAAGGCAGAGCCGAAGGCCGAGGAAAAGAAGGAAGAGGCTTCCGCACCGGCTGCTTCCGGCTCCGCAACCGACGTAGCTATGCCCGAGCTCGGCGAGTCCGTCACCGAGGGCACCATTACCCAGTGGCTGAAGTCCGTAGGTGACACGGTCGAGGTCGACGAACCACTCCTCGAGGTCTCCACCGACAAGGTCGACACCGAAATCCCATCCCCAGTCGCCGGCACCCTGACCGAGATCCTCGCCGACGAAGACGACACCGTCGACGTCGGAGCCATCATCGCCCGCATCGGCGACGGCAACGCTGCCCCTGCAGCTTCCTCCGAAAAGGAAGAAGCCAAGGAAGAGCCAAAGGCCGAGAAGTCTGCAGAGGCTTCCTCCACCCCGGCTGCTTCCGAGGGCTCTTCCAAGATCAACAACGGCGACAACGTTCCTTACGTCACCCCGCTGGTACGCAAGCTGGCTGAAAAGCACGGCGTTGACCTTTCCACCGTTTCCGGCACCGGCGTTGGCGGCCGCATCCGCAAGCAGGATGTCTTGGCAGCTGCAGGCGAGGGCGAGGCACCGGCGGCGTCGGCAGCCGGCTCCTCCAACCCACGCGCACGCTGGTCCACCAAGTCCGTGGATCCGGAAAAGCAGGAGCTCATCGGCACCACCCAGAAGGTCAACCGCATCCGCGAGATCACCGCTGCAAAGATGGTTGAGGCTCTGCAGATTTCCGCACAGCTGACCCACGTCCAGGAAGTCGACATGACTGCCATCTGGGATATGCGCAAGAAGTCCAAGCAGGCCTTCATCGACAAGCACGGCGCTAACCTGTCCTTCCTGCCGTTCATCGTTAAGGCAACCGTTGAGGCTCTGGTTTCCCACCCGAACGTCAACGCTTCTTACAACCCTGAGACCAAGGAGATGACCTACCACGCAGACGTCAACGTGGCTATCGCCGTCGATACCCCACGTGGCCTGCTGACGCCGGTCATTCACAAGGCACAGGACATGTCCCTGCCGGAGATCGCAAAGGCTATTGCTGAGCTGGCTGACAAGGCCCGCAACAACAAGCTGAAGCCGAACGACCTCACCGGTGCCACCTTCACCGTCACCAACATCGGCTCCGAGGGCGCACTCCTCGATACCCCGATTCTGGTTCCGCCACAGGCCGGCATCCTGGGCACCGCCGCTATCACCAAGCGCGCAGTTGTTGTCAACGAGAATGGCCAGGACGCAATCGCTATCCGCCAGATGTGCTACCTGCCGTTCACCTACGACCACCAGGTTGTCGATGGCGCAGACGCAGGTCGCTTCATCACCACCATCAAGGACCGCCTTGAGACCGCCGACTTCGAGGCTGACCTCGAGGTCTAAGGAGTTAAACCCTTAGTAGTTTAGGGTTTTCCGCCCCGCAGACTCCCCTGTTTCCACTGCTGTGGATACTCGGGAGCCTGCGGGGTTTTCACATATCTCCCCGCAAACGGGGGTGTTAGGCCTGCCCGAATCTGTCCGGCGATTTCTCAACCCTGTTCCTCGCCCACGGGCCGCGTAGGGAGTCTATTCGGCACTTTTAGGCTCTTAGCGCGGCTATGGGCGACGCCGTCGTTGTGTGGTGCACGAAAAGACTTCTATAAACCGATTTAGGTCACAGCCATAGGCTTTATACTTAGGGTCGGTTTAGGCCATGTTTTAGGCATTCACCATGACGTCCTTCACGGAGCTTCTTTCAAAGGAGATTGAACTTATGGATTTCATCTCGCGCCACCTCGGACCAAATTCTTCCGAGCAAGCGACGATGCTCAACGCACTGGGATACAACAGCGTGGACGCACTTGTCGACGCCGCACTTCCCACAACCATCCGCGCCGCATCGGCACCGCAGTTGCCAGATGCCTTGAGCGAGAATGAAGCGCAGGACAAGCTGCGCGAATACGCCAGCCAGAACATCGTGTTGAAGTCCTTCTATGGCCAGGGCTACTCCGACACACTTACCCCGGCCGTCATCCGCCGCGGCCTGTTGGAGGACGCTGGTTGGTACACCGCTTATACCCCGTACCAGCCGGAGATCTCCCAGGGTCGCCTGGAAGCACTGCTGAACTTCCAGACCATGATCGAATCCCTTACCGGTCTGCCGATTGCAAACGCTTCCCTGCTCGACGAGGCTTCCGCTACCGCTGAGGCAGTCGGCCTGATGTCCCGCGCGGTCAAGAAGGGCCGCCGCGTCATCCTGGACTCCCGCCTGCATCCGCAGGTGCTCGCTGTGGCGGCGGAGCGCGCTCGCGCCATCGAGCTCGAGGTGGAAATCCTCGATATCCGCGAGGGCCTCGTGGGCGAAGACCTCATCGGCGCTGTCATCGCGTACACCGGCACCGAGGGCGACGTCTTTGACCCACGCGGCATCATCGAGGAGCTGCACACCCGCGGTGCGGTTGTCTCCGTCGTCGCCGACCCGCTCTCCCTTCTTTTGTTGGAAGCACCGGGCAAGCTGGGCGCGGACATCGTGCTGGGCTCCGCGCAGCGCTTCGGCGTCCCAATGTTCTTCGGTGGCCCGCACGCGGCATACATGGCCGTTACTGACAAGCTCAAGCGCCAGATGCCGGGCCGCATCGTCGGCGTTTCCAAGGATGCAGACGGCCGCCCGGCATACCGTCTAGCTCTGCAGACCCGCGAGCAGCACATCCGCCGTGAACGCGCTACCTCCAACATCTGTACCGCGCAGGCGCTGCTGGCCAACGTAGCGTCCATGTACGCCGTCTACCACGGCCCAGAAGGCCTGAAGGCAATCGCGCAGCACATCCATTCGCTGGCTGTTTCCTTCGCCGACGCAGTTCGTGAGGCCGGCGTAAAGCTCGTAGCGGACGAGTTCTTCGACACCGTCACCATCGCTGACGTCGATGCCACGGCCATCAAGTCCAACCTGCAGGAGCAGGGCTACCTGGTGCGCGCCATTGGCTCCGACAAGGTATCCGTCTCCTTCGGCGAATCCGCAACCGCTGCAGACGTGGCGAAGCTAGCCGCAGCGTTCGGTGCCGAGATCGCAGCTGAAGCTGTGGCCAAGGATGACGCAGCACAGTCCGCGCTTCCTTCCGCACTGGTTCGCGAGGAAGCTCCGCTGGATTACGCAATCTTCAACTCCATCCACTCCGAGACCCAGATGCTGCGCTACCTGCGCACTCTGGCAGACAAGGACTTGGCGCTGGACCGCACCATGATTCCGCTGGGTTCTTGCACCATGAAGCTGAACCCCACTGCTGCCATGGAGCCGATCTCTTGGCCAGAGTTCGCGGGCATTCACCCATATGCACCGGAAGAGACCACCGCCGGCTGGCGCGCGCTCATCGAGGAGCTCGAGGGCTGGTTGGCCGAGCTGACCGGATATGCCAAGGTCTCCATCCAGCCCAACGCTGGCTCCCAAGGCGAGCTCGCAGGCCTGCTGGCCATCCGCCGCTACCACGTTGCCAACGGCGACGCTGGCCGCGACGTCATCCTCATCCCATCTTCCGCACACGGCACCAACGCAGCCTCTGCTACCCTGGCAAACCTGCGCGTCGTCGTCGTTGCTACCGCGGACGATGGCTCCATCGACCTGGCGGACCTCGATGCCAAGATCGAGCAACACGGTGAGCACATTGCCGGCATCATGATCACCTACCCATCCACCCACGGCGTCTTCGACCCTGAGGTCCGCGACGTGTGCGACAAGGTCCACGCGGCAGGCGGTCAGGTCTACATCGACGGCGCGAACATGAACGCCCTAACCGGCTGGGCACGCCCGGGCGAGTTCGGCGGCGACGTCAGCCACCTGAACCTGCACAAGACCTTCACCATCCCGCACGGCGGCGGTGGTCCGGGCGTTGGCCCGGTGGGCGTCGCCAAGCACCTGGTGCCATTCCTGCCCACCGATGCAAACGATTCCTCCATCGACCCGCAGCAGGCTACCTCGATTGAAAAGGGCGTTCCTTCTACCGCCAGCAAGTTTGGCTCCGCCGGCGTACTGCCTATCTCCTGGGCCTACCTGGCCATGGTCGGCACCGAGGGCGTTGCACAGGCCACCAGCCACGCCATCCTGGGCGCAAACTACCTGGCAAAGTCCCTGCAGGATTCCTTCCCGGTTCTCTACACCGGCAACGCCGGCCTGGTCGCGCACGAGTGCATCTTCGACCTGCGCGAGCTGACCGATGCCTCCGGCGTTACTGCGGCGGACGTCGCCAAGCGCCTCGTGGACTACGGCTTCCACGCACCGACCCTGTCCTTCCCAGTGGCTGGCACCCTGATGGTCGAGCCGACCGAGTCCGAGGACTTGGCCGAGCTGGACCGCTTCATCGAGGCCATGCGCGCAATCCGCGCCGAAATCCAGGCCATCATCGACGGCAAGGTCGCCTACGAAGCATCCGTTATCCACAACGCTCCGTACACCGCAGCGGCAGTGACCTCCGATAACTGGGAGTACTCCTTCACCCGCCAGGAAGCCGCCTACCCGGTTGCCTCCCTACGCGCCAACAAGTACTTCCCACCAGTCCGCCGCATCGACGAGGCTTACGGTGACCGCAACCTGGTTTGCGCTTGCCCGCCGCCAGAAGCATTCGAGGTCTCCGCTGACGCGGAGGCCAACTAACGGAATCGAACTAGCAGAGAAGAACTCTAAAGGAGAAAAAATGTCTGAACTGCTCAACTCCCCGCTGCATGCAGAGCATGAAAAGCTTGGCGCATCCTTTACGGCTTTCGGCCCGTGGAACATGCCCCTGAAGTACAACAACGAGCTCGAAGAACACCGCGCGGTTCGTAACTCCGCCGGCCTTTTCGACCTGTCCCACATGGGTGAAATTTGGGTCAACGGCGAGGATGCCGCAAAGTTCCTGTCCTACTGCCTAATCTCCGATATGACCACCCTCAAGGTGGGCAAGGCAAAGTACTCGATGATCTGCGCCGCAGATGGCGGCATCATCGATGACCTCATCACCTACCGCCTGGGCGAGACCAAGTTCCTGGTCGTGCCAAACGCCGGCAACGCTGACGTGGTCTGGGAGGCACTCAACGAGCGCGCTGAGGGCTTCGACGTGGACCTCAACAACGAGTCCCGCGACGTAGCCATGATTGCCATCCAGGGCCCGAAGGCAGCAGAAATCCTCATCCCGCTGGTCGAGGACAACAAGCAGGAAGCCGTCATGGAACTGCCTTACTACGCAGCGATGACCGGCAAGGTAGCGCGCAAGTACGCCTTCATCTGCCGCACCGGCTACACCGGCGAAGATGGCTTCGAGCTCATCGTCTACAACTCCGATGCCCCGGAGCTGTGGGAGGAGCTGCTCAAGGCCGGTGCCGAGTACGACATCCTGCCGTGTGGCCTCGCAGCGCGTGACTCCCTGCGCTTGGAAGCTGGCATGCCGCTCTACGGCAACGAGCTCTCCCGCGACATCACCCCGGTTGAGGCCGGCATGGCGCGTGCTTTTGCTAAGAAGGAAGCTGACTTCGTTGGTGCTGAGGTCATCCGCGCTCGCGCAGAGGAAGGCCCACAGGTCGCCATCACCGGCTTGGTCTCCGATCAGCGCCGCGCCGCCCGCGCCGGTGCTGAGGTCTTCGTTGGCGATACCAAGGTCGGTTCTGTCACCTCCGGTCAGCCTTCCCCGACCCTGGGCCACCCGGTTGCCATCGCGCTGCTGGATACCTCTGCAAACCTGCAGCCTGGCGACGCCGTCGAGGTAGACATCCGCGGCAAGCGCTACCCATTTAGCGTCGCGGCCCTTCCGTTCTACAAGCGCGAAAAGTAGTTCGCGGACGCGTGACAACCGTTAAGATAAGAACACATACCATCTTCCGAAAGGACTCCCATCACAATGGCTAACCTTCCTGCAGATTTCTCCTACTCCGAGGACCACGAGTGGATCAACTCTTCTGCTGACGCCGCACAGGGCGCAACCGTCCGCGTTGGCATCACCTCCGTTGCTGCTGACCGCCTGGGCGAGGTCGTCTTCGCTGAGCTGCCGGCAGTCGGTGACACTGTTACCGCTGGCGATACTTGCGGTGAGGTCGAATCCACCAAGTCCGTGTCCGATCTCTACGCCCCAGTTACCGGCACCGTCACCGCTGTTAACGAGGCTGTTCACGATGACTACGCAGTCATCAACAACGACCCATTCGGTGAAGGTTGGCTCTTCGAGGTCGAGGTTTCTGAGACCGGCGAGCTGATGACCGCAGAGGAGTACGCTGCGGCAAACGGCGTTTAAGCCACTTACTGCTAAAGCGGGAGGGTTTCCTCCCGCTTTTTCTTTTGCCTCCGCCTACGCCTCCCCCCCTGCCCCCTCACCCCGGTGTTGGGCGGGCATTGGCCTAGGTGGCACTATCAGTATCGAACCTCGCGTTTTATTAGATTAAGGAAGCATCACACATGACAGCTCCTCGTGAGCCCTTCTTCCCCGCTGATCGCAGCATTCGCGCGTCGCAGGAAGCGCTGGAAATCCGCCACCTCGGCCGCATGGATTACCAACAGGCGTGGGATCTCCAGGCCGAACTTGCCGCCCAGCGCGCAAAAGGCGAGCGCGGCGACATCATCCTCGTGGTCGAGCACCCCAACATCTACACCGCTGGCAAACGCACGCAGCCGGAGGATATGCCGGACAATGGTCTGCCGGTCATCACGGTAGACCGCGGCGGGCGGATTACTTGGCATGGTGAGGGGCAGCTAGTGGTCTACCCCATCTTGAAGCTCGCAGAGCCTGTCGACGTCGTGGACTATGTCCGCCGGCTCGAAGAGGCAATCATTCAGACGGTGCGCGAGCTTGGTGTTCGTACCGCCGGCCGCATCGACGGCCGGTCTGGCGTGTGGGTGCCCTCCACCACCCAGGCCGTGGACCCGCAGGCCCCCAAGCGCGATCGCAAGATTGCGGCGCTGGGAATCCGCATCACGCGCGGCGTGACCATGCATGGTCTTGCGCTTAATTGCACCAACACGCTGGAGTATTACGAGCACATCGTGGCCTGCGGCATTGACGACGCCGACGTGACCACGCTGAGCCTCGAGCTTGGCCGCGATGTCACTATGGAGGAAGCTGCGACACCGCTTCTCGACGCCCTGCAGCGCGCGCTTTCTGGTGAGCTCACTGTCGCGGACCACACCTTTGGTTCAGCACCGGACCCGATTAAGGTCGCCAACGAGAAGGCCCGCCAAAAGCGTGCCCAGAGTGCGGAATAAACCTCCACACACCGGACTTGTATTAGTAAGAGACAATCCCAACCCCGTAGAGTGAGTTTTTGTGACTGTTAAGCCTGAAGGACGCAAGATGCTCCGCATTGAGAAGAAGAATGCGGAATCCCCCATCGAACAGAAGCCGCGCTGGATCCGCAATCAGGTCCGCACCGGTCCGGGCTACGAGGATATGAAGTCCCGCGTGTCTGGCGCTTCCCTGCACACCGTGTGCCAGGAGGCTGGTTGCCCGAATATCCACGAGTGCTGGGAATCTCGTGAGGCCACCTTCCTCATCGGTGGCGATAAGTGCACCCGCCGCTGCGATTTCTGCGACATCGCCACCGGTAAGCCGGCGGAGTTGGACCGCGACGAGCCGCGCCGCGTTGCAGAAAACATCCAAGAGATGGACCTGAACTACACCACCATCACCGGTGTTACCCGCGACGATCTGCCGGATGAAGGCGCGTGGCTCTACGCCGAGGTCGTGCGCAAAATTCACGAGCTCAACCCGCACACCGGTGTGGAAAACCTGACCCCTGACTTCTCCGGCAAGCCGGACCTTCTGCAGGAGGTCTTCGAGGCGCGTCCCGAGGTCTTCGCGCACAACCTGGAGACGGTTCCGCGCATCTTCAAGCGCATCCGCCCGGCATTCCGCTACGAGCGCTCCCTGGACGTTATCCGCCAGGCCCACGACTTTGCTCTTATCACCAAGTCCAACCTGATCCTGGGCATGGGCGAGACCAAGGATGAGATCGAAGAGGCGCTGCGTGATCTGCGCTCTGCTGGCTGCGACATCATCACCATTACCCAGTACCTGCGCCCAGGCCCGCGCTTCCACCCGATCGAGCGTTGGGTACGCCCGGAGGAGTTCGTCGAGCACTCCAAGCTGGCCAAGGAGCTCGGCTTCGGCGGCGTCATGTCTGGCCCGCTGGTGCGTTCTTCTTACCGCGCTGGCCGCCTGTACGTGCAGGCGATGGAGGCCCGCGGTTTCGAACTGCCAGAGAATTTGCAGCACCTGGCTGAGACCTCGAAGGGCGCTACCGCCCAGGAGGCTTCGACGCTGCTCGAGAAGTACGGCCCTTCCCAGGAAACCCCGGTAACGACCCGCATGGTCAAGACCCCGGCAAACGCTGACTCCGCTGCCGCTGCAATTCGTTAATTTGCAGCGCTGACCTTTAAAGTAGGAACCATGGCACAAGACGATAAGGCAAGCCTGAAGGCTGCAAAGAAGCAAGAGCGCGCCGCAAAACGCGAGCAGCGCAAGCAAACCCGTTCCCAGATGTGGCAAGCGTTCAATATGCAGCGCAAGCATGACAAGGCATTGGTTCCTATCATGCTCGCCGCTTTCCTCGGCATGGGCCTGTTGTTCTTCCTTATCGGCCTGCTCTTTCACGGCGAGTGGTTCATGCTCATCCTGGGCCTCGGCATCGGCGCTTTGCTGGCGATGTGGCTGTTTACCCGCCGCCTTGAGCGCGACATGTACAAAAAGGTCGAGGATCAGCCGGGCGTTGCGGGGTGGGCGCTGGAGCAGCAGCTGCGCAACACCGTGGGCATCGTCTGGAAGGTCAAGACCGCGGTCGGCGTTACCCGCCATCAGGACCTCATCCACCGCGTCATCGGCAATGCCGGCGTCATCTTCGTCTGCGAAGGTGACCGCAAGCGCCTGACTCCGGTTCTCAACACCCTGAAAAAGCGCGTGGATAAGCTCGCCGGCGGCGTTCCGGTCTACGAGGTCTGGGTGGGCAACGGCGAGGACGAGGTCCCAGTGTCCAAGCTGCGCAATCACGTGATGAAGTTCCCGCGTAACTTCAAGAAGGACGAGACCTACGCAATCATCCGCAAGATTGAGGCCATGGATGACCTGCCAGGCACCACCCCGGGTCTGCCGAAGGGCCCGATGCCACGCCAGGCGCAGAACATGGCTGGCATGAACCGCCGCATGCGCCGCGCGCAGCAGCGTAGGGGCAAATAATACTTGTGCAAAAGCGGCCCTTCCTTGGAATCCACCAAGGAAGGGCCGCTTTTAGGTTTTGCAGGAAGCGCCCTGCGACGCCGCAAGATAGAGGAACTAGACCATGATCACTGCGGTGCCGGTTGCGCGGTCGTGGATACCGCGGCCGTCGGTATCGACCATTGCGGCTGGGAAGAGGAAGCCGGTGAGGATGGTGCGCACTGCCGCGCGCCAGAAGCCCACCGTTTGACCCGGGGCGTCGAGCCGCGCCACGCCCATGCCCAGCAAAAGCATGCCCGGAGTGCGAGCGAAGAGCCAGCCGCAGAGGATTCCGACGATGACCCACAGCATGTAGCCCAGGAATGCAGGGCCGCCCAGCGCGTCGGTGAACATCGCGATGAGATTGGCCAGCAGCATGCACACGATCCAGTCGATGAGAACCGCCCCTGCACGGCGGGCCACTGGCGCCAGCGCCCCGGAGCCAGACTCAGGAAGTCCGAGCTTTTCGCCCGGCCATGCGCCGGGGCCTTCGAAGTCATCATTTTCGCCCGGGATTGCGGGTCCATCGAGCCATGTTCGCTTATCAGCCATGCTGACCAATCTAGTGCCCCCTGCATGCAGACACGAAAACGAAATATATCTATAGATCGATGGGTTAACGTCCGAAGGCCAAATAAAGCTAGTAAACTTCGATGAAGAACATTTTTCTAAACCCCTGAGGAGACAAAACAGTGTCTTTCGAGTCCGTCCAGGAAATCGTAAAGTTCATCGAGGATGAAGACGTAAAGTTCGTCGATATTCGTTTTACTGACGTTCCCGGCACCGAGCACCACTTTTCAATTCCCGCTTCGGAGTTCACCGAGGCCGCCGCTGAAGAAGGCCTCGCATTCGACGGTTCTTCCATCCGTGGCTTTACCTCCATCGATGAGTCTGACATGACCCTGCTGCCAGACCCAGCAACCGCGATGGTGGATCCTTTCCGCTCCTCCAAGACACTGAACATCAAGTTCTTCGTCAACGATCCGTTCACCCTGGAGCCTTTCTCCCGCGACCCACGCAACGTCGCAATGAAGGCCGAGGAATACCTTGCTTCCACCGGCATCGCGGACGTGTGCAACTTCGGCGCCGAGGCCGAGTTCTACCTCTTCGATTCCGTGCGCTACTCCACCGACATCGACCATGGTTTCTACGAAGTAGACACCGACGAGGGCTGGTGGAACCGCGGCAACGAGGCCAACTTCGACGGCACCCCGAACACCGGTTTCAAGACCCGCGTCAAGGGCGGCTACTTCCCCACCGCGCCCGTCGACAAGCATGGCGAAGTCCGCGATGCCATGGTGCGCAACCTGCAGAACGCCGGCTTCCAGATCGAGCGCTTCCATCACGAGGTGGGCGCGGGTCAAAATGAGATCAACTACCGCTTCAACTCCCTGCTGCACGCGGCTGATGATATTCAGACCTTCAAGTACATCATCAAGAACACCGCCGCTGAGTACGGCAAGTCCGCAACCTTCATGCCAAAGCCGCTCGCGGGTGACAACGGCTCCGGCATGCACGCCCACATGTCCCTGTGGAAGGACGGCAAGCCACTGTTCTACGATGAGGCAGGCTACGGTGGCCTTTCCGATATCGCGCGCTACTACATCGGCGGTATCCTCCACCACGCACCGGCAGTTCTGGCGTTTACCAACCCAACTCTGAACTCCTACCACCGCCTGGTTCCGGGCTTCGAGGCCCCGATTAATCTGGTCTACTCCCAGCGCAACCGCTCCGCGGCAATCCGCATTCCGATCACCGGCTCCAACCCGAAGGCAAAGCGCATCGAGTTCCGCGCTCCGGACCCATCAGGCAACCCGTACTTCGGTTTCGCTGCGATGATGATGGCTGGCCTCGATGGCATCAAGAACCGCATCGAGCCGCACGCTCCGGTAGATAAGGACCTCTACGAGCTGCCACCGGCAGAGCAGGCTTCCATCCCGCAGGCACCAACCAGCCTTGAGGCTTCCCTGCGCGCCCTGGAGGAAGACAATGAGTTCCTGACCGAAGGCGACGTCTTCACCGAGGACCTCATCGAGACCTACCTGCAGTACAAGAACGAAAACGAAATCGCTCCTTCCCGCCTGCGCCCAACCCCGCAGGAGTTTGAGATGTACTACGACTGCTAATTAGGACTGCTAATTAGGGAGCAAAGAAAATCCCTGCGGAAGCACAAGCTCTCCGCAGGGATTTTACGCGTTTTAGGCCGCTTGCTTAGCGGCCGGCGGCCTTTAGCTCAGCGCCGCTGCAATCAGCCCGTCAAAGAGCGGGTGCGGTTTCGTTGGGCGCGACTTGTATTCGGGGTGGGCTTGGGTGGCCACCATGAATGGGTGCTCGGGGTACTCCACGAATTCGACCAGGTTGCCGTCGGGCGAGGTGCCGGAGAAGACCAGGCCGGAGCCTTGCTCGATCTGCGCGCGGTAGGCGTTGTTGACCTCGTAGCGGTGGCGGTGGCGCTCAGAGACCTCAGTGGTGCCGTAGGCCTTCGCCACGACGGAGTCTTCAGCGAGCACAGCTGGATAAGCACCCAGGCGCATGGTGCCGCCGAGATCCGCCTCGCCGGAGACGGCCGCCTGCTGCTCTTCCATCGTGGCGATGACTGGCGCAGAGGTCTCGGGGTCAAACTCTGTCGAGGAGGCGTCGGCAATGCCTGCCTGGCGGGCCGCCTCCAGCACGGTGCACTGCAGACCCAGGCACAGGCCCAGGAAAGGAATCTTGTTCTCTCGGGCGTAGCTCACCGCGGCGATCTTGCCCTCGATGCCGCGCACTCCGAAGCCGCCTGGCACCACGATGGCGTCGAGATCGCCCAGCGGAGTGGCTGAGTCTGCTTCGCAGTCATCCGAGGTGATCCACTTGATTTTCGCCTTCGCGTGGTGAGCAAAGGCCGCATGCCGGATTGCCTCTGCCACGGAAAGGTACGCATCCTGGAGGTCGATGTACTTGCCCACGATGCCCACGGTGACCTCATGACGCGGGTTGCGGACGCGATCCAGTAGCTCGCCCCATTGGGTCCAATCCACATCGCGGAAAGGCAGGCCTAGTTTGCGGATGACGAAGGTGTCCAGGTGCTCGCGGTAGAGCACCTCCGGGATGTCATAGATGGACGGCGAGTCAGGGCAGGACACCACGCCTTCTTCCTCGACGTCGGTCATCAGCGCAATCTTGTGTTTTAAGCCATCCGGAACGTCGCGGTCACACCGCAGCACCACTGCGTCCGGCACGATGCCGATGGAGCGCAGCTCCGCCACGGAGTGCTGGGTCGGCTTCGTCTTCAGCTCCCCCGAAGTGCCGAGGTATGGCACCAACGAGCAGTGGATGAAGAAGATATTCTCGCGGCCGACGGCATGACGTACCTGCCGTGCGGCCTCCAGGAAGGGCTGCGATTCGATATCGCCCACGGTGCCGCCGATTTCGGAGATGACCACGTCCGGCACACTGCCGGAGGCATCGGGCGCGGCCATCGCGAGCACGCGATCCTTGATCTCATCGGTGATGTGCGGGATGACCTGCACGGTCTTGCCCAAGTACTCGCCACGGCGCTCCTTCGCGATGACCGAGGAGTACACCTTGCCCGTGGTCACATTCGCGTTCTTCGTGAGGTTGCGGTCCAAGAAGCGCTCGTAGTGGCCCAGGTCGAGGTCGGTCTCGGCACCGTCTTCGGTGACAAAGACTTCGCCGTGCTCGAACGGGTTCATAGTGCCTGGGTCGACGTTGAGATATGGGTCGAGCTTCTGCATGGTCACCGAGAGTCCGCGGGCAGAAAGCAGCTGACCCAGCGATGCCGCTGTTAAGCCTTTGCCCAGGGAGGAGACAACTCCTCCGGTGACGAAAATGAATTTGGTGTTCTGGTTGGAACGAGGTGGCATGGAATGCACCTTTCGAGGAATTTGATTGCTGATGCGGCAAGCTCAGCGCAACGAGACACCCCTTGAAGATCAAAAAAATCCGCGGGACGCCTCGCGCGGCGACCTACGGATCTTCAGACTATCACCAGCCATCAAATAGAAACAATTAGCTGACAGAAATCCAGGTTGGAGGTGGTTTTGGGCATACGCGATTGCTAGTTGCGTTTTACAAATCCCATGCGGGGGCGAAAGCCCTTCGGATGCTTCATTTGTGCCACGGCATCACCGATCAGCATACGGTTACGGGCGCTTACCGAAGCCGGCATTTGGGCCACGGAGAACCACTGCGCCGCAAGGTTTTCCTCGTCAGAGACCACCGGCTCCGCGCCTTCTGGAACCGAAAGCCGCAGTGCGGTGGACATGAACATGCACTCGTCGCCATTGTCGTAGGTGACAGGGCCTACCTGCCCCACGCCAAGCAGCGCTTCCGCGGTGGCATCGAGACCGACTTCTTCCTTGACCTCACGGATGGCTGTGGTGGTGATTTCCTCGCCAGGCTCGCAGATGCCCTCGACGGGCGCCCAGGTCTCATTGTCGGCGCGCTGTACCAGCAGCACCGATGGGACTTCCCATAGCGCCGCGTTCATGGGAACATCGCGGACAATAACTGCGGTGCACGCTGGCAGGAATAGCTGCTGGTGGCCCACCTTCTCACGGAGGTTAAGGATGTATTCAGGGGTTGCCATGCCTACTACCCTAGCCGCTTTCTTTATCCGCTTTTGGCCGCGCCCGCGCTAGCCCGCCTGCGCTATTTCAGAGCCCAAAATCTCCGGGATGAGCGCTACGATATCGGCTGCAGGGGTAAAGGAAAGCTCCATGTCCGACGCTTCGGCGCACTGACCTTTTAGCTCCTGCGTGGTGCCAGAGACTACGCCGACGATTGCGGGTCCTCCTGGCAGTTGGGCGTACATCGGCCCGCCGGAATCGCCTTGGGTACCGCAAAGGCGCGCCCGAGCGGCCGTGGTTTCCATGCGGATCTCGCCGGACTTCAGCCCGCCCTTTTCCGGGCCATGGCTTAGCTCGCCACAGGTCTCCCCAGTGATCCGCCCTAGCTTGCACAGCTGTTGTGGGAGCTCGCCCGTTGTGGCTACGCCGGCTTCCATGTATTTCGGCGTGTAGTAGCCCACGTCGGCATGCAGCTCGATGAGCGCGAAGTCGAGGCCGTGGGTGGTATCGGAATACAAGTCCGAATAGACCACTTCCCCGATTGGTTCTGCTGGGAAAGTAAAGGTGCGATGCGCGTTTCCGGCCCACACACGGTCGCCGGGTTTGCCGCAGTGCGATGCGGTCACCGCGAAGTTGCGGCCATCTTCCAACGAGAAAGACCATGCTGCGGTGCACATCTGGAAGTCAAAATACTCTCCCGGTTTCGGTTCCTGGGAGGAGATATCCAACGCGGTTCCCGCCGGCATGGGCGAGAGCGCAGGCCGCGAGGTACCGGGGCTCGCGGCGGGGATTTCCGGCTGCGCTGGCGTGGCTTCCGCGTCACCCTCGTTGTTTACCTGAGCATCGCTTTCCGACGCCTCCGGTGCGGCGGATTCGCCAGCGAGGGTGGCCGCGGCGTCGCCAAGCGCGTGCTGCACCGTCTGCGTGGGGATCAAAGAGCAGCCGCCGAGGCCAATTGCTAAAGCCACGGCGGCTGCTATCTGTGGTACCCGCGAGCTAGACCGTGCCATCACCATCGGTGTTCTTGTCTGCTTCGGAAGCTTGCTTGTTTTCCTTTTCCATCTCCGCCATCTCCTTGAGATCGCGGATGAACTTCTCTGGATCGAACTCGGTGAAGTATTCCGGTCCGGAGAACTGTTCCTGTGCCATTTTTATGCTCCTCTGGGGTGCTATTTCACGTCGGTCTGTGCGATGGAGCGGCGGATGTAGTCTTGGACTGCAGCGACGTCATTGGGCAGATCCGTGACATGCCTTTGCGCATCCATGATGCCAGCAAATCGCTCCGGGACTGCTGGCTCGGTGCCGATGGCCTCGACGATGGTCTCGGAGAACTTCACCGGCAGGGCGGTCTCTAGGCAGATGATCGGGGTCTTGATGTCCTCTTCCTTCTGCACCTGGCGGGCGACCTTGATGCCGTCCGCGGTGTGCGGATCCACCAGGTAGCCATAACGCTCCTTGACCGATGCAATGGTTGCTAGGCGGTCAGCATGCGTGGAGGCGCCGGAACTAAAGCCGTACTCATCGCGCGCGGCGCCGAGCTCTGCGGCAGACAGCTGGAATCCACCCTCCTTCAGCTTGGGGCCAAAGAGCTCCGCGGTGCGGGAGGCATCACGGTCAAGCAAATCGAAGACGAAGCGCTCAAAGTTCGAGGCGCGGGAGATATCCATCGACGGTGAGGAGGTCTTATAGGTCTCCTCCGCCGGGCGCGGACGGTAGTTGCCGGTGCGGAAGAACTCATCGAGCACGTCGTTTTCGTTGGTGGCGACGATGAGTTTGTCGATGGGAAGCCCCATCGAACGGGCGATGTGGCCGGCGCAGATATCACCGAAGTTGCCGGTGGGCACGGAGAAAGAGACCTTCTGCTCGTTGTCGGAGGTGACCTTCAGGTAGCAGTTGATGTAGTAAATGACCTGCGCCATAAGGCGTGCCCAGTTGATGGAATTAACGGCGCCGATGTGGAATTCCTTCTTAAACCCGGCATCGTTGGAGGTTGCCTTAACCACGTCCTGGCAATCATCGAAGACACCATCGAGCGCGATGTTGAAGATATTCGGATCATCAAGGCCGAACATCTGAGCCTGCTGGAAAGCAGTCATGCGGCCTGCCGGGGTCAGCATGAAGACGCGGATTCCGGTGCGCCCGCGCATGGCGTATTCCGCAGAAGAGCCAGTATCGCCCGAGGTAGCGCCCAGGATGTTGAGGGTTTCATCGCGGCGGCCCAGCTCGTACTCGAAGAGCTCGCCGAGCAGCTGCATGGCCATGTCCTTGAAGGCAGCGGTAGGCCCTTCGGAGAGGTGGCCGATGAAAAGGCCATCACCCAGCGCGGTCACGGGGACAATTTCCTCGCTCGCAAACTTGGGATGGGTGTACGCGCGCTGCGCGATGGCCTCCAGATCATCAGTTGGAATATCATCCACGAAAAGCTTGAGTACTTCTGCTGCAAGCGCCGCGTAGCCTTCCTCAGCAAGCAGCTGACGCCATTCGTTGAGCACAGCGCCGTTTAGTTGCGGATAGGATTCCGGCAGGTAAAGGCCACCGTCAGGGGCAAGTCCGCCTAAGAGAATATCGGTAAAAGAAGCGGGCTGACGGTTAGCGTCGCGCGTAGAAATGTACTTCACCCCCTGCATCATAGTCGGGCACGCGTAAAGTATCAGCCATGTCTGCGCCAAATCCACGGGAAGTTGTGACCACCAAGGCCTTATCCATTTGGGTTGCCGCGATGCTTGTCTACATCGTGGCGATTACCGGACGTACCTCTTTTGGTGTGGCGGGGCTGGAAGCGATGGAGCGTTTCGACGTCGATGCCTCTCGCATTGCAGTCTTCACCTCAGTGCAGTTGGGCATCTATGCGTTCGCACAGATTCCCACGGGTGTGCTCATCGATAAGTATGGTCCTCGCAAACTGCTCGTTATTGGCGCTGTCATCATGGGCGTGGGGCAGGTAGCACTGGGCTTAACCGCAAATTATTGGATGGCTATTGCCGCTCGGCTTTTGATTGGCGCGGGCGACGCCACGGCCTTCTTATCCGTGATGCGCATCCTGCCCTATTGGTTCCCTTTGCACCGCACGCCAATGTTTACCCAGGTGACCTCGTCGTTGGGTCAGCTCGGCCAGTTCGTCTCCGCTATTCCTTTCGCTGCGCTTTTGGGGTGGACCGGATGGACCACGGCCTTTGTAGCTTTGGGTGCGGCGGGCATCCTCATCGCATTAGCTGCGGCGGTTGCCGTAGCGGACACGCCTGAAGCTCTAGGCATCATCGAAACTCCCGCCGAGCAACCCAATTCGCAGGCGCATTCCTTGGCCGCCGGCCTGGCCATGGTGCTGCGTTCCCCCGTTGCATGGCAGGGATTTTTCATCCACTTCTGTGGCCTTTTGGGTGCGACTGTATTTGTTATGTTGTGGGGAATGCCGTTCATGACGGAGGGACTAGGAATCTCCAAGGTGCAGGCCGGAACGGTGCTGACCTTTTATACGATCTGCATGTTTGCGTTAGGGCCAATCCACGGCAAGATTTCCTCGCGTGCACAGGGTTTCCGCGACTGGATGGCGCTGTTTTTCACGACACTCAACATAATGTCGTGGACGGCTTTCTTCCTCTGGGGCAACAGCTTCTTCAGCCTTTTCATCCTCATGGTGGCTATTTCGTTGTGCTCTCCGTGCTCGAACTATGGCTTCGACATCGTACGCGAGAACATGGAACGCAGTGTGGTGGCCACGGCAACAGGCTTGGCCAACATGGGTGGATTCATCTCTTCGATGGTGGCAGCGCAAATTTTTGGCATGGTGCTCGATAGCCGTGGCCACGCGCCACACTACGAACTGGGCGACTTTCACGCGGCCGCTGTAACTTCCCTCATCATTTGGCTTGCAGGCATGCTCGGAGTAGCTGTCACGCACTTCTTGCGCAAGCGCGGCGGAGGCACTGTCCCGAAGGTCAAGGTTGTCAGCGTCTCCTAGGTAATCAGGAACTTTATCGTTTCCTCTGGCGCCTCCAGGAATTCCCGGGTGGCCGCCACGGGCTCGGCTGCGTCGAAGGAAATCCTCTCGAAACCGGCGTCGCCAAGCTCGACGATGTCCGCGCCCGGCACGGCAAGCAGAATCGGCGAGTGCGTGGCAATGAGGAACTGGGCGCCGCGCTCTGCGGCTTGATGAATTTCGGCCACGAGCGCCATCTGCCGCACGACAGACAATCCGGCTTCGGGCTCGTCAAGGATATAAAGCCCGCGGCCGTCGATATGCTCGCCCAGCACGTCGAAGACAGACTCGCCGTGGGAGCGGTGCTCCAAGTCCACCTCGCGCGGCAAGGTATTACGCCCGGCGCGCTCGTCTGGGGTATTAGCCGCCTCAAGCACGGACTCATGCGTTTCGGCGCGTAAGAAATAGCCTCGTTGTAGATTCTCGTCGAGCTTACAGCTCAGTCCCGCGGACAGGCCGCGAAAAGGCGCGCGGATGCGCTTGGCATCGTCGTAGCGCCCGCCAAAGGGCGAAAAGCGCAGGCGCAGCGCGATTGCCTCTAGAAGCGTGGACTTGCCCGCCCCGTTTTCACCCACCAAGCAGGTCACGGGCGAGGTGAACTCGAAGTAAGGCAGGTCCTGCAGGTATTGCACCATGGGCAGCTGGAGCAGGTAGCTATCCAGTTCCTGTTTCTTTAGCGAGACGGAGCGCAGCAACATACTCGCCCACTATAGGCCGGGATAGAAGCTACGCAACGCTTCCCCGAGTTCCTGGCCGGGCTCCTTCAACGGGCTTTGCGAAACTTCATCAGAGTTAATGGGAATTTCCACGCTGGATTCTATAGGCATGGCGTTGACCGCATAGGAAACGCCGAGTCCGCCAGTGACCGGAATTGCTACGGCCAATGAAACGCCGATCGCGGTGCCAAGTTTCTCGCGCCAGCTCATGTTCCTCCTCCACACGCAATGCGTTATGCATTCGTTATATTTACGAGGATTACATTAAGTCTGGCACCTGCGAGATGCTTCGCGTAGGCCTGCACGGCACCTGTGTGTTCCTGTGATTACTGCGCTGGGGAGCTTTCCGCGACGATGGTATCGACGGCCGGGTTGACCAGGCCCAAATCAAAGGCCTTGAGGATAACGGCAGCCTCCTCATCATCGAGGACGCCTTGCTCGATTGCTTTGCGCAAAACCTGAATCATGGTTCCGCGGGACTCGGAACGATTCGCGGATTCGAGCATGTCGCGCGGCATCGACTCGGGGGGAATGCCAAGCGCTTCAGCCAGCGAGTACATGCGCTCTTCATCGATATTCGACGGCGCCGCCGAATTGTCATTTTGCAGCACACCGCCACCGATGGCCTCTGCCACGGTCTGCGCACCAGCGGGTGGATTATCCCGGGTGGTGGCAAACACGCCAATGCCCAGTGCGAGGATGGCCAGCACGGCCACAATCGCCCACACGGCGACGATTTTACTGCGATTCACGGTTTTAAAGTCTAATCCTGGCTAAGGGCGGTTCTAAATACTTGGGCCGAAGTTACCAAAGGAGCTGCCGCCACGTGGTGGGTCGAGACGCTCAGAAAGAATATCGATGACAGAGCGAAGTGCATTATCGCCCAAGGTGCGCTCCCACGCGCTGCGCGGCTGCTGGGAATGACGAGGAGCCTGCGGCTGCGTTGATTGTGTGGTGGCTGGTTCATCCGCCGAGGCGTGAATATTTTCTTCCGGCCTCGGCTTCGTGACGCTTACGCGAAGCTGCGCATCCTCCAGCTCTAGCGCGTCGCTGCCTGTGGCCCCGGCTGCCCGAGCCGCGACTAGGAAGGCCTCCAAGTCAGCCAAGGTGGCGGTGGTGATATCAAGCGACAAATTCAAAGACATGGCTTTCTCAATTCTTTAAGCCCAATGCTGGGACAGTTTTCATTCTCTGCTTCCCAGCCTAGGCATTTTCGTGCTCGAAGGTCTCCGCCTCACCCCAGAAGACCTCGTCGACCACCTTGCGGGCATGCCGCGTGGTCTTGAGATAGGTGTCCAGGAATTCCTGGTTGTCCTCCGGCGCCCAGCCGGCAGCACCGGCCACCTGGGCCAACTGTGGTCCCGGCGTCGGCAGCTGATCCACGCGCTTGCCGCGCACGAGCACCAGGGCGTTGCGGGCGTCGGTTGCCAGCAGCCAGGCATCCCGCAGCACCTGAACCTTCTCCGGCGGAATCAACTCGTGTTTTTCCACCGCGTCCAGCACGCGCAACGTCGAAGGATCGTGGAGGTCCGGGAAATCATGGGCATGCATCATGGTCAAAAGCTGTACGGTCCACTCGATGTCGGACAACCCGCCGCGACCCAGCTTGGTATGGGTGTTGCGATCAGCACCGCGCGGCAGACGCTCGTTATCCACGCGAGCTTTCATACGGCGAATCGCGCGCAAGGTCTTTTCGCTAACGCCATCATCGGGATAGCGGAAACCATCGACCATAGCTAGGAACTTCTCCCCCACGCTGCGATCGCCAGCGACGAAGGCCGCACGCAGCAGCGCCTGCATCTCCCAGGGCTCGCCCCACTCGCGGTAATAACGCTCATAAGAGGCGATCGTGCGCACCACGGCACCGGAACGGCCTTCTGGGCGCAGCCCCAGGTCAACATCGAGCGGCGGATCGCCGGAAGGTTTAGAAAGCCGACGCCGCAGCTTATCGACGATCCCGATTGCCCACTTGACGGCTTCCGTCTCGTCCGTACCCTCGCTAGGTTCGGCCACCACGATGACGTCGGCGTCAGAGCCAAAGCCCAGCTCCATTCCGCCCAGGCGCCCCATACCGATGACGGCGATGCGTGCGGGCGGTTCCTCTTGCGGGGCGTCGCCAAGCCAAGCACGAATCTCCGCGCGCAACGCTGCCTCCAGCACGGCATCCCAAATCGTGGACAGTTCGTAACACACCTGCTGCACAGACATAAATCCGAGCAAGTCCGCCGCGGCAATGCGCGCTAATTCCACGCGGCGCAAGCTACGGGCCACCGCCACGGCCTTATCGGGGTCTGCATGACGCTTGGTGGAATTAACCAACGCCTTCGAGACCTGCTCGGGCTTGGTTTCCAGCAGCTTCGGGCCCGAAGCGCCGTCGGAGAGCTGCTTGACGACGTCAGGAGCGCTAATGATGAGGTCCGAAGCAAAGGGCGAGGTGCCCAAGATGCTCATTAGACGCTGCCCCACGATGCCTTCGTCGCGCAGCATACGTAGGAACCATTGCCGGTCATATGCGGCCTCAGAGAGCTTGCGATAGTTAAGCAAGCCCATATCTGGGTCTGCGGTCGAGGAAAGCCAACCCATGAGCGTAGGCAGCAAGATGGCTTGAATCCTAGCTTTTCGCGACGTGCCCGCAGCCAAGGAGGTCAGGTGCTCAAAGGCGCGGTCGGGATAGACATAGCCAAGTGCTGCCAGCTGCAGCTTTGCCGCCTCCGGAGAAAGCTTGAGCTCGTCGGCGGACATGGAGACCACCGAATTAAGCAGCGGCCGGTAGAACAGGCGGGAGTGTAGATCCTGAATTCGCAAGCGCGTGGTCTTCAGGTACTGGCCCAAGCGCTCGGCGGCGGACTTATTGCCCTGCGGGGTGAACCCGGAGATGATGGCGAGCCATTTAAGGGCCTGCTTATCATCGGCGGGAGGCAACACGTGAGTGCGGCGGAAGCGCTCAAGCTGCAGACGATGTTCTAGCAAGCGGAGAAACTCATAGGCCTCGATTAACTGCGTGCCATCTTCACGCCCCACGTATCCAGCGCTGACCAGGGCGGTGAGCGCATCCACCGTAGAAAGAACGCGCAGGGTCTCATCAGAGCGACCGTGCACCAGCTGAAGCAGCTGCACCGCAAACTCGACGTCGCGCAGCCCGCCCTCTCCCAGTTTCAGCTCGCGTTGCCGCAACTCTTTTGGCACATTATCCAGCACGCGGCGGCGCATAGCTTGGACATCTTCCACAAACGAATCACGCTGGGATGCAGTCCACACCATAGGACCGATCTGGGCCAGGTAATCCTCGCCGAGCGGCAAGTAGCCGGTCTGTGGACGTGCTTTGAGCTGAGCCTGAAACTCCCAAGTCTCTGCCCACCGCTTGTAATAAGCAACGTGGGATTCCAAGGTGCGCACCAGCGCGCCGGACTTTCCCTCGGGGCGCAGGTTGGCATCGACTTCGAAGAAGGAGGCCGAGCCGATTCGATTAAACTCGGAGGCCACCCGCGTAATCTTCGGCGTAACGACGTCGGATAAGAAGATGACATCGACGTCGGAAATGTAATTCAGCTCGCCAGCTCCGCACTTGCCCATCGCCATGACTGCCAGTTTCGCGTCGACGGGGTCGTCGCCGTAGACGTTGCGGATGGCGACGGCGAGCGCGGCAGTAAGGGCGGCGTCGGCAAGCGCAGTCAAAAGCCGCGTGACAACCTGGAACTCCAAGCGTGGCTGCGGCGCAGACTGCCCCTTGCGGGAGAAAAACGTACCCGCAAGATCATGAGCGGCGATGCGCATCATGAGCGTGCGATAGGTGGACTTAAGCACCGCCTTGTGGTCCCCTGCGGCGGCTCGGTAGGTGCCGGCCGTGTTCAAATCCGGCGTGGCTGTATCGGGGCGTTCCTCTTGCGCGTCCTCGGTAAAATCTGCAGGTTGAGCGCCCACTGCGCCAAGAATCTCCTGCAACATCTCAGTTGGCGTGGGCAAGGGCTTGGCCAGCTCCCGCCACAGCTCGGGATTAGCAGCCAAGTGATCACCAAATGCTGTCGACGCCCCGAGCAAAGCTAAGGTGCGCACGCGCAATTCCTCGCTGCTACGCAGCTGCCCATCGAGCTCGGGAACAGCCTCATACATGCGGATTAGCGTGTTCAGCGCAAGGTCCGGATCACCCGAAGCTGCGAGCGTCCACAAAAGCTCTAGCGACTCGGGATTATCCCAACCCAGCTGTTCAAGATCTTTAGCTGCCGTCGCTCGAGTAAGGCCTAGGGTGGCCGGCGAGGGAACTGCAATAGGGCGCATCAAAATCCTCTAAAATGCCTAACTAGTAGTTGAGGTTGAGCTCAAAGCTGGTGATTTGCTGCTGATAGGAGTGCCATTCATCCCACTTGGCGCGCAAGAAATATTCGAAGACATGCTCGCCTAGGACTTCCGCCATAAACTCCGACTTTTCAAACTCACGCAGGGCCTGGTCCAAGCTGACGGGCAGGTCGCGGTAGCCCATAGCGCGGCGCTCGCGGCGAGTGAGCTGATGGACATCGTCCTCTGCTGGATCGCCCAACTCGTAGCCTTCCTTGATACCGCGCAGGCCTGCTGCCAGCAAGACGGCATAACCCAAGTATGGGTTCATCGCAGAATCCAGCGAACGGATCTCCACGCGGCGCGACTCCGCCTTGCCCAGGCGGTAGGTAGGCACGCGGACGAGCGCGGAACGATTCGAAACGCCCCAGGTTGCTGAGCCCGGCGCCTCGTTGCCGAACATCAAGCGCTTATAGGAATTGGTCCATTGGTTGGTCACAGCAGTCAACTCAACGGAGTGCTCCAAAATGCCCGCAATGAACTGCTTGGCGGTTTGGGACAAGGAAAACTCATCGTCGGGATCGTGGAAAGCATTGTGCTCTCCTTCAAACAGGCTCAAGTGAGTGTGCATGCCAGAACCTGGCAAGTGTTCAAAAGGCTTCGGCATGAACGTGGCCTGGACTTTTTGGTCAGCAGCCACCTGTTTTATGACGTGGCGGAAGGTCATGATGTTATCGGCCATGGTCATCACGTCGGCATGGCGTAGATCGATTTCCTGCTGGCCCGGCGCGGTCTCATGGTGGCTAAATTCCGTGGCAATACTCAAGGCCTCTAGCGCCGACATGGAGTGACGGCGGAAGCTCGGCGCGCGGTCATGGGTGGCTTGGTCGAAGTAACCGCCATTGTCCGTCGCGATGAGATTTGTATTATCCGGCGATTGCTCCAGCAGGTAGAACTCGATTTCTGGTGCAGCCATGCAGGTAAAGCCCTCATTGGCGCTTTCGGTGACCTGGCGGCGCAGGATATGGCGCGGATCCACCATGGAAGGCTGGCCGTCTGGTTGGGCAATATCGCAGAACATGCGCGCCGAAGCAATCTCCGGCTCATCTTGGTCGAAAGGCATGATCTGAAAGGTCGAAGGATCTGGCAGGGCGAGAGTATCCGACTCGGCGATGCGGGAAAAACCTTCGATAGATGAACCGTCGAAACCTACGCCCTCCTCGAATGCTGATTCCAGCTCGGAGGGGCTCATGACAACGGACTTGAGTGCGCCCAAGATGTCGGTGAACCACAGGCGGATGAAGCGAATATCGCGTTCTTCGACTGTGCGGAGGACGAATTCATGTTGGCTGTTCATGCTCTAAACCTTACCTGCGATACACGCGTAAATTGCGCACTCTATTAGACACTACTTTGGGCGGCGTTTGACCATTTCAGCAAAGTATCTCGGGGGCAAAAGGTGGGGGCGATGCGTGGAAGGGATGTCTGGGCGGCGTGCTTTGCTGAACACACATTCGAACACAGCCGAAAGGAAGACCATGTACCAAGACACTGACCACTCCCACCGCGCTCTCCACAACGAAGCTCTCATCAACGCTGTCTGGGCCGCCGAGAAAGGCTGGACACCGGCCGATATCCTCCACGTTCTAGGTCCTAAGGTCCATCCCCTGCTCTATCGCGCCGCACCACGCGTCCCGGCGCGCATTTCTTCGCCGGTACTGCGCAAGCAATGGCTGCAATTAGCGCCACCGCCTTCGGGCTCGCTGATTCTCCCGGAGGAAACACTTCGCAAGCTAAGCCTGGAGCTGTTACGACTGCCTATGCTGCGTGATACTGAGCTTTTGGTCGCGGCCGCGAAGGACCGCCAAGCGGATATCGATCCGAAGCAAGCGAAGATGCGCGAGAAGATAAACAACCTCCTACGTAAAGCGGAATCCACTCCCTTTGAGAATGAAGCGGATGCGCTCATTGCCAATGCGCAGTCCTTGCAACAGCGCTACCGCGTGGAAGATGTGCTTGCTGAGCACGCTCCAGATTTCCTTGCTCGGCGCGTGCATATCCACGCCCCGTATGTAAAGCACCAAGCGAGTTTGCTGGGCGTTGTGGCCTATCACAATGGTTGCGCCTCAATCCTCGCGCACGAAAAGGGCATCGCCTGCGTTGTTGGCACGGCGGAAGATTCCGCGCATGTGGCCCAGCTCTTCGATTCCTTGAGCCGCCAATGCGACTGGTACATGCGCTCCGGCGACGGCGCAGCCCAGGCGCGCAGCCGCGGCGAGACCGCCGCCTACCGCCGTAGCTTCTGGTTGTCCTATGCCGCCCGCATATCGGAGTTGCTCGATGAAGCTAACCTCACCGGAATGTCTGAAGCAGCAGATGCCCGTACGGCAGAAACCGGCAATGAAGCCGATGGCCGCAGCCTTGCCCGGCAGGCAATCCCGGCGCTGTATGAGCGCCAAGTTGGTTCCGAGGAAGCCCGCAACCGCTTGTTCCCTCACCTTTCCGCAATGACGCTTTCTGCCAGTAGTTGGGCCGGAGTACACGATGGTGCGAGTGCGGCTGAAAAATCGCATCTTGCAGGCGATTCCATAGACTCAAGCAGCCAGCGGCAGATCGCCAGTTAACGTCTGGAAAGCCTGCCCCATTAACCTACGCTGACAGGTAGGCTTTCGTTTAGTAACTCTTCTTTCCTTAAATACGTATTGATTAAAGGTGTGTGCATGTCTACGAAGACTTTCCTCGAAGTCGAAGCAAAGTTCGCAGTCGCTGAATCCATCCAATTGCCTGAGCTCACCCGGCTCGCTGGCGTGGACCACATCGCTGAAACCCACCACCATGCACTTTCTGCCATCTACTACGACACCGAAGACCTGCGTCTGACCCATGCAAAGATCACGTTGCGTCGTCGTACGGGCGGAAATGATGATGGCTGGCACATTAAGATTCCGGGCAGCCAAGGCCGAACGGAGATTCATGCCGAGCTCGGCGAGCCAGTAGATGGCCGTTACGAGGTCCCAGCAGAGCTTCTCCACGAGGTTCGCTCCGTTATCCGCAATCACCCGCTTGCCCCCATCGCCCAGGTTGATAACAACCGTACTGAGATGGTTCTTGCTAACGCCGAGGGAAAACCGGTTGCTGAATTCTGCGATGACCACGTCACCGCTTTCTCCTTCCTGCAAGGAGGCGGGCAGCATACCTGGCGTGAGTGGGAAGTGGAGCTCGCCGGCGACCTACCAGGCACCAATGAAGGAAGCCGCTTCATCCGCGAAGCCACATCCCTCCTCATCGGCGCCGGCGCACGCGTTTCCTCCTCCCCGTCCAAGCTGAAGTCCGCTTTAGGCGATTCCATCCGCAACGCTCCCCTTCCTCCAGCACTGCAGACTTCGAGCGTGGAACCGGATTCCGCTGCCGCCGCGGTGGTCAGCGCACTGAAGGCGAACCGTGACAAGCTTGTCGACTACGACCCCCGCGTCCGTCGCAACGAATGGGATTCTGTCCACCAGATGCGCGTGGCTACCCGCGAGCTGCGCAGTCACATGCAAACCTTCCACGGCATTGTCGTTGGCCCGGAAATCGAGCGCATCGAATCTGAGCTAAAGCTTCTCGCCGGCATCCTAGGCGTAGCACGCGACGCTGAGGTTGTTGAAGAACGCTGGCAGAGCTTGCTTGCCTCCGAAGATTCCGACACGTTGGACGAGGCAACGCGCGAGCACATCTCACGCGACATGGGCACCGCATACCGCCGCGCTCACCGCCACGTGGTTGCCGCACTCGATTCGGAGCGCTACTTGGAGCTGCTGGATTCGCTTGATGAGCTACTAGCCAACCCACCAGTAGCACAGGACTCCGAGGAAGCGCCTGCAGATGATGCCGAGGAGACCGAAGACGCCGCAGTAGTATCCACCGTTACTCCAGCTGCAGAAGCCGCTGACGCTGATGAGGCCTCGGTTTCGGAAGAGACCGCCCAAGAAGCGGAGGCTACGGACACCGCGCCGAAGAAAAAGAAGGACGCTGCCGCCAAGAAGCAGGAAGCTCCGTCCATGGACCAGGTCATGGCGATGCATCTCAACGAGGCGTACAAGAAGCTGGTAAAGCGTCATGAAAAGGCAATCAAGAACTGGGATAACCCAGAACTATCGCTGCACGAGCGTGAGGACTACTTCCACGACATGCGCAAGGCCGCTAAGAAGCTGCGTTATGCAGCAGAGGCTGCCGGTTCTGCGACGAACCTAAAGACCAAGGGCCTGTACAAGGCTTGCAAACAGATGCAGTCGGTCTTGGGTGATTTCCAGGACTCCGTCACTTCCCGTGACAAGCTCCTAGAGCTGGCCAACGCCGCTCGCCGCCGCGGTGAAGACACTTTTGGTTACGGCCTGCTTTACCAGCGTGAACGCAATATTGGCCTCGAAGCACTCGACGATTATGCCGAATCCTTCAAGGCCATCAAGTCCGCGTTCAAGCCGCTGAGCAAGAAGCTCAAGAAATAAAATCGAGTCTTAAGCGTCATCTTCCGCGTCGTAAGCATCAGCGGCTTCGTTGCGAGCCTTCGCAATCTCGATAGCGTGCTCTGCTTCCTCGCGGGTGGCGTACGGGCCCATGCGGTTATCCCAACCGCTTTCAGCGCCTTGGGTTACCTTGCCGGTGGCGGTGTCGTAGTACCACTGCTCGTCTGGGTTGCTCATAAAAGGCTCCTTTTCTTAACTAGCCCTTCTGCTGTTACTGTCCGCACCCCATGTTGCGGGTAGCGGTGGCCGGCGGCCACACTAGGGCGTTTAAGGGGTGCCACCACTTTACAGGCACATCCCAATAGGCGTCTGGCGCGTAAACGCTAGACTATGAAAGTCCAAAGTCCCCAAGCAGCACCAAGGAGTTCCTCGCACCATGCCGATGTGGTCCACGCCTTCTTCCCCCGCAGCGGAGCGAATCCATGCTGCCCACCTCGAACTAGTAGGCACGGAACCTGCACACTGCGCTAGTGCGCCCGCAACTTTCTCGCTCATTGGCGAGCACATTGACCACTTTGGTGGCGTCGCCATAATGGGCTTGGCGCAGATGCGTGTTGCCGCAGCGGTTAGCCCACGTACCGACGGCACCATTGCGGTTCACCTTGTTCCGCACGAGGGCGAGACCATCAACGACGCCATCAGTTTCACCGAACTGGCATCCCGTGCCGCAGAGCAGCTGCCGTCAATAGATTCTGAGGGCCAGCCCATCATCCCGTCGGCTCCGGTCGGTGGCTTCGCAGCCCGTTGGGGCGGCATCGCACACACCATGATTAACCGCCAGCTGCTTTCTCGTGAAACCGCCGGCATGGACATTACGGTAGTTAGCGATATTCCTTTCGCAGCCGGTCTTGGTGCGCTTGCCGCGGGAGATGTCGCTGTAGCGTTAGCGTTGCTCGGCGATGCCGAAGAGCTTCACTCCGCTCCCCTGCGCGCACGCATCGCCGATGTCTGCTCCCAGTCGGTCGGCACCTTCGGCGAATACCCCGCCCTGCGTGCCCGCCACACTGCCGCGCTCCGAGGCGTGGGCGAGACAGTAACAATCGTGGACTACGCGGATGGCTCCGTCACCCAGGCGCCCCACCCAGTTACCCGCGAGATTGCTGCGTTTGCTGTTACCGTCCCCGGCGATTTCGATGCCACACCAGGCATCGCCGCGATTCGCCAGCGTGAGCGTTTCATCGATGATGCCTGCCATGCTTTCGGCGCTGAGTCGTTGCGGCTTTTGCCCGACGCATCCCAGCGCGTGCTGGATTGGCTGAAGGCAGTTCACAAGGTACATGGCTCGGCCAACCAGCCCACCTTGGCCGAAGCCGCCGAGTGGTTGGTGTTCTATTCGGAAGAAACCGAGCGCGCCCAAGAGCTCGCCCGCGCCCTGCGTTCGCGCCGCGGCACCGATCTCTTCCCGCTGCTTAACCAGTCGCAGCAAGCACTAACCACGGTTTATGGCCTGCACTCAGCGGAAAAGATTGCCGAGCTAGCCACGGTGCGCGGCGCACGCTCTGCGCGTTCAGCACACGCTGGTACTTCCCAGTCCGTCATCGCTTTCGTGCCGGCGGCCAAGGCCGATAACTTCGCAGCGGACCTCGCCGAGGACGGACTGCTGGTGGTTCCACTGCTCGACGGCGAGCAAGCTAATACCTTTTAGCCACAGCAGCGAACTAACCACAACTAGTCAGCAGGCCACGCAAAAAGCACGTCGCGCTCTGCCACGTCAGCTTTGACCAGTGAGAAGTTAGACTCACTGCCCGTATCTGGGTGCCCGACAGCCTCCGCAAATACCGGAGGTTGCGTCACAAAGATGCGGGCTTTCTCACGCGTTGGCCCACCCTGGACCACGATCGCTTCAAAGTTCGTGCCCACCCATGGCTCGAGAACGGTTGCCTCTGTCAGGTTCAGACAGGCTTTATCCACTTGCGAGGCCAGCTGCGAGGTCGTGGCCATCGTGCGAGTTAAGTCCCCGGCACGCGAGCTGACCCACTCCGGCACAGATTCGCCGTGTGCGAGCGCGAGGCAAACCTCCGTGGCGAATCGATCCGCCAACCGCCGCAGCGGCGCAGTCACATGCGCGTAGTAGCCGCCGATGCCCGCGTGTACCTCCGCAGGCGATTCCTCCAGCCACACGTAGCCGGCACCGCGCAGCAGGCGCTGCGCTTCCCGCATTGCGGCCATGCCCCGCGGCAAATCCGCATCGAGCGTTTGCAGGAACTGGGTAATCGAGACGTCGTCAAGCGAATAGCCCAAGGCCGCAACCTCAGTGCGGAACTCCTCCTCAGCTTCCGCCGTGGCCGCAGGCAGCGTGCGCAGCAACCCCACGCCGTGCTTTTCCATCAGCTGCCCCGCGCACATCCCGGTCAGCAGGGAAATCTCCGAGTTATAGTCCATGACCTCGTACCGCGGCTCAATGACCAGTTCATAGCGGTGTTGGCAATCTTCTTCGAATTCCTCGACGCTCTGGGACGGAAGCCGCAGATTAATCGCCTCCCGGCGCAGCGAGGAAGCCTGCCGCAGTTTTCCTACTTGCGGCAACAAAGCAATCGAGGAATGCATGCTGCCCGCCGCCAGATCCGCGTGCACGCCCTCATAATCCAGCCGCGCCCTCGAGCGCACCAATGCCCGCTCCAAGGTAAAGTCCAGGACCTCGCCCGCCCCATCGAGGTCGATGGTCCACAACACGGCCGGGCGGTCCACGCCCTCCAGCAAGGAGGCCTTGTCCTCCGACAACACCGCGGGATGCAAACGCGCTGGTTCATCGGGCAGATAGATGGTCTGCCCGCGGCGGAAGGTCTCCTCCTCCAGGGCGCTGCCGGGCTCGATAAAAGCCGCGACGTCGGCAATAGCGTAATACACCCGGTAGCCCTCCACGCGCGCCTCAATGCACACGGCTTGGTCCAAGTCTTTGGAGCCCAATGGGTCGATGGTAACCAGCGGGATTTCACGCGCATCGCGGCGCGAGGTGACGAAACGATCCTGCGCGGCCGCGGCCGCCGCACACAGTTCCTCACTAAAATCGGTGGGCACACCGAATTCAGCGGCGACGGAGCGGAAATCTAATGGGGCGGCATAGAGCTTCATGCCGCCCCATTGTTCCAGAAAAATGGGCGAATGAGTCGGCCTATAAGCCGGATTCTGTCTTCCCACACGCATCAAGCGTGCGGCGGTGAACATCCATCTAGACCAACCGTTGCCAGTTGGTTCAAGCAGCTACCTTCAGGCTAAAGCGAGCAGCCTTCGAACGCCTGATCAAGCCCGCAAAAATGCCGGCCATGATGCCTTGCTCCCAGTGGGGTTTACCCAGCCACCGCCATCACTGACGGTGCTGGTGAGCTCTTAACTCACCGTTTCACCCTTACCTCACGAATCTTCGTACGACGAAGCGTAGCGAAGTCGTTCGGCGGTCTACTTTCTGTTGCACTTGCCCGCGGGTCGCCCCGGGTTGCCGTTAGCAACCACTGTGCTCTGTGGAGTCCGGACTTTCCTCGTCCCCCGCCTTACCCCTCGTGGAGGTTGGTTCGGAAAGGACGCGTTCACCCGGTCGGCTCATTCGCGCATTACAGTCTAGCCCAGTGACTGCAAATGGCCCACATCGTTGAAACCGCGCAGCATCGAGCCGCCGTCCCAGAATTCCGCAATGCTTATCGACGCCAAGTCCAAAAAGAGGCGATTAAAAGTCACCGGACCTGCGTCCAAGCTCTGCCTGATAAAGGACTTGATCGGATTGACATGCGAGACCACCACGACGGTCTTGCCCGCATACTTTTCCTGCAACTCCTGGCGGGTCTTGCGCACGCGGCGGTGAACCTGCTGCAAGGACTCGCCGCCGGGGCAGGCCACGGAGGCATCCTCTAACCACTGGCCGTGCAGCTCGCCATCGGCAGCGTGAGCCTCGGCGAAGGTCTTGCCTTCCCACAGCCCAAAGTCGACCTCGATTAAGCCCTCTACGGTTTCCACCTCAAGAGCATCTTTATCAGCTCCGGACGGGCGCACGCTGCGCGCAATCGCCTGTGCGGTCTGCTGGCAGCGCTTGAGCGGTGAGCAGACGATGGCATCGACTGGCGTATCGACCAGCGCCTGGGCAGCTGCGAGTGCCTGCTTGCGGCCGAACTCGGTCAACTCTGGATCGGCATAGCCTGAGTACTGCTTGGCCACCGACATCGCGGTTTGTCCGTGGCGAACCAGGATGAAACGCGTGACCGGGCCTTGCTCGGCCATCCAATCGCTGGGCTGGCTCGCAGCGGCCAGCTCTCCTGGTTCCACGCTGGCGGTCTCCTGCACCGCAGGAGCCTGATCCGCCTGCTCAGTACCGCCGACGAAACCCACCGGCTCGCCCGCGGCGGCGGCATCCATCGCCACGTTCGACAACGCATCCGCGACCTTGTTCTTGGCACGCGGCACCCAGCTCAGGTTGAACGTGCCGATTTGGTCGATGAGTTTACGCGCCTCCAACGCCAGGGCCTGCATGTCTGGGTGCTTGATCTTCCAGCGCCCGTTCATCTGCTCGACCACGAGCTTAGAGTCCATGAAGAAATCAACTTCGTCGGCGCCTAGCTCCACCGCGGCCTCGAGCCCACGCAGCAAGCCGTGGTACTCGGCCACGTTATTGGTGGACTTCGTACCTACTACATATGCGATTTCGCGCAGCAGCTGCTGGCGGTCGGCAGAATAGACAGCGGTGCCGGAACCCGCGATTCCCGGGTTGCCGCGGGAACCGCCATCGGCATAAATAACCAGCTTCATTAGGCCGGGCGCACCAAGTAGGAACCGCAATCGCCGCACTGCGGCAGGACCTCGGCGGGGGCGTTACGCACCGCATTCTGCTCTGCGGGCGGCAGCACGATGAAGCAGCCACCGCATGCGCGACCTTTGAAGGCCGCCGCACCGACACCGTTTTCGTGGCGCACGGAATCGTAGCTATCCAGGACGTCGGCAGGCAGCTGCTCGCGCAGCTCCACAATTCGGGTTGCCGGATCCGGGCGGTTATTCACTGCCTCCTGCGCCGCCTCCGCAGCACGCGCGAGCTTTTCCAACTTGCGCTGGGACTCATCCACACGCGCACCGTGCACGTCGCGGTTCGAGCGCAGCGCGTGAATCTCGTTGTGCGCTTCCTGCAGCTCGCTCATCAAGTCTGCGATGCGAGACTTTGCCGCATACAAATCATGCTCCAAGTCCTTACGACGCTCCGGGTCAACCTCGGCTCCCAACTGGGCCTTATCGTCGCGCTCACGCTGACGCAGCTTGCGCTCATCGGCCTGGATACGCAGGATTTCCATCTCCATGTCGTCGACGGCGAGCTGGGCGGAACCGGCGGCGTCGACAAGCCGCTTGTGCTCAAGCTGCGCCTTTTCGTACTCCTGCTGCTCCGGAATAGTCTTTTCTCCCGTAACACCCTGGGAACGCTCGAGGTTGGCAAGTTCCAGCAGGACAGACTGCAGTTGCTTCGACAGTTTCATTTAGTTCTCCTTATGGCAGGTCTTCCCGAGGCGATTATTTTCCGTGGACGGACAATGTCCACGGGTCGGTGCGCAGCTCGATGATTTCAGTATCCACCTTGTAAGCCTTTTCCACGATATCGCGCGCCTGCGTAGTCCATGGAAATTCGCTGGCCCAGTGGGCAGTATCAACCACGGCAGGTCCGCCTGCACGCAGGTGCTCGTCCACGGGGTGGTGGCGCAGATCCGAGGTCACATACACATCCACGCCCAGCTCACGAGCGGCATCCAGGAAGGAATCACCGGAGCCACTCGAGACCGCCACGCGCTTGACGACGCCATCTGGGTCACCCGCCGCGCGAATTCCCCAGGCCGTCTCCGGAAGCGCGTTCGCGACCTGCTGCGTAAATTCGCGCAGAGTCATTGGCTCGGGCAGCTCGCCGATGCGCCCGAGGCCGAGGCTGGTCTCGCTGACCTCGGCGTCGGAAAGCGCGTGCGGGATAATCGGGCGTCCCGGCTCGATGCCCACCAGCTCAGCGAGCTTATCGTTAACGCCAGGGCGGGCCTTATCCGCATTAGTGTGTGCTGCGAACAAGGCGACGCCGCCCTTGAGCAAGGTATGGATGACCTTGCCCTTTGGCGTATCCGCTGCCACGGAAGTCACCCCGCGCAGGAGCAAAGGGTGGTGCACAACTAGCATCTGCGCGCCCATCTCCACTGCCTTTTCTGCAACCTGCTGGGTGCAGTCGAGGGCGAAGGCCACCTTTCCCACCTCGTCTTCCGGATCACCGCAGATAAGGCCCACGGCATCCCACTTTTCGGCCAGGTGCGGCGGGTAGGCTTCCTCGAGGACGCGGCGGATATCGCCAACGGTTGTCTGCGCCATGACTTAAGGCTCCTTAATGCATTATTCGCTATATTTTCGCTCTCTGCGCGCTGCTGCACTATCCTAGCTTTCGTTCAGAAATCGCTCTATTTGCTTATAAGAGGTCTAAACCCCCATGACTTCTGAGGACAACCCCTCCGCATTGCACCTCGTGTTCGTCTGCACGGGCAATATTTGCCGCTCCCCCATGGCGGAAATCATCGTTCGCGATGCCATGGAGACCGACATGCTAGATCTCGTCGCCCGTACCTCTTCCTGCGGATTGGGCGGCTGGCATGTGGGCCAGGGCGCGGACCCGCGCGCCATCGCGGAGCTGCGCAGCGGCGGCCACGACGGCGCAACCCACCGCGCGGCGAAACTCGGCCCTGAGCACATGGATGCGGATCTTTTCATCGCGATGGATTCCGGCCACCGCGACGCCCTCATCGAGCGAGGTATCGACCCGGAGCGCGTTCGCTTGATGCGCAGCTTCGACCCGAATGCCGAGGAGCTCGACGTGGAGGATCCTTACTACGGCACGGAGGAGGACTTCGCGCGAACGCGCAAGGAAATCGAAGCAGCCGTGCCTGGCCTGCTGGATTGGATTCGCGAGCAGCAGGTCTAGGATAAGGGCATGTTAAAGACGTTCCTCAAGCCGGGATGGGTTCTGCTGCTCATCTTCGTGGTGACCTTTTCCTACTTTGCTTTCACGGTGCTAGCGCCCTGGCAGCTGGGCAAAGATGACCGAATTGTGGAACGCAATCACCTAATCGCCCAGGCTTATGAGGCGGACCCACGCCCGCTTTCTGAGGTCGTTGATTCTGAGGGTGCCATCGCAGATGATGAATGGTCCCGCGCTACCCTCCACGGACGCTACTTGGCTGATGAGGAAGTGCTACTGCGCCTGCGTCCGGTTTCTTCGGGTGCGGTATACCAGTCATTGGTACCCTTCCGCACGGACTCTGGCCTGACCATGCTGGTCAACCGCGGCTGGATTGCCGCTGGTGAAGGAAACACTGTGCCCTCGATCCCTAAGGCTCCTGCCGGTGAGACCACAATTGTCGGCATGATTCGCGCGGACGAGCCGAAGCACGCCTCTGCGCCGATTGATCAAGAAGGCTACGAGCAGGTCTACTCAATTCACACCGAAGAGGTGGCCTCGCTTACCGATACAAAGTTGGGCCACGACTACATCCAGCTCTCGCCTGAGCAGCCGGGTGAGCTGACCGCCTTGGAGGTCCCGCAGCTCGACCGCGGTAACCACTTGTCTTATGGCTACCAGTGGATTGCCTTCGGCATCATGGCGCCGCTGGGCTTGGGCTACTTCGTGTGGTCCGAAATCCGCGAACGCCGCCGGGCCCGCGAGGAAGAAGCGGCATTGCAGGCTGCCACCAGCACAGATGGCGCTTCTGCCCCCACTGCAGGCCCTGGCTCTGCTGCAGACTCTGCCCTCGCTGCAGACCCTTCCACGGATTCCACCAAGGAAACCACGGAGCCCGCGGCCGCCGCGGAATCCACCCCGCGTGCAGACACGACGCCTTCGCGTCGCAGCCGTTCCCGCTACGGCGACTCCAAGCCGGATTTTTATGAAAAGATCCGCGAACGCGGCCAGGAACGCTTCTAAGCCGCCGACCTCACCATTTACGGCGGCTTAGCGCCCTTTGCATCCAAATGGTGAGGTCGCCCCGCAACTCTTGATTCTCAAAGCAACCAGTGTGACGCGAGTAGCCTGGATATACCCATCCCTCCTCACCATTTGCGGGCTTCCGCCCAGACAGCCGCTCCGCCCAAGCCGTCGCCGCACTGCGCGAGCGCGGCTTTAGAGAGGTCTACTCCCTGCGCGGCGGCATCAACGCATGGCTGGAGCAGAATACCGCGTAGGCAGCCCATATTAAGGAAAATGAAGACAGTCCACGGCGTGTGTACCTCTGTGTGTATTTAGCGTGCCTGAATCACCAGGTTTCTGGCCGCTATTTACATACATCGGTACATGAAACCACGCCTGGCGGTGCGAAGCGCGTTTGAAGGAAACAAAAATCTCGAGACACCATCCAAAGGAACGATGTCTCGAGACTTCACAATGGTGCGGCCTGAGGGGATCGAACCCCCGACCTACTGGGTGTAAACCAGTTGCTCTTCCAGCTGAGCTAAAGCCGCATTGCGTTAACGCTTGCATAAGATTAGCCCACACAAGCGTTAGCTAACAAATCGCCTGGTAAAAGCTATTTCTTGGTATATCCGCGAGCAACCAAACAAGAACCTTGCCACTCGCCTAGGCGCTCCGCTTTAGTCTGCACCAAGCCTGCGAGCTGAGCGGACTCGGAGATGTCACCCGGCGCGAGGTTGCCCGGCTTGCCTGCTCCTGGGGTCATAAGCCAGATCCGGCCAGAGTCCCCTAGCGGGCGGGTTGCATCGACGAGACCATCGACGAGGTCGCCGTCTTCGGCGCGCCACCAAAGAAGTACGACGTCGCAAAGCTCGTCGGTTTCTTCATCGAGAAAATCCTCTCCAAGGACATCCTCAATAGATTCGGAGATGCTGGAATCGCAATCCTCGTCCCACCCGAGTTCAAGGGCAATTTGCCCCTCGGTGATTCCGAGCTTGCTGGCCGCATCAGCCACTGTTTTATTCCTTCCATTTTCTGGCATGAGCAAGATCATAACGCCTTGCACAGTAGTTTTCGCGATTACACAGGAGATTTCCTGCGCACAGAATTTTTGCAAAGTTAGCAAATAGCACTTTTCACCGGCCGCTTCCGGCAATTGACCCCCCTTCACACACACAGATGATCCGCGTGGGCGTATCCTGTATTGCAAACTGTGTAAAACCAATCTAGGAGGTTTAAATGGCCGACCAGGACGCCGTAAAGGATGAGTCCAACTTCCCGATCGTCCGCGACGGAGTTGCTTCTTACCTGCACGACAGCGATCCCGAGGAAACCCACGAGTGGATGGAATCCCTCGACGGCCTGCTGGATCACGCCGATCCAGAACGCGCCCGCTTCCTCATGCTCCGCCTGCTCGAGCGTGCGACCGCCAAGCGCGTTCCAATGCCTGCCCTGACCTCCACTGACTTCGTCAATACCATCCCGACCAACATGGAGCCGGAATTCCCAGGTGACGAAGAGCTGGAGAAGCGCTACCGCCGCTGGATCCGTTGGAACGCAGCAATCATGGTGCACCGCGCGCAGCGCCCAGGCATCGGCGTTGGCGGCCACATTTCCACCTACGCGGGCGCTGCCCCGCTTTACGAGGTCGGCCTGAACCACTTCTTCAAGGGCAAGGACGATCCTTCCGGCGGTGACCAGATCTTCTTCCAGGGTCACGCTTCCCCGGGCATGTACGCCCGCGCGTTCATGGAAGGCCGCCTCAGCGAAGAAGACCTCGACGGATTCCGCCAGGAAGTTTCCCGCGGCGAAGGCAAGGGCCTGCCTTCCTACCCGCACCCGCGTCTGATGCCTGATTTCTGGGAGTTCCCAACCGTTTCCATGGGCATCGGCCCGATGAACGCTATCTACCAGGCACGCTTTAATAAGTACCTGGAGACCCGCGGCATCAAGGACACCTCCGATCAGCACGTCTGGGCCTTCCTGGGTGACGGTGAGATGGACGAGCCAGAGTCCCGCGGCCTCCTGCAGACTGCCGCGCTCTACGAGCTCGATAACCTCACCTTCGTTATCAACTGCAACCTGCAGCGTCTCGACGGCCCGGTCCGCGGCAACACCCAGATCATCCAGGAGCTGGAGTCCTTCTTCCGCGGCGCTGGCTGGAACGTTATCAAGGTCATCTGGGGCCGCGGTTGGGACAAGCTTCTCGACGCCGATAAAGAAGGCGCCCTAGTCAACATCATGAACACCACCTCGGATGGTGACTACCAGACCTTCAAGGCAAACGACGGTGCGTATGTCCGCGAGCACTTCTTCGGCCGCGACGAGCGCACCCTCAAGCTGGTTGAGGACCTTTCCGATGACGAGGTCTGGGCACTGCGCCGCGGTGGCCACGACTACCGCAAGATCTACGCTGCTTACGCGAAGGCACTGTCCAACAAGGGCACTGGCAAGCCGACCGTCATCCTGGCCCACACCATTAAGGGCTACGGCCTGGGCCACAACTTCGAGGGCCGCAACGCAACCCACCAGATGAAGAAGCTGACTCTGGAGGATCTGAAGCTCTTCCGCGACAAGCAGGAAATCCCGATCTCCGACGAAGTTCTCGAGCAGGATCCTTACGCACCGCCGTACTACCACCCAGGCGAGGACGCACCGGAAATCAAGTACATGCTGGAGCGTCGTAAAGAACTCGGCGGCTTCCTGCCGGAGCGCCGTGACAAGTTCACCCCGCTGTTCACTCCGGGCATCGAGAAGCTGCGCTCCGTGCGTAAGGGCTCGGGCAAGCAGAACGTTGCTACAACCATGGCGCTTGTGCGTACCTTCAAGGAGCTCATGCGTGATAAGGAGCTGGGCAAGCGCATCGTTCCGATCATCCCGGACGAGGCTCGTACCTTCGGTATGGACTCCTGGTTCCCAACCATGAAGATCTGGAATCCACGCGGCCAGAACTACGTGCCAGTGGACAACGAGCTCATGCTCTCCTACCGCGAGGCTACCGATGGCCAGATCATGCACGAGGGTATTTCCGAGGCAGGCGCTACTGCGTCCTTCACCGCGGCAGCAACCTCGTACGCCACCCATGGTGAGGCTATGATCCCGCTCTACATCTTCTACTCGATGTTCGGTTTCCAGCGCACCGGCGACTCTTTCTGGGCAGCCGGCGACCAGCTGAGCCGCGGCTTCATCATCGGCGCTACCGCAGGCCGCACCACCCTGACCGGTGAGGGTCTGCAGCACATGGATGGCCACTCCCCGGTTCTGGCTTCCACCAACCCGGCTGTTATTTCCTACGACCCAGCATTCGGCTACGAGGTGGCTCACCTGATCCACCGCGGCATCAACCGCATGTACGGCGAGGACTCCGAGGCAGTCATGTACTACCTGACCGTGTACAACGAGCCGGTCTCCCAGCCAGCTGAGCCGGAGGACCTCGACATCGAGGGCCTGCACAAGGGCATCTACCACTACAACACCGCTGAGTCCGGCTCCATCCCGGCCAACATCCTGGCTTCCGGTGTGGGCGTGCACGAGGCACTGCGTGCGCAGGACATCCTGGCTAAGGACTACGACGTCAAGGCATCTCTGTTCTCCGTCACCTCCTGGGTTGAGCTGGCTCGCGACGGCGCGCGCCGCAACAAGGAGGCGCTGCAGAAGGGCGTCGAGCCGACCGAGGCGTTTGCTACCACGCAGCTCAAGGGATTCGATGGTCCGTTCGTTGGTGTTTCCGACTTCACCACCGACCTGCAGGAGCAGATTCGCCCTTACGTTCCGGGCACCTACATCGCTCTGGGCGCAGACGGCTTCGGCTTCTCCGACACCCGCGAGGGCGCTCGCCGCTTCTTCAACATCGATGCTGAGTCCATCGTCGTGGCAGTCCTCGAGGGCCTGGCACGCGAGGGCAAGGTGGAGCGTTCCGTCGTCGAGGAAGCAGCGAAGAAGCTGAAGCTTGATGACCCGACCGCCACCGAGTCCACCTCCTCTGACGAGGAGTAATAACTCGCTCTAGGACGGTTTAGGCCGCTCCTCGGTTGCCTTCCTAGCAGGGCGCCGAGGGGCGGTCTTCTCGTTTGCGGTGCGGCCGGGGCACAGAAGGACGCAGAAGGGCGCAGGCTTGTCGTACAACGAGCTCGCTGGCCGACCGGCCAACTGGTCCCATTGGTTGGGTCCCCTACTAAGGGTAGTTTTACGAGTAACCGGTTCCGGGCAGAAGTCGCTAGTGGTCCCTTTACCCCACAAAGGGACCAAACGAATGGGACCAAACGAATGGGACCAAACCAACGAGGGGCTCTGGGAAACAAGCGGAGGCGCGCGGTGGTCGGTAGAGCGCCGGCAAAGGGCCGGCGGCCGCGGCAACGCTAGTCCACCAACGGAACCAAAAGTCGGCCAAGCGCCTCCGAGATGGCCTCGGGCTCCTCGAGGATGACCATGTGGCCTGCGCCGTCCACCTCAGTCAGCCGGGCGGCCGGCCAGTGATCCAAGATGACGTCCGACTGGCTGCGCGGGGTCACGATGTCGGCTGAACCCACAATAACCTCACCGCGCAGGCGGGCCAGTCGGTCGGCGGCAGCATACTCGGAGTGGTCGAGAAGGTCGTCAAAGAAGCCCGTGTAACTGGACAGCGGCGTATCCATCAGCATGGCTACATGGAACTGCAGCTTCTCCATCTGCGGAAAACCCGCCAGCAAAGCAGCAAACAGCGGCGCGACCCACTGCGCGACCTCAAAGCGGATGCGGTCCATCCGCCCCGGCAGCCGCATGCACGCGTTATACAAACTGCCCAGCGCCTTCGACTCGAGAATCTGCGCCACACCCTTCGCCGCAAAGCGGCGCATCGACGTCGCAATCAACAGCGCCGAGTCAACACGCTGGTACACCTCGTCCGGCGCGCGGCGAATCACATTGAGCGCCACCATTCCGCCCAACGAGTGCCCCACGACTACGAGCTTGCCATGGGAGGCGCGCTTGGAAAGGACAGCGAGGACGTCGTCAGCCGCGGCGTCCACCGTGCACTGCGCGGGGGTGACTTCGGGGGAAAGGCCGTGGCCGCGGATGTCGACAAGCAGGCAGCGTACCTCCGGGAAATGCCGGCGCATGTAGTCCACCTGACTGTAGTAGGCCTCCGCGGACAGGCAGTAACCGTGGATAAACACCACAGTGATGTCCGAGTCCTGCGGGCCGACCTCGTACCACGCGATGTCCAGGCCATCGTTGCGCACGGTGCCCAAGGAATCAATTCCAGTCAGCCCAGGCTCGTCCGTGTGATTGTGCAGGGACTCGTACATGAGGTGTTGTTCGTTGCGACGCGTCGGCCGCAAGCGGCGCACCCAACTGTGCGCAATCGTCTTTGCTCGAGCCCTATGAACCATGATTCCACCAATACTACTCGGCCACCTATACGCGGAAGAATACTAGACTAGGACGCATGGCAAACGACCTTTCCGCGCAATTGCAAGCTCGCTTCAACCAAGCCCCTGAAAAGGAGGATAAGCGCCAAGACACTTTCGGCGCGGTGGCTGAACTCATCAAGAAAGTCACTGGCAGCGCGGAGGACGTAGAGCGCGAGGCCACCCTCGAGGACTTGGGCGTGGATTCGCTCGAGCGCATCGAGCTGGCTGTGCGCGCCGAGGAACGCTTCAAGGTGCGCTTCGACGAGGCCACGATGAAAGACATCCACACCGTCGGCCAACTTACCGAATACCTAGATAAGCACATGGAGGTTTAGCTTTGATTTCTTACCTATCCGATATGGACGGCGTCCTCATCAAAGAGGGCGAGATGGTGCCCGGCGCCGATAAGTTCATCCAGGCGCTCTATGACAATGACATCGAGTTCATGGTGCTGACGAATAACTCGATGTCCACTCCGCGCGATTTGTCCGCGCGCCTGCACAACACGGGCCTGAAGATTCCGGCCGAGCGCATCTGGACTTCCGCCACCGCCACCGCAGCATTTTTGACCACCCAGACGGGCGAGGGCAAGGCTTATGTGGTGGGCGAATCCGGCTTGACGACGGCCCTCCATGAAGCAGGTTGGGTACTCACCGACAACGACCCAGACTTCGTGGTCTTGGGCGAAACGCGCACCTACTCCTTCGAGGCTATTACCACCGCCATTAATCTCATCCGCAGCGGCGCGCGCTTTATTGCCACCAACCCTGATGTCACGGGCCCGGCGCCGCAGGGCGTGTTGCCGGCAACGGGTGCGGTCGCGGCACTGATTACCGCGGCAACCAACCGCGAGCCTTATTACGTGGGCAAACCAAACCCGGTCATGATGCGCTCGGCGCTCAATAACATCGGCGCGCATTCCGAGAACACGGTCATGATTGGTGACCGCATGGACACCGATGTGAAGTCCGGCTTGGAGGCCGGCCTGAAGACCATCTTGGTGCGCACTGGCATTAGCGACGATCGCGAAATCCAGCGCTATCCATTCCGCCCGAACCAGGTGCTGGATTCGGTGGCAGATTTGGCTGATCGCGTCACTAGCCCCTTCCCCGAGGACTAGTTCGTCGAAGCTAAGGCTAGATTGCAACGTCAACGCGAGCGCTGAATGCGTGCTCGCTAGATAAGAGCTCGACTTCCCTTTCGAGGGCGGCGAGCTCTTTTTGCGTGCCGGTGATGACTTGGCGGCAGCCGATACCCACGCGTGCCGGTACGACGGCGCGCACAAGTTCGGCGTCACCGGGCATGTCCCGGTACCACCGTGTGCACCACTGGGCAGTGAGTGGATCGTCGCCGGGGACGATGAACTCTGACTCAGTGGTGATGCAGCGTGCCATGGCACGCTCTACTGCCGGGCGCAGTTTGCGGGGCATCCCCGCAATGGTGAGCACGGCGGTGTGCACCTGACCGGCATTGCGGTGCGGCCAGGCGCTGGGTGCCGTCGCAGTGGCGACGGCTTCGTGAACGCGAGTATTCACGCCGATTCTCCTTCGACATGTTTAAAGCAGCGCTTCGCAGACCTCCCTAAAAAAGGGGCGGCCTCCAAGTGCTGCCAGACGAGCTTCGTCTTCCCCAACGAACTGTCTGCGCGTTGGGGCCGATTCTCCCGCGTCACATGAGTCCCATCAACCCTAAACAACCACTTCAACCCCCGTTTGATAAACCTCAACCAAAGGTTGAAAATTCACATGCGAAACACCGGCTTACTTCTGCCTCATATGTTACAAAGTCAGGCTCTTCGCTGGACGAAGCTTTTGGCTTGTCCACTCAGCTGGCCGACGTTCTCGGCCAGCTCACCGACTCGACTGGCTCCTCCGGCGTCGGCGGGACCAGCACCACTGAGTCCGTTAACGTTGCCGGCCAAGGAAACCGCTCTTACATCCTGCAGCTACCGGAGGGCTTTGATCCCGCCAACTCCTATAACTTGGCCTTCGGATTCGGCGGAATGGCCATGAACTTGGCATGCCAAGCGCCGGGCCTCGTTGATGCGGTAGCTGGAGTCGCAACCGCAAACCATGCCCCTATCTATACGGGCTGCTCTGGCTCGGTTCCGACGCTGTTCCTGCACGGAACTGAGGACGCGACCGCTCCGTACTATGTTTCCGGCTCCAACCCGCACGGCGGCGTCTACCTCTCCGTTCTCCGGGCGTTCCACACCGTGGGCGAACGCAACGGCTGCGATATCAGTAGAAAGTCCATCGAGTCACACGGAAGGTTCAACGCTGAGCAGATGCAAGGATGCTCTGCCGACACAGTGCTCTACACGGTTCTAGGCGGCGAGCACACTTGGTTCCCGAGCAACCCGACCGCCACTCGTGAGGTTTGGGACTTCCTCAACTCCCGCTAAGAAAGGGCACCGCTGCCTCCGCACTAGGAGCTTAATTCTTTCCAAATCGCTGAATTGGACTCTGCCCACAAGGGCTTAGCCCAGCTGCCAAAAACACGGTCAGTCAATGCGACCATGGCCGAGTCCCCGGCCACCCAGAGGTAGGTGCCAGACATGCCGAAGTGGCCGACGGCGTCGGCAGGCAGGGCACCCATCCACTGTTCCTTCTTCGCGTGGATTTCAAAACCTAGGCCCCAGGCACAATCCTTGAAGCTGCCGTATCCGGGAACAATGCCCCGCAGCCCTGGGAACTGGACTGTGCGCATCTCAGCCACAGTGCTCGGATGCAGCAAACGCGGTTTGAGGACCTCTTGTGCAAAGACCGTGAGATCATCGACCGTGGAAATCAAGCCATGGCCCGCAGAGCCGTTTAGAAAAGTAGCGTTCATTCCCAGTGGCTTGCACACCCCCTCGCTGAGATAGTCCGAAAACGCCATCCCTGTGGCTTCCTCTACCACTTGCGCAGCCCACTCATAACCAGCCGATGAGTAGATGCGCCGCTGCCCTACTGGGCGCTGCAGCAGCCGAGAATCAAAGGCCACCCCCGAAGCATGGGAGAGCAAGTGTCGAAGCGTCGACCCCTCAGGTCCCGCTGCCTGATCCAGCTCGACTGCACCCTCTTCGACCGCTAGCAGCACAGCATAAGCCGAGACCAGTTTCGTCACTGAAGCCACGGGAAACTGCCGCGAGGTATCACCTAAGAATTCCACAACGCAATCGCCTTTAATCAGCGCTGCTGAAACTGTTTCTACCGGCCAAGCCTCGAGGTGCGATAACGAACTCATACTTTGCAACTTTACCCGTCGAAAACGAAAGAACCTCCCATTCTTTCCAGAATAGGAAAGGATGGGAGGAAGAATATGCAGTGCCGCATCACGCCGATGCTCTACACCATGGAAGTTCTTTCATCCACGACACTTTGGCCGGTGGATTAGTCCTCAGAGTAGCCCGGGAGCAGACGCTCGTAAATCGAGAGTGGCTTTCGCCGGGTGGTCGGAGTGGTCTCACGCGGTGCGCGCGGAGTAGTGGTGGTCTCACGCGGTGCACGTGGGTTGGAGGTTACCGGAGCCGGTGCCGGAACCGGACGAACCGGGGAGTTGTTCGGCTGGCGGCAGCTATCACCAACGGTTTCCAGGGTTGCGCAGACTGCGCCCTCTGCGTTGACGATACCGGCACCGATGCGCTTCCAAGAGCCACGTGGCTCGTCCTGAATCTCGGAAGAAGTATCGCGCAAGATGCGCTCAATCTGATCGTTGCGCAGGTTCGGGTTCACAGACTTCATCAAAGCGATAACACCGGAGACTACCGGGGTAGCCATAGAAGTGCCGTCCATGTAGCCGATGCGAGCGTAGCCCGGGTTACGGGTACCAGAGTTAACGGTGGAAAGGATGCCGGCGGACTGGTCGTAGCCACCAGTCTGCGGGTAGGTGTTGCCGCCTGGGGCTGCGATGTCGACTGCGCTGCCGTAGTTCGAGTATGCAGAGCGGTAGCCATCAGGGCCGGTTGCGCCAACGGTAATAACACCGTTGCAGGATGCAGGCTGGACATTGTTTGCGTCTTGGTTCTCGTTACCTGCAGCCACAGCAATGGTGGAACCGTTGCGGTTCGCTACATCGATAGCGCGCTGGTAGACGTAGTTGCAACGACGGCCGCCGCCGAGGGACAGGTTGATAACGTCAGCTGGGTGCTCGTTACGCGGAGCGTAGCGGACGTTTTCGCCGGAAGACCAGGCGATTGCGTCAGCAATATCGGAGACGTAGCCACCACAACGGCCGAGTGCGCGAACAGGCAGGATGGAGGCGTTTGGAGCAACGCCAGCAACACCGGTGTGGTTGTCGGTGATTGCCGCAGCGATACCCGCTACATGAGTACCGTGCCAGACGGAGTCATGGGCCGAAACGTTAGCGCCGCACTCGTTGCCGTAGGTCCAGTCGCCCTCATCGGCTGGATCAGCGTCACGCTCGTCGCCGTCCTGGGAAACGTATGGGTCCGCGATGAAGTCGTAGCCCGGCAGAACCTTGTCATTCAGATCTGGGTGATCGGTGATGCCAGAGTCGACAACCGCAATAACGGTGTCGTTGCCATAGACGTCTTTGTCCCAAGCCTTCTCGACATTTGCACCGTACTCATCCCAAAGGTGCCACTGCTGACGGTAGTACTGGTCATTCGGGGCGCCCATCTGTGTCTGCTTGAAGTCGATGTCAGCGCGGTAAATCTCAGCCTTGGACTCAAGCGTGCCACGCAGAGAAGGAACGCGATCTGCCGGTACCGGCGGATCCAGCTCGACGACGTAGGAGCCGTCATACATTTCGCGGACGAAGGACGCATCCGAAGAGAATTCGTTGGTGATGTTGTCCAGGATTTCCATGCGGCGGTTCTGGTCCACAGTCGCCATGTCGTTGAAGGTGACGATGAAACGGTTAGCGTCGCCGCCTTCGGTGTTGAGCCCCGTGAGCTGCGTATTGGCATCCTGCACGGCAACGTTATCGGTGGATTCTGCAAGCTCCAGGTCTTGCGCCACTGCCGGGGACACTCCCAGGGTGAGTCCGACGATGGCTAGGGTCGCACCAGCTACCCGCGCACCGCGACCCTTTCCAAAAATCTTTTTCATATTGAGCCTTTCCGAGATAGGAACCTTCGAGAAAATACCTATAAGGTTTAGCACGCCACCCAAAAGTAAACCAACATAAATCTAAGAAACCCTTAATGAAATCGGACACATACTCAAGTTTTGAACATTAAAGAAGATGTAGTGCCTGCATAACACGCACCAATACCCCGCGACTTAAAGACTTTTCCATGTTGGCAGCACTAGAAATGCCCTGCGGGTGCGTCTTCGCTACCGTCACCACAGTCCCCCAGCACCGGATCCACCTGCTGACAAGCTAGTCACGTCACCCGTGAAATACTTGATACTCACCCCAACCCCGCAGACGGCAACTACGGTTCTAGCGCTGGCTCCGTTTGCTCGCCAGCCGGGGCGTTCGTGGCTCCCGCGTCGTCGCCAGGTGGAGCCCCAGCCGTGTCTTGTGGGGTAGGGGCGGCCGGCGCCTTGCTCTCTTGGCCGCCTAGGGGGTTCTCCTGCACGCGGCGCTCGTCACGATTCTTTTTCGAGTCATGAGAATTTCCGCCTGCCGCGACTCCATCCGAATTCGCGTCATTCGGCTCACTGGATGGAGCGTACGCATCGGCAGATTCCTCCGTTACGTTGTCTGCGCCTGGGTTTTCAGTGGCCGAGACCTCTGGTTCCGCGGTCGGGACGGGGGCGCTGGTGGTGGCCGGCGCTTTGCGCTCCGTCCAGTAGGCGGGGTTGAGCCAGCCTGTGCCGGCGTCTTCGGGGTTCCACGACGCAAAGAGAAGCAATCCGGTAACCATAAGACCTACCAAGAGGCTGGTAGTTGAAGGACGCACGCGTCCACCCAGGGTCCATAGCCTGCGGAACTTGCCCGTGGGAGCGTCCTGTCGCCAGATGTCGGTGTGTGCGTCAGCGTCTTCTAAATCTGGATCAACATCTCCGGTAGCAGGGCGGCCGGGTCCGTGGTCCTTGGATTCCACCACATCGCTTTCCAGATGCGCGCTATCGCCCGCGTTGGTAAAAGGCTTCGTGGCGTTGTTGCTAGCGCTTTCCGACGCCGCCATTGCCGCGGCAGCAGACTCCTCCGGGCCTTCTGCGCGCACCGGTTGCTGCACAGACGGCTTCGCACCCCCAGGCGCATCAATGTCTAGGGAGGCCGCGGCAGTGATCCTATCCAAAGGAAATGGGACAGCCCCAGCGGTATCGGCTGGCAAATTGTAGTGATCCCAAAACGCCGAGAGCAGCGCAGAGCGGATTGCGCGCTCAACCGCCCACTGCCGCGAAGGGTTGACCTGCACGAGTACGCGGTATTTAACCTGCCAAGGCTGGCCCGCAACAGTTGGCTCCACGATACCGGTGGCAGAAAGGATCTCGAGCTCGCCGGCGACGTCGCCAGCAATGGCCGGATCCTTGATGGCCTGCTGGGAGATCGTATGCACCTGAGAAGTGATTTCCTCAAGGGTCTCGCCCTCGTGGAGCGGCACCGAAAGGTCCACTACAGCGCGGGACCAATCCTGCGAGAAGTTGGTGATAACGCCCGCCGAGCCATTGGGCACCATGACCACCTCGCCCGTGGGCGTACGTACCTTCGTGGTGCGCAGGGTCAGCGCCACCACGGTTCCTTCCACGCCCGTTGTGCCCTCAAAGCTCACGTAGTCACCGACGCCGAATTGCTTTTCCGAAAGGATGAAAAAGCCCGCGAGGAAGTCCCCGATTATCTTCTGCGCGCCAAAACCAAGGGCGGCAGAAACCACCGTCGCCGGGATTGCCGCGCCCAGCGCCGGCACGCCCACGTTCGAGAGTGCGGCCAGCACGAGCAGGAAATATGCCACCGCCTGCAATACGTATACCAAAGCGCCGCCCAAGGCCAGGCGCGCCTTCGTGGCTTCTTCGCCTTCATCGAGCCGCGATTCCAGGACGCGGATGGCCAGCCGACCCAGCCGCGGCACCAACATGCCCAGCAGCAACAACGCGACGAGCGGCAGGACATGGTCGATTCCGACCTGCCACATCCGATAAAAGAAGTAGCCAACGAGGTTCATATTTTTAGATTAGCCAGGATTCCGCAACGACAACCGGCTAAAAGCTAAAAATGCGCTGTTAGCCTTTGTCGCGAGTCAGCTCAAAGTAAAACGGCTTTCCCTTCCAGCTGAAATGTGGACGCGCGATATCGGTGTCATAGCCGCCAACCACGTTGGATTCCCACAGCGGCAGCGCTGGCAGGTCATGCAAAAGGATGGACTGCGCTGCGACCAGTTTTTGCTCTTGGGCCTTTTTATCGAGTTCGGAATTGGTTTCCTTGAGCAGCCTGTCGTATTCCGGGTTATTAAAGCCGGACTCGTTGAGCAACGAGTTAGATGCAAAGACCGGCTCCAGGAAGTTGACCTCCGAGGGGTACACGGCCTGCCAGCTGGAACGGAAGGAACCGCGCATCTGACGGTCCGTTACGGCTTGCCGGTACTTCTTAAAGGTCGTAAAAGCACGGCCATAAGCCTCGATACCAAGTGTCTCTGAAACCTGTTTAGTTACCGCATCGACCCATTCCGCATGCCCGCCATCCGCGTTATATCCCAGAAAGAATGGCCCCGTCCACGGCGAGATGGCGTCAGCCTTTGCCCACAGTTCGCGTGCCTTTTCTGGGTTATAAACCAGTACTTCCTGACCCGGAATCATCCCCATCTCAGGGCAATATTTTTGGGTGGCAAAACATGTAACTGGAGTGACGGTATCGCCCAAGACTTCGTGCGCGATGCGGGTGCGATCGAAGGACATGGAGATGGCGCGGCGTCGCAAAGCGCCGGCCTCCCCGCGGAACATCGGGTCATTGGCCGGGATAGTGATGAAGCTGAACATGGCGGAAGTCTCGTTGAAGCTTCGCCCGTCCAGTTCCTCCTCAAAGCGGTGGATATGCGTGATCGGCACATCCGTGACCAAGTCCAGCTCGCCGCGCTGCAGGGCAGCATAGGATTCCTCTTCGGTCTCATAAAAGCGAAACTCCAGCCCCTCGTTACGGGACTTTCGCGGGCCGACATATTCCGCGTTTGGGATGAGGTTGATCTTTTCATCCTTATCCCAGCGCGCCAGGCGGTACGGACCGTTGCCGATGGGGTTCATGCCATATGCGTCATAGCCCTTCTTGGCTGAAGGATGCATGGGGAAAAAGACCGAATGGCCTAGGCGTTTCACGAAGTCCGCGGTAGGCTCGGCCAGCTCAATGTGGAAGGTCCTATCGCCTGTTACCTTAAGACCACGCATGGTGGGCTCGCCCTCCCCGAATCCCAGAATCGGCTTGAAGAAGTAGGAGGAAAGCATGTTGTTTTGAACAGCTGCGTTCCAGGAATCCACGAAGTCACGCGCACGAACTGAAGAGCCGTCGGAGAACTTCGCATCCTCACGCAAGACGACGTCGTATTCAGTAGGCGAGGTCTGGGTAATCTTCTGCGCGACGTCGTATTCCGCCTCGCCTTCCTCGTTGAGGTAGACCAAGCCGGAGTAGATGAGATTAACGATGGTCGCGCCCGGCACATCGTTGATATCCGCTGGCAACAGCGGGTTCTGCGGCTCCGCGCCGTCAGTGGTGATGAAGTCAACGCCCGAGATATCCGGGGTTTGGTCCGGGGGAACACACGCCGATAATGCCAATACCAGGGTGGCGGCTGCGCTAACGCATAATACGCGCTTTAACATGACGCTTTCCCCCTTTCCACTTATATAAGGAATCACCTCGGAAAATCCTGAAAGATTCCACCGCATAATCTTATATGAGTGCTCAGCTAAAGCAGAAGAAAAGGTGAGTTTTTAAACTTAATTATCCACTTTTTAATTCTGCTTCTTATAGCGCTGGACTAAGTGCTCCACCAACTCATCGGTCAGCTTTTCATCCGAGAGCACGATGTCTAGGTTCTCACGCTGCTCCTTGAGCATTTCTGGATCGAGCAGCGGTGCATCCTCGTCATCGTCCTCATAGGAATCGCCGCTTAAGTCCACGCCGATTTCCTGTAGGATGCCCTTCGATTCTTGACTTAGAGCTTCCTTATTCTTCGCGGCAGAACCGGAGTTGGTGGCTGGGATGGCCTCGCCGTGGAGCTGCTCCATGGTGTCGGTGAAGGACTCAAGAAGCTCGGCGGCATCGCTGGTGGCGGCCGCACGGAGGCGACCATTTTCCACTTGCTTTTCGATGCGGCGCTGCAGGGCCTTTTCCATCTGCTGGTGCCGCCAGCTGCGCACCTTGGTGGGCTCTAGACGACGCCCCACTGCCCGGCCTTTGTTCTCGGCCTTGCGCGCGAGCAGCATGACCTGCGCCGCGGTATCGTTCAGCGGCGCCCATTCCTGGCGGGCAGGAATGCGCCAGCCGGCCCAGATGCCGAACAAGGTCAGGATGAAGGAAACGACCGGGCCTACCAGCATGCCAGTGGCCAGGTGGTCGAAGGAATCGGCCACGAGCACCACTGCGGCACAGGCCACCGCGGGGATCACCGTGGGCTGATTATCGCCGAAGACGGCTGGCTCGCGGCCCATACTGATGTCACGGATCATGGAACCGCCCGTTGCGGTAAACACGCCCATCATCACGCATGGGATAAGCGGCAGGCCATAGGTCAGCGCCTTCACGGTACCGGTGGCTGCCCACAGCGCGGAGACTACGGCATCCCCGTGAGATTGGATATAGTCCCAGGTTCTGCCTTTGAAGTAGAAGAATCGTGCAATCAGCGCTCCGGCGAAAGCAAGATAGAGGTACTCCGGCTGCGACATGGCAGCGACAGTGCCGCGGTTGATGAGGACGTCACGGATCATGCCGCCGCCCAAGGCTGAGAACATCGCGATAAAGAAAAAGCCCACAATGTCATAGCCGCGCTGGCGCGCAAGCGTGCCACCGATGATCCCCATCAATAACACGCCGCTGACGTCGGACCAGTAGTACAGCGCCTCAATCAGCGGATCCACCTCAACACTCATGATTCCAGTCTATGAGCAGAGGCGCCCTATGGCGGGGAAGCTCTTAGTCTATTTCCACCCGCTCATCGCGTCGGCGATGATGCCGCCGCCGACGGCGGTGGGCCCGCCAAGCAACGCCATAAAGACAAATAGGCCGCCGGCAATACTGCCAGCGGCCTATTTAGGAGGTGTCTGTACTAAGTACGAGCTACCTAGTACTATCCAAGTTTTTACTTGGTGGTCTTGCCGTCTACACCCTCGGTCTCGATGCGCTCCTTGCGCAGATCCTCGGAGACGCGCTCGGTGTCGGTAACTTCCTTCTTGTTCAGCTCAACCTTCTCAACCGGAACGGTGTCCTTCTCAACGCGGACGCGCTCCTCGTGGAGGGTGACGGATGCTTCGTCATCGGTCAGGTCATTCTTGCCGCGCAGGGAAGCAGCCTCTTCCTCGGAGATTGGGGTGCGCTCGACGCGAACCTCTTCGCGGGTAACCGGAACCTCAACGTTCTCGGTCTCGGTTACGACATACTTGCGCAGGCGAACCTCACCGGTCTCGACGCGCTCCTTGTTAACGTCCAGCTGCTCCTCGGAACGAACCAGGGAATCGCGGCCATCAACATCAGCGTGGGTGTGGCCAGCGTTCTTGGTGTGGTCTGCGGTCTCGGTGCCAGCAACGTGGTCCTTGTGAGCGTGCTCCTTGTGCTCTGCACCAGCAGCGTGCTCTGCACCAGCAGCAGCGCCAACGCCTGCACCTGCACCGGCGCCAGCAGCCAGGCCAGCCTTGTTCTTATCGGAAACGTCGTGGCGGCCACCGGTGTAGGACTGCTCGTCCTTCATGGTGTCAACGCCGTAGTGGCGGAAGATTTCGTTCTGGTCGTTTGCGCTAAGAGCCTTGTCGGTGTCAACGCTTGGAGCGTCCTTGATGCGCTCCTTGTCGAATGCGAGGATGAGGTCATCTTCGCCAGCGAACTTGTGGCCGCGCATCGGAACGATGGACTCGCTCATGCCGAACAGACCGTGGCTAACCTCAACGAAGGTTGGCTGACCGGAGTTGTCATCAACGAATACTTCCTTGACGGAGCCCAGCTTGTCGCCGTTTACGTCGTATGCGGTCTTGTTGAACAGGTCCTTGATATCGCGTGCATTCTGGTTAGTCATGATCTCCTCTTTCTTTAAAAAACAGGTAACTATCAGGCCGTTTGGAAAATCTAAGCGTTTGCGCTAGCTCCCATCGTGGCGCTGAAACCCACAGTACGGAAGTCGCGAGATTCCGCCACCGCAATGTATGGACATCGCCTGCCATAAACCTGTGAAATGTCTTCATTCAAGCGTTAAAAGCCAGCTTATAGGGTTAGATAACGGTTAGGTCACAACCCAGAAATTTCTTAAAATTAATGGCACCAGACGCGAAAAGGGGGCGTAACGCTTAGCGCGTTACGCCCCATCTCCTTCCAGGCATCACGGCCTAGGGCAAAGAACTTGCAGCTACATGTCGAAAAAGACCCGCAGATCCTCTGCAATGGCATCCAGGCGGGCCGGATCCGGGGACTCCAAGTAGCACTTGAGCTTCGGCTCGGTGCCGGACGGGCGCACGATGACGCGGTCATCGTCCACGGTGTAGAGCTTCATGCCTTGGGCAAACTTCTCTGCCTTTGCAATCTCCGAGCCCGCCAGTTGAGTCGGTGGGGTCGAGGTGATCTTTTCCATGCCGCGGGTAATCAGCGAAAGGTCTTCCACACGGAAGGTCAGCGGAGCGGTGGCCAGGCGGCCCACGGTGGAGTAAATCTCTGCGAGGCGATCCTGCAGGGTGATGCCTGCATCCTTGCACTCCGAGGCCAGGCTGGCCAGAACCACCGAGGTGGCAACGCCGTCTTTGTCGCGCACGGCCTGCGGGTCGGGACAAAAGCCGATGGCTTCCTCATAGCCAAAGCTCAAGTCATGGGTGCGGGCGATCCACTTGAAACCGGTGAGCGTTTCCTCATGCGGCAGGCCGTAGTGCGCGGCAATGCGGCCCAGCAGGCGCGAGGATACGAGCGAATTAGCAAACGTTCCGCCCACGCCCCGGCGCGCCAGGTAGTCACCCAGCAGGGCGCCGGTCTCATCACCGGTGAGCTGACGCCAGACGACGCCGCCTTCCGCACCGTGCGTCGGGATAGCGGCCGCACAACGGTCAGCATCCGGATCGTATGCGATGAGAATGTCCGCGCCGATCTTTTCCGCGTGCGCCTTGCCTAGGTCCAGAGCGCCGGGCTCTTCCGGGTTGGGAAAGGAAACGGTTGGAAAATCTGGGTCCGGCTCGGCCTGTTCCGGCACGAGGGAAACCTCGAAGCCGACCTTCTCGAGCAGCGCGGTGCCCAGCTTTGCGCCTACGCCGTGCATGGCAGTCAGCGCAATCTTGGCGCTGGTGGACTGCCCCACCAGCTTGGCGGCGCGCTCGAGGTACTGCGCGCGGGTATCGACTTCCTCGATGTTGTCGGCGGAACGCGGCACTTCGTCGGCAGGCGGCGCCGCAGCAATAGCCGCTGAGATCTCTGCGTCCGCCGGGGAGACAAGCTGCACGCCGTTGGCATCGCCGGTGGCCACGCGGCCGCCCAGGTAAACCTTGTAGCCGTTATCGGCCGGCGGATTGTGAGAGGCGGTGACCATGATGCCGGCGTCGGCGCCGAGCTCGCGCACGCTATAAGCGGTCAGAGGCGTCGGGTTCTGCTTCGGCAGCACCAATGCGCGGCCGCCGGCAGCGGAGATGACCTCCGCAGCATCCTGGTAGAAATCAGCCGAGCCGTAGCGGGCATCACAGCCAATGACCACAACTGGGTTTTCAATCTGTTGCTTTAGCCACGAAACCAAGCCATAGGTGGTGCGGATGACCACGGCACGGTTCATGCGGGACTCGCCTGCCCCCACGGCGGCGCGCAGTCCGGCGGTGCCGAAGGCCAGCGGGCCGGCGAAGCCGGCGGACAAAGCAGCTTCGTCGCCAGCCTCAATCCAGCCCAAGACCTCATCACGGGTTAACGGGTCTGGGTCGTGTTCGGCCCACGTGCGAGCGTATTCAACAAGTGACATTGTTTCCTCGATTCAGCTTCTAAGCCACTAGTTTTCTAGGTCCGCGAGCACCGCAGCGGAGGAAGACAGGCCGAGGCGGGTGGCGCCGGCGTCGATCATCGCCTGCGCATCCGCGCCAGTACGGATGCCGCCGGAGGCCTTCACGCCGAGACGGCCGCCCACGGTATCTGCCATGAGCTTTACCGCATGCACGCTGGCGCCGCCGGCTGGGTGGAAACCAGTGGAAGTCTTGACGAAGTCAGCCCCGGCAGCCTCGGCGGCGCGGCAGGCGGCAACAATCGCGTCGTCGGAAAGCGCGGCGGACTCGATGATGACCTTCAAGACCTTGCCCTGGCAGGCGCTGCGCACGGTGCGGATCTCTTCCTCAAGTGCGTCAAAGCGGCCCTCAATGGCCAGCGCGATGTTGATGACCATGTCGATTTCTTCGGCGCCGTTGTCCACGGCGAGGCCTGCCTCGGCGGCCTTGATCTCCGGCTTGACGGCGCCGGAGGGAAAGCCCACGACGGTTGCCACGTGCAGGTCCTCGGGAACCTCAACCGGCAGCTGGGACGGGGAAATGCACACCGAGTAGGTGCCCAGGCGCTGGGCTTCCTCGATGAGTGCGGATACGTCCTGCGCGGTGGCTTCCGGCTTGAGCAGGGTGTGGTCGATCATGGATGCGACGTTGGATGACATTTCTTCTCCTTTAAGCGAGTGTTTCGGAAGCGTCTACAGATTTCGCGCGAGAAACATCTCGCGCCTTGCGCGCCATGATGCGGTCGGCCACGACGTAGAGGACGGCGCCACATGCGCCAACGGCGGTCAGCACGCCGAGGACGAGGTTGAAGCCATCGCTTACGTCAATGAGTTTTGCGGTGTACGCGATGCCGAGCGGGATGGCGATGTTGATGGTCAGGTTGTAGAAGCCGATGGCAATGCCGGACTTCGCGGCCGGGATGTTTTGCAGCGCAGTGTTGACCAGCGGTGCATACATCAGCGCGAAGCCAGAGGCGAAAGTCACGATGGTCACGGCCAGCACGGCGACGTGCTCCTGCACGAAGAGAGCGGCTACGGCCAGGGAGCCGACGATCATGACCAGTGCGGTGTAGATGGTCTGGCGGGAGTTCAGGACTTTGCCGATCTTGCCGGAGAAGACACCGACCAAGATGGCGCAGATGTAGCCCGGAATCATCAGTAGGCTGGCGCGGTCAATGCTCATGCCGTGCAGCTCGTTGGCCGCAAATGGCAACAGGAAGATGTAGCCCAGCTGCGTGGAGTAGATGAAGAACACCAGGGTGATTGCCCACACGTAGCGGCCGTTGGTGAAGAATTCCGGGCGCACCACGGGCGCCTTAGCGGATCGGATGTGCAGCGTAAATCCAATCACTGCCACGACGGCCAGGATGAGCCACTTCCAGTTGAACGCCTGCATGAACATGGTCAGCGCGGTGGCGAAAAGTCCCACCAGGATAAGGCCGAGCACGTCCAGGTTTGACTCCACTGCTTCATCTTCCGGCACCATCTTGTGGATAGCGGGGATGCACAGCACGAGGATGAGCGGCACGAGGAACATCGCGGTCCACGAGATGTAGGTGGAGATAAAGCCGGAGGTCAGCGCGCCAATCAGCAGGCCGGCTTGGAAGGCGGCGGTGGAAAAGCCGAGGTAGGTCTTTTGGTCTGCTTCAGATAGGTGCTTGGTCACGTAGATGACGTACAGGGTTTCCGCGGCGGCCAGGCCGGTGGTCTGGATTAGGCGGGCGGCCAGCACAATGGGCCAGGAGCCCGAGCCCACGAAACCAATAATCGAGCCGACGGCCACGAGGAGCACACCGGTGATCATGAGCTTGCGGATGGACACGGAGTCCGCCAGCGCCGCGTAGACCACGGCGCCGATGCCGATGATGACGCCGGCAAGGGATGCTTGCAGCGAGGCGGTGTTGTCATCAATGCCCAAGCCTTGCGCAATCGGCATGGTCATGGTCTTAAAACCATTATCCACCACGAGGGAGAAGACGAAGCAGAATAGCAGCACCGGTACGGCTGCCTTGGGGTTGAGGGCTGCATCGACGCCGCGCTTTACGACGCCCGATGGCTTAGCGTTTGTATCTTTTGACATGGCTTTTTAAGCCATCCTTCCTAGTCCAGGCCTGCCAGTGGCAGCGCGAGCTTCATCATGGTGTGGAATGCGGTCTGGCGCTCCTCGGCCGAAAGGTGGGTATCGGCAGCGATGTTGTCAGAAACGGTGAACAGACCGAGGGCGTTCACGCCTGCCTCGGCAGCGGTGGCATAAAGCGCAGCGGATTCCATCTCGACGCCAAGTACGCCCATGTGTGCCCAGCGGTCATTGACGGTCTGGTCGAAGTTGTAGAAGACATCGGAGCTCAAGACATTGCCGACGTGGATGTGGGCATCCTGCTTTTCTGCCTCATCGACAAGGCCCTTGAGCAGCTTCCACGAAGCCGTCGGAGAGTACTGGCCCGGCAGGTTGTACTGGCTCAGAAAGTTGGAGTCGGTGGAAGCGGCGGAGGCGACGATGACATCGTGCAGGTCGATGTCCTCCTGCAGTGCACCGATGGAGCCGACGCGGATCAGGTTCTTAACGCCGTAGTTGTGGATGAGTTCCCAGGAGTAGATGCCGATGGAAGGCATACCCATGCCGGTGCCCATGACAGAGACGCGGTGGCCCTGGTAGGTGCCAGTGAAACCGAGAATGTTGCGGACCTCGTTGAACTGTACGACGTCTTCCAAGAAGGTATCGGCGATGAACTTTGCACGCAGTGGGTCACCTGGCAGCAGGATGGTCTCTGCGATTTCCGCACCCTTGGGGTTGATGTGCGGGGTGGCGATTTCGGTGGAAAATTCGGTTGCGTGTGCGGCTTCAGACACGGTGAACTCCTATCGGAATGATAATGACTTTTCAGGCATTACCCTACCCCAGCCAGCACAAATGTCAATGACGCTATTTACATTTGTTCACCTTTATGATACGGCTCACTCCCCTGCCAGAACGCGCTGCGCCGTGTTGTGATCGATGACCAAATGCGTGGCCAATCCTTGCTCGAGTACCACCCGGATGGCGTCGGCCTTTTCCGCCCCTCCGGCAACGAGGACGCGTGCCGGCCGCGCCGCCAGGGCGTCGAAAGTAATGCTCACCGTTCGCGCGTCCACCTCGGGCACAGCGACGCGGCCTTCAGCGTCAAAGAAGCGGGAGCAGACATCCCCCACCGCGCGCTCCAAGATAAGCTGCGTTTCCTCCTCGCTGAGATAGCCCAGGTTCAGCGCCAAAGACTCGCGCGCGGCCGCGCCCACTGTGAACACCGCGACGTCGACATGGGAGCCCATCTCCACGATGTGGGCAATGTGGCGATCTTTTTCCACCCATTGCTTCGTCTCGGCCGAATCGAAAATGACAGGCAGCGGCAGCATAAAAGTCTCCGCATTAAACGCGCGAGCAAAGCCCTGGAGGGTGGCGAAGTCCTTGGTGGAGCGCTGCGTGTGCGAGTGCCCGCCCTTTAGCTGCACCACCTTTACCCCTTCGAGCGGCAGCTGGCGCAGGTGCTCCGCCACGGCGGACATGGTCTGGCCCCAGGACACGCCGACGCTGGAGCCGTCGTGGACGATCTCTTCTAGCAGCGCGGCGCCGGCCGCGCCTAAGTCCTGCATGAGGTTGCCGCCGCGTGGGGTGGTGACCACGCGGGCGTCGGCAAGCGCGAAGCGCTCCTTTAGCTCACGCACCAGCTCATCGGAGCGCTCGCGCGGATCGTTAATGCTGATGACCACGAATCCTTGGTCATGCGCGTGCTGCAAAAGCTTGGAGACCGTGGGGCGCGAAATCCCCAGACACTGCGCTACCTCCGCTTGGGGCAGGTGCGAGTTGTAGTACAGCTTGGCCACGTCGAGGGCCTGCCTATCGCGCGCATCAATCATGATTCCATTCAAGCACGCCCGCCCGGAAACGTAATGCTAACGGCGTACGCCCCTATACGGGCCTGTACAAACGGATTCAATTCATCTTTCCATTGTTAGTTAGACGAATAAAATCAATAATAATCGTGTCAGCTCCACCGCGCAGCGCTCTCCCCGCCATTCTCGGCGTAGCCAGACAAACACTAAGACTCCTCCGATCTCTAGAAAGGACATTGCCGTGCAAAAATCACTGCGCACTTACCTTCCACTTCTTGCTTCCGCTTGCCTGACCTTCAGCATCTGCCCCGCCGCCGTCGCTGCCGATGCTCCGGACACCGAGCTGCCTGAAAGCGCCCTCGTTGAAAAGGCCCTCGAAGATCCAGTTGCTGACGAGAGCCCGGCTGAAGCCTCCGACATCGCAACCGACGCCAAGGAGCTTGACGACGCCGCGCCAAGCACCGACGCCGCAGCCTCCTCCGATAACAAGGTCGGCGACGAGTACCTGGCCTTCTACCACGACCCAGTTGAGCTCGCCGGCTCTGAGCCAGGCCAGCTCTTCCGCTCCGATGCCGTGCGCAACCCCGCCAACACGCTGGGCATTACCAACGTGGGCCCGTACAAAGCACAGCGTATCCTGTACTCCTCCACCAACCGCACGGGTGAGAAGATTCCGGTCAGCGGCATCGTGATTGAGCCGAAGGCGGAGTGGACCGGCAACGGTCCGCGCCCGCTCATCGCCTTCGCACCGGGAACCCAGGGGGTGGCCGACCGCTGCGCACCTTCGCGCAAGATTGCCGACGGCGTGGGTGACTACGAGCAGCTCTTCTTTGAGCAGTACCTGAAGAAAGGCTACGCCGTCGTGGTCACCGATTACGAGGGCCTGGGTACCCCGGGCATGCACACCTACATGGACCGTGTCTCGCAGGCACACGCCGTGCTCGATAGCGCCCGCGCTGCCCGCCAGCTAGAAGGCTGGGATATCAACGCCGATAACCCGGTCATCATCAACGGTTATTCGCAGGGTGGGGGCGCCGCAGGAGCTGCCGCTGAGCTTTACGACGACTACGCTCCGGAGCTCAACATCAAGCTCGCCACCATCGGCGCCGCACCCGCTGATCTGACCTTGCTGCCGCCGGCTCTCGACGGCACGCTTTACTTCCTCTTCGAGTCTTTCGCGCTGCTGGGCCTTAGTAACTCCTACGACGAGGACCTCTACTCCCACCTCAATGAGAAAGGCAAGACCGTTCTGGAAAATGCCGCCAACACCTGCACCCTGGGTCTGATCGGCTTCGCGGGCAAGAAGATTGAAGACGTCAGCATCGATGGCAAGAACGTCGACGAGTTCATCGCTGAGGCACCTTACGACAAGATCCTGGCCGACCAGCACATTGGCTACGACGCTCCGTCCATCCCGGTGGTCATCACCCACGGCCGCGGCGACGATGTGATTCCTTTCTCCACTGCTGAGCAGCTGGCCAAAGAGTGGTCTGAGCGCGGCGGCGACGTCACCTTCATCCCGAACGACGCCGGCTCGCATGTGGCAGGCACCATCCCGCACATCAAGGAATCCCTGAAAGCAATCGAGTCCGCTTTGCAATAAGACGGCAGCTAGAAGCCAGCTCGACCACAGAAACGCTTCCTAACATCACCCGTGGTCCGAAAGACCGCAACAATAGAAAGGATTTATCCTATGCGTTCCATGAACGCCCTGCGCCGCGCAACCGTTGCCGCCGCACTTCCCGCAGTCGTAATCGCCGGTGCCGCCAACGCCACCGCCGCTGAGACCACCACCGGAACCCCGGCTGCCGACGCCGCCACCACTGGCACCGCTAACACCGCCGGCATCGACGCGGACACCCCGCTGAACCAGCTATCTTCTGCCGACCCTGCTGCCCTCCTGCAGCTCGGCAGCTCCCTGCTCGGCGGCAACCGCCCGGATTTCTCTGAGCTCCTCGGTGGCAACACCGACGCCCAGGCACAGGCCGCCACTACCGACGGGCAGGCCGAAGCTGGCGACAACGCCGGTGAAAACACCGACTCCAACAAGGAGAACCTGCCAACCGGCATCAACGCCTTGAAGCACAAGGCCGCACAGCTGGAGCAGGAAGCCGGCCACAAGCTGTTCGAGCTGGACGTCAACGATTCAACTCACGTCCACGTTGGCTTCGCTGAGACCTACGACCTACAAAAGGACGCCAAGGCTCTCACTGCACTGCAGCAGACCGCCGAGACCAACGGCATCACCCTGACCGCCGACCGCTAAAGCGGCAGAAAAGTCAGGCAAAGTACGAAAGTACTTCACTCTTCTCCAGATAGCCACCCCGCGGCGCAGTAAATCACTGCCGCCGCGGGGTAGTTTCAAATTCATTCACAATGCGGTTCACTTTGCCGCAGTTAGGGGCCGCACTTTGTTTTGTAGGTTCGCCAGCAGAGTGCGTATCGCCCAGCGCCTTAGCTAGACGGAGTCCGCCGCCCAGCATTTTTCATACTGGCCAGCTACCAACGGCCAAACGAAGTCGCGTGCTTCTTCCAACGTAGACTTCGCTTCCAGCTCTGGGCCATCAATGACGAAATCATGCTCGATTGGGCGGCCGGAACAATCGCGTCGGCCTTCCGGGTCTTCGAACCTCATAATGACGCGGTCTCCCATCTTCTGAAACACCTCGCGAGAGTTTTCCAGCCCAGAAAAAGCCGAAAGATACTCCGGCAATGGGTCCTGGAAACCGCCATCCATGAGAAAGCAGTTTCCCCAGTTCTTTCCCCTAGTCGCCCAAATTATCCCCATTGAGGCGACCTCTTAAGGAAACCGTCTTCAATGGACTGCCGAATCTTTAGAACGAAATCGGATAGAAGCATCTCGTAGAAGTTGTGATTCTCCAGTGCCTTTTGGCGTTTTTCTTCAAGCATTGGCACAGCTAGACCAGCAAGCTCTTGGATAATTCGCTCAATCAACTGAACCTTGCCCCACTTACCTGCCAACCTTCTAGGCAACTTTTTAAGGAGGTTCGGAGCGAAGCTCTGTGCGTTAAAGCCGGAGGCAAGAGTCATAATGAGGCTAATGCCTGCCTTAGCCAACTTTTCATCCAAGAGAGCGGCTGGAAGGATTCGTAGTTTTGCCCAACGTTGGTAGCGCTCAATCGGAAAGATGGTGGCCAGCGGGAGGATTGCCTCCAAGCCCTTTTGCTGCTCGACGTCGATTTCGCCGTGGGCGAACTCCGCAGAAGAAAGTACTGCGTAGTCCTCACCAACAGAAAGAGCCTTATCGCCCTCTACCAAGTCAGCGAGGACCTGGCGCAACCCGTTCAGCTCATCTGCTGCATGCAAAATGATCATTTTTTGGAGATCATGCGCTGTCATCTCAGGGAGCAAGTCAGCCTTCGACAGCGCAATAACCCAAATGCGAGGGAATTGCTCAAGCTGCTCGTGACCATCGAGAATCTCTTCACGAACCGTAAGCAGCATATTGCGCAAAGTGGTGAATAGCGACTTCAGGTAGCGAGCTTCATCGCCTTCATAGTCCACAAGCTTTTGGCCATCAACTAGGACCAAAGCCACATCAGATTTGACGAGCTCACGGAAAGTTGCTGACCTATCTTCCTTTTCCATTTCGCTCGAGGGCTTCGATTCAAACCACTCACCTGGGTAGTCACGCCAAGTGATGTGGATGCGTGGGCGTTTGCTTCGCTCACCCAACGGTTCCGAAATCGGCATCAACTTGAAGTCGTACTTCGAAGACACAAATTTATCGGCTGCAGGAGCTACATTCTTCTCCTTCATGCCGTAGTAGCGCTGAAGGAGACGATTTCCATCGGTCGATTCTTGCGCCAAGAAGCGGTAGCCGTTCGAGTCCACAACACTTTGCTCATTCAGGTGTCCGTAGAGAGACGAAAGTAGAACGGTCTTTCCGCTTCCGGCTTGACCAAATACTGCGATTTGCTGGTGAAATTGAAAATCTTCCACGTTAGAAATTTTAGCGAATCCCTAGCGCTTCCGATTAAGCCGCGCAATCTCCGCACTGAGCACGGTGGCAAAGCCCGTCCATGCCGCATAGGGTGCGAGCAACGCACCGCGCTCGGGTGCGAACTTCCAGGCGCGGCGCACGAGGTCCCCGGAGCTTGCGGCCAGGACGCCGGCCCAAACGGCGGCCAGCCTCTTACGCTTCGAGCGGAAGAAGACGCCGCTCCAGCCGGCATTCCATGCGAGGTTCGCACCGAGAACCGCGGCATGCTTGCGTGCTGCGGCTTTGGATTTGGCGGTGTCTTCTTCGATGTGGTCGGCAAGAACGATCGAGTTGATGACCGCGATGTCAGCATAAAGTGCAGTCCAGACAATTGGGAACGCGATAGCCGGTGGCTGCCAGTTCGGGAGTTTGAGGCTGCAGTAGTGGCGGCTATCCGGCTTGCTCAACATCGAGCCGATAACGCCGCACGCGGTCACCGCGCCGACCGCCTGGCGGATTTCCGCGCCCGCTTCCTCGAGCTTCTCAACGGCTCCACCGTGCGAAACCTCTCCCACCTCACCACTGACCTGCGCCGTGCTCGCAGTGATATTGAGAGGCGCATGGAATTCATCAACAAGTCCCTGGAGCGCTCTCCCTTCAACGGTGAGCGCACCGTGCGCATCGACGTCAAGGATGCTCGCGGCCAGGTGGTCCAGGATTTCCAGCGGGATCTTGATGCCGCCACCTCCCACAGCTTGGGCGAATTCGGCTCCGATGATACAGAGACTGCCCTTGCGCGCTACCACGCGTTGGACAAGATCTTGAGCCGTTTGGGCTCGAGCCAGCCAGAGGATCTCCGCTGGCGCAACGTGGTGCTAGATACCCTCCGGCACGTGAGCTTTATCGGCCGTGAGTTGTACCCCGACGGAACGACACATCACCTACTGGGGCGACCTCGACGCCGCCGGCTTTGCCATCCTCAACGCCGTGCGCGCCCATTTCCCCCACACGACGTCACTGCTCATGGACACAGCCACCGTCACCGAATTCCAGCACCTGGCTGTCCCCGACCCCGGCGACGGCTCCGCCGCCCTTACCCACCTCAGCACCGAAGAGCAGCGCGCCTACCGCCTTCTCTTCACTGCGTGCCGGCTGCGCATTGAGCAGGAGCGGATTCCATTTGCTCATGTGAATGCGGTGATTCATGCAACGCTCGCAGCAGCGTGACGCTGCCACCCCGCGAACGCTGGACAAGATGGCCTCTTCCTGCAGTAGCTATTCTTCCGTTTCTCTTTTTCTGGCTTGTCTGTGCTCACGCCTTTGGGCACGCTTTGCTTTGCGGATATCGACGACCCAACGCGGAACAAAAGGCCACGGAAGCGGAACCCCGACCGCGCCCGTAAATCCAATGACTCCGATAACGAAAGCTGCCGCGAGCGGAACCTTCAGCACCGTGTAGACAAACTCGGGAGGGTTGGCACTTGCGACCAACCCCATGGCGCCGGCAGCGCCCATGATGAGCGAGCAGTAAGGATAAATAAAAAGGACGCCATCACTTTCTGCGCCTACAAAGTCGACATCGTCGTACCATTTTTCCGATCTAGGTTGCCTCCGCACGCACCTAATGTAGTAGGTCCAGTAGAGCACCATGACAAGCACTACCCCGGCGCATACAAGCAACTCAGTAACATCGCCGTTCATAGAATAGGCCTCCCGTGGCTGTCGGTTGCGGTATGTATAAACGCTACCAGCGCCAGCGGGGGTGCGGCGTGGGACGAAAACAAAAATATTGATGCGGGCAAGCGCCCGAACCACGGACGCGGGCTTGACCTTTTGGAAGCAGATCCCGCCACAGGAAATAATAGAAATCAAGGCAAATACCTAGGAACAAAACTCGGGGCACTTCACTGGGTGATCAACAAGTCTGCCTACATGGCCATCGGCGTTGATATCGAAGCAATCAAGCACATCTAGGGACTATGGATAGCTAAAGAAGAAGGAGCGTCGTTTTGGACACAAGTGAGCTCTAACTTGTCGAACCGTGGGGTTAAGAACGTCTTAATTGTCTGCTGTGATGGGCTGAAAGGCTTACCTGACTCGGTCGCCTGGTTTCATGGTGCAAACCTGTGTCGTGCGCCCGATTCGTGCCGCCAACCGGTGGGTAACCTACGGGGACCGGAAGAAAGTGTCAGCGGCGTTGAAGAAAATCTACACCGCCCCAGATGAGGCCAGTGCTGCCGCGGCGTTGGAGGAATTTGCAGGCTCTGAGCTGGGTTAGAAATACCTCCAGTCCGTTAAAGTCTGGCAGGACGCGTGGAAGCGGTTCGTGCCGTTTTTACAGTTTCCTCCGGCAGCGAGGAAAGTCATCTGCACAACGAACTCTATCGAGTCGTTTAACAATGAGCTGCGTAAAGCCACCCGCAACCGAGTGCAACCTACCAACGACGAATCCGCGCTATAGACACTGTAGTTGATGATCTGCACTATTGAAGACAAACGCGCTGATCAACGCGCCAAGAAAGGAAAACGGGCCGCAGCGTCATCGAGCCGACTTGTCGAGGGCGGAAAGGCTTCCGGCTGGAAGCAAGCCAGCAACCAAATGGCTGTGGCATACCCCGACCGCTTCAATAAATACCTCTAAGAGAACCAAACCCCACACAAAACTTGACACGCTCCGCGAAGCCGAATTTAGGCAAGGAACGCACATAGGGGAAGATTCCCCGTTTCCCGCAGTGCGCTGGGCAATCGCCTTAGAATACACCTATGCACAAACTCTCTTCTCTCCTACTTTCCCTGCCCCTTGCCGCAACACTTCTTTTGACCGGTTGTAGCAATGGCAGCGACAACAGCGAGCATTCCTCCGAAGCATTGCCCGAAACCTCTTTCTCTCAAGCTGCCGGCGCTACGCAATCCGATGCCCGTTCAACCTCCAGCGAAGACACTGCAAAGGAACATCAAGGTCCACAGCCAACTCTGGGCAATAGCGGCGAGGGCGCCAACGCCCAAGCCGCTAGCGGGGCCGCCGCAAATCCAGATACCCAGTCTGGCAGCAACACCTATCCCAACGGCGATGCCATCGCTTCAACCGACTGCTACGACTTCCCCGCAGACATCACCGTTCGCCCCGGCAGCATGAGCTCCTGCGCCTATGTAGCGGAGCTCTACAAGGCAGCAACCGCAGCGACCTACACCTACAGTCAAAGCAACCCCCATGTCACTGCTGTCCCGAAAACGACCGTGACAGTCACCAGCCCAACCACTGACCAGACCTACAACGTCGATTGCCGCATCGGTTCCGCTGGCGACACCCTTACCTGCGAAAAAGACGGCGATCGCAACTCCGGCGCCTCATTTACCGTAAATAGCGGGCCGTTCTGGCATGGCCGAGTCACAATCCTCTAGCGCAGTGCTAGTGTCTGCGATTCAATCGCACTATCTCCGCACTGAGCACGGTGGCAAAGCCCGTCCATGCCGCATAGGGTACTAGCAACGCACCGCGCTCAGGTGCGGACTTCCAGGCGCGACGAACTAAATCCGCAGAGCTTGCGGTCAGCGCACCGGCCCATACAGCGCAGTCCAGACAATTGGGAACGCGATGGCCGGCGGCTGCCAGTTCGGGAGTTTGAGGCTGCGGTAGTGGCGGCTATCTCTTCCAGGTCGCGCTCCTTGGCCACAGTATTGTGCAGCAGACTGCCGATGAGCGGCTCCGCCAGGCCCGTCTTAATCGGCGTCACCAAAGCAATCCACCGAGCAGCCAACTCCGGGGTGGTCACCGGCGCGGAGAACGCCAAGCGCGGCAACAAACCTTCCGTCTTCGCGTACTCCTTCATCATGAAGGCGTATTCCAGAGTGTCCGGGCCGCCAATATCGAAAGTGCGATTCGCATCAGCTGGTAGCTCCGCCGCGCTAGCCAGGTAGAAGACCACATCGCGCACCGAAATCGGCGTAATCTCATGGCGAATCCAATCCGGACCAATAGCGCCCTGCAGACGCTCCGAGAGCTCTTCATCCGAAGGACGCAGCCCACCCAAGAACACGATGCGCCCAATTTCCTGTTCTTCTACCACCACGCTCCACCTTGTCTGGAGCACCGGCATGGCGTTCCTGCTGCCACTATTTATCAACTAGGCAGGCACGACAAGAAAGGGCACATGCTTGGCGACGCCGCGCAAATGCCTTCTCCTTAACAGTTGCCGTTTAGCTAGTTTTCACAAGCTACGCCGTCACCGTCGCGATCGAGATCGGAGCTGTAGCCAGGATCTCCCGCATAGATCGGGGCTGCACCAGCAGCACGAACCGCTGCACAGTTCGGATAGTAAGCAGCCGCTGGCGCCGGCGCTGGAGCCTGCTGTTCCTCAACAGCTGGTGCTTCCGGAGCCGGCTGTTCAACGTAGGCGCCTGCATCAGGATCGACATTTGCATCGACGCCCGCTGGTGGAGCCAAAAATGCTTCTTGTTGCTGGACGGTTTCTTCCGTTACCTGAGCCGGACTTACCTCTAGCTGTGCTGCCGGTTCCGTCGGTGAGGGGGTTCCTTCAGAAGCTGGCGTAGAAGAAGAAGTCGTGGAAGTAGCCGAGCTAGAGGAGGAAATGGTGGTCTGCGATGTCGTCGCCGTTGTCGTTGGCTCCGACGTGGGCTGAGAATCTGAATCTCCTCCACCGCAGCCTACAAGTAGTGTGGCAGCGCCCAGAGTAGTTACCATCAAACCAAGAGAGCGAGACATCGGGAGAACCTCCGAAAGAGAAGAAATAAATCTTCTTCAGATTACAAAGGCTCCCCCTGTGCGCTGGCACTTTGTGATAAGAATCCCAAAGGGTGGGGCCACCGGGGCTCGAACCCGGGACCAGCGGATTATGAGTCCGCGGCTCTAACCGACTGAGCTATAGCCCCTAAATGCATGCTGGGATGCTCACCTAGAATACATGCACGGTGTAAGACTCCCACACACGACCCTTAAACTGCCTGCCCGTTATAAAATCTCAGAATTGAATCCCCCGCCTTAAGGCATTGTTTAAGCCGAATTAACCCAGTGACACAAAGCATCTAACAGTTCCGAGCGCTCGTCACCTCATTTTCTCCCTAAATCAAAAAAGACGAATAAAAAGTGCTAAGTTCTTCCTGTTAGCCGTTTCTTCCACACGGGACTCGGTTTCAAAACTGCACGCAGGTAGGTTAGGAACTCCAAAATGACCAAACAGAAGGTTGCATTCGTCGGACTTGGCTACATTGGCCTTCCAACGGCTGTAGTAATGGCAAACTCCGGTGTAGACGTAACAGGAGTAGACGTCAATGCCGCAAACGTGGAGAAAATCAACCGTGGTGAAGTAACCATCGTCGAGCCAGGTCTCCAAGAGGAATTAACTGCAGCTCTTTCTTCGGGTCGCTTCCGCGCTACCACTGAGCAAGTTCATGCTGATGCTTACATCATCGCGGTTCCAACCCCGTTCACGGATTCTTATGACGTTGACATGAAGTTCATCTACTCGGCCGCAGAGGCAATTGCACCTCAGCTTGTAGGCGATGAGCTCATTGTGCTCGAGTCGACTTCCCCACCGCAGACCACTGCAAAGATGGCTGAACGCATTCTCGAAATTCGCACTGACCTCGTTGCTGATGGTGCCGAGAATCCAGACGGCAAACCGGTCCTCTATTTCGCGCACTGCCCTGAGCGCATCCTCCCTGGGTACGCAATGGAAGAATTGCGCACGAATGACCGTATTATCGGCGGCCAAACTACAGAGGCCACCCGCCGCGCAACCGAGATTTACGCAACCTTCTGCAAGGGCGAGCTGCTTGCTACCAACGACGTAACTGCAGAAATGGCAAAGCTCACCGAGAACTCTTTCCGCGATGTCAATATCGCTTTTGCGAACGAGCTTTCGCTCATCTGCGACAAGCTCGGCATCGACGTATGGGAGCTCATCAACCTCGCCAATCACCACCCACGCGTGAACATCTTGCAGCCTGGCCCTGGCGTCGGTGGCCACTGCATCGCAGTCGATCCGTGGTTCATCGTTGCCGCTGACCCGGAGAACTCGAAGCTGATCCACACCGCCCGCAAGGTCAACGACGGCAAGCCCGGTTGGGTCATCAACAAGGTCAAGGATGCAGTCTCCAAGACGGATGCCAAGAAGGTTGCAGTACTCGGCCTCGCTTTCAAGGCCGACATCGATGACCTCCGCGAGTCCCCTGCGCTCAACATCACCGTTGACCTCGCTGAAGAACTCGACCCTATCGAGCTCCTAGCCGTTGAGCCCAACATCTCCGAGCTACCGAAACGTCTCAAGGGATTCGACAACGTCACCCTCGCTTCCGTTGAGGACGCCATCGCAACTGCCGACGTCGTGGTCCTCCTTGTAGATCATAAAGAGTTCAAGGACCTGCCAATCGCCGAAGTAAGCAGCAAGGAGCTCGTTGATACTAAAGGGCTGTGGCGGTAGCCAAATGAAATAGGCGAAACCTGACTGGGTGCAGAGGGCTAGGTCTTGCTTTGCTCTATTCGATGCAAAGCAAGACCTAGCCCGGTTCGTCCATCAAGAAGTTTCGTCTTTCTCCGCGAGCAAAACCAGTTAGTCGCAATTGAGGAACCCGTTCCTGATTGTCATGCCCCTCCTGAGAGCAGCGAACTTCCTACCCGATTAACCGGAAATTAAAAATCTAACGCCACCTTGCGAACGTTGTTCAGGCATGCAGAGCAAATTTTGAAAGGGCATGTGGTGCTGCACTTTATTATGTTGAAGACTGCCCGAACACCCCAAGTCGTAATAGAAATGCGCATGCTCCATATTACTTTTGATGATTGGAACGGTTGTCAATAAGACAGAACTGAAACGACTCGGCGGCACCGTGCCTGGCTATCTCAAGTTAACCTCAGGTCGGCCCATCCCCACCCCAAAAGTCCTACGATAGGTAGCTTTCGTTACCGCGAATCCAAGTACCAAACAATTCCTTACCTTCCGCATCGCAAATTGTAAGAATTGCTCGGCCGGTCCATAGCGAAGGGTTTACCTCAAAAGATGGTTGAAAAGGAAAGACGTTAATATCTGTTCCATCATTTGTGGCACATTTGACGCGCACTTCGAGTTCAGAGGGCTGTAGTCCAAATGCAGCAGTTAACTCGTCGGAATTTAGTCGAATTTGCAGACAAGAAGGCGAAATCAATTCTGCCCTGGCTTCAGGAGTGGGCGGATCAACTGAAAACTCCGGTGTACTCTCAACCTCGAAATTGCGACTCAACTCAATAGCTGACTCGAGCGCATCGTAGTCTGAACCTACTGCTTTCAACACTCGAGGTTCGTTCCTATAATGCTCGAACTTAGTCATAGCCGACAATCTGCCGTGACGGCGCACGTATATCAGAATTGGACGAGCATTTCGCGCGACTGAAATATCTACCTTCCTTGCCCGCATCTGTCGAGCCACGTTACTACTAAACGATTCGGGAAGCATCCATGGATGTCGGGAAAGAATTGCCGTCCATTTGTCCGCGACATTAAATTTCGACCCCGGCATAACCATTCGCATATCCACCGAATCGAGACGTCCTCCATCGATGGGATAGTAAAGAAACTGGTTAGATATTCCCACACATCGATTATCTCGCCCTGGCATATCTAACAACGCTTTACCTTGCTTTACCATCTCCTCGATGGCATACGGCATCCATAAATCATCGTCGTCGATGCACACCCGAATGAAAAACCCTTTGTTCTTTAGCTCAGGCTCAGCCAGACTTAAAAATGCCCGGTCAAAGAGGAATTCAGGACGCCCATTAAAAAGCGATGGGCGCATAACTTGGTCGATGTGCCCGTTGTTCGGCTTCAAATAGCCTTCTTCGGGATGTTCGAAAACATTTAGGTAAAGCGTCGCGAACTTACTCGTTGCGTTTAGACGATTAATCTCTTTTGCAAGGGATATAACCGTATTTTCTTTGTCACGAGAAATATGCGTGAAATGAACGAATCGTGTCCCCTGAACCGGTTCCTGATTCGCAATAGAACGAAGTGTCAACCGATAATAGTTTAAAAACAGATCCAGCTTTTCTGGCCGGTTTTCAATGTCTGCGAATACAGACTCGGATAAAACAACGTTGGATATCAAACTCAAATCCGGCCTGAACTGAACAGTGGCTTCACCAACCACCGAGTGACCCGAAGCCCTAACAATCTCAGAGGCAGCGTTTCGAATACTGGTGTCAAGATCAGTTAAGTCGACTAGGAAACGTCGAGGGGTTGTGCCGTTAAAGTGCAGCATCCACCATTTTAAGAATGAACTGATTGACTGATAGTTCCCTGGTTTTAGTTCAACAACCGAAGGACATTCTAGTGAATGCACATTTGCCGAAGCCTCAGTTTTTCCCGCAACCATTACTCATTTACTCCTTGGAAAAGCTCCGCCCACTTTTCGTAAACAATTCTAATATCCCATTTTGATGCATAATTCTTTGCATTCTGTGAATGCCGTTGATACGCATTATCGCGCAGGTCGCTAATCCGTCGGACCATATCTTCGTAAGAGTCATAGACGTTTTCTGAACCAAACACCGCCTCTGCGCCAGGCCGATTCCACACAATTGGGATTGCCCCCGAACTCATACCTTCCGCTGGAGCAAGGTGGAAACTTTCGACGTCACTAGGTGACAAGACGAAACCCACTCCTCGCAACCATGCCGCCATGTCGGTACCGAACTCATCGAACACGACACGATCACGAACTTTATTATTCGATGTAACCTTCTTAAAGAAATCAAGGTATTGGTTTCTTTCGAGACTTGAGTTCCATACATAAGGGTAGTCCCAGGGCATCCGTCCTCTTATTCTCAGAACGAAGCGTGGATCTTCATCAAGCAACTTTTCCAGCAAAACGAGTGCCCGATCGGGTCGCTTAAGAAACGGCACCATGCCTACCATTCCCAAAACATATTGCGCCCCACTAGACTTGGCACGATCAAAATCATTGCAGTCAATCATGTTTGGGAGTACCAGCACTCGGCCCGAAATTTCCGGTAGAAACTTTTCGGTTTCAACCTTGTAGTGTTCAGATACGGTAATGATTCCGTCTACTTGCTCGAAGTCGACATCTTTAAACCAGCGAGCTTTATTTCTGACCTCAAATCCGTGCAGGCGAGCAAACAACTTTGTATGAGTAGGCTTCGCATGGGAATAGAAGGCCAAGTTGGGACCTGCAAATTCGCAAAATATGGCATCCGCCCACTGCGCTAATTCACGGCCTGCCGCTTCGTCGTGTTTATGCAGCGAATCCCAATGATCAAAACGTACTTCGAATCGCGGATCTTTTTGAAATTGAGTGATCAACTCCCCTGCGAACTTTAGGTCATGGGACGCAACTAACAATTTGGTGGGCTCTTGTGACGTCGTGAATTGCACAAAAGTATTTCGGTCAAGTCCCCATATCTTTGTGAGCCGCTTGGCGGCGGCAGACATGGAATAATACTCAACCGCGCCTCGAGCCTTCTGACCGGCAATACCAATATCATCGAGCTTCGCCTTAACGTGTTCTGCCAAGTCAGCGGCGTTCATACTGTTGTCGACGAAAAGAGGATATTCGCGGCCCAAAAGAAGTTCATGGTCAGGTGTCCGATTAATGATCGGAGGTACCCCTGCGGCAGAATATTCCAACGCTTTAGTGGAAAGCTCCAGACTGGAATCTAGCTTTGCGGTTCTCCAGCCAAGACCGATGTGGCTCTTCTTAATGATGCTAAGAGCCTCAGAGCGAGGAAGACCGCCGTAGTAATTAACGCCGACTATTTCACCAGACTTAGCGCGTTCGAGGGCCTCCAGCATTTTAATGCGCCATTCCGGATCAGTTTTATCGTGATTCACCTTTGAGCCGACAACGTTCAACTCGGCAGCAACACCCAATTTTTCCAGTTCGCCTGGCAATTCGAGCATTTCTAAAGTTTTCCAGTCTTTTGCAAACTTTCCCGCATAGACCAGCTGCACTGGCTCAGTGACTTGGCCAATTTTTTTAGCAGAGTTTGGTTCGATCTGATCAATCTCGGCAAACCCCGCTTCCGGAATCATTGGGGGAAGCAACGCAACTTTTCCGGGAGCTGATTTAGCAAGCGCCTCCAAGTAAGCTCGTGAAGCTTCGGTCTGGGCAAAGAGCCCTGCGGATCTAGAAGAAATTCGTTCCAAACGGTTCAGTGCATTCTGAGAGATCTTACTAGGCGGAAAAGGCAAATCAGTGACATAAGACCATAAAACTTTCGAAAGTCGAGGCCTCAGACAAAATTCATTGCACGCATCGAATCCACGAACCAAAACCACATCTGTAGCATGCTGCTGGACTAGAATTTCTGCCCGATCCGCGCACTGGCTGATCGAATGCTCTATTGGAGACTCACTGGCCGCATCCGCCTCAGGAAAGTCCAAGAATACATTTTCCAACTCGGACAAAGACTCAAGAAGCGAATAATCAGTTGGAGTACACTTCAACAGTAACGTAACCCGATCAAAAACCCGTGACAGAACTTCAGTAATGGACATCATCCAAATGGAAGATCCATCAATGGCACTGGGATTAATATCCGCATAAACCAAAGCGCTCTTAGACATCTAATTCGCCTCCAATATTCTCGAGTTTCCGCAGGATTTCGAGACCCCCACCAGTAGAGGCATCTTGGACATCAACGCCGTTCGACGGCAAAATTACGTCTGCACTCTCACGCAAAGTAAGGGTGAAAGGAAATATCATCGAGCTAGGCTTTAAGATCACTACCGTGCCTGAGGCACGGAGGCTGCGGATCAGGGCATTGAGCGAAAGAAACAGTTGCGTTCTATAAGTTTCGAGGACCCCAGCCCACAGGCCCGTTGTAAGCTCATCTTCATCAATAATTAAGTACCTGAAGCGTTGGTCCTCTAGTTTATCTAGCGTATTTGGTGTCAAGCGTTTTTGAATACAGCTACTTCCCAAAGACTCAGCGCATTTCAGTGGAACGACTGTCAAAATTGACTCTTGCCAATCCGTAGGCTCCGAATTGAAAATTTCTGAAAAATTGCGACGGCTAAAATCAGTTAGCTCAAATTCAGCAGCTTTCCGACCAATAACACCGGGAGTATTTCCGCGCTCTATGCGACTCGCAGGCAACCTTCGAGGATCATAAAGACTCCTAACTCCGAGCAAAGAATCAGGTTCGCCCTCATCAGGTTCAACTCGGTTAGCGACATTCGTTGTCACAACGCCACCTAAAGAATCTGCAAGTGCTAAAGGTTGAGAGGAGTTTTCACGATAATTATTAGCGCCCGATAGTGTGAGTTTTTTCAGCTCTCCAATCTGGTGGTTTAAGATGCTGAACGAACGCTTTGCCCACACAATAGTTAGCCCTAAAAAGGAAGCGAGTAATAGGAAAGCTCCTGCACCTGCCAACATGCTCCAAGGATTCGACCTACCCAATTGGCTTATACCAAACAAGAGCACTGAAAGCAGCAAAAGTGCGGACAGGAACTTCACACTGGTTATTTTCCTATCACTTCCAGAACCACTAGCATTAATCTTCATCTTCTTCATGTCCCACTTTTGTTGGCAATCACTATTTTTGGAGTCTTTAAAGCATCCAACGGCGTGAACAGGACTAAATCAACTCCTCCGCGCGCGATTTCGAGTTCACCCGGAAGCATATGCTCGCATGCCTAGCGAATTATATCAGTAAGCCTTCGAGTCGTATTTCGAGTTAAAATCATTTTTTGGACACACCGGCCCATTATGGTTTGCGGATTTAAAGCAACTAATCAGCTGTCAAATACGCTCCGCTATTCCTTACGAGATCATTTACGATGAGCAGGTCGTTTTCTCTTCCTCGTTCTTCGTTTCTTCATCGGAGCTTCTGCCCTAGGAGTAATCGAAGCTTCGTCTAGAGCAATCAATGGCTGCACATACGAGTCAATAACTTCTTGGAGATATTTGTACCCTGGATTTTTGTCAGGTTTTCCCATTAGCCGTGCCCATTCATGGTACTTCGGAGCGACCTCTGAAGTTGGCCCATCAGCAATAATTCTTCCTTTATTTATCCAGATACAGCGTTGACAATTTTTCTCGATATCAGCGATAGAATGGGAAACAAGGAATAGATTTCCGGCTCGATCTAAGAGCTCACCCATTCTCTTTGTCGCTTTGTCCGCAAAAGCTGCATCTCCCGTCGATAGTGCCTCATCGATCATCAAAATTTCGGGTTCTATTGCGGTCGAAATGGCAAATGCCAATCGTGCGCCCATGCCCGAAGAATAGGTAGACTTTGGCCTATTTATGGCTTCACCAAGTTCGGTCCAATCAGCAATAATCGGGATTTGTTTCTTTGCTTCTTCAGGAGTCATTCCAAGGGCAAGGCACCCCACATAAATGTTTTGTGCGCCTGTAAGCCCACCTTGCAATGCAGGAGCTACACCCATCAATGTGGGCGTTGAAGCCGTATAAACCTGGCCAGTTGTTGGTGCTTGCCCACCAGCAATAATCGAGAGCAGAGTTGACTTTCCTGAGCCATTTAGACCGATTATTCCAACTGATTCCCCTGGTTGAACTACGAAATTCGCATCGACGAGAGCATCTACGACTTGGTCTTGTTTTCTTGCTCTTACTACGGAAGCATCGTCCGAACGATCTTGCGAAATCACATACCGCTTACTTACGCCGCTGACAACGACATTCGCGGATTCAATATATCTAATGTCCACGCCGCGCCTTCTAGGTTAACCTTACGTACTTATGCTCAGCTCGCCAGAAAAACAAAAATCCGAGTATAAAAGTTCCAAACGACCAAATACTTAGCGACGCCCAATCTTGCCAATTCGGAAGAGTGTCATAAATAGAAACATTCCTAACCGCTGTCAGAAATTGATACGCCGGATTGTATGTCATTATTTGCTTAATCATCGGAAGATGATTGAAACGATCCATCGTAAACATTACGCCGGACAGAAAAAACCATGCTTGCGTAAGCAAAGGAACTATCGCTTTGATATCAGAAATCTGGGCACATATTCTTCCGGTAAAGAACAAAAGCCCGCATCCAAATATATGGATCAAGACAAAAAGCGGAATTACCAATACTAATTTCCAAGACGGTGGAGTATGCCACTGCAGTAATAAGGCAATTACAATTGCCACGGCGGCTGGAATTAGATTGTCAATCGCAGCTCTTAATGTTTGGGATATTGCAAGCGAAGCAGTTGGAAAATTGAAGGCCCTAATCATCGCGCGATTTGAGGGAATTAGGCTCGTGCCTTGGGCCAAAAGCCCGGACATCATTGGCATAAAAGTGGTACCAAGGAAAAGGAACCCAATAAAATTCGGTACACCGTGCGAAGTTTTAAACAAGATGCCGAACATAAATCCATAAAAAACGACGTTGAGTACGGGATTGATTACCAACCACAATTTCCAAAGTCGATAATCCCGTGTGGTGCGCAAAGCCTTGGAACGAGCGTCGGCCCATATGAAATACCGTCTTGACCAAATTTGCCTAATGTACTCAACGAAAGTCGGACGAACCTGAAGCGGCCGAAGTTCTCCCCTCCGAACAATCAAAATTGGGCCTTCGTGGTCCGAGTATTTTTTGTTCAGTTGTTGGTTGGAAGCGGCTTCCTTCCGCAGCGAATGGCTTAGTCTAAACTTCACGAATCGCCAATCCTTTCGCTGTCGATTATGGTCACTTTGGCTCGATATGGAATCAGAGTCACTGGAAAGATAATACCCGTTCTTATGGCTAGGCAGCCCCGCCTAGGTCTCGTTTATTATCTTTTTGAATCCGGCCGCAATGGAAGGTATGTCGCCGGCGTGAGAGTGGACGTCGACAAGCAGCTCCGAAAGCGGAGAGCCTTCCGTGACGATTCCCCACACCGCAACGCCGGCGCCCACGTAGTCCGCATACTTTGAAGGCAAGAAGGGATTCTTGTTGAAGCTCGTCCCGCTCGTATCCGTGTCATTGACCAACAAAGCATCAAATTTCGTAGCTAGGTTTAGAAACTCAAGATATGGAACCGTGGGATTAATGATGATCTGCTCGGGAGCACCGATCATCCATAACTGGGCCTGAGCCTGTTCCGGATTCGGGCAGAAAATATGAAGGCGTACACGGTCCTGCTGAACTTGGGGAAGACTCTGTAGCGCCTTGACTACGTCGCCGACGCCCCGGTTTTCATAGAAGGTGCCGAAATAACCGATGTTTACCAGGTTTCCATCAACGGAATACTTTGATTCCACAAGATCATATAGGTTGCCGTCTGGCCGCGACTGCGCAACAACTCGGGACTTCGACCTGAAACACTGGCGAAGATTTTCCGGATAGGGCGCGAGCATTAATTCACGCTGATTGTCGTTAGTGAACACCAGTTCATCAGCCAAAACAAACGTTGCCGCTTCCGTCAACGCAAAGTGGGAATTAAGAGCCTTGGGCTCAATACCGGCCTGAGCCACGACTTTATGCAACGCAATGGTGACAGGGTGAAAAGTAATCTCCCCTACTCGCTCGTTGCCCCGCGCATCCAGACGCATCGGATCGGAGAACTCAGCTTCCCAATAGAGTTTGTGATTCTTGCGTTTGAGAAGTACCCCCGCAACGTGGGAGCCCGACCACATTGAGCGGGTATACAAAGACTGGTAGCCGCCCCGCTCACGCCCGCGTTTGGTGGCTCGCCGTGCGGCCTGGACGGCAAAATTGCAGATGAAGAACCAGCGTGCAAAAGAAGCCGTCACATCGAGAATTTCGTGACACCCCAGGTATTCCTCCACCATCAGTAGTGCGCTCGGATCTTCCTTGCGCACCCGCGACATATTTGCTGAAAACACATCGACAATCTCACCGCGTTCACGAATTCGCTTCGCTGCTACATTGCCGGCGGTATCTGCAAAAGGCGGGAAACAGTACGAGATCACTGCTCGGCGTACGGGTTCGGGGCGCAATTGGTCCCACGGTAGCCCCGCGACACCAAGACTGACCGCTGTTTCAATGGCCTTGTCGGTCTCGTGCGGATGTTGCTCAAGGTAGGAGCGTATGAACTCGAATTGCGCATCGACCAGTGCTGTCTTTGCAACGGACACAGCGTCCTTATTGTGTAGCGCACGCGTTGGCTGAATCTTCGAAATGCATTCCAGGCGCTGGCGGACGGCAAAATCAAAACTGTGTGTCTGACGGGACACTGAATCGTGCGTCATCGTCCGGCAATACCGAGCGCCCTCGAGCGAGGCGGGAATCCTCACTTCAAGCCCCAGATGCTCAAGAAACTTGGAAAAGAAGACTACGTCTTCGCCCGAACGCAAACTTTCTTCGAAGCGATGCTCAGCCACAAGCTCCGCTGGAAAAACCTTAGAGGCATTAAACCCTAGTGCCCAAGGTATAGAGGCGACTGGTACTTTCCTGCCTTGCAAAGGCGAGATCCTCGCGTCAAGAGAGTTAGAGCCAGCAGCATCCCCATCGGTGCTCACATTTTTAATGCCAAGAAGAACGACCGAATTTTTGCCGCACTGAGACCAAGCGTGCTCAAGGAAGCGTTCTTCCAAGGTGTCATCATCGTCAAGAAAAGTGACATAAGGACGCGAGATTAAAGATAACCCGATGTTGCGCGCACAGCCAGCGCCCTTTCGGGTCGATGTTGCGCTAACAATCTTTAGTTCTGGGTGCTCGACACGGAACTTCTCTAGCGTTCGCCGTGATTTCTCATAAGTTCCGTTAAAGACGACGACCACTTCAATAAGCTGGACCGGCAAAGTTTGTTTGGCTACGGAGCGAAGTGCCGCCGCGAGACTCACGGAATCGTTGTATGTAGGCAGAACGATGCTGATACCGGGTGCACGCGTCATCGAATCTTCTCCAAGATTTTGTACAACGCCACGACCACATTCTTAGGTAACCGTTGCTTCAGTGGCTTAAGTCGCGGCGTCACTTTCATAATGATCTGGCTGCGAATACTTGGAAACTCAGGAGTTGAATCCAAAGTCTTGTCAGCGTTGTCTCCAGACCGTTCCTCGCTTCCAAGCAGCTCCATAGCGGATAGGAAAGCAGCCTCCGGTGCTATTTCGCTTTTGCTTTCCTCTGCGGAAATACCAATCTCCAACCAGAGATATCCAGCAGACACGTTTAACGCAGAGATTTCCAGTGGCTCTTCTCCAGAAAATGCATCGCGCAGTGCCGAGAAGGTTTCGTCACTCTCCAGCGGAAGCACCCAAAGGGCTTCAGTGCCAGGCACCTCTAACCAGCGGGAAAATATTTGGCAAGTATCGTCGCCTTGCGCATTCTCATGTTCGCATTTGCTTCCCAGCACGAGTAGTCGATCACCCTTAAGGGGAGTTTTAGGCAGCTCTTTAGCGCTAAATATGACCTCGAAATCGGTTCCGAACTCACTCAAATGCAACAGCGCCGTCTCCTTCGTAATAAGAAGCCACGTACGCTCCTCATGGGAATCCAGGTTTAAAAGAGCAAGCGAAGAAAGCTTCATGAGCTTCTCACCACACGGTCAATAAAGTCGATGAGCTGGCGTGGAACTACTTCATCTCTTTGCTGCTTGACCCAATCAGCCCCCTCATCGGTGACGTGTAGAAGACTGCGATCCTCTGCCAAACGAATCCACAATTGCGCCAATTCTTCTGGGGACTCAGAATGAACCACGTGTCCCGCATGCAGTTCATTGATAAGCTCAGCGCACTCTCCATCTACAGCGCCGGAAATATGTAGACCAAGATTCATCAGCTCATAGGTCTTAGACGGAATCGTCCTCGTTAAAGGCTCCCAGTCCGCCAAATGCACCAAGGCTGTATCTGCCCACGCATAATGCTCCTCCAGCGCCTCAGCCGCTTGGCGGTGATAAAAATCAACGTTTACGCCAAGGTGCTGCGCAGTCTCGTGGAGTTCTTCCCAGGCCGCGCCGTCTCCCACGAAGCGAAGCTCGATGCTTGCGCCTCTATCCTGGGCAATGCGCGCTGCTCGAAGAGCATTACCCAGCTTCTGTGCACGGCCCAGCGTGCCCGCATAAAGTACGTGCAGCGAATCATTTGCGTTGTCGCTGTCTTTCTTACTAAACGTGCTCCGTGGAGGAAAGACATTACGGATAGTCGTCATATCTTGAGAAGATGAATGATGCTCATTTCGCAACCAATCTTCTAGCTTCTGAGACGTCGTTATGATGCCATCTGCTTTTTTGAGTACGCGGTTCATCGCCCATTCAGTAAGTGTTGTCAAGGCTTGAAGTGCACCAAACCGCGCTAAGCGCTCGCGAATAGAAGGCGTTCCAGTAGCCGAATTCCAGTCATCGCTGACGTCGAGAAGTGCCGGCCAAGCATCGCGCAGATCGATGGTATATGGCCGTCTCAAAGATTTGGCAATCAGCCTAGTCACAACGGATGTGGGCAGCGCAGGAACAGTTCCGATCACGAGATCTGGGCGATAACCTTTCAAAGCGCGCGGCTTACGCACTGGAAACGTCATCATCGACAACGCGACGACCGCCTGATTGAGAATTCGACTGCTCAAGGAACGCCCAGAAGGAAAGTACCCAGTTCGTACCATGGTCTCGCCGAAAGCGCCTTCTTCAATACGAAAGCGCCGCCACGGCCTTTCTCTTTTGAGCCATTCCCGCAGCGGGACAGAACGTTCATAGTGCGGTGGCGGGCAGACAACAACCACTTCATGACCGTTGCGCTTAAGAATTCGCGTTAACCACGCCCAACGCCGCTGCGGAACACCATTTTCGGGCAGCCAATACTGTGAGAGAACCAGAACTTTAATGACTCACACCTCACTCAACTTGGCCCATCCATAGCGCTTCAAACTTCGTTGATTGTATCAGAATTGGGATTTTGGAATTTGTTCTTGTGCAGGGTTTGACATCGAACAATTACCTAGGATGTCTCGGAATTTTCCGTGGAAATCCAGACTCCATCAACGCTAAATGGAACGCCACCGCGGCCAAAGGGGATGAGCTTGAACCCATGAAGTCTCACGTCCTCGGGCAGCAAAATATCAAGACTGGTCACTGCGCGACCTGGCTTCGTATTCAAATAGCAGTAGTGTCCAATCTGCTTCCACCGGGAATTTCCGATGCCGCTCATCGCTCTTCGGAGTGGAACAGATCCCCCTTCTATGTCGCACAGGTCAAACGAGACCACAGCCTGTTTTTCTCTCGCCCACCGCGGGAAGGTGTGTTCAATTTTCACGTGCACTTCCTGCATCGGCGTAGGAAGCTTAATTTTCTTTGGCAACACCACTCGTTGTTTACCGGAGTTAACCTCCACCCAAGTCTCGCGTTCAAGCAAGCTTGCAGTGGTTGGAAATTGTTCATTGAACTCTTCGAGTTCAGTGAGCGGAGGAAAAGCAGAAAGACTGTGCATGATGTCAGACAATGAGGCCGCGTTGCCGGTACGTAACCCGCTGTCTTGATTAACATGGTTGAGACGCACATAGCTCACCGATTGCGAATCCAAAATTACAGGCCCGCGCCGGTCAGCCATATTATGCGCACCACTCGGTGGCTGCACTAGCTCATCGTCCCCTTGAAAAAGACACACGTCGAGCAATCCAAGGGAGTACATCGGCCAATGGGAAATACGAGGAAAAGTTACCTTACCTTCGTGATAGATCGCCTCAACTCCAAGTGGCAGGCTGACCACCATCCCCGCAAACTCAGGCGATACATAGCGCGAGACCGTAGTGAAGTAACTCTTGGCCACGACATCGTCATCATCAATCCGGTAACGGCCGAAGGCTTCGCCGTCACCAACATGTTGACGAGCAATTGCATCAAGAGAAGTTCCCCAATGCCCGTCTGGCTGCTCGTCGAGAACGACAAATGGAAATTTCTGAGCTGCCTCTTCAAGCCCCGTTTTAAACGCATCTGGCAAAGACTCGGAATAGGAAACGACATGAGTGAGATCTATCCCCGCAGCCTGGCGCGCTGCATCCAGCGATGGGAGCGTTAGTTCAGTAAATAGCTTTTCGCGGATTTTAAGACGAGCTGAGTCATACAACCTCTCACGATAAGCCTCAATGCTCTTAACCCCGACAGATAAATGCCAAGAATTGGTCTCCGGAAGCAACTGACTATAGCGGGTGCGCCCAATGAAAAACATGCTCTACTGCTCCTCCACGTAGACATGTTCCAGATTGCACCCGTAACTGACCACGCGCCCGCTGCGTTTCAGAGCAGAATCGTCTATATCCCAGGTATGGGATCCGGCACTGCGGTACTGGATGTAATTGAACCTATCAGCCGAATAGATCTTGGCACCTTCGGCTGCAAGCGACTGGAGAAAGCGAGTGTCTTCTCCCCTGCCTACTTCAGCAAAAGGATGCTCGCTGAAGGTGTTCTTCCACCCCACTAGCGTGGCTCCGAGCACGAGATCCACCCAGGAATGCTCATTCCACTCCTTTCGCAAGACCAACTCGTTGCTGCTTTCTAGGTACAGATACGCCGCTTGCTTTCCCACTACATCTGCGCCGGAGAAGCGCAATGCGTTTAACTGATCATGAAGATAGATGGGACCATAAAAATCGTCATCGTCCATCTTCGCGATTACCTGCCCACGTGCGGCTTCCACCAGCTGGTTCAGGCAAGCACCAAGGCTTACCTCCGCTGATGCAGTCAAGAACTGCACAGTCGGAAAATCGGCGGGGTCAATAACATCTTTAGCTTTAAAGCCATGAGTTAGAACGAGTATCTCCAAATCCACCTCACGTTGCGAGCAGACTGTTTCTAGAACTCCTTCGAGGCGTTCTGGCCGGTTGGTGGAGACGATTGCGCTCACCAGTACAGGATCAACTTGGCGAGCAGAAGCATCGAGATTTAGCGCTTCGAGAATTGCCGCGGCGCGGTGAGTATACGTATGCCCGTCCCACAGCACGCGCTGAGCACGATGCACTTGTCTCTCACGCGATAGTTTGGAACGAACCGTCGCTTCAATAATCGCTGGAATCTGTGAATGTTCAGCTACCGTCGTAAGCTCTCCGTGTGGAAAGAATTCCTCGATGCCCTTCGCAGGAGTACTAATCACGTTCGCTCCACAGGCAGCAAGCTCCAATACCCGGCGCGAAAGCATCGTCGGACTAGTCGTCACGGTATTGACATTCAAGAAAACTTTGAACGCTCTGTATGCAGTAAGCATCGTGGAATACGGTAGGGCTCCGACTACCCAGTCATCATAAGGCTCGGGGAAGCGATACTTCTCGTCCACGTCTTCGTTACGGGAGTAAATGGTCAAGGAGCTTCGCAGACTTTCACAAGCTTGGATAGCACCATCCAAAATTAGCTTTTGATCTCGGGCACGTTCTGGAAATTTGTCACGAAAATAAGTTCCTGCAAAACACACTGAGCCGAGCCCATATTTGCTTCTATCAGCATCCCGAATTGGGTTATGAATGGCAGGTTGCACCGCAAACGGCAAGACGCCAATGGTTGCTTGTGGAATCTCAGCTCGATACTTCTCGACTAGATCGGCATCGGTAGTAAACACATAATCAAATAGCTGTGCAGAACCGATAAAATCCTCGTAATGGACGGGATCTTCCTTATTCCAAAAGACTGTAGGAATACCCCTTGCCTTACATTCCGCTACGAGGTCCTTCAGCCCTTGCGAAGGCGCTTGACTGCCGACAACCTGATAGCGCCACGCCGCGCTATTGCCTTGCCAGGCCGACTCAACGAACAGGAAGTCGAAGCCGCGGTCAAGCTCCTCGCGCCAGGTATCCGGCAGCAGTGAGATGGTGGTGAATTCTTCACCCCACGCTAAGTGCGAGAAGTCATCGAGAATGACGCCTACCTTGATGTGCTCGTATGGCTTCTTCCACTGCGGATTCGGGGTGTATTCCGCGAAATCCAGAGGGTCGAATCCGCGTCGTTCGACTCGTTCTACTTGTTGGAGGCGACGAACATCTGCTTCATCGGTGGACTGCTCGAGACGCTTTCTCTCTTCAAATTCCAGGAAACGATTTAACTGTGTGATTCCACCATGCCGAAAATGCCACAGGGCGCGACGCAGCTTCTTAACATCCATAATGGACTCGTAACCTCGTTTCATTTAGCGGACCATATAAACGATAACCAAAGCACAAGCCCTCGTGCATTAGAATCCGAAGTTATGGCTTTTGTTAGGAATTATTCGCGCTACTCAGCCGACGTCGTCTTGCATCGCAGCCTAGACGCCTTCCTCACCGAACCCATTCACGACGGCATCAACGTCATCGATTTCGGGCACACACTCGTCGAATTACGCGTTATCAACCGCAATGCTGCCACCACAGTCGTCATTTTCCATGCGGCGGCAAATCTGGCGCAGACCACACTGCCATTGTTTACAGGTGAGCAGCTCACCGATCACTCCGAGGCCAACGTCGTGTTCGTCAGCGATCCATCCCTTGAACGCGGCAGCAGCATCGGCTGGTTTACTGGCGACGACGCTTGCCCGCTCCAGACAGATCTGGTCAACGTTCTTTCAAAAATCCAGAAAGACTTAAACGCCCATAACCTTATTTTTTATGGGTCCTCGGCAGGAGGTTTCGCATCCCTTTACTACTCCCATTGCTTCCCTGATTCCCTTGCCATCGTGTCGAACCCCCAGACCGACATCGCACATTACCTTCCGGCAGCAGTGAACCAATACCTAGATAAGGTGTGGAAAGTTAAAGACATTTCGGACGTGTCTGCTGTTACTGATCTGATTCCGCTCTACCAGCAGAGTTTTCCTAACTACGTTGCTTATCTCATCAATGAAAGCGATGACTTCCACAACGACAATCACCTAGCTCCCTGGGCTGCCGCCACCGAAAACGAATCAGAACACCGTCGATTCATCGTTGGCGACTGGGGCGAAGGACATGCTTCGCCGCCGGTTTTTGTCCTCAAGGGCGTCGTTGACTTTGCCATTTCTGTCGATGGGAATTGGTCTGAGTTCTTCAGCGACGACGCCTTTTCAGCCACCTATTCCCTATGATTCGCACGCCAGCGATTCGATGAACTGGCGAACCTCCTCACAAGATTGTTCATCCGCCGGCGAATACCACTCAATCCCAGCGGCATTGAGTTGTTCTGCCAACCTACCTTTAAGCGGGCCGGGATACTTGGCATACATGCGCTTATCCGCTTTGAGCAGGAAACCAAGATTTAGGCTCTTGGCAGTCGGAATTAGTTTGTGTTCCGCATCCCGAACCATCAGACGCGTCAAATCTGGTCGGCCCAACCAAGCAACAGCCAATGCGCTTAGGTCCACAACGAAATTTTCACCGACGCGATACTGAGGTGCATCTGGAAAAACTGGGCCCGCAAGCGGTCCCGTTTCAATTCCCGCGTAGTAACGCAGCGCTTCCACAAGCGCCCATTTGCGCACTTGTTTTTCTTCCCTCGGCCCTGCGAGCGACCCCAGAGACTCACCAATTAACTCTGGCGCGAAATGCTCGAGGATAAGCAACGTGCCAATCTCGGAGAGCCCCTGCGCCGCAGGCGCATTGCACAGCCCCGCTGCTGCAAACGGCGGAAAAGTGTTGTTGCGCTCAAATGGCGTCCCCCGTTGCAAAAGCGTGGCTTCCAGAATTGCGCCGAAGGTGCAATACGCCCCGCGCAAAGACTCAGCCGCCAAAATGCTCCCGATGCCGAGGAAAGACCAAGAATTGGCCCGGAGTGGAGTATCCGTGATGTTCGTTTTCACGATTAGCGGGTCAAACTGACGGAAAAACTTCCGTTCGCGCGCAAAGCGCCCGCCTAAATCGAGGGAAATAAGTTCATGCGATTCCGGCAGCAAATAGCGAGAGGCAAGGGAATCAAAACCACCGGAGAAGTTAAGCAATACCGCACCATTTTGTCGTGGTTGCGGACGTGCCTCTTCGCTTTCTGCTTCGACATGAGCTCCCGTCCAGCCTTCGATGCTTTTCCGAGTCTCCTCAGATACTGGAAACTTTAAGTCAATGTGCGAATACTGCCTGCCGCACAAGGTGGAAGCCGCGGTTGCCAGCGCGCTACCACTGACCTGCAGTGGGCGGTTAAAGCGAAAATGTACGTCAAGGGCACGCTCCGGAAGACGCGCACGCAGTGCGCGTTCAATACGAGAACCAGCGGCCTTCCGGTACTTGAGATTCGTTCGAAGCACGATCGAACGCGAGTCCCAGCGAATCGGATCGAAAGAAATCTCTTGGCTCATGGAACCAGATTAACCCGCCCTACCAAGACCGTTTACATTAACGTCATTTTCCACTCTTCAAATACCCCATTTACCCACACTGAACAGCCAATTTGCCATTTTCAAACGAGCTAAACTATAGTTACTTTTCGTTGCAGAGAGCACTTCAAAAAGTTCTCAGCATGGTTTATTCCTCCATAGCTCAGTTGGCAGAGCATTCGACTGTTAATCGAAGGGTCACTGGTTCGAGCCCAGTTGGAGGAGCTTCTTAAACCCGCTGGTAACAGTGGGTTTTTTGCTTTGTCAGGCGTGCCATATATGCCGCCGTGCTATAAAAATGCTATATCGAAAACTCTGCCCCTCACGTGACTTCAAACCCCGTCTGAGGCCTGGCACAAGTTGGCAGTTGTTGATATGATGAACTAGCAACTGAAAATTGTCTTTGCCGGGGGTTGGCTTCCCCGGTGCGAGAGAAACCGACGTTGGCCAGTCGGGTCGTGAAACTAGCGGGTTCACGACGTAGGGGCACGCTGGACGTGCGTTAGTCCGCCCCGCCAAGATGAAGACGCTCAGCACCCTGGTAGCTGCCTACCGGTGGATGTGAAACAGTAAGGCAGCACCTCCTCGGCTCGCGTGAGTACGTTCTGGGGGTACAAGGTTAGAGATACTCACGGCGGCAGCATGGGCGCGTGCTAGGACCGTCATTGAAGACGCGACACAACACCGAAAGGTTTTTGTTGTGTCCGCACCGGTAACACAAATCATTCTCAACGACGACACGCTTCTCAAGGCTTTCAAGCCCTCGGAGGTCTGTGAGCGTGCATCTATTTCGCAACGCCACCTAGAGCGTCTTATCGCCCGTGGTGAACTTCGTCCAGTGCCCAGCACCATGGGCAAAGGCAAACAGCGTCTTATTCCTGCCCTGGAGCTTGCCAAATTCCTCTACGGCGACGCTGTTGTGGTCGGTGGTGATGCGTAGCCATGCAGCAAATGAAAAACTCCGCTGCTGGAACAGCGGAGCTAAATAAAACAAACTTCGCTTACAAGATTACGCGAATCATTGCCGCCTCGCAAGGATTAAATTCACGCCCGTGGCAGCGTTGCCAGGTTTCTCCAAGATTCACAGGGAATTCTTCCACGAAAAGTGAATTCTCGAATACGGTCTGTGTTTTCTGTTTTTTCCAAACGGAATTTCACCAACCACAAAACGAAAACCTACAACTACCAGCAAAAACACTAACGCGCGCGGGCGAGCTGGGCTTGTGTCTCGCCCGCGGACTCCGCTGCGAAATTTTGCGTTTCCGCAGGTTACAGCGTTTCGCCTCCGCGAAAAACACAGATCGGCAAATCTGTGTTTTCTGTTTTTTCTGCTTTTCGGCGGTGGTCCGAGATGTCTAAGTCTGAAAAGTATGACGAAACTCACATGACGGAAGATGCAACTTTAGCGCCGGAATCGGAGCCGCAAAAAGTAAAGGCGTTGCCTGAGTCGCTGCAACTTCAGCAACGCGTAGGTACCGACGAATGCCCCTATCGCCCTGGCGGAAAGTGGCACAAGTACGAAAAGAAGAAGTTCAGCGCATTTTTCATTACGCAGCAAGCGTTTTACGACGGCTACGGCGATTTGCTCACGGAGGAGCGTATTCAAGAAGCGCTCGCGCCGAAGGGCATGACGTATTGGGCGTACATCAACCACGACCGCGACACCTACACGCCTAAGGACTTTAAGAGTAAGTACACGCCACCGAAGGGTGCGGCTGTTGGTGACAAAAAGCCAGCTCATTGGCATATTCCGCTGTTATGCAAGTCGTACAAATCGATTGCAGCGGTCGCAAAGGCGTTCGGTGTTCCACCGCAGTACGTAGAGGGAAAGCCTCCTAGCGCGTTTTTGCCGCTCTGTAAGTACTTGACGCACGAAGACCCTGCTCAGGCGGATAAGGAGACCTACGACCGCAGCGAAGTAGTGACCAACGTACCGGATCTCTGGGAACAGGTCGACGAAGACGATGAGCGCCGTGCGCAGAAGAAGAAAGCCAATGTCGATGAAGTATCGGCGCTGGTCGCTCAGGGAAAAATGACGCTCGCTGAAGTGCGCGAAAAGTACTTGAAGCTTTACGTCAAGCGCGGAATGCTTGCGCATCTGACAAAGCTGCGCGGTGACTACTTGCAGTACGCGCCCTTACCGCCACGGATTGTGAATATCTTGGTCTACGGCGACGGCGGTACTGGCAAAGACCTGATGACCGGCCCGCTTCCGCACGAACTGGGTTTTCTGGTATTCAAAATCGGCGGCGAAAACGTCGGTTTTGACGGCTACGACGGTGAAGAGTGCGTTGTTTGGGAAGACGCCCGTGCCGGCTCGATTATTCAGGCTTGCGGCAATAGAGGAAACGCCTTCCGCATGTTTGCACCGTTCAGGCAACCTGGTGACGGCCGCCTTTCGGCCAATATCAAGTACGGCCGTACGTATCCCATTCAACAGCTCAACATCGTCACTGCGGCGACTACCCCAGATGATTTCTTCCAGGGACTCGCGGGTACCTACATAGATCGTTTTGGCCGCCCTCAGATGGCAGAAGACGAATCGCAAGCGTACAGGCGATTCCAGATTCTCATCAAGGTCGAGAAGGGTCAGTACACGATTTACCTGAACAAGGGATTCTTTAACGGCACACGCGAATACTTCGACTACATCACGGTTGGCCCGCTTTCGCAGAATCTGGAACAGCTGCGCCGTAGGGCCGAGAACATCGCAGACCCAGAAGAGCGCGAAGCGGTGATTAGCGAAATTGAATCGCGAACAGTCGCGCCGATTGTAGACATCATCAAGCAGATTCTGTACGGCGACCCGAACACTCCGACAGAAGACGCCGACGCGCTACTTGCTGATTTCGCTAACGCAGGTCAGCAGGTGACGGCCCGCACCTCGCGTATCAACCCGCCGCAGATGGACTTTGCCGCAGACGCGAAGCCGAACGCGTACTTTTCGCGTACGGATTTCCTTTGCACAGCAATTTGCGCGAATCCCGCCGCGCCGCCGCGCGCTTGGCTGCTCGACGGCAGCGAAGACGGCCAGCAACACCGCATTTTGCAAGTGCAGAACTCTGACAGTACGTACACGAACTACCTTGCGGGACTCAGCTACAGCCGTAGCGGCTACGCAACACGCACTACAGGTGCGCTAGACAGCTCAGCAACGACGGTAAGCACCGCAGTAGCCAACGGCGCACTTGTCGCCGGAGAACCGGCCAATTCGCGACAATTATGCGTCAGCAGCAACGGCAAAACCTACGTATGGAATTGGCCCGGCACCGACGACAAGGAACGTACGAATCTCGAAGTACGCGTATCCGCGAATACCCGCGACGTCATCCGCGTAGTCAGCGAAAACAACGATAGTTTACCGGTGGAACAACGGCACTCTATCCAGCGCTACAGCGCCGTCCTGGTGGGTAGCCCTACGTACGTCAGTCTTGAACAGAACGTACTTAACGCCGATGAAGCTGTAGCGGTTATCAACCGCGCGAACTGGGCCACGGCAGCAGTCACTGACGAAGAACTACAACAGATCTTCGCCTCGATTACCGCAGGGGGTGCAGCCTCATGACCCGTTTAGACCGCCAACGCGGACCTCCTGGAGTAAGGCGCTTGCGTCTTGCCCATCACGTCAAAACACCAAAACCAAAACAAGGAGAACTAACCATCATGGCAACACTCGAAGAGCTGCAGCAGCAAGCAAAGAACGCCCAACGGCGTTTGAACAATGCACGCAAGCGCGCTGACGAGAATCTCGGCAAGCGGCTGCGGGAGTTGGTCACGGGCGAGGACTCATTGAACCGCGAGGCTCAAGTCGAGCGGGCGGAGTCGTTACTTGACGAACTGTTTGCAGAACAGAGCAAGCAACGCACGGAGCAATCCGAGGAGCGCCAGGAGCGCAACGAGGATTCAGGCGGTCAGGGATACGAGGGCTACGGCCAGTATTCCTAGACCGTCAAAGCAAAACAGAAAAACTCCGGCACGCAATGTGTCGGGGTTTTAGTTTTGCTCAGCCCCCGGCAGGGCCCCCGGAGGGCCCCAGGAACTTATGGAGCGCAGCGAAATAAGTGTATGGGGCTACACTTATTGGAAAGTTAACTTTTTAGAGGACAGGATAAAGAACATGGCACAGACCCGCGTCACGTACGACGTTAGTAAGGGCGGCAAGGTCAAGGCCGATGCAACGACGGCGATGATTCGGCATTGGGCGCGTGACGTAGATGCCGAGAACGGTATCTACCGGCCGCACTCGAACGAAGGTATTGACCCGAGTCGGTCGCTCAACAACATGACGTATTTCCCGACGGACGGACCACGGGACGAGTGGACAACGCCGGGAAGTACGGAAGAGATTGAGCAACGACTACAAGACCGCCTAGCGACAGTCACGGGGCGCAAGCGCCGGGACTCGGTGGTCATGCGCGGGATTGTGCTAGGTCTGTCGCCGGAGTGGGTAGCTGAGCACACCCCGAACTGGAAGACAGACCCCACGGACCGGGAGAAGTTTATGGACACGCTGCAGCCGGTCGTAGACATCGTTATCAAGAAAGCCGGGGGCGCAAAGAACGTTGTACTCGTGACGGGCCATTTCGATGAGGTAGTACCGCAGATTCAAATAGGAGTCACGCCGGTTACGGAGGATGGCAGACTACGGCAGAACGATTTTGAACTGTTCAAGTCGCCGAGCCATTTGGGCAGTCTTCACAAGAAGATCCGCAAGGAACTTAAAGAGACCGGCGTAGACGTGATTCTCGAAAGCAGCGAGCGCAGCCGCGAACATTTGTCGAACCATGAGTACGCACGTAAGGCGGACGAGGAGCGAGCCAAGGAGACTGAAGCACTCGCAGCCGAGCGCGAGCAGTTGGAGCGCGATAAGGCGGCGGTGAAGGTTATGCGCGAGACCGCGCGTAACGAAGGTTTCCAGGAGGGTTATGAGGCCGGCGAGGTCGAAGCAGGCGCGCTGTATGCAGACGTGCAGCAGCAGCGTCAGGAGGTCGAGGACGAGCGCAAGCAGCTGGACGAAGATAAGGCGAAGTTACCGGCGCTGAAGCAGAACGCAGCGAAGAAGGGTTACGCCGCTGGCCACAAGAAGGGCTATGGCGACGGTCAGGAGCAGGTGGGCACGCTACTGGCTGATGCGCGTCAGAAGGCCAACGACATCGTTGCTCAGGCACACGCCCAGGTGCAGAAACTGCGAGACGAGCGCGAGGAGTTGGAGAAGAAGCAGCAGGACAAGGCAGCACTACTGCAGGAGACCACGGACGCGGTAACGGCGAAACACGAGGAACTGCAACGGCTGCGCCAGGAGGCCGAAGCCGCCGAGGCCGTTAAGAACTCTCGCGAGAATATGAAGCAGCTGGATTCTGACTTTCTGGACTACGTGCTCACATCGCCGAAGATGCAGGGGCACTACGAGAACTTTAAGAAGAAGCGCGTGAAGGGGTTTGCAGCCGTCGTAGACGGTACGCAGGACTATTACGAGCGCACGGTAGGTGAGAACCAGCAGCTCCAGGAGCAGCGCGCTCAGACACGCCAGCGGCAGAACCAGCAGCAGCGAGGTGCTCAGAAATCCACGCAGCCGGGCTATAAGCCGATGTTTTAGGGCTCTTCGCGCTGAGTCCAATTCTCTGCAAAGTCGGTACATAACTCAGTACATTCCCGAATTTGCCCGAGAGTCGGAAAACCTGCCTTAGCATTCGTTCTGAGGGTTTTGCTAGTTTCTGGCGGCCCGCCGTGCCAGCTCTTTCATTCTGCTCTGAACGGCCTTCTGATAGGCCATAGCACTATTCACGTCGCTATGGCCTAGCCAGTCCATAATCTCTTTGAGAGTCGCGCCTGCCTGAGCAAAACGTGTACCGCTGTAATGCCTGAGTGCGTGAAAGTGCAGGTCTGGACGCCCCGCTTTCTCACGTGCTTTCTTCCAGTGATACCTAACCCCTGCATACGTCCGCGTGGTCAGCCGCTCTCCCGGTTTAACCGTCCTTACGTGCGCTGCAACATCTTTCGCGTCCTGACCAAAGAAACTCATAACACGTACACCCGCTTTTGACTTGGGTTTCTTGACTTCCTTTTTGCCTCCTTTGAGCCTGACTTCTGCCTTAGTCACGTGGATGCGTACCTCGTCCACCTCGCCCGTCTCAGGCGATAAGATCTCTTCGACGTCCTCCGGGGTCAACGGAGCAATTTCACCCCACCTGAGACCTGCTGACGCTGCGATAAGCACCACGTGCTTGAGGTCGTCGGGCATCTCGTCGATGATGATTTGCAGCTCTGCATCGGTTGGAGCTTTCACTTCAACTTCGGTGCTGACCTTTGAACCGCCTTCGACTTTGCAGGGGTTCTCGGCTATCAATTTGTCCTCGACGGCTGTTTTTAGTACTGATTTGAAGAAATCGTATTGGCGTCCCACACTGGTCTTTTTGCCTGTGGAAATCTGCTCTGCGTACCAGGCACGCACCGTTTCGGCGGTGATACTTGATAGTGGTTTATCCGCAAACTCCGCCAGACGGTCATCTAGGTACCTTAGGTACTCTTCACGGGTACGTGAGGCGAGTAGCTGGCCGTCACGGTTTGTTCGTGTTGAAATCCACTTCTCGGCATACACCTTGAACGGGATTAACCCCTTGGCTTTCTCGGCTTCCTCGCGTGCCTGCTCCTCGGCTTCGCGTGCGCGCTCCTCCGCCCGTTCGTCGGGGTGCAGCCACTTATCTTGTGCAATGAGCGTCCTTTCCTTCGCCAACCACGTCTCGGCTTCTTCCTTGAGTCCGAACGTGTGCGGGGCTTTGATGCGCATTGACAGGTCGCTGTTCTCGGGGTGTGGGTAGCTCGCTTGGTAGTTCCCTGACGGCAACTTCTTGATACTCCCCCAACGTGCTTTGCGTGCCATGACTTTCTCCTTCGTGCCATATACGTGATATATCGCGTGGCATTAATTGACATTAGTAGGCAATAGTTGGCGGTGCAATATGCTCCTGACCTGCTCAAAAGGGATTCTACCATAGATAGCTTAACTGGTTCGAGCCCAGTTGGAGGAGCAGACAGGAACCGCCTGATTTCAGGCGGTTCTTTTTTCGTTTTGTATCACGTTGGTTCATAAAACTTTGGGCTTGGACTTCCCTACCGCTCGTTGAACACAGTGGGCTTTAGGGCCTCGAGGATGTCGTTGTGGTCGCCGGTTTTGTTTGCGCGCTTTATGTAGTGCCGGCTGGTGATCGCGGGGCTTGTATGCCCAAGATGTCTGGCAGCCTCCTCAGCCCCCTTTTCGCGGGCGATTACGGTTGCGACGGTGGAGCGGAAAGACTTCAACTTGATGTACTTAAAACGCGCGCCACGTGCCTGTCGGAACCTATTGCCGAGGTTGTGCATGCTGTGCATCGTTCCAGCCCTACTAGGAAAAACATAAGGCACATTCGGATCGCGGCGGGCAAATCGCTCACGCAACATCTCCGCAAACCATTCAGGGATGACAATTTCGCGAAAGCCGGCCGCAGTCTTCGGCTCCGGCTGCCGAACTAACTTTCCGTCTTGGTATACAGCACAGCCACTGACAATCATCGTCGCCGGCTTGCTATCCAAGTCCACTTCTTCCCACAGCAGCGCGGGAAGTTCACTCGGACGAATTCCGGTTGCCATGTAGCAGCACACAATCCCTGAAAGGTCGGTACGCTTTCCTTGACTCTCCCAAGCAAGGATCTGCGCAAGGAGCTCATTGAACTCCTCCGGTGTAACCTCAACCGGTTCAGCGCGCGGCAAATGCGGCAGCTGAGCAGTCCGCGCGGGGTTCTGTGTCCATAGCTCAAGCCCTTGCCGCTCAGCTATCGAGAAAGCATGTAAGAGCAGAATTCGCAGATGCCGCGCCGAAGTAAGCGAGCTGTCCGCCACTCGTGACAGCCAAGAATGGACTACGCGCGTCTCACAATCTTCCAGGCGGAGATTCCCCAGCGCTGGAATTCCTCGCTCGCTTACGAGAAACCGCCGTGCACGCTGATACATGTTCACGGTTTGAATTCGATTTCCTTGCCCGATTTTCCCAGTGCGCAATGCTTGCAGAGCAATGTCAACCAGCTCCAACACCGTCATCCGCGCCGTGACGGCAAAGCGCTGCTCGTTGAACACCAGTGTCCAACCACGCTCTTCCAACAGGCGTTGTACTTCTTGCCTGCTGGCGCCAACCTCACTAAGTTCAACGATGGCACCGCTGAAGCCCTTCGTCCGCCCTATGGCCTTCCACCCCGTATCAGTGCGTACTACGTTGTCAATGACAACGCCGCCTACCTTGGGCTCACTATTTTCCTCCATGCTCTATTGGACTGATCAAGAGTGCGATTAGTTCCAATCCCAAATGAAGATTTAAATTTGGCCTACCCACTGAGAAATACAAAACCACCGCATTGGAACACAATGGGTGTTCCAATGCGGCGGGTAGTTTATGCCAGAGTGAACTGCGGACTGGCTACTTTTCCAGCTCTTCCTCCGGAGCTACGACCTCTTCAAAACGCGGCACCTCATCCGGCACCATCTCAGTACTAAAGTCTGGCAGACGCTTTCCCACTTCTAGAAGCTCTGCAATTGCTGCAACCGAGCGTTGAGCGCCCTTGCCATCGCCATATGGGTTAACGGCATTAGCCATTGCAGAATAAGCGGCATTGTCATCAAGCAGAAGCTTCGCTTCCGCCACGATAAGCTCACGGTTGGTTCCCACCAGCTTCACGGTGCCGGCGACGACGGCCTCAGGGCGCTCGGTGTTTTGGCGCATGACCAAAACCGGCTTGCCCAAGGAAGGTGCTTCCTCCTGGACTCCGCCAGAGTCGGTCAGGATGATGGCCGCACGGTTCTGGAGCTTGGTGAACTGATCGTACGGAAGAGGATCAGTAATGATGACGTTCTCCAGCGCCTCAACCTCCGGAAGAACTGCTTCGCGGACCTTTGGGTTCAGGTGCAGCGGCAGCGCAAAAATAGTATCCGGATATGCCTTTGCTAGATCCTGTACAGCACCACCGATCTCCTTCATCGCGTCAAGGTTCTCGCGGCGGTGTGTGGTGACAACAACGAAACGCTTGTCCGAGTTAGCGGCCTCAGCAAGAGTTGGATCCGAGAATTCGATGTCCCAAGTTGCTGCTTCAAGGAGAGCATCAATAACCGTATTGCCGGTTATAACGATGTCCTTAGAACGAACGTCCTCGCGGCGCAGGTTCTCCATTGCGCCTTCAGTCGGCGCAAGGTGCAGGGCTGCAACCTGACCGATGATCTTACGGTTTGCTTCCTCCGGGAACGGGGACAAAATGTTGCCGGTACGCAGTCCTGCCTCCAGGTGAACGATCTGCACACCGCGGTGGAAGCCAGCAAGAGCCGCTGCCATGGCCGTTGATGTATCACCCTGGGAAATGATGACGTCCGGCTCCTCAGCAACGATGATCTCATCGAGGCCGGCAATTGCACGGGAAACAATCTCATTGAGGGTCTGTCCCGGCTTCATCAATCCCAGGTCATGCTTGGGGGTAATTCCAAACATGGTGTTTACTTGCTCCAGCATTTCCTTGTGCTGGCCAGTAGAGACTGCAACGGACTCGAAGCGATCATCAGCCTCTAGAGTTTTGATGACCGGTGCGACCTTGATTGCTTCAGGTCGAGTACCGTACACAGCCATAATTTTCGGCTTAGCCATTGTGCTCCTTGAAAGCGTTTTAGGTGTCATACCAACATTTGCTGTCTCGCCAATGATTACACGTTTCTGTCTCTTCGCGCGCAGGTATGACCAAGACTGGGGGAGGTTCCCCCTGCGATCTGTTTAATTAGAGACTTGAACTACTCCATCTGGATTGACAGTTACCGTCGCAGCCATGGCCTTTGCCAGATTTAGGCGCTGCCAGGAGCCTGCTTCGCCCTGCCAGTCGAGAGGGTGGCCAGCGGGGTTTGCGGTTTGGCGAAGCACCTCGGCGCGCTGCTCCCAAGTGAGCTCGGGATGGGTTGATTCGAGCAGGACCGGCGCGGCCTTCGGGACAATCATTGGAGCATCGGTGGCATAAGCAGGCTTAAAGCCGTAGTCCAGCATCGGAGCATAACGCTCAACCGCCTGCTCGTCGGTAGCGTAATTCTTACCCGCATCAGCCTGCTGGGCTACGAGCTCGGAGATGTCCTTGCCAGTGCGCCACTTCATCTCGGCACGGATTTCGGCTGCTGCTTGGTCAAGCGCATCGTGCATACGTGGATCGTTGAGACGGTCGGCTGCTGCGGCCTGCCCCGTCATACGGCCGCCGATAACGTCGAGCGGATAGTGCACTCCCATGACCACGCGGTGGTTGCCAGCTTCCGCACCGCGCAGCACGAGCTGCGGTGCAACCTCCGGGAGCATGTGGGCCATCAACGTGGTGATCCAAGTTGCCTGGTTTGTATGGCCAGACGGAAAGGCTGGCGTGGTGCCGTAATAGTCCTTCTTACCGTCGTTGTACTTGTGAATAGCATCGGGTGCTACCTGGAAAGGACGGCGCACGTCGAAGTAGTACTTCTCCGCGAAGGTAGAGCTAGCTAATCCGCCTGCACGAGCTAGGTAGCCATTTCCCAATAGGTACTCCGTCTTTGGCAGGCGGTGCTCGGCAAGAGCATCGCGGAAAGCGGCGCCAAACTCCTCACCCAGTGCGTCAGAAACCGCAAGCATCACTCCATCAGTGTCAGCAGCAGCATCTTGCTGAGCGCGCTTAATCAGCGCTGGATCATCAGCAGCAGCGTTGTTGATGGCGATGGCCTTTTCGAGGTTCTCATCCATGATTGGCTGCTGGGTCTTCACATGGTCAAACATGCGGACTACTTCCCAGTAGACGCCGTATTGGTAGGAAGAGACATCGGAAGGAAAGCCAACCAAGTAGTCGGTGGTGAATGGAGTTGGGGTTGGTGCGCCGTCATGCTGGACTGCTGGGGCACCACTGCTCGAGCCGGTAACAGCCCCCGTAAGCGCTGGCATCGAAGACGATAACTGTGCACTAGCTGGCGCAGGATTCACATGTGCGCCTGCACCCGCTACACCCACTGCCAGAATTGCGGCCGCTACAGAACGGCGGGAAGTAGCAACTATCGAATAACGATGACGAACCATATTTACTTTCTCCATTGAATTAGCAACAAGAACGCACAGAACGCTAGCTGCATAAGGTGGCGAGAAAGTTAAATTTTTCCGGCTAAAAGATGATCTTTTGCGGCAAAGTGAGGACCTTAGCCGAGTTGGGCTTAGCTCCGGACGCTGCTTACTTTATCTTCGTTCGAATCCGAGCTGACAGGAACAACACCGATGGCAGCCGTGGTCAGGGCGGCGATGGCTATTGCGGCTGATGCCGCTTGCGGGAGACAGGATCGAGCGGTCACGTCTTTAAGCTATCGTGCTTTACCCGCGTTGGGAAGCGGTCACAATAAATTTCATCAATGAGGGTACCCACCACTACACCACCGATACAGGTAGGCTGGGTGAGGTTATTAGCGTTAAATCACTACCTGAAGGGTGAGATACTCCAACCATGATCCAGTTCGTAGTAGGCGCCGCCGCAGGTTATGTCTTTGGTACCAAGGCCGGCCGCAAGCGTTATCACCAGATCAAGGGCGCGTACGAAAAAGCGATCAACTCCCCCGTCACCAAGAACGCAGTAAACGCCACCCGCAAGGCAGTGGCAAACAAGCTCGATCCAGAACCCCGCATGAAAGAGGTAAAGGATCTAAGCCGCGGCCGCCGCATCAAAGGAAACCAGCTAGACGGCCACGACCGTATCTACGAGCCCGACGAAGACTAATTAGGCTGCGGCCCACGGAATGCCCTGTCATTGAGCTCGCGGCGGGCCTGCTCAAGGGCGACGAGATCGGCGAAGAGCGAGTTATAGGCTTGCTCGTCGTCGGAGGGGCGCATGCGACCTAGTTGGGCCTTGATTTGGGCTACTTGGTCGCCCACGCGGGCTTCCTGGAGGCGGGAAAGCACGCTGTCAGCATAAACCTCCCAAGCCTTGGGATCGGACTCATCGCCCACCTTGATGGGTTCCACGGCAAGCTCACTGACAAAGTTGCGCGCAGTGAGATCGAGCATCTCCCCTGCCACAGCGGCGATCCATTCCACGCTGGGCAGGTTGGCGCCGGCAGCAACGCCACCGACAGTAGAGATTGCCTCGCGGATGATGCGGTAAGACTCGTTCGAGTACGCATCGGCGGTAATCCCGTCGAAGTAAGAACCGGCAAGGCCCGGGTACTGCAAGGCCAGCTTTAGGGCCTCCCGCTGCGGCCACAGGTGGGTCTCACGGGGGCTTGGCACGTGGAAGACCGGAGTGTTCTGTTGTGCGGGAGCGGGCGTGCCGGCTTTGATCGGGGCGTCGGCAAGCCGTGCCTTCTTGTCCTTTTTCTTAGGCCGGCGAGCCTCCTGCTGGACCTGCTGCAGGACTTCCTCCGGGTTGGGCCAACCCACCCAGCCAGCTAGGCGGCGGGCGTACTCACGCTGCAGCGGGGCGTCGCGAATCTGTGCCACCACGGGCACCGCACGACGCAATGCTTGCAGACGCCCCTCTGCGGTATCGATGCGGTATTCGCTAAGCACCGACTGGATGACGAACTCGAACATCGGGATGCGGTCCGCGATGAGCTCACGCACCGCGGCGTCGCCCTTGGCCAGGCGCAGATCGCAAGGGTCCATGCCCTCAGGGGCCACGGAAACGAAGGACTGACCAGTAAAAGATTGCTCGCCCTGGAAGGCGCGCATCGCGGCTTTCTGCCCCGCCTCATCACCGTCGAAGGTGTAGATGAGCTCGCCGTTGAAGTAGGAATCATCCAGCATCAACCTGCGCAGGACCTGCAGGTGATCGCCGCCGAACGCGGTGCCACAGCTGGCCACGGCGGTCTTCACGCCCGCGGCATACATCGCCATGACGTCGGTGTAGCCCTCCACCACCACCGCCTGGTGTGCTTCCGCGATGTTGCGCTTGGCCAAATCCAGGCCGAAGAGCACCTTGGACTTGTGATAGAGCATGGTCTCAGGCGTGTTCATGTACTTGCCCAGGTTGTCATCCTCAAAAAGCTTGCGGGCACCAAAGCCAATGACGTTGCCCGAAAGGTCCTTGATGGGCCACAGCAGGCGCCGATGAAAGCGGTCAATAGGCCCGCGCTTGCCCATCTTGGAAATGCCGGCAGCCTCTAGCTCCTCAAAGGAAAAGCCCATGCGAAGAAGGTGCTTGGTGGCAGTGTCCCACCCCTCCGGGGCATAACCGCACTCGAAGTCATAGATGATCTCGCGGCCAAAGCCACGGTCGAGTAGGAACTCGCGCGCCTTGGCTGCTTGCGGGGTCTCTAGCTGCTCTCGGTAGAACTGGTGGGCCGCCTTGTTCGCCGCGATAAGGCGCTGCCGAGTGCCAGGTTTTTCGTTGCGATTGCCGGTGCTGCCGCCTTGGTAATTGATGTGGTAGCCAATCTTTTGAGCCACCGCCTCGACTGCTTCGGGGAAAGAGACCTGCTCCATTTCCATCAGGAAGCTAAAAACATCGCCACCCTTGCCCGTGGAAAAGCAGTGATAATAACCGCGTTGCGGGCGCACGTGGAAGGAAGGCGTTTTCTCTCCCTTGAAGGGCGACAGCCCCTTCAAAGAGTCATAACCCGCAGGTTTGAGCTGTACATACTCGCCCACGATCTCTTCCAAAGGCGCGCGTTCACGGATTGCTTGGATGTCGCTCTCCGGAATTCTGCCTTGTGCCATGCGCTAAAGACTACCCCGCTTGTAGGTTGCTGGCTTGCCTTGGGGTGCAGATGCAGTTGCCCAACAACTACAGATGGAAAAGCCGCTGGAAAGAACAGAAATTTACCCACCCTTGGGGTAGACAAAAAGCGGCAAAAGCCAAACCTGGAAAATGCAGAAGGTCCGAGTGTTTTCCCAGTGCTAGCTAGATTTTCATTGCAGGAAAATCCCTGCAAAGATGGGGGTATGGCCAATCCCCCCTCCTCCAAGAAGAAGCCCTTAGCCGTCCTCGGCAGCTTGCTCTTAGTCGCAGCCGCTGGCTACTTCGGAATCGACCTTGGCGGTGATTCTGGTAGCTCGCAGTCCACGAGTTCAACTGCAAGCTCCGCTTCATCATCCAACGCCGCAAATTTCTCCGGGCACTACGCCTCGTGCGCGATGGATACCCTGCCCGAGGAAGCAGAAGAAACGGCCGAGGATATCTTGGCGGGCGGCCCCTACGACCATCCGGATAATGACAACAAGCGTTTTGGAAACTACGAGGGCGTACTGCCCAAAGAGTCCAAGAACTACTACCGCGAATACACCGTGGATTCGCCCGGCCTAAACCACCGCGGCGCCAAGCGCATCGTCACCGGCGGCGGCAGCGAAACCGACCCCGATGTCTGGTACTACACCGACGATCACTACGAATCCTTCTGCGAGATCCCCGATGCTGAATAATCTCTCCAAAGTTCTAATCACTCAGCCGCTTGAAAGCCGCGCAGATCTGTATTCCGCGCTCGGCACCATCCGTGGCTGCAATACCTGCACTGCCCCGCACAACCTCGACGACTTGGCGGACTTCCTGCGCGAGCACAAAGTGGAAACCATCGTGTCCTCAGCATGGAAGCTGTCCACCACTGACACCGCGGCGGTTCTCGAGGTGCTTGGGGACAACGGCGTTCGTCTCTTCCGCTGATCTTCTTGCACTGGGAGCTCCAAGTTCACCTGCCCATACCAGTCAAAGCGCAGTAAGTAGTAAGACTTCCAACCAAAACTCTAACCTCACTCTTCAGTCAACAGGGGTGCCGTGTCTACGTCTCATTTCTGCAAATAAAAAGAAAATGCGATGGCCCAGAATACGCGGTTAAAATGTAGTTTTATCTGGAATCGCAGCTCGGATTTTCGAATGGACTTAGATTTGTTCGAATTCATCAACTCACAATGTCTACCCCCACATGTAGATTGCGAGATAATCAAATTAGAGGAGGTACACCATGTCATTGACCATCAGTCGAACAAACAATTCAGAATTGCAAACTCGTAGAAAAATGCTCACTCATCAGCTCGTGGATAAGTACTCTTCTATAGAGGGACAACCAATCACTCGACGCGATCTGCGAGACCTAGCCTCCATGGGATGTCTCACTCTTGAAGAGCGTGAGCTTTATGATGAGCTTCGCCGTGTCGAAATGATGCTCGACCTCGATGAGTGAATACCCACACCCGAGAATCTTCGGGGAGGACGCAGCACGAGATTTCGCGGACGAAGTACATTCAACGATCAAAGCTGCACTACCTGTTTCAGACAACGATTTAGATGCCGATTTCATACTCAATGAAAGCAACGGCATCTTCGTTTTGTCGGTATTAGCACCGCTCTACTACGGACGGAAAACAACCTCAGCAGAAAAGCGAGTCGAATCAGAACGCAGCGATCTTTATGCCCTAGTTGTGGAATACAAACTCACGCAGGATCGCGATTCGAAGTTCTTAACCGTCAGGAACAGCGCATTCGAGATTCGTGTTCACACTCAATCTGCAATTAAATTTGAATACGAACGTGAGAAAGAGCGCGCACCAGCAGCACATATCCATTTTTCTGGGATCGGCGGCTTGTTGAGCCCTGCGCTAATGAAAAACGGCAAGACAAAGAAAAATGACCCTCGCAAAGACGGAAATCTGAAGGCTCTCCACATTCCTGTCGGCGGTCATCGGTTTCGGCCTTCACTCGAAGACTTCTTGTATTTCACGATTGAAGAGTGCGGCTTTCAGAGAAATGAAGGTTGGGAGAAGGCTCTGAAACTTTCGCGCAATTCATGGTTTGATATTCAGCTACAAGCTGCCGTTCGAGATAACCCTGCAGTGGCGATGAAGGCCCTTCAAGAGCTTGGATTTAAGGTGTCTCCTCCAGAGTCAGGGTGCCCAGCGCCACGGAGACATTCCAGCTGGTAACTGTAACGATGAGCATGACAGTCAATTTGTCAGCTCCTCGTTCTACGCCGTTGGCGGTTTCTCTTCGCCTCGTCCACAATCTCTCCGTGTAAGGACAAGAAAAAGTCTTCAGCTGCGGGACTTTCGCGCACCATTTAGCAACCTGAATGGTGCGCGAAACTTGACAATTCGATTTTCGGCATCGATGTCGGCATGGCGCTGCGGTCTGGCTCCCACTCCATAGAACTCATGGAAACCAAGGAACAGATAAAAGCCAACCATACGCTCCACCCCGATTCCTGGTATCTCTCAGCGACGAGCTGGATCGCTTACAGATTCAATGACTTTCCATTGCGCTGGGTTGCTTTCCACGAACTGGGCGTTCCCATAATGTCGGAACAAAACGAGGTTTGGGGAGTCCCTCTCTTAACGCTGAATCCGTCTAAGAAGCTGCATAGAGATTGGATTATGGATTGAGGTATCGGCCACGCACTATTACCCCATAAACCCAGAAAACTCCGCGGTCTGGCGCGCTAGCCGCTCCAAACGGGACTCGGTCATCGAGGCGATCTGATCCACAATGACCCGCTGGCGCTCGGCATCCGATTCAGCGCGGTTGTACCACAGTCGGAACATCGGGTCGAGGGCGCCCGGTGCGCCGGCGGAAAGATAATCAAAAACGCGGTAGATGCGCTCGCGCTGGCGATCCTGACGCGCCAAGTGCACCGGCTCATCCATCACGTAGAGCACCGCGATGGTCTTCAAAAGCTTGACCTCATTTGCCGCACGCGCTGGCACGGAAAGGTTACCCTGCTGACGCCCCAAAACCAGCTCCGGGCCATTGGCCTCACGGGTGGCTTGCACCGTGGCACCAACGTAGCGGCCCACTAGCTCCGAAGTCATCTTTTTCAGCGTGGTGTAGGCGCGCAGCGAGGAATCAAACTCGCTGACTTGCTGGATGACGGGCAGGGCACGCAGGGAATCCGCGGCGTCGAGAAGCTCGTCCGCGCTGCCGCCGAAAGCTTTGGCACCTTTCTCCGCGAGGGCAGCCAGCTCCACCAAGTCCCAGAGCACAGCGAGGGAAACACGACCCGAAACGATGCCATCCTCGACGTCGTGGACCGAGTAGGCGATGTCATCAGACCAATCCATCGCCTGTGCCTCCATCGAGGGGCGGGAGTCTTCGTGTCCTTCGCGCAGCCAGGCCAAGATGTGGGCGTCCTCGTCGTAACAACCATACTTGCGGTTCACGCTGCCATCCGGATTGGTCTTGGTCCGCGGGTACTTGCACGCCGCGTCCAATGCGGCGCGCGTGAGGTTCAGCCCAAAAGAATTATCCTCCGCATCGACTACCTTCGGCTCCAGACGTGCCAAAATGCGCAGGGTCTGCGCGTTACCTTCGAAGCCGCCGCAGATATCCGCTACCTCGTTGAGTGCGTTCTCACCGTTGTGGCCATACGGCGGGTGCCCGATGTCATGGGTTAGGCCGGCCATGTCGCACAGGTCTGGGTCAAGCCCCAGCCCGGAGCCGATACCGCGGGCAATCTGGCCCACCTCCAGCGAGTGGGTCAGCCGCGTGCGGGGCGTATCGCCGTCGTGGGGGCCAACCACCTGCGTCTTGTCAGCGAGGCGTCGCAAAGCAGCAGAGTGCAGGACGCGGGCGCGGTCGCGGGCGAAGGCGCCGCGGTGATCCGCGTCAGCCGGGCCAGACTTGCTATTAAACACGGAGCCCTTGGGGCTCTCGTCGAAGAGGCGGGCGGCGTCGTGCGGGGTATAGGAATAGCTCACATAGTGCAGTGTAGGCGCAACAAGCTTGTACTTTTCTGATTCTGGCAGGGGTGTCTGGCTGCCATTGCAATGCAAAAGCTCCTGCCCCAGTCTCCCTTTTTACGGGAAACCTTGGGCAGGAGCTCTAACTATGTCCGAGTTTACTTGCTGGACAAAGCGCTGGAAAGCTTGTCAGCGAAGGAGAAAGGCAGGTTAACCAGTGCCTGCAGGGTGTCTGCTACGAGGTTGAAGACGTTGTTGATGATGTCAAACATAGATTTTCCTTTCGATAGGGGGAGCTTTCACTAACCACGCTATCGAGCAGGAAGTGGTTTTGCCACCAAAATCAACTAAAAATTTCCTGCGATAGCTGGAAAAACACTTAAAAATAGCCGCTGACAAGGCGATTTACTTCCCGGTTTTATTGCGAATTTCTTCGTGTCGGGCGCGTCGCGTCGGGCGGATGAGCGCCTCGATGCGGTGTAGACCGCTGCGCAGATGCTCAGCTAGCTCCTCCCCTAGTACCTTCCGCGCGCCGAAGACCACCAGGCCACCCAACTCGTGGGCCACATCGCGCCACCACGGCGGCGCGAAGGTGGGCGTGGGATAGCCGGCTGCACCGACCACCCGTGCCGCAAACCCCTCGTCGCGGGCGATTAGCCAGGCGCGCAAGCGATGCAGCGGGTCGGTCACGATGATGACGCGCTCGAAGCCATGCCTGCGGCGGATGGCGCGCAGGGATTCCACGGTGTCGTTGCCCTCCGGCACAGGCAACACAGTGGCGTGGCCACTAAGATACTTGGCGCCGACTTCAGCCTCGGTGAAGCGATCCCCGGGCAGCTTGCCGCCGACGGTAACAATGGGCACGCCCGGTATAGCAACCGCAATGCGGCGGGCCTCGTCGAGGCGCGCCTGCAGGATGCGCGAGGGCCTGCCATCGTATTGAGCCGCACCGAGCACGATGATTGCCTGTGCTTCAGGCTCCACCAGATTAAATTTCTGGGCAATCTTTTCCCGGGATTTCCGTGCTTTCCCACAGCAGCTAACGCGTCTCATTTGCACTAGCCTAACGGTATTCTGGTGGGCATGACTTCTTCTGCGCGTATCGGTTCAGCCGTCCTAGCGGCACTCATCGTAGGGCTATCGCAGCCTACTGCTTTTGCAGCAACACCACCCCACAGCAACGCGCCGGCGGTGCTAGCGCAGGCTGCCCCCTCCAGCATTACTTCTAAGGTCACTGACAACTCTGGGGTGCTCTCCGCTGAGGAAAAAGACCAGATGGAAGATGAAATCAAGACGCTGCAGAAGAACGAGGGCCTGGTACTCTACGTGGTCTTTGAAAAGACTCTGTCTGGCTCCGCGGAAGACTTCGCGCAGCAATTCGTCTCCTCCAAGGGCCCGAACTCCGCCATTTATGTTGTCTCCGTCGAAGACCGCAAGGTCGGCGTGCAAACGGGTGGGGCCTGGCCAAAGAGCCGGCTGAATGCCATGTATGAAGCAGCTTCAGCACGCCTGGCAGACGATGACTTAGGCGGTTCTGCTTTGGAGTTAGTCGCAGCTGCCTCGGGCCGTGGGAAGGGTTCTTCTAGTTCTAGCTCCGCTGACTCTGGTTCAGGTGCCGGCTGGCTAGCCGGCGGTGCCGGTGCCCTGGCGCTGGCCGGCGGCGGCATATGGTTGGCAGGCCGCCGCAAGACCAAGAAAGATTCCGCGGAGACGCTCAAGTCAGCACGCGCCATCGAGCCGGGCGATACGAACTCGCTGAATAAGCTTGATACCGCAACGCTCGAATCCTTGGCGCGCGAGGAGCTGGTCTCTACCGATGAGTCCATTCGCCGCGGCAAGGAGGAGCTCGACATCGCCACCGCCGAGTTCGGCCCCGAGCGCACGCGTCCTTTTACCCGCGCGATGAACCACTCCACCTCCACCTTGCAGAAGGCCTTTGCTATGCAGCGCCGGCTTAACGACGCCGCGCCAGAATCCGAGGCCGAGCGCCGCCAGATGCTCATCGAGATCGTCTCCTCGTGTGGCCAGGCCGATGATGCCTTGGATGCCCAAGCCGCGGATTTCGCCGCAATGCGCGATCTGCTGATCAACGCCGATTCCAAACTGGATGAACTCACGCGCCGCAGCGTGGACGTGCGCGCCCGCATCCCGCAGGCCCAGCAGATTCTGGCACAACTGCAGCAAGACCACCCGGGCGCGCTGGACTCCATCGCCGATAACCCGCACATGGCAGAAGTCTCCGTGGGCGAGGCGGAAAAGCAGCTCGACCGTGGCCGTGAACTCGCCGCGGCACCTGCCGGCCAGCAAGGCGGCCTGGTGGCCCTCATCCGCGAGGCCGAGCACGCCATCGAGGTGGCAGACCGCCTGCTTTCCGGCGTCGAGCACGCCGAGTCCAACCTCGCGGCCGCCAAGACAAATCTCGCCGCGCTCATCGCTGAAGTCCGCGGCGAGGCGGACGAAGCCCGCCGACTGGAAAATCAAGGCAAGAAGCTTGGCACCGAGGCCGACTGGCAGGCACTTGCAGACGTAGCCACCCGCGCCGAGGCGGCCGTTACCGAGGCAGAGGCCGGCCAGGCCAACGACCCACTCGGCCACTACACCGCGCTAACCACCATCGACTCGGAGCTCGACGAGCGTCTCGACGCCGTGCGCGAGGCCACCGCCACCCGTGCCCGCCAGCTCGACCTATACGACCAGCAGATGCACTCCGCGCAGGCCGCCATCCAGGCCGCCGAGGACGTCATCTCCACCCGCGGCCGCGTGGTGGGTGCCACCGCCCGCACCCAGCTTGCCGACGCCAAGCGGCTTAGCGCCCAAGCCATGCAGCTCAAAAACTCCGATCTGCGCAGCGCCATCGATGCTTCCCGCCAGGCCGCTAACGCCGCACAAAATGCGGCGCGCACCGCGCAGCAGGACATCAACTCTTATCAGCGCCGCCAACAGGTTCAGTCCGCCGGCTCCACCGCGGGAGACATCATCACCGGCATGGTCATCGGCCAGATGCTCGGCGGCGGCCACAGCCATGGTGGCTTCGGGGGCGGCTTTGGCGGTGGTTTCGGCGGAAACTCCGGCGGCGGGGGCGGTGGCTTCCGCGGCGGTTCCTTCTAGATCCGCCGGCGCTTAGATCCGCCGGCGCTTAGATCCGCCGGCGCTTCGGGGCGTCGACAAGCGCGCAGCAATAGGTTAAAAACGCGGCGTCGACGTCCGGCACCTGCTGCGGCCGCATATCCGTAATCTCCAGCACACCCTTGAAAGTGGGGCGCGTGCGGATAATCTCGTTTCCGGAAGCGTCATAAATGCGGCGCTCCCTGCGGAAAGGATTAGGCCTATCCAGCGTGTACTCACGGCCCATGCACTTGGCCTGCATATGGCTGATTGATACGCCCTGCTGCCCCACGTGCAGAGTCTCACCCGTGGTGGCCGTGCCGCGCACCCAGAAATGGCGACTGCCGCTGTCGATGGAGTGCTCCAGCAAAATGCGCTCCTGCGCCGCAGCCAGCTGGGATTCATTGACGTTCAGCACGTCAGCGCGCACCGTGGCCCATACGGTGCCCTCTTCATCACGCAGGCAATCTTCGGCCCACGTCCAATGCCGGTGTTCTGTACTCACGAGTATCGTTTAATGCCTAGAACACAAAAAGGGAAAGCAGCGCCACCAAGGAGGCAAGCCCCAGCGTGGCAATGACGGGCACCGCCATGCCGCGGGTCTTGGCCTCCAGAATGAGACGGGTAAACCAGCTCAAGGCGATGATCTCGGCGTCGTTTAGCGCGGCCGCCTCGGGCTCCGCGTCAAACTCCAATATGGCCTTGCGCACGCCGGAATTCTTGGTCGAAAACTGCGCTACCTTGTAGCCGGCGGCGTCTTCCACGATCCAGTCGCCGCCGTTTTCATTGATGAAGGAAAACGCGCGGCCAGCGGCATCCGCATCTAGGCGCTTGGCGCGGCCCAGCGGGCCCTGCAGCGTATAGACGCGGCCATCCACGCGGGCCGTGGCGCCTTCTTTCGGGTCCGCCGCAAGCTGCCAAACCTCGCCGTCAATTTCTGCCTGATCTGCAGAAAAGACGCCGAAGGCCAGGGGCCCATCCTCCTTCAGCAGGACAGGCTTTTGGCTGTCAGTGCGGTCCCAGCTGGTGTATTGCATCGCTACTTTCTTCTTTACTTGGCCTTTAGCAGCCGATGAGGCGGGCGGCCAGGTATGCCTCGAGCTCGTCGATCTTGACGCGCTCTTGCTCCATGGTGTCGCGCTCGCGGACGGTAACTGCGCCGTCTTCCAGGGAATCGAAATCGTAGGTCACACAGAAAGGCGTGCCGATTTCATCCTGGCGGCGGTAGCGGCGGCCGATGGCACCGGACAGATCGAAGTCAACGTTCCAGTGCTGGCGCAGCTTGGCAGCCAGCTCGCGGGCTGGGGTGGACAGCTCTTCCTTCTTGGACAACGGCAGAACCGCGACCTTGACCGGGGAAAGGCGGCGGTCCAGGCGCAGGACCACACGCTTATCGGTGCCGCCCTTGGCGTTTGGCACCTCTTCCTCGTCATAAGCATCGACCAAGAAGGCCATCATGGAACGGCCCAGGCCGGCTGCCGGCTCGATGACGTAAGGAACCCAGCGCTCCTCGGTGGTCTGGTCGTAGTAGGACAGATCCTCACCGGAGCCCTTCGCGTGAACCGAAAGGTCATAGTCGGTGCGGTTAGCAACGCCCTCGAGCTCGCCCCACTTGGAGCCGGTGAAGCCGAATGCATACTCGACATCGACAGTGCGCTTGGAGTAGTGGGACAGCTTCTCCTTCGGGTGCTCGTACAGGCGCAGATTCTCTTCCTTGATGCCCAGGTCCACGTACCAGTTGTAGCGGTCATCAATCCAGTACTGGTGCCACTGCTCGTCCTCGCCCGGCTTGACGAAGAACTCCATCTCCATCTGCTCGAACTCGCGGGTGCGGAAAATGAAGTTGCCCGGGGTGATCTCGTTACGGAAGGACTTACCAATGTTCGCGATGCCGAAAGGCGGCTTCATGCGAGCGGAAGTCATCACGTTCTTGAAGTTAACGAAGATGCCCTGTGCGGTCTCCGGACGCAGGTAGTGCAGGCCCTGCTCATCATCGACCGGTCCCAGGAAGGTCTTGAGCAGACCGGAAAATGCCTTCGGCTCGGTCCAGTCACCCGGCTGGCCGGTCTCAGGATCGTTGATGTCTGCCAGGCCGTTTGCAGGCTCGTGGCCGTGCTTTTCCTCGTATGCCTCGAGCAGGTGGTCAGCACGGTAACGCTTACCGGTGTGGCGGGACTCCACCAGTGGATCGGTGAAGACCTCGACGTGGCCGGAGGAAACCCAGACCTGACGCGGCTGAATGACGGAGGTATCAACACCCACGACGTCCTCGCGGGACTGCACCATGTGGCGCCACCACTGACGCTTGATGTTTTCCTTTAGTTCCACACCGAGGGGGCCGTAGTCCCACGCAGAGCGCGAACCGCCATAGATCTCACCTGCCTGGTAGACCAATCCGCGGCGCTTGCACAGGCTTACAACGGTATCGATGACGCTTGCCATGGTTAAAAAGACTCCTCTGTTAAGGGACAGTCGTGAACAATGTTCCTAGTCTATCCTGCCTCCTTCCCTGCGTGGGCGGAGGGGTGAAAATTAATTTTGTATTTTATACAACACTGTGCAAAATGTGGGGTATCGTACTGTTTCAAGCGATTAACAGAAATTGGATTGAAGGTGATCTGCATGACGCAGCCCTCCACGGCGCTTCACACACTCGACATCGACGCCGCTACCCGCGTCATTGGCGCTTTAGATTCACCCCTGCGCATCACCCTGGTATTGGCCCTTAACCGCCACGATCACTACGTTCACGAACTGGTGGCCGCAACCGACAAATCCCAGCCGCTAATCAGCCAACACCTGCGCGTACTAAAAGATGCCGGAATCGTCGATTCCAAGCGTTCAGGCCGCGAAGTGCGCTACTCGCTGGCTTCCCCCGAGGTGCTTTCCTTGTTGGAGCAAGCTGCAGCACTGTTTAACCGTTAACTTTATTGGAAACTAATTGATAAACTATCGGGCATGGCTCTCCATGAAAGCATCCCTAAGCTTGGGGCTCGCAACACCAAGCAGCGCACCGCTGTCGTCGAGGTTCTGCGTGAACTAGATAAGTTCGCCTCGGCAAAAGACATTCACCGGGCGTTGCAAGACCGCGAGCACAAAGTAGGCCTGACCACAGTCTACCGCACCCTGCAATCCCTCTCCGACATTGATGCAGTGGACGCGCTTCACATGCCTTCGGGCGAAACGCTCTACCGCCACTGCGAATCCGCTAACCACCACCATCACTTGGTATGCACCAAGTGCGGCCGCACCGAGGAAATCGACGGCGGCCCCATCGAGCAGTGGGCATCCAACGTGGCTGCCGAGCACGACTTTGAGCTAACCGGCCACGATGCCGAAATCTTCGGCATCTGCTCCGACTGCCGCGCAAGCTAGGCAGCACCACGCAACAAATGGCTTTAGCTATTTCGTACCGCCGAAACGACGATCCCGCCGCGCGTATTCTTCTACCGCGGCGTACAAGTCCTCCGGAGTGAAATCCGGGAAGAGCTTGTCTTGGTAGATCATCTCTGCGTACGCCGACTGCCACAGTAGGAAGTTCGACGTGCGCTTCTCCCCCGACGGGCGCAGGAATAGATCCACATCCGGCATGGTGGGGTCATAGAGCGCCGCGCTTAACGATGCCTCGTTAATCGCGCTCGGCTTCAACTCACCCTTGGCCACCTGCTCGGCGAGTTTGCGCACGCCGTCGACAAGCTCGGCGCGCCCACCGTAGTTCACGCACATCGCCAGCGTCATGCGCGTGTTGTCCTTGGTTAGCTCCTGCGCGGTCTCGAGCTCCTTGATGACGGAGCGCCACAGGCGTGGGCGGCGGCCCACCCAGACCACACGCACGCCCTTTTCGTTAAGCCACTCGCGCTGGCGACGCAGCACATCGCGGTTAAACGCCATCAAAAAGCGCACTTCTTCGGGGCTGCGGCGCCAATTTTCCGTGGAGAAGGCGTAGGCCGAAAGGTACGGGATGTTCATGGAAAGGCAGGCATCGACGACGTCGAGAAGCACAGCCTCCCCGCGACGATGCCCCTCAGTGCGCTTCATGCCGCGCTCCTCGGCCCAGCGGCCATTGCCGTCCATGACCAGCGCGATGTGCTTGGGCAGGAACTCCTCCGGGATGGCGGGCGGGTTTAAAACTCGGTTCGGATCTGGCGTAATCACGCGCCTTATCTTACTGGTCCATGACCCCCAACGCGGTAACCTTGCGTTCCAAATGCCACTGCAGGTGCGCGCGGATGAGTTGATGGGCCTCCCCGCGCTGCTCATAGGTAGGGCTCGTGGGGTGTCCATGCGCAAGCAACCACATGTGATGCAACGTCTCCGGGTCCACCTCGGCGGCGCCTGGCGGGCGGCACTCGTGGCACGTCGCGCCGCCAACGGCCGGGTGGAAAGCATGATGCGGGCCGGGCTTCTGGCACTGCGCGCAATCGAAAAGCCCCGGCGCCCAGCCGGCGTGCGCCATTGCCTGAAGTAGGAATTGGTCCAGCGTCAGGAGCGGATCGTCGTGCTGCAGGCGCTGCAACGTAGCGACCAAGGCGTTATAGAGGTATGGGTCTTGGTCAGAATCTGCGAAGGCCAGGCGTTCGGCGGATTCAAGTGCGGCGCAGGCGGCGGTATAGCGCTCATAATCTCCGATGATGGCGGCGCCAAAAAAGTCCACGGTGTCGGCCTGCGAAATCGTGTATAGATTCCGGCCGGGATACAGCTGCACATCCAAGTTTACAAAGGGCTGGAGGCGCGAACCAAAACGCGACTTCGCCCTGCGTACGCCCTTGGCAACCGCGCGCACCAAGCCATGGCTGCGGGTAAGCAGCACGATGACGCGGTCAGCCTCGCCGAAGTCATAGCTGCGGATGACCAAGGCGCGGTCGCGAAAATTCTCCCTCGGCATACTTAGGTTTTTAAGCCTTGGGTTTTAGAAGCCGAGACGGCCCAGCATCTTTGGGTCAGACTGCCAGTTCTTGAGCACCTTGATGCGCAGGTCAAGGTAGACGTTCTGGCCCAGCAACTGGATGATCTCCTTGCGGGCGGTGCCCACGATGCGGGTAAAGCGGCGGCCGTCCTTGCCCTCGATGATGCGCTTTTGACCTGGGCGCTCCAAGTAAAGCACCGCGTGGACGTTCATGACGTCGGGGCGAGTCTCATCGGGCAGCATCTCATCGACCTCGACGGCCACGCTGTGCGGCAGCTCGTCTTTCAAACCAGACAGTGCGGCCTCGCGGATGAGCTCGGCGATGCGCTTTTCCTGCTCTTCGTCGGTGATGTGATCATCAGGGTAGAACTTCGGGCCTTCTGGCAGGTGATCGATGATCACCTGGGTCAGCTCATCCAGTTGTACGCGCTGGGTGGCCGAAACCGGGATGACCACGGCGTCGGGGTTCTCCTCGCTGAGCAGCTGGTGCAGCGCCAAAAGCTGCGCGCCGACCTGATCCTTGCTGGCCTTATCCAGCTTGGTCACGATGCCGATGATTGGGGTCTTCGGCGCTACCTTGCGGACGTTTTCCAGAATCCAGCGGTCACCCGGGCCAATCTTTTCATCGGCCGGGATGGTCAGGCCGATGACATCGACGTCGGCGTAAGTATCCTTGACCACCTCGTTGAGACGCTCGCCCAGCAGCGTGCGCGGGCGGTGCAGGCCCGGCGTATCGACGACAATGACTTGCGCATCATCGCGGTGTACCAAGCCACGGATGGGGTGTCGGGTGGTCTCGGGCTGGTTCGCGGTGATAGCGATCTTCTGCCCCACCAGCGCGTTGGTGAGAGTCGACTTGCCCGTGTTTGGGCGGCCTACGAAGGACACGAAGCCAGAGCGAAAGCCCTGTGGCGTGTCGGTGAATTCTGTATAGTCCAGCGCCTCCCCATCGGTGGGAAGGTTCTCAAAGGCGGCGTCAAAATCGGTACTCATTGCTAGTCATCATAGCCCAGCCGCGTCACAGTAGTACATACGCGTTTGTGGCTGCCCGTGGGCCTCTTCACCGGCGTTCTCGTCTCGCAAATACCCAGGGCTGGAAACACAACTTTCTGGTGGAATGCGCGGCGTCGGCACGCGTGGCGAAACGCGAACAGGACCTCTGGGTTTCCAGAGCTGGGTATCTATGCCGCGCGCCTCGGGCCCATCGCCAACATCCGGCGCACCGTCGCCACGAACTCCTCTGGCCGGGCGCGCAACTCCTCCGGGCTAAAGCGCAGGACCACATAACCCATGTTGAGCAGCTCCTTCTGGCGGCGGTGCTCCGCGCGAATCGCCTCCACAGGCCTGTCTTGGTATTTGACATCGCCGTCGATTTCAATGAGCAACCAGCCGTCAATTGCCAAATCAGCGCGGTACTTGCCCACTCTGTACTGCGTGCGCACGTTTATGCCCGCACGCAGCAACAACGCGCGGGCGTAGGACTCCCACGGCGACTCAGAATCAACCACGGTCGCGGCCACCACGGCGCGTGCCGTCGCCACGCCCTTGACGCGGCCCAGCGCGCCCAACGTATCCTGCATGCGACGGCGGCCCACCTGTGCACGCACATAATCCGCGGCGACCAGCCCCTCTTCGAAGCCATGCAGGCGGGCCATGTCAATCGCGGTACGCTCCAGCGAGGTGAGCTTAATGCCGTGGACCGTGGTGGTTTGCCTGTGCAGGCGGGCGGCTTTATAAGCGAAGAAATGCCCCTTGGATTTCTGCGGCACCGAGCCCGAAGGCAGCACTGCTGGGTATTCGGTGGGGCGGCTAATGGTGGGAATGCCGTGTATCAGAGCGGCGGGCTTTCCGATCAGCACGGCTTTATGCACGGTCCGTGCGTGGATATACACCCGCGCTATGTCGCGTTCCCAGGGTTTGAGCCGGTTCCAGAATTGCTTCGGCAGCGCAAAGCACCAGGCCGCGCGCACGATTTTGCCGTGATGCAGCTGCAGCCAGCGCGGGTCTTCGTTGGATAGTTGGCGAAGGTCAATAAGGCGGGCGTCGATTGTGTCAAAAAGTAATGCGTTGTCCATGCCTTACTTTTAACCGGTGGTGGGTGCTGGTGCGCGGCAAGTGCGGCCAGGATGGTCAAATTCCCAGGGCTGGGCACCCAGACCTCCTGTTCGCTTTTCGGCGTGCTTGCCGACGCCCCGCAATCCACCAGAAAGCTGCATTTCCAGGTCTGGGTATTTGCCAAAAGGCGTGGGACGGGTGCGCTAGAGCTCCTCGACCTGGAACTGCAGCTGCGGATTCGCAAACACGTCCTGGGACTCAATAAGCTGCAGCTCCTGCGAGTCTGCCTCATAAGTGTTGTGCAGCAAGTCGTACACCGAAGACGCGGTGCGCTTGAGCGCGAGCTTCGCATCGTGGGTTTCGACGTAGTGGCCGGTAAACAGCGCGGCAGTCACGTCGCCGGAGCCGTTGCGCTTGAATGGCAGGTGCGGGGTGGCAACGATGTAGGCGCGGTCACCGTCCACAGCGAGCATCTCAATGGTGTCCTCAGGGGTCTCCGGGCGCTTTACCGAGGTGACCAGCACGGTCTTCGGGCCGATTTCCTGCGCAGCCTTCACTGCCTCGAGGGTCTGCTCCAGCGTGCCAACCTCGTGGCCAGTCAGGTAGCCCAGCTCAAACTGGTTCGGGGTGATGATGTCAGCCACCGGCACGACCTTATCGCGCAGCAGCGGCGGGATTTCGTCCGAGACAAAGCAGCCAGACTTCGCGTTGCCCATGACTGGGTCGCACGCGTACAAAGCCTTGGGGTTGACGGCCTTGATGCGGTTGACGGCGTCGATAATTGCGCCGGCGATGTCTGGCCCGCCCTGGTAGCCAGAGAGGATTGCGTCGATCTTCTCAAAGGCGCCGCGCTTTTCGATGCCGTCAATAATGCTGGTGACATCCGATGCCGGAAGCATCGGTCCGCCCCAATCGCCGTAGCCGGTGTGGTTGGAAAAGTTCACCGTGTGCACCGGCCATACCTCGTGGCCCGCGCGCTGGAGCGGGAAGACTGCGGCGGAGTTGCCAACGTGGCCGAAGGTGACGTGAGACTGGATCGACAGAATATTCATGGCACCCATTTTGCTCTATTTCACGGACCGCACAAAAGAAATCGCAGATTTAATTTTTCTCGGGTGCCCGCATGAGAGGGAGGACAACCTCGTCTAAGAATTCGACTAAGCCACGGAAGTTCGGGGACGTTTGCATCGCTCATTCTTGAAATCTCTTGACCTTGACGCGGCGTCATAGTTTATAAAAACCTTATGAGGATCTCTGAAGTCGCTCGAGCGTTGGGCTGCAGCGTGCGCACAATTCGCCACTATCACCAACGGGGCGTAGTTCCGGAGCCGGAACGTAAAGCAAACGGATATCGCGACTATTCGCTCGCAGACCTTGCTGTGTTAATGAAGGTTCGGCAGCTGGCCGTGGCAGGGATTCCGCTCAAATCCCTGACCGGGGAGCCCGAAGATACGTTGTACGATGCGGCGCTCGCAGAAATAGAGCGACGAGTCGCAAATCTGGAAGAACAACGTGCGCGACTCATTCGGCTCAGGGATAGTCCGCCGGGACCGGCTCCCCACGGATTGATGGTTCTTTTGAAAGAAGTTCTCGCCGAAAGTGGGCTGTCGGAAGTCGAGATTGCGCAAGAAGTTGATGCATGGCAACTCATGGCCTATTCGGGAGTTGCTACGGCTCAAACGTGGCACGTGCTTGAGACAAATCTGAGTTCGCCTCAATGTGTCTCAAGGATTCGTGCGCAGCATCAACGGTGGAAACAGCTCGGTGAGACCGAACCTGGTCCGGAGTGTGATGAACTCGCCGAACAGTGGTTCAAGTCCTATAACGAAGGCGTCATGAACGGAATTTTCGCAACGTTAAGGCCCGGATATTTGGAGCTCCAGCCGCGCGACATATCAGCCCGTAAAGGCCAATTGGTGGCCCTGGAATTGGTACGGCGATGAAAGCTGGATCGCGGGTTTTCACGGTCCTCATTGGTGCCGTCCTGGCGACAGAACTCTATGTCGTCATTGTCGGCGGCGGAAGTGGAACCGTGATCGTTACGGGACTCATCGCTCTAGAACTTCTTCTGGCTGCCGCTTTTCTTTTCATTAACCGCGACAAGAATATTGCGCCGGTACAAGCAGTGAGGGCCGAGCTCCGTATGCTGAAGACATGTGTACTCGTACTACTACGGCAGCGGCGGTATTCGGGCGAAGTGCTCGACTCCTATCGCGGATGGTGGTTAATTCCGGCTGCGGTTACGGGAGCGACTGGGATTGAATGCATTGCGATCGAGCTTCTGGTGCCGTGGGCATGGCTGCGCGCGCTAATCCTCGTTGTTTCCCTCTATTCGCTCATCTTGCTGTGGGGAGTCTTTGGCGCCGCCTACACCTATCCACATTTCGTTGATGGGACCTTGGTGCTGCGGCATGCAGGTAAGGAAGTGGTGAGCATTGCCGCGGGAGAAATCGCGAACATCGTACAGTCGCGGGGTTACTCCCATGAGAGATATGCAATTGATGAAGACACATTGATTTTAGGAAACGGCGACGGGAGCAACGTTCACATCGAGCTTGCATCGCCGCTGCTCGTGCCAGCGCCAAAGTGGCCGTGGCAGAAGGAACAGCTGTCGCATGTCAACCACGTGCAGGTCTGGTTTGATGCTCCGGCAGAAGCAATCACGGCTATTTCACGATCTGCTTAGCGGGTCACTCTAATTACCGCCATGGTTCAAGCCCATGTCCACCGCTTCACTAGACTGTTCCCCGTGACTAACCCAGCTGATATCCAACGCGAATGGTCCGCGCTCGCCCAAGAGCCTGACTTTCGCAACAGATCCGGGTTTTCTCAGCCGTAGCACGGTGGCCTGGGGCTATGTTGTGCTGGAAGGGCGTTTGCGCGGACTAAGGCCGTGCTAGATTTCTTCTGCGGCCTAGATCAAATACGCGCGGACCGACTCAGGAAGCGTAAGTGTTCAGATCGTGCGCTACAAGGCCGGCAGGATCGAAGTCCTCAAACACTTCGATACCGCCCACAATGACTTGTCGTTAGATCATCCCATCGACCAGGCCGAAGATTTCCTTAGTACAAATGCCCAGCTAACGTTAGATATCGGCACACGCTGCTACGACATCCCACCCGACATCGACGAAGAAACCACGAACCTCATCACCACAATCCTTGAAGACTAAGCCGAAACTCGCGGACTAAACCAAATTGTGGAAGTCCGGTAATGTGAAAGGGCACAGTGCGGACGACGGCCTTCCCAACCACGCTTCCCGCGCACTCCCCTATTCCCTACCTTCAAGGAGGCCTCTATGATTGGCGCAATTATTGGAGATATCGCAGGCAGCGACTACGAGTTCAATCCCGTGAGCGCGTATGACTTCGAGCTCTTCCCGTCGGATTCCAGTTTTACGGACGACTCCATCCTCACGGTTGCCGTGGGTGCAGCATTGCTCGAGGCAGGCACCGAGGAGGCGGCGCTCGCCGAGGCGCTTATCGATGCCTTCCATCGTTACGGCGCGAAGTACCCCACGCCAAAGGGTGCCTATGGTGGTCGCTTCAGCGAGTGGCTGTGCTCTGGCAACCGCGAGCCGTATAACTCGTGGGGCAACGGGTCCGCCATGCGTGTCTCCGCCGTCATCGATTATGCGCGGGGCCTCGAGGAAGCCGAGGACCTCGCACGCATCACCGCGGCCGTCACCCACAACCACGAGGAAGGAATCAAGGGCGCGCAGGCCACCGCGGCGGCCGGCTACCTTGCCCGCACTGGCTCGCCAGTGGCTGAGATTCGCGAGTACATCTCGCGGGTCTACGGTTACGACCTCGCCCGGACGTGTGCTGGTCTGCGCGCGGCCGGGTATGGCTTCGAAGATTCCTGCCAGAAGACCGTCCCCGAGTCCCTTATCGCTTTCTTCGAGGCGGACGACTTCGAGTCCGCCATTCGCAACACGATTTACCTGCGCGGCGACGCAGACACCATGGGCGCCATCACCGGCGCAGTCGCGGAGCAGTTCTTCGAGGTGCCGCAGCGCTTCGTTGACCATGCACGCGAGACGGTGCCGGAGGAGTTCCTCGAGGTCATCGACGCCATCGAGGCGCGCCGCTAACTGTCCATCGGACTGGTGACCCCGCTGACTGGATTCAACTGGCACTTCGCGGGTTACCTCGCAATGGCCATTATTTTCATGGACCAGACTTGGTCCGCCAACGCTGTCGGCCTCGCGGTCGTAGTCGTCGTCGGCATCGCACTGTTCCTGCTCTCCGGGCTTACTCGCAAGCCCGGTACCATCGAGCGCGGCGGCAAACCGGTCAAGGTCGTCGAAACCGTCCCCCCTGCGGCCTAAGCCGCTTTAAGCCGCTCGACTAATCCTCGCGGCGTGGCTCGGCAACTGGGGGGATGCCGCCGCCGGGGACCTCTTTGTCGAGGTTGGCGCGCTCGGCCGCGTCGGGGAAGGCCTTGGGGCCAGACGGCTTCGGCTGGTAGGTCACCCCGCGGGCGGCGAGGTTGTCATACCAATCCGCCAGCAGTTCGTTCTGCAGGCTGAACATTTCCTTTTCCTCTGCCGGGGTGGCGTGGTCATAGCCCAAAAGGTGCAGGCAGCCATGCACCGTCAGCAGTGCAAGCTCGTGCCCCAGAGAGTGGCCGGCGGCATCGGCCTGGCGCAGTGCGAACTCCGGGCACAACACGATATCGCCCAGCATGGACGGGCCCATCTCGGGGGCGTCGGGACGCGCGCCCAGTGCGCCTGGGGTGATTTCATCCATCGGGAAGCTCATGACGTCGGTTGGGCCTTCCAGATCCATCCAACGCACGTGCAGGTCCGCGATGGTATCCAAGTCCACTGCGGTGATCGTGCACTCGGCGTCCGGGTTGATGTCCATGGCGCCGAAGGCATAAGAGGCGACGTCGATGAGCATCTCCTCGTTGACGCCGTCGAAACCGGACTCATTGATGAATTCGATGGACATTTAGTTCTCCTTATCCGCTTGTGCTGCGGCTACCGAGGCTTCTGCGGCTTCAGCAGCATCATAAGCATTCACGATACGGCTGACCAGCTGGTGCCTGACGACGTCGCTCGAGCCCAGGTCCGCGAAGTGAATATCCTGCACGCCGTCCAAGATGCGGCGCACCAAGCGCAGGCCTGAGACCTGGCCACGCGGCAGGTCCACCTGCGAAACATCGCCGGTGACCACGATCTTCGAACCAAAGCCCAGACGGGTCAGGAACATCTTCATCTGCGCCGGCGTGGTGTTTTGCGCCTCGTCGAGGATGACAAAGGCGTCGTTGAGCGTGCGGCCACGCATGTATGCCAGCGGGGCGACCTCGATGATGCCGGCTTCCATGAGCTTCGGGATCATCTCTGGATCCATCATGTCGCGCAGGGCGTCGTAAAGCGGGCGCAGGTACGGGTCGATCTTGTCATTTAGCGTGCCGGGCAGAAAGCCCAGCTTCTCACCGGCCTCAACTGCCGGGCGGGTCAAGATGATGCGCGAGACCTGCTTGGCCTGCAGGGCCTGCACGGCTTTGGCCACCGCCAGGTAGGTCTTGCCAGAGCCTGCGGGGCCGATGCCGAAGACCACGGTGTTGTCATCAATGGCCTGGACGTACTCGGATTGACCCACCGTCTTTGGGCGCACGGACTTGCCACGGCGGCGCACGATATCGGCTGCCATCGCCGCCGAGACCGACTGCGGCGCTTCCACCGCAATCATGTCCACGGTGTGTTTCACGGTATCGGTGCTGACGTGATGGCCGCGGCGGGCAATCGCCTCGAGCTCGTCGAGCACCTTCGCGGCGCGGGCCACCTCATAGTCAGGTCCGGTTACTGTGACCGTGGTTCCGCGCGCGAAGAAGTCTGCGTCCAGTAGGTTGTTGAGCACCCGCAGGTTATCGTCAGCGTTGCCGAGTACGGTCGCGACGTAGACGGAGTCAAGCTCAAACTTCTTGGTGATAATAGGCACCCCAACAGGCTACCAGCGTGCGGTGCGCACGCCGATTGCGGCAAGGGCCACCATGGCTGCCGACGCCGTGCGTAACACTTCCGGCCCCAATTTAACCTGATGGGCTTGCAGGCGCTCCAGCTCCTCGGCACCGATTCCGCCTTCGGGTCCGACGAGGAGATAAATGGTGCCCTCGAGAGGAACATCCCGAATAGAGTCGGTGGCTTCCTCGTGCAAGACGTAGGCGGTCTGCCCGGCAATGAGCTGAGCGAGCTGCGGGGTGGTCAAGGGGCCAGTAACCTGCGGGACGCGATCGCGGCGGGACTGCTTCGCGGCAGCAACCGCCGCCGACTCCCACTTCGCGAGCGCCTTCGGCGCCTTCTTTCCATCCCACTTGGCCACGCAGCGATCTGCCTGCCAAGCGATGATCTCATCGGCGCCTGCCTGGGTGGCAAGGTCCACCGCGAGCTCCGAGCGCTCCGACTTCGGAATGGCCTGAACCACCACAACGCGGGGGTTGGGCTCGGGCGCAAAAGTCACGGCGTCGACAAGCGCGGCCAAATGATCCTTGCCCGAAACGGACTGGATGGTGGCCAGGGCGGCGGTGCCCGTGCCGTCGATGAGTTTGAGCCGCTCCCCTACGCTAAGGCGCTTGACCGTCACCGCGTGGCGGCCCTCAGGACCATCGAGCCCCACCGGCTCGCCAACGCTAGCCAGCGAGAGATCAGGATGGATAAAGACGGGAAGAGACATTAACGGCGGAACCTATCTCGGATACGGGAGAAGAAGGACTCCTCTTGGCCGTCGCCGGTCTCGCGGACGCGGGCGCCCTCGTCGCGGGAATCGCGGACCTTCTCGAGCAGCTCGCGGGTCTTCTTGTCCAGCTCCTTCGGCACCACGACGTCGACGTGCGCGAAGAGGTTGCCAAAGCCGTCGGTGCGCAGACGCGGCATGCCCTTGCCCTCGACCTTGATGGACTCGCCCGGCTGGGTGCCCGGTTCGATGCCGATGTTGAGCTCCTCGCCATCTAGCTGATCGATGGTGAAGTTGGTGCCAAGTGCGGCATCGACCATCGGCACGCGCACGGTCAGGTGTAGGTCGTCGGCGTTGCGCTCGAAGACGGCGTGGGGTTTGGTGGAAACCTCCACATAAAGATCGCCCGCCGGGCCGCCGCCGTGGCCGACCTCACCCTGGGAAGCCATGCGGATGCGCATGCCATCACCAATGCCGGCCGGGATATTTACGGTGAGATCGCGGCGCTTCTTCACGCGGCCATCGCCACCACAGTGATTACAAGGATCAGTAATGACTTCACCGAAGCCCTGGCACTTCGGGCACGGGCGGGAGGTCATAACGTTGCCTAGGAAGCTGCGCTGCATCTCCTGAACCTCGCCCATGCCGCCACAACCATCACAGGTAACTGGCTTGGACTTGGAGGCAGAACCCGTGCCCTCGCAGCGGTCACAGAGCACAGCGGTATCGACGGTGACCTGCTTCTTCAGGCCGGAATAGGCCTCTTCTAGGCTAATGGTGGTGCGCAGCAGGGCGTCGTTGCCCGGCTGCACGCGCGAGCGCGGGCCGCGGGAGCCACCTGCGCCACCGCCGAAGAACTCAGCGAAGATATCGCCCAGGCCGCCACCGAAACCACCGCCGAAGCCGCCGCCGGCAGCGCCACGCTCTTCCATGGGGTCGCCGCCCATGTCAACGATTTGGCGCTTCTGCGGATCCAGGAGCACCTCTTGCGCGAGGGAGGCCTCGCGGAACTTCTCCGCCGCCTCTTCATCGCCCGGGTTTACGTCTGGGTGATATTTGCGGGCGAGCTTGCGGTAGGCCTTCTTAATTTCGGCGTCGGTTGCGGATTTTTCTACACCAAGGATGCCGTAATAGTCACGAGCCACTTAATGAAAGTCCTTATCTAAAACTAGAGTCACTGGGAAAAGTTTCCGTGCCAGCTTACTCGCCGGCCAGAATTTCGCTTACATAGCGTGCAACAGCAGCCACCTTCGAGATTGTTCCCGAATAGTCCATATAAGTCGGGCCCACAACGCCCAAGCCGCCCAACGTTTCATTGCCGGCGCCGTACGCAGTAGCGACGACGGATGCCTGCCGCAGCTTGTCCTCCTCATTCTCTTCACCGATGACGACGGAGACGTTGCCCAAGTCCGGCACGCGAGCCAAAAGCTTCAATACAACCACCTGCTCTTCGAGAGCCTCGATGAGCGAGGGCAGCCCTTCTGGGAAGTCTCGCGCGATACGCGTGAGATTAGAGGTACCAGCCATGATCAGGCGGTCGGAGGGTCGCTCCACCAACGTCTCAATGAGAGTAGTAGCGGCATTGAGCACGTGCGGACGGATGTCCAGCGGGGAGGTTTCGACGAGGCTGGCAAGTTCCACCGAGGCGTCGGTTAGCGTCTTGCCCTCCAGGGCGTTGTTGAGGACGTCGCGTAGGCGTGCGGTCTGCAGTGGGTCAATGACGCTGTCGAGCTCGACGTTGCGCTGGTCGACGCGCCCGTTATCCGTGATGAGCACCAACAACAGGCGCACTGGCGAAAGCGCCACGACCTCGCAGTGCTTCACGCGCGAAACCTTGAGGTTGGGCATCTGCACCACCGCCGCCTGCTTGGTCACCTGAGCAAGCAGCTGGACGGAACGGCGCAGGACATCCTCCAAGTCGACGCCGCCTTCCAAGAAGGTCAGCATGGCGCGGCGCTCCGGCGCAGACAAGGGCTTTACGTCGTGCAGCGAATCGACGAACTGGCGGTAACCCTTCTGCGTGGGCACGCGCCCGGAGCTGGTGTGCTCGTGGGCAATCAGGCCCTCCGATTCCAGCACCGCCATATCGTTGCGGATGGTGGCGGAGGAAACGCCCAGCTGATAACGCTCCAGCAGGGACTTGGACCCCACGGGCTCCTGGGAGGCAATATAGTCCGCCACAATGGCGCGCAATACCTCGCGGCGGCGAGCATCAGTGGAATTGGACATGCGCCCTATGTTACCTACCTTCGCCGTGGCCTTTAAGCTTCCTCGGCAACCAACAAGTCGGTGATGATGCCGTCTGCCAAAAGGCGCCCCGGCTTGGTCAAGCACAGCCGGTCGCCGGCGCGCTGCAGCAACCCACGGGAGATGTAGTCCGCGATGACCGGCTCCGCGCCGCTGCCCAGCCAGCCAGCCGGAATGCCCTCGCGCAGGCGCATGCCAAGCATGACCTTCTCGGTGTGCCTATCGGCCTCGGTTAAAACCTCGCGTTCCTTCACCGGCAACTCGCCGCGGCCTAGCATCTCGATGTAGCGGCGCGGCAGCTTCACGTTATAAAAGCGCTCGTCGTTCAAATGCGAGTGCGCGCCAGGGCCCGCGCCCCACCAGTTGCCGTCGACCCAGTAGATGCGGTTGTGCTCGCACTCGCCGCCGGGCTTGGCCCAGTTGGAGACCTCGTACCACTCGAAGCCTTCCGCTTCGAGCGTCGCAGAGACGGCCTCATAGCGCCTCGCCAGCACGTCCTCGTCGGGTGCAGGCAAGATTCCCTTTTTCACCTTGCGCGCCATCCGGGTGCCGTCTTCCACGATGAGCGAATACGTGCTGACGTGGTCGACTCCCGTTTCGAGGACGCGGTCAAGGGTAAGCCGCACGTCGTCGTCAGTCTCAGTGGGCGTGCCATAGATCATGTCCAGATTTACGTGCTCGAAACCTGCGGCGCGGGCCTCACACGCGGCGTCGAAAGCCCGGCCCGGGGTATGCGCACGCTCAAGCACTCGCAGCACGCTATCCGACGCCGACTGCATGCCCAGCGAAATGCGCGTAAACCCCGCCTCGCGCAGCTGCTCGAAATAGCGCGGGTCCGTCGACTCCGGATTCGATTCCGTGGTCACCTCCGCCCCTGGGGCCAAACCAAGAGTCTCTTTCACACGGGCCAGAATGCGGCTAAGGCCCTCGGCGCCCAACATCGAAGGCGTGCCGCCGCCAATGAATACGGTCTGCGCCGGCCTTCCCACCTGCTGCGCCGCCATGCCCAGCTCGCACTCGAGAGCGTCCAGGTATGCGGCGGTCAGATCGCCACCCAGCTCACCTGGGGTATAGGTATTGAAATCGCAATACCCGCACCGCGAGGAACAAAACGGGACATGAATATAGAGGCCAAAGTCTTGAGACATGCCCTCTAGGCTAGCTTGGGCCGGGAACTAAATACCCACCGGTACGTTGAAGGATGTAATCTATTCTGCAGTTTCCCATAAATAGAAAGGCAGCTTCAGTGGAACCTCCGAGTCGATGTCCCCGCCTCACCGAATGGCAGGCGGGGTAGGCCATGGTGCAAGCAATCCTTATGATTTTGGCGGGATTTCTGGTCATTGGCCTGATTATCGTCGCGAACGCGTACTTCGTTGCGCAAGAATTTTCTTTCATGTCGGTGGACCGCGCACAACTGCGCTCCATGGCTTCCGAGGGCAATAAGACAGCTGAGCGTGCCCTGAAAATTACCCAGCGCACCTCCTTCATGCTCTCCGGTGCCCAGCTGGGCATCACCATCACGGGCCTGCTGATTGGCTATGTGGCCGAACCCCTGGTGGGCCGCGGCTTGGGTGAGCTGCTGGGCGGCGTGGGCATTCCCGCCGGCGTTTCCATCACCATCGGCACGGTGGCAGCACTTTTCATCTCCACCATCGCCACGATGCTCTTTGCGGAGCTATTCCCCAAAAACTACACCATCGCAGCTCCGATGAAGACGGCGTTGTTCTTGTCCACCTCCACCATGTGGTACCTGCGCATTTTCGGCTGGCTTATTCACTTCTTTGAGTACGCCTCGAATGCGATCTTGAAGGTCTTCGGCATCGAGCCTGTAGAAGACGTGGATTCTTCCGCCACCACCGATGATCTCGAGTCCATCGTGGATGCCTCCCACGAGGCCGGCGACATCGACGAGGCAACCTACCTCGTGTTGGACCGCCTGTTGGACTTCCCGGAACACGACGTCGAGCACGCGATGATTCCGCGTTCCCGCGTCGACGTCATCGATCCGCAGACCACCATCGGCGAGGTTCGCGAGATGATGTCCACGGATCACACGCGCTACCCCATCATCGACGATGAACACAACCCCATCGGTGTGGTGCACTTGTTCGACGTGCTGGGAACGCAGCTTCCCGACGCCACCGCGGCCACCGAGATCATGCAGCCCGCCGTTGTGGTGCCAGAGCTCATGCCGCTTCCCGACGTCGTGACCGAGTTGCGCGACGCCAACGACAAGCTGGCCTGCGTCATCGACGAGTACGGCGGCTTCGTCGGCATCGTGACCATGGAAGACCTAGCCGAGGAGATCCTGGGCGATGTCAGCGACGAGCACGACATCGAAGAGACCGAGGAAATCACCGAGCAGGATGAGTCCCACTGGCTCGTCGATGGCGATACACCGATTGACGAAATCGAGCGCGCCATCGGCCACGATCTGCCGGAAGGCGACTTCGAGACCGTGGCCGGCCTGCTGATTTCCCACTCCGGCGCGCTGCCTGAGGAGGGCGAGGAGTACACGATCGAGCTCGAGGCGGAGCCGGATGACTGGGTAGAGCGCGACGACGCCCCAGTGCGAAAGCTGCACATGCGTGTCGAGGAGATTGACCGCCACGTGCCGGCGACCTTGGCACTGGAGCTCATTGAGGAATACGCCGATCAAACGGAGGAGGAGAGCTAATGACTGATACTTGGTGGTTTAACCTCCTCATCACGCTTGTCATCATCGCCGCCTCGGCCTTCTTCGTCATCATCGAGTTTTCGATGATGGGCGCGCGCCGCAACCGATTGGAAGAAACCGCTGAGACCTCCCGCACCTCGCGCTCGGGCTTGCGCTCTTTGAACGAACTGACCATCATGCTCGCCGGCGCGCAGCTGGGTATTACGGCGGCGACCTTCGTGCTGGGTGCAGTGACCAAGCCGTGGGTCCACCACCTGCTCATGACCCCGCTAGAGGCACTCGGCCTGCCGCTGGGCGTGGCCGACGTGGTCTCGTTTATTTTGGCGCTGTTCATCGTGACCTTCCTGCACCTGGTCATCGGCGAAATGGCTCCGAAGTCTTGGGCGATTACCCACCCGGAGACCGCGCTGCAGCTCATCGCGGTTCCTGCCCGCGGCTTCATCTGGCTCTTCCGCCCGCTTCTGAAGTGGATTAACCACATGGCGAATGCGATGGTGCGCTGGACTGGCGAGGAGCCCGTCGACAGGGCCGGTGCCGCCGGCTACGACGCGGATACCCTGCGCCACTTGGTGGAGCATTCCCGCGAGACGGGCACTCTGGACGATGATTCGGCGAACCAGATCACCGGCGTAATTGAGTTGGAGGCCTCTACCGTTGGCGCGCTGGCTCGCGAGCACGGCTCCCAGGTCGTCCCGCTGTCCCCCGACGCTACGGTGGCTGAACTCCATGACTTGGTCACCCGCAAGTCCATCATGCGCGTGCTGGTCTTCCCGAAGGATTCCCGCGTGCCGCGCATCGTGCACGTGCGCGATACGCTCCTCGCCGAACCGGACACGCCAGTGCTCGAGTTCTCCCGCCCCGCGCTGACGGTTTCCTCCTCGCTGACTGTCCAGAAGACCTTGGACCACATGCGCGCTCGCAACGAGCAGCTCGTGGCCGTGGGCAAGGCGGACAAGGATAAAGCGATGTGGATTCTGACGTGGGATGACATCATGGGCCAGCTATGGCCGCAGATTACGGAGCAGTTGGACTTGGCCAACTAGCGCCCAGCCCTCCTTCCTGCCCCCTTTCCCGCTTCCCCTACCCCTTCCCCGCAAATACCCAGCCCTGGAAGCCCAGACGCCGTGGTCGCGATTTTCAGAGTTGAAAAATATTTTTTCGCGACCACGGCGTCTGGGTTTCCAGGGCTGGTTTTCTAGGGCTGGGGGTTCAGCCACAAGATTTCACACCCATTTGTTGACGCCGCCAACAAGTTATCCACAGCTTTCAAAATTGTCTCTAGAGCTACACACCCGCGGCGGGCGAAACTAGTGCCATGACCACTCTTGAGACCATCCACCCTGCCAAACCCGCCACGTCCGACGACCTTAAATCCGGCACACTTTTGCAGCTAGCACCGCGCATGGCCGTAGACCGCGAGAAATACTTAGCGCTTTCCGCCGTCGAACGCCAGCGCCTCGAATGCATAGCCATAGCCCGCAGCTCTTATACCGCGGTACTGATTAGCAAGTCCGCCGCACTCCTGCATGACCTTTGGCTGCTCCCCTGCCCCGAAGACCCGGTCGAGCTAGCGCTTCCCTGCGGCAGCCTGCCCCGCCACAACCGCCATGCGCCGGGACGCCGCTACCGCAAGACCATGGTCGGGGACGTAGAAACCATCGACGGTGCGCGCGTGGTTAGCATTGCCCGCGCGGTTGCCGACGTCGCGCGTTACCACGGCTTCCGCCACGGCCTCATCGCCGCAGACTCGGCGTTAAACATGGGTATTAGCCCTGCCCAGCTGCAAGCCGAAGTCGATGACTTAGGGCGCGTGCATAATGCCGCAGCAGCCCGCAAGGCGATTGCCTGCGCCAGCTCCCTATCGCGCTCGCCTTTCGAGTCACTCGTGCGCGCACTGGCTGTGGAGCTGGGCTTAGACGCCAAGCCGCGGCAACGCGTGGCGCCTGGCATCGAGGCATTGCTCGTCGAAGAGTCCATTATTGTCGAGATTGGCCCGCAAGCGGTCCTATCGCGGCGCTCGAGCCGCACGGCATACCTGCGCTCCTTGGGATACCGAGTAGTTCAATTTACGCCCGAGCAACTAGCCAAAGATCCAGATACCTGCCGGAGGACGCTGCACATGGTGGCGCAGGCGCACGCGGCTAAGGCGAGCTAGAAAAGACAAACACCGCCGAACGAGGGAATCGGCGGTGTTGGTGTCTCCTTGTGTGTTGGCAACAAGGAAGTCTATTTATTGGCTCTTAAGCGGTAGTCGCGGCCTGTCGCGCGGCTTCGCGCTTGGCACGCACGCGGGCAACCACAGCGTTAACGCGGGCACGCTCTTCTAAGAACGGCGGCGGGTTGTGACCACGCATCGTGCGCACGTAGGCTGGGTGGGCTTCGACGACGGTATGGCGCCAAGCCTGCACCGCGATGAGCGCGGATTGACCGGCACGCTTGTACAGGTGCGGCAGGGAAATCATGTCCAAGTTGCGGGCCACGGCGTCGGTTTGGCCGAGCACATAATCCACCAGCTCGCGCAGGTAATCCGCCACCGCCCCAGTGCGGCCGCGCAGCGTGGCAGCGAGCTCGGAGACCACGATGGTCGGGGAATCAATCGCAAAGGCAGCATCCAGGCTGCGCGCGGTGAGCTGCTCTGGCTCGGCGATATCGTTGTTGCCAGATGCCGCGGCGGAGATAGTACCCGAGCGCACCCCTGAGACCAGCGCGTGGCGCAGGCCAATCAGTTCGCCTACGCAGCGTCCGGAATCAATGCGGGCGTCCTCGACGATGTCGCCGAGTTCCGCCAGGCAGTCCAGTGCGAGTTCATCGTCCCAATCCTCAATCGCCTCGATGAGGTGCTCGATATACTCGACAACTTCGTCGCCGATGTTGTAAATCTCCTGGGTCAGCTCGCGGTGACGTAGCTCGGCGGCGATTTTGTGCATGCCGGTCCTTTCCGCAAACTAACCTCTAGTTGAGGTTGAGACTTCTCTGTAACGAGTGCTGACTTTATTCCAGATCCTGTGAACGATCTGCGCGACACTCCGAACAAACTCACAGACTTGAAAATTGCGGGGAGCCGGCGAATCACCCGCCGGCCCTAGATGCCTACTGCTTCTTCGAGTAGATGTGGTCAATCGCGTTAGCGTAGCGCTGTGCCACGACATAGCGCTTGACCTTCATCGTTGGGGTCAGCTCGTTGTCTTCCTCAGTCAGGTCAGATTCCAGAATGTAGAACTTCTTAATAGCCTCCGCATGGGAGACAGTGGTGTTGACCTGGTTGATAGCGTCCTGGATTTCCGCACGCAGCGTGGCGTCGGTAGACACCTCGCGCATGGAACGGTTGGCCGGGATATTGTGGTCAGCCTTCCATCGCTTGAGCTGGTCCTCATCCAGGGTCAGCAGCACACCGATGAATGGCTTGCCGTCGCCCACGACCATCGCCTGGGAAATAAGCGGGTGTGCACGCAGCATGTCCTCCATCGGCCCTGGGGAGACGTTCTTGCCGCCTGCAGTAACGATGAGGTCCTTCTTGCGGCCGGTGATGACAACGTGGCCGGAATCCATGATTTCGCCCAAGTCGCCGGTGTTGTACCAGCCATCTTCCAGCGCATCCGCGGTGGCCTCCGGGTTGTTCCAGTAGCCCTTGAAGACGATGTCGCCCTTGATCAAGATTTCGCCGTCTTCGTTGACACGGATGGTGGTGCCCTCCAGTGGCGGGCCAACGGTGCCGATCTTCAGATCCTCAAAGTTCACGGCTGCAGCTGCCGCAACCTCGGTAAGGCCGTAGCCTTCGTAGACGGTCACGCCGATGCCGCGGAACCAGTGCAGAAGGTCATGGCTCATCGCGGAGCCACCGGTGATGCAGTAGCGCACCTCGCCGCCCATGGCATTACGGATGGTCGAATAGACCAAACGGTCAAAGAGCTGGCGCTTTGCACGCAGAAAACGATCCGGACCCTCCGGGGTATCCAGCGCGCGGGAATACTCGATGGCCACCTTCTCGGCCTCGCGGAAGATACCCGCCTTAATTGGGCCGCCCTCCTTGGCCTTGGAAGCCGCACCGTTGCGCACCTTTTCGAATACGCGCGGCACGCCCAGAATCAGGTTCGGGCGGGATCGCTGGAACTCGATGGTGATGGTGCTGAAGTCAGACCAGTGATTCTGCGAAGCACCGCTCATGGCAACGGCCAGGGATACTGCACGCGCCAGCACATGGGCCAGCGGCAGGAAGGTCAACACGTGGTTGCCCGGCACGGCGATGCCGCCAATCGGGTTGGTCAGCAGGCCCAAAGTCTCCGCCAGCCAGTTACGGTGGGTCAGGATGCAGCCCTTCGGGCGGCCGGTGGTGCCGGAGGTATAGACCAAAGACGCGAGGTCATCGGTCTTGGTGGCAGCGATGCGGGCGTCAACGACGTCGTCGGAAAGCTCGCGGCCCTCAAACATCAAAGTATCGATGGCCGAGGAGTTGATCTCCAGGATGCGGCGCAGCTGCGAAGGCGAATTCTTCAGCGCCGGCTTGCCGTCCTCCTGCAGCTTCAGGTGCGCCACCAGCTCAGAGTGCTCGCGCGATTCAGTAATCGCCAGCACCGCGCCGGAGTCCTCCACGATCCACTGCACCTGGGACAGCGAGGAGGATGGGTAGATGGGCACCGAAGCTGCGCCGGCAGCCCAGATTGCGAAATCCAGAAGCGACCACTCGTAGCGGGTGTTTGACAGCAAGACCACGCGATCTCCCTGCTCCACGCCAGCGGCAATAAGGCCCTTTGCAACTGCATAGACCTCTTCGACGAACTGCTTGGCAGTGACGTTAACCCACTCATAGCTGGCCGGGCGGGTAAACATCACGCCGTGTGGGCGCGCCTTCGCCGTGGCCATCATGCGGGTTAGACAGGTTTCACCGTCTTCGATTTCAAACTTTGCAGGAGTGTGCGCTTCTTGCATAGTCACTGGATATCCTTTCGCACATCTATATAACTCCAGCCCACTCTATCAACCGATACCCCGACGTGTGACCTAAAGCCGTGGCAGAATGTGGCATGTGACTACGCGTGAACTGCTCGAAGAACTCGCCCAGCGCCATGGCGTTGCCGCCAAGTACTCCTCCCAATCCGGCTACCCCATTTATGTAACGGATGAAACAATCGCCTATACCCTGCGCGCATTGGGCGTGGTGGTGGAAGACCGCGCGAGCGAGGAGCGCCTGACGCACCTGCTCTACGAGGATTACTTAGAGCGGGCATCGCGCCCGTTGCCGCCGTGCGTGGTGGCTAAAGAGGGCGTCGAGAAGCAATTCCTCGTGCACGTGCATGCGGGCCAGCCGGTGGATATCCAGGTAGAGCTCGAAGATGGGCAGCTCCGCCAGGTCTATCAGGACGAAAACAACGCCCCGCCTGCCGACGTCGCCGGTACCCACTGGGGCGAGGCCACCTTCCACATTCCGGGTGATCTGCCGCTGGGCTTTCACGAAATCCAAATGTCCTCGCCGGGCATAGGCGCGCATTCATGCCCGCTGATCATCACCCCGGCACGCCTTAACACTGCTGACCCGTACTTAGAGCGCCCTGCCGCAGGCGTGATGGCGCAGCTGTATTCGGTGCGCTCGGAAAATTCCTGGGGCATCGGCGACTTCCAGGATTTGGGGCGCCTGGCACAGACCGTGGCGCCTTTCGCCGATTTTCTGCTGATTAATCCCCTGCATGCCGCCGAGCCGGTGCCGCCTGTAGAGGATTCGCCGTATCTTCCCACCACGCGGCGTTTTATCAATCCGCTCTACCTCAACATCGAGTCCATTCCGGAGCTGCAGCAGCTTTCCCCGGAGCTGCTTGACGACGTCCACGAGCTCGCTGCCGAGTTCCGCGAGCGCAACCGCAGTGCCGCTGAAATTGAGCGCGATTGCATCTACGAAGCCAAGCTCCAGGTATTAAGAGAGCTCTATAACCAGGAATTTTCTGCTGAGCGCCAAAATAAGTTCTTGGAATTCCAGCAGGCAGAAGGAAAAGGCCTACAGGACTTCGCGCGCTGGTGTGCCGAGCAAGAGCTTTCGCTGCGCACGGGCCAGCGTCACGCGGTGGAGGAAGAGGCCGGCGAACTCGCGCGTTTTTATGCCTGGCTGCAGTTCTTGTGCGACGAGCAGTTGGCTGCCGCGCAGCGTCGCGCCAAGGAGGCGGGCATGCGCATCGGGTTGGTCACCGACCTAGCCGTGGGCGTGCACCCGGGTGGCGCGGACGCGGTGAACCTCGCCGAGTACCTCGCGCCGCAGAGTTCCGTGGGTGCCCCGCCTGATGATTACAACCAGCAGGGCCAGGACTGGTCCCAGCCGCCGTGGCACCCGGTGCGCCTGGCGGAGTCGGGCTATAGGCCGTGGCGAGAGATGTTGCAGACCATCCTGCGTCACTCGGGCGGCGTGCGGGTGGACCACATCTTAGGGTTGTTCCGCTTGTTTTGGATTCCGCGCATGACGTCGCCGCAGAACGGCACCTATGTCTATTACGACCACGAGGCCATGCTCGGCATTCTCGCGCTGGAGGCCCAGCGGGCAGGAGCGGTGCTCGTGGGCGAGGACTTGGGCACTCTCGAGCCGTGGATTCAGCATGTGCTGGCAGAGACCGGGGTGCTGGGAACTTCCATCGTGTGGTTCGAGCGCGCCGAGGATAACGAGTCGCCCTTGCCGCAGCACGCATATCGCCGCTTGGCGCTTGCCTCCGTGGGCACGCATGATCTTCCGCCGACCCTGGCTTATCTGCGCGGCGAGCATATCGCGCTGCGTGCACGGCTGGGCGTGCTCACCCGCTCCGTGGCCGAGGAAGTAGCAGATGACCGCAAGTGGCAGGCGCGGCTTCTGGATGAGGTGGAGCGCACCGGGCTGCTGCCGCGGCGCGAGCCAGAGGAAGAGGTTGTCTTGGCTTTGCACCGCTACATCGCCGGCACGCCTTCGGCGCTAACGAGTACGAGCCTGGTGGACATGGTGGGCGACGTTCGCGCGCAGAATCAGCCCGGCACCACGAAGGATCTCTACCCCAACTGGTGCGTGCCGTTGTGTGATTCCACGGGCACGCCCGTGCTCATTGAGGACTTGGAAAGCAACGAGTTGTTCCAGAAAATGGCACGCGCTAGCGCCCGCCGCGGCGATTAAATAAACAGGCCGATGATTGCCACCACCACGACGAGCGCGATCATCGTCCACAGCGTCAGGCTGACGCGTGACTTTGGCAGGGCGCGCTTGCGGGGTGCAGGAGTTTGATTGCGTTCGGGATCCCAGAGGCCTTCGCGCGGATCTTCGGACGTTGACATGGTTTCCAAGCTTAGCGGGTGGCGGAAGTGGAAGTCTTCTTCGGCCCCTTCAGGTGGCGGGCTGTGAAGTCGATGGCGAACATCAATGCCCAGGCTGCAAGCGCAAGCAGCGGCACCGCCACCACGATGAGCACCGGCATTTGCAGCCATACCGGCGCCTGCACCATCGCCTGCGATAGAGCACCGGTCAAATTTGTCCACCATTCCATAAAGCGGGATTTTAGCCGAGTACTCTAGCCCGTATGACTAACACGCCAGTTCACGTCACTTGCCCGGCAGGCACGATCACCGGATACACCACAGATACGGTCAATTACTTCCACTCCGTGGACTATTCGGAGATCCCCAGCGACTTCGCCGATGCGCGGCCGCTTCAGGCACCTCGCGACCAGGACGCACGTGTTCCGCGTCCGGAGGCGGTTGCGCTGACTATCACCGCGCCTGCCGAGACCACGGATACCCCAGTGTTGGTCTACATCCACGGCGGGCGCTACGAGCATGGCACCCACGAGGATCCACGCGCCGAAGGCACCGCCAACGCGCAGGCCGGAATCGTGCAGGTGCAGGTGGGCTACCGAGTGGGGCTGCCAGGCTTTGCGAAGTTCCGCGACGACGAGGCCTTCCGCTTCCGCGGCATCGATGATTGCCAGCTGGCGCTCGAATGGATTCAGCGCAACATCGAGTCCTTCGGCGGCGACCCCACTAACGTCACGCTCATCGGCCAATCAGCCGGCGCCACCACCGCGTTGTGGCTGATGCGCCGCGACCACTACCGTGGCGCTTTCCGCCGCGTTGTCGCGCTTTCCCCGGCCTTCCCGTTGCAGCCCTTCGAGGAACGCAAGGCCACGCTGCGCCAAGCCATGGGCACCGCGATTACCCGCGGCTCGCTAGAGAGCCTGCCACAAGAAAAGCTCGAGGCGGGCTACCGCAAGTTTGCAAAGAAGTACAAGTACGGCATGGCATTGGGCCCCGCGCCTTTCGACGCCCGCGAGCTCGCCGACATCCCGCTGGTGCTCGGCTCTACCCGCGATGAGTTCTACGACGTAGCCTCCGCACAGAAGGCCGACGCCAGCCCGTTCCGCAGGCTTATCGCGCGCTATCTCGCGCCCAAGTTCGGCTTCCCACGCAACTCGGTAGATACCTGGATGCAGGTGGCCAACTATTTGGACGAAACCCGCCCGCTGGGCCGCATGATTGGCGATGGCAATATTCGCCGCTGGGTGACACAAGCAGGCGCCGACGCCCCTGGCCCTACCTGGATGATCGAATTCACCCGCGCCGATGGCCCGGCACTCCACTGCGCCGAGCTGCGCTATCTCTTCGGCGTGCACAACAACGACTCCACGAAAAGGCTCAACCGCTGGCTGCAAGAATTTACCTGCACCGGCGAGACCGGTTTTCCGGAGTATCGCCCCGACCATGCCATCTGGGAATACGAGATGGATAGCGGAAAGCAGCGAGTTGCTTACGCCAGCC